>NZ_JACHLC010000001.1:0-709522 GCF_014207845.1 Chryseobacterium shigense
GGGTTGCTTACACTGGGATTATCTATAATTCAGCATCCAGAAATGGTCTTCAGGGGTATGTCAGCGCTTATCCGCCAAATAATATAAAAAGAAGTACTTCTCATTTCACAGTCAGTGGCATGAATGTCTACTATAATATGTCTCCGACAGTTATTGTTAATGTTCTGCTGTCTGTTAATTATTACGATACCTATCCTCCATACAGTTTCAATCCTTCCTTCCCGTCAACCATCCAGGGAGAACCCACCTTGTCCGATGCTCCGTCCACAGATGGCAGGAGCACCAAGGGACTTCCCGTAATGAGTCTTGTAAAGAACATCGAAGACGATAGCTGGACAAGAAACTATACTTATTATGATACCAAAGGAAGAGCGGTAGGGAGTTATTCCATTAACCATTTGGGAGGCTATACCAAAACAGAATCCAAGCTGGATTTTGCAGGAGTACCACAAGAAACCTATACTACCCATTTAAGAAGACCTAATGAAAACAGCGTATCAGTCAAAGAAAGATTTGTATATGATAATCAGAATAGATTATTGAAACATTATCACCAGGTTGATAACTGGACAGAACAATTACTGGCCGAAAACTCTTATAACGAACTATCCCAGTTATCCAATAAAAAAGTAGGATCAACAAATGGAGGCGCCCCATTGCAAAGCATAGATTATGCTTACAATATCCGAGGCTGGATGACAGATATTAACAAAGACCAGATGACAGTTCCCGATTTAGGAGGCAAATTATTTTCCTATAAAATCAAATACAACCAGAAGAATGGTCTCACCAATCCTGACCCCGTTTTATTCGCAGGAAAAGACGTACAGCCAAAATATAACGGAAATATCGCAGAAGTAGACTGGAGAGCCATTGAATCCCTGGGAGCCAATCCACCTATAGACCCCAAAAGATATGGGTATGCCTATGATGGATTAAACAGGTTAACAGCAGGCTATTATCAAAACCCCAATAACACAGGAAGCAAAGAAAATACAGAATCAATAGACTATGATTTAAATGGAAATATTACCAGCCTTTACAGGACATCAGTTATGGAAAATGATAATACAACCGCTACTGTAATAGACAAGCTGGCATATACTTATGTAGGCAACCAGGCCGTAAGGATCAAGGATAACAGCAATAACAATACCGGATATGAAGGAACTGCCGGCCTGCCTATTGATTACGATCTGAACGGGAATATGAAAAGCATGATGGATAAACAGATTACAGGAATCAGCTACAATTTCTTAAACCTTCCTGATGTTTTGAATATTGGTCTAGACCCGATAACCAGCCAGATAAAGACAAATTACCGTGCAGACGGCGTAAAACTGAGAAAAGAGAATCTAAAAACTTCCGTAGGAATTGCAGGTACAGCCTGGACAAAAGAAATCACGGATTATCTGGACGGTTTCCAGTATCTGAATAAAACATCCTCGGATGGTGGAGCCTCTGAAATGTTCTCCGTGGCTCCTATGGACACAAAGCGTGCCTTAGAAATGCAGGCATTTAGCCTTGCTCCGATTGATTTTGATCCCATCCCAGTAGATCCCATTGTTCAAAACCCTCATAATCCTGAGCTGCAGTTCTTTCCGACAGCAGAAGGATTTTATGATTATCAGAGAAAAATGTATATTTACCAGTATAAAGACCATTTAGGGAATGCGAGGGTAAGCTACGGAATGAACAGGAGTACAGGAAGTATTGAAATAACAGATAGCAATGATTATTATCCTTTTGGGATGAATCATTTAAAGACAGGGAATGCTTATTTTGGAGCTGGAAGGTATCAGAATTTTAAATATTCGGGAAAAGAATTGCTTGAAACTGGGGCTTACGAGTTCGGTGCGCGTCAATATATGCCAGATATTGGTAGATGGGGCGTTGTAGACGAACTTGCTGAAACTTCTCGTCGTTGGTCGCCTTATACTTACGCTTATAATAATCCTATTAGATATATTGATCCTGATGGTAGAGAAAGTAAAGACTGGTTCGTTAATAATAATACAGGTCAATTATTATATGTTAAAGGTGTTTCTGATTTATCAAAAGCTGATAATAGTCTTAAAAACCTTATTGGCGATACCAAACAATATGAAAGATTAGGTGATGACAATATGTTTGGAAAGAATGTTAGTGTTGAAGGAGTAAAAGGAAATGCTTTAGATAATAAACTGGTAAGAATGACAGCAGATCAATCTGAAGCCTTTATGGAAAATAAGGGCTATGAGAAAGCTGAACAAGTTAAAATTGTTGAACGCGAAATAGAATCAAAAGGACCAATGGGAGAAGAAAGGATTGCTCTAAAAAATCATTATATGGAGCAAGTGGGTAAAAGTGATATTACCTATGTAAAACCTAATGAATTAAATAAAAAAGAAGCGATCAAAGATATTACATATTCTTCACAATGGAGCTCTACCCGAACTATATCATATACATTGACTAAGCCACCAGGACAATCTAATGACAAGACTGCTTCTTTTGAAAGTTTAAGAAAAAGTGAAAATGCAAAACAAGGAGCAAGTTTTCTAAATGATTTAATTAAAGTTATTAAACCAATAATAAAAAAATGATAAAACCACTAAAATTTTTTATTTTATTAATATGTATGTTTTCTTGTAAAGAAAATGACTATGATTCAAAGAATACTGCAATATTGGATAGTCACATAAGCAATTTCCCCAGTGAATCAACGAAACATTTTCCCAAAAAAGTTGGTAGAGATGCATTAATCATATATAATGAAGATTTAAAAAACAACAGCATTAATCTTTATTTAGCAAAATTAAAGACAAGTGATGATGAAATTGATACAATCATTAAAAAGCTAAATACTATTAAAGCATATAGAGGAAATGATAATAAACTTTTGATAATCAATAAGAATGAAAAAAAAGATGGATATTTTAGTGAATTTCCGTATATAGACTCTTCATTAGAAAAAGGTGAAAAACCATTGCCAAATTTTGTCGATTACGATAAAAATATTTTTTCTAACTCTAATTATGAATTTTACATAATTCATTTTGATAACAAAAAGAGAATATTTAAAAAGCAAATCCTTAATCAAAATGCTTCAATGCCAAATAAATGGAAAAATGGTATTACTTATGGAATTGCTGTTGATAAGACTAATAAAAATATTGTTTATTGGGTAGCTATTTGGTGAGACTAAGCTATGGTTTTAACATTATGAAAAACAGTTTTGAAACGGTTGATACGAATGATTATTACCCTTTTGGAATGAATCATTTAAATCCTGCTGAACCGTCTTATTTTGCGGTCATGTTCCAAATATGTTGGTAATAAAATATAGCGTTGATTTTCAACGCTATATTCTAAAAAATTGAATAAAGTTTGAAAATTTGAAATGATATTTTGATAGTCGAAATAGAAAAAAATTGAAAATAAGCTACTTAAAATATTGAGAATCATACAAAGTGTTTCAAACGTGTTGGTAAGAAGATCAGTATATTTACCAGTATAAAGACCATTTAGGAAATGCAAGGGTAAGCTACGGAATGAACAGGAGTACAGGAAGTATTGAAATAACAGATAGCAATGACTATTATCCATTTGGGATGAATCATTTGAAAACAGGGAATGCTTTCTTTGGTCAAGGGAGTTATAAAAATTACAAGTACAACGGTAAAGAACTTCAGGAAACCGGAATGTATGATTACGGAGCAAGGATGTATATGGCGGATGTTGGACGATGGGGAGTTGTGGATCCTTTGGCGGAAACATCAAGAAGATTTAGTCCTTATAATTATGCGCTTAATAATCCAATGAGATTTATTGATCCTGATGGAAGACAAGGAAAAGATATTATTTTCTTGACTGAGAATGGTTCTTTCAAGGCTTCAAAAGATTTAATGTATCAAACAAAGGACGGTAAAAGAATATGGGATAAATATGGGACTAGCAAAACAGATGATGTTTATATAAAATCAAGTACTTTTTCTTCTAAAGACTCAAGGACTGGGGCCGAAACATATAGTTTAAAGGGTGATGAAAAATTTGTGAAAGATGGCAAAATAGATGGTATTGGAAAAACTTATTCAGCAATGGAAACATTTGAAGGAACAGATATATCGGGATCTGAAAATAAGCAGGTCCATTTGATGGCAATTAATGAATCGTTTTTTCCAAATGAAGCTTCAGACAGCTATTCAAAGTCAGAGGTAACATCTTCAGGAAAAACAGTAACATCTGAATATAATTTATCGGATTTAGCAAAAACTGTTTATCATGAATTTAAAGCACATATCGAAGATAGAACAGGAGATGCTGATAAGGATCACAAGAAATTTGGAGAATCTACCTTCAAAGGATATATAAGACCAAATTCCCCTATGGATACATTTGAAAAACAATTAATTAAAGTTGTTAGAACTCTAAATGAAAAAAAATATAATGAAAAAAAATAAAATCCTATTTTTCTTAGTATTAATATGTGTAAATTTTGTTAAAGCTCAAGATTTAAAACTTTTTACACCAATTTTAATCAGTGATATTAAATCAATAATGATTAATGGAGAAATGAATAATCAAGCAATAGTAGATTATTTTAATCCAGATGTTGATAAAATGCAGAAAGAGATATTAAAGTATAGTTCAGATTCAAGCGTACTATATTTATATAACTCTGAATCTAGTTCATATAAGGCATTTATATGTTTAAATAAAAAAAATAAAGAAACCGTTTCTACTGAGAATAATTTTGGTGTTTTTAGATCTTTTAATTTAATTAAGAAAAATGACAGGCTTTTTGATGCGGTATCAGCAACAGGTTCATATCCAAGTCATTTTGAAAGACTCAATTCAATAGAAATAATGGAGAAAAGTCAAAAGTTTCTAATTATAAAAATTAATTTTTCTGATACTTATGGTTATAAAGGATATAGTGTTTTAGTATTACAGGATTACAAATACATTAAGCATTAATGGAAGTTCATTTAGGAACTGCAAACATTTGGGTGACGTGTCAAATTTAGTGACACAGCTAATCCAGAACATCAAAAAGCATTTAAAAGTACATAGATAAGTGAACCCGAAGGTTCACTTATCTATTTTTTAGATTATATTGAAACATGACAAGCATGATGGATAAACAGATTACAGGAATCAGCTACAATTTCTTAAGCCTTCCTGATGTTTTGAATATTGGTTTAGACCCGATAACCAGCCAGATAAAGACAAATTACCGTGCAGATGGCGTAAAACTGAGAAAAGAAAATCTAAAAACTTCCGTAGGAATTGCAGGTACAGCCTGGACAAAAGAAATCACAGATTATCTGGACGGTTTCCAGTACCTGAATAAAACATCTTCGGATGGTGGAGCCTCTGAAATGTTCTCCGTGGCTCCTATGGACACAAAGCGCGCCTTAGAAATGCAGGCATTTAGCCTTGCTCCGATCGATTTTGATCCCATCCCTGTAGATCCCATTGTTCAAAACCCTCATAATCCTGAGCTGCAGTTCTTTCCGACAGCAGAAGGATTTTATGATTATCAGAGAAAAATGTATATTTACCAGTATAAAGACCATTTAGGAAATGCGAGGGTGAGCTACGGAATGAACAGGAGTACAGGAAGTATTGAAATAACAGATAGCAACGATTATTATCCATTTGGGATGAATCATTTAAAGACAGGGAATGCTTATTTTGGAGCTGGAAGGTATCAGAATTATAAATATCAGGAACAGGAATTACAAGAAACAGGTTTTTATAGTTTTAAATGGAGAAATTACATGCCGGATGTAGGAAGATTTTTTAATATAGATCCTTTAAGTGAAAAATATGCTTACCAATCGCATTACAATTTTTCTGAAAATAGGGTGATTGACGCAAGAGAATTGGAGGGACTTGAAGCTAAATTGATAAAGGATGCAGAGGTAAATTTGCAAGTATCTAATAATCCATTTAAATTGAGTGTAGAATATACTCCAGCAAAATATGAACTAAAAACAAATGTTATTCAGGGGGCTTTTTCAAACCTAGATGTACAACAAAAACTTTCAACAGTGGAAAATAATTTTAAATCAAAAGGGTTTGATCTAACAATTATTCAAGATAGTAATGCGACTTATAACATTGATATGACGTTTCCAGGACAATCTGTAACAATAGTAAATGATAATGGTACTACTAGGACGGGAACAGTTCTTGGAGATGCACCACTTGGCAATCCTACTACTGCAACGGTGAATGCAAAAAATGGAGATACGGATACAATTACGCACGAAATTGCTCATACCTTTGGTGCAGAACACATCTGGGAGCCAAACTCAGGGGTGGAAAATACTCCTGCCAATATTAACAATAGGATGAATTCATATGAAAACCCGACTTCTTCAATGAAAGGGTTAGGTACGGAATTTAATAAAAATCAGATACAGAAAATGGAAGAAACTGTTAAAGCTAACTCATTTAGACTACCTCAAAATAAAAAATAATGAAAATAGCATTTTTTTTAATAATCGTTTTACTAACCAACAATAGCTGCTCCGCACAACATAATATTGAATTTTATTATCAGGATAAAACGAAAGCAACAGAAACAGATAGTACAGCATATAAATCTTATTTGGAAAATATTCCAAAAGAATTTCTTAAAAAAGATGACGAAGTTTTATTATCTTTTAATAATGCTGCTTTTATTGACGATGTTATTACTATAAATGGTAAAAGTTATAATTTTGAAAACTATGCCTGTGGATATACACAAATTAGAGTTCTTAAAAGAGATAGAAAGATTAATATTACATCTAAGAAAAAAGAAGATATGAATTTTAAGCTAAAAAAAGGAATTGATTATATTATTATTAATGGAGGATTTGATAATAAATGGAGTGTTACATTTTCAGAATATTTTCCTACAATGGAATGCTTGTAAAATTACAAGTACAACGGTAAAGAACTTCATGTCATGTTCCAAACATGTTGGTAATAAAATATAGCGTTGAAAATCAGCGCTATATTTTTATAAAGTTTTTCTACTTATCAAGCAGTTTCTCCAGCCTCCCCATCATTTCATCCTTTTCTTTCAGCATGCGTTCATATAGGGCAATTTTTTCTTCGTGAAGCTGAACAATTTTATCAATAGGATTAATATTTTGAACTTCAACTCTATTATTGAACATTGCATTATCTGAAAACGTGCAAGAAATTAGATTCACAGCCTGCTCCTCATCAAAATTTTGAAAAGCTTCTACGGGAATTTTCAGTACTTCGGATATTTTTTGAAGCATTTGGTCTTCAATGGTTTCTTTCTGTTCAAGTAAAGAAATCTTCTTTTGGTTCCAGTCTTCGCCTAAATCAAGAGCCAGAGCTTCCTGCTTTATTCCCAGCATTTCTCTGAAGCGTTTTATGTTTCTTCCCTGATGTATTTTGTGGTCCATTCTTAATCAATTTGTGAAAGTTCAAAGATAATATATTCTATAAATTAAAGATAAAAAAATATCCGGTAAAATATCCGCTGGTATAGACACTTTTTCCGGATATAAACCACTAAAGTTTATCACTAGAAAACACATTTTTTATCAGAAAAAGCCCTTGCAACGGCCTGTAGGCATTCCCAAAGAAACTGGAGACACTTTCTAAAGCAGCTGCAGGCCCTTCCGAAGGCAAAACACCCCCTTACCCAAGGGGGTATACAGGCTTCACTAACTGGCTTTGGCCGTTTAAAAAAAGCCGATGGATACTTGAATAAGGCTCTGGAGACGGTTTATATAGTGTCTTTAGACGGGTAGAGGATTGGGAAAGCCAACTCAGCCTCTACTAACAATATGGTTGGTTTTTGTTACGGATAAAAAATTACAGTAAATCTTTATCTTTTCACCGGATATAGGCAAATACTTAATATTTAAAGCCATTATAGCCATTTTGTTTGGTATATTTGTTATACAATCACACAACACAAAATCTTATTACCATGAAAAAATTCCTTTTAATCATTCTCGGAATCGTTGTTATTTTGATTGCCGTATTATTCATCAAAATGTACACTTACCCCTTTAAAAAAAATACATCAGCAACATCAGACGGTTGGAAGCCTGTAAAAAATGATTCTGCCGTATTGCGTCTGTCAGGTGGGATCAAGATTCCTACAGTATCTACGGGAAGCCTTGGGGAATTCAATTATGCTCCGTTTGATCAGTTTAAAGCATACCTGAAAACATCTTATCCGCTTGTGTATCAGAATACCGAAAATAATGAAGTCAATACCCATGCCCTGGTTTTTCGGCTTAAAGGCAGCAATCCTTCATTAAAACCCATACTTTTCATTTCCCATATAGACGTTGTGCCTCCCGGAGATGCCGATGTGAAGAACAAAGAACAGAATATCTTCAGACCCGGTGACAAACCCTTGCCTCCCGTTTCAAAAGTAGCAGAAGACTGGGATTTTGAACCCTTTTCAGGAGCCGTGGCCAACGGCAGGATTTATGGAAGAGGAGCCATTGATATGAAAGGAATGCTTTTTTCCCTGATAGAATCCATGAATACGCTGATTAAAAGCAAAAAAACTCCTCAACGTGACATCTATCTGGCTTTCGGTTTCGATGAAGAAGTGGGCGGACAAAAGGGAGCTATGCAGATTGCAGATTATTTTAAGAAAAAAGGGCTACAGTTTGATACGGTTTATGACGAAGGAGGTCTCATTATGCAGAAAGGAAATATAGCAGGAGTAGACTCCGACGTAGCGGTTGTAGGTTGTGCTGAAAAAGGTTTTTTATCTGCAAAAATAAAAGTAAAAGGACTTGGCGGGCATTCTTCCATGCCTCCTATGGAAAGTGCGATAGGAAAAGCTGCAGTGATCATGCAAAGGCTTGAAGACAACCAGATGAAGCCTGCCATTACTCCGCTCATTAAAGGTTTTTTTGATAATATTGGCGGATCTATGCCGTTTACAACCAGGCTGGCTCTTTCAAACCAATGGCTGCTCAAACCCCTTCTTATATCCCAGCTTACCAAAAATAACACCACCAATGCCCTGGTGCGTACAACAACCGCTTTAACCATGATGAAAGGAAGCGATGGAACAAACGTACTTTCTCCCGAAGTGGAATTTGTAGTTAATTTCAGGCTTCTTCCCGGAAATACCGTGAAAGATGTTCGTGAACATATTGCCAGAGCCACAGAAGGTTTCGATGTTGAGGTAGAAGAGATCGACAATACAAGAGAAGCCTCTGCCGTTTCTCCTTCCAATACAAAAGGATTTAAATTAATAGAAGCCGGAGTCAGAGAAATCTATCCCGGTGCTATCGTGACTCCATATCTTACTATGGCCGGTACTGATGCCTATAAATATCAGATCGTAAGTAAAAATATCTACAGATTCATGCCCATCAGGATCAACAGCTCAGAACAGCAGAGCATCCACAGTACCAACGAGTATATCAGTATAGAAAATTACCTGAAAATGATCCATTACTTTGAATTCATCATGATGAATTATGACAGATAGGGGCGGATAGAGGTTTGAAGGTTTGGAAATTATAGTTGATGAGTTGCTGGTGTAAGTTTTTAAAAGTAAATCATCGGGAAAACAGTCTGAAATCTTGATTCTTGATTCTTGCTTCTCAAATCTTCTCAAACAAAAAATATAACACGTCAAGTTTTGTCGCATTACAGCAATAGCTTTGTCATATCAAAATTACAGAGCTATGGAATTGCCGTTTTACTTAACATTTAAAGAATTTGAAAGCCATTATTACGATACCCTTGAAAAATGGTTTGAAGAATACCACAACACAAGCGAAATTGATTATTTAAAGGCCCTTGCAGATCTTTACAGTCCTTATCTGTACTACAGCTTTGCAGATGACAGGCTCCTGGCTGATGCCTCTATGGAGATTAAAGATTGCTTTTTCCCTTATCACGAAAAGATCGGGATCTCTTTCTGCACAAACTGTGAAAATGAAAAGCAGTCCAAAACTACCAAAGGCATGAACCATATATTTGAATGGAAAACCATTACAATGATGGAATATGCACAGCACATCCTGGATAAGATCAACAGGCATCTGTTAAAAAACAGCAGCCCTCTGAACGGAAATAAAACAATCCGAGACTGTATCAATAATCATGAAATTATTACCTTCAGGGAAGGAGCCGGATATTGTGTAAATTATAATAAGCATCAGGTTGCAGTTCCGTTTTTGAAAGCCTATCTTCCTCATTACGGGCAGACTGTTGATATTGCGGTGTACAGGGATTTTATTTTTTCTGTCGCACAGATTGCGGAATTCATAGACAGAAAACTGAAAGCTGTGCAGGCTTTTGAATACACTATTTATGCTAAACTAAAATCGGAAGCCAAATTCAAAGTACAGATGAGCCATCAGTTCCTGACGATTTGTAACTAAATTTTGCACCAAACATTCATATCTAAATTATATTGATGAAAGCTTTCAACAGCTTTTAAAAACAAATCCCGGCAGAAATCCCGGGATTTTGTTTGATTTATCAGAAAGACGGATAAGTTTAAAATAAAAAAGCCTTAAACAACTAAGTTTAAGACCTTTATCTTCTTGCAGAGAGGAAGGGATTCGAACCCTCGATACAGTTACCCGTATACTACCTTTCCAGGGTAGCTCCTTCAACCACTCGGACACCTCTCTATTTGAGATTGCAAAAATAGGCTATTTTCTGGAATCTGCAAATATTATTTAAAAATTACTCGGTAATTTCTCCACAAAGGCTTCTGGTGAAGTTATCTGCGAAAGTTCCGGCGTAATTAGGATTGTCTATCAGGTGCATGGCTTTACTGATAGCACTTTCTGCTGTCATATCCTTCCCGCTGATGGCCCCGATTCTTGAAAAAATATTGCTGTTTTCATACTTTCCGAACGAAATACCGCCTGATATACACTGACTTACCACTACAATTTCAGTTCCGTTATTCCTGATTTCCTCAAGTGTTTCCTGGGTTTTTTCACTGCTGAAAATAGTTCCGGAACCAAAAACCTGGAGAATCAGAACCTTCATTTTCGGGATTTCTTTAAAGTGGCTCAGATGCATTCCCGGAAAAATTCTCCAGAACAGAACATCTTCAGAAATATGCTCATCTACATGAAACTCTATTTCAGGATCACAACGGTAAAGATTTTCCTTGATGATATTTAAGTGAACTCCGGATTGTCCCAGTATCGGATAGTTCGGACTGGCATAGGCGTCAAAATACTCAGCAGAATATTTCAGTGTCCTGTTTCCTCTCAATAATTTATATTCAAAATAAACCGCAACTTCCTGGATAACTGCTTCATCGTTTTCATAAAGACTGGCGTAATAAAGGCTTGTCAGAAGATTTTCCTTCGCATCCGTTCTCAGGTCCCCGATTGGCAGCTGTGAACCTGTCATGATTACCGGTTTCCTAAGACCTTTTAACATGAAACTTAAAGCAGAAGCCGTATAAGACATCGTATCCGTTCCGTGAAGAATCAGAAAACCGTCATACAGTTCATAATTTTTGAGGATATAATTGGCAATAACCTTCCATTCCTGAGGTCCCATATCCGAAGAATCCAGCGGTTTTGCAAAAGGATGCACAAATACTTCACATTCCATTAATTTCATCTCAGGCATTTTTTCGAAAATATTTCCAAAATCAAATGCGCGGAGGCTTCCGGTTTCATAATCTTTTTCCATACCGATGGTTCCTCCGGTATAGATGAGCAGGACTTTTCGTTTCATGAATCACTTTTTAGTAAGAAATTGAGCCTCGTTAAGGTTCATAGCTCAAAATTACGTTAATTTGCAAAGATTTGAAAATGAATGGAAGATTTAGCACAAACTTTTGAATATTTAAAGCAGTTTTTAACAGAGGAGAGATTAGCAAAAATCGAACACTTTTCGCCGGAAAGTTCGGATTTTGTACTTCCTGTTGTGGAAGATATTTATCAGTTCAGGAATGCTGCAGCAATTGTACGTTCTGTGGAAGCCTGCGGTTTTCATAAAGTGGTTGCTTTGCAGGAAGAATATAGTTTTGAACCCAATCTTCGGGTTACAAAAGGTGCTGATACTTGGGTTGAAGTGGAAAAACTTCCCAGAAATATGGAGTCTTTTCAGAAAATCAAAGACAGAGGCTACAAAATAGTCGTTGTTTCACTGGAAAATAATGCGAAAATGTTACCTGAATATGAAATTACGGAACCGATTGCTTTAGTTTTCGGAACTGAAATGGAAGGCGTTTCCCAGGAAATTCTGGATTTTGCAGATGAAACATTGGCGATTCCGATGTATGGTTTTACAAGGAGTTTCAATGTGTCGGTAGCAGCTTCAATCTGTATGTATGAATTAAAACAGAAACTGATAAAGTCGGATATTGATTATAAGCTTGATGAAGAAAAATTATTGAAAATGAAGATCCGATGGGCCGTAAATTCTATACGAAGTGGAGAACAGATATTTGAAAAATATTTAAAAGACCACAATCTTTCCCTATGAACAGGGCAATTGTTTTTCTCCTGATTGTTTTAGGCAGCTGCAGCAAAAAAGCAGAGCCGGAGAAAGAAATAGTTGTAAGTGAAAATATCCCGGTACAGCAGGTAGAAGTAGCACAGGAAGAAGATACAGAAACTGTTCCCTTTTCAAGATCTGTAAAAGGCAACGGATTTGTATATACGCTTCATGGTCTGGAAAAAGCTAACGGATCGATTGACTTTAAATCAATCAGCATATTTGAGAAAAAGAAGCTCCGCCAGAAAATTATTGTAGATTCAGTATATGTTCTGCACGATTGGGAAATTATTTTCAATGCAGACAAAGATGCCAATTTCGATGGATTTAAGGATCTGGAAGTGATCAACTGGGCCGGAAACTATGCTTTCTCATCGAGCTTCTGGCTTTATAATCAGAAAACGAGAAAATACGATCATTACAAACCTTTGGATACGATCCAGAATATTGAAATCGATGCAAAGAGAAAAGAAATCAATTCAAATTACCACATTGGCCCGGTTAATACTTACAGCAAAACCTATCAATGGGAAAATGGAAAACTTTTAATGATGAGCGCCAGTATTTTTGAGGAAGGGGAAGAAACTCATATGTACCGGAAAAATGGAAAAATCGTTGTAGAATGATTAGAAGCATAGGATAATCTAAATTTCACTCATTGGCTGCTAACTTCTAATTTCTAGCATCTGACTTCTCTATTTCATCATATTAAAATAATTCCAGGCAGCTACAAATATGCCTGCCGTTTCAGTTCTCAGCCTTTGGTTTCCAAGTGAAACAGCCTTGATTTTATGGTCTGCTAAAAATGAAATTTCCTTTTCAGAAAAATCTCCTTCAGGACCAATGAGAAAAGTAACCTGTTCCAGTAATGGAATATCTTTAAGCTCAGTTCTTTGCAGGTTTTCGTGACAATGAGCTACAAATGTATGTTCAGGATCAATATTTTTTAAGAAATCCGTAAGCTTTACCGCATCATTGATAACCGGGAAATGGAACCTCAAACTTTGTTTGGAAGCGGCAACAGCCTGTTTCCTGATTTTGTCAATATTAATATTTTTACGTTCCGTCTTTTCCGTGATAATGATGCTGATCTCGGAAATGCCCATTTCCACCGCTTTTTCTACAAAAAATTCAATCCTGTCTATATTCTTTGTCGGAGCAATGGCAATATGAAGTTTCGGGGAGAAATCCGGCAGCCTTTTTTTGATTTCGGAGACTTCCAGACCTGCTTTCTTTCCTTCAATAATTAATTTTCCGGAAGCAAGATTCCCTTTGCCATCTGTTACATAAATATTTTCGCCATCTTTCATCCGAAGAACCTTTACAATATGCTGCTGTTCTTCATCGTTAATAATGACCTTATCACCTGCTATTTCTCCGTAAAATAATTTCATATATCCTGGCTTAAAAAGGTAACTCCTGTTTTTATTGTGGTGTATATATCCGTATCACAATCGCGGTAAGTGCAAATAAATATTTCTTCTATCCAACGGCTATTCATGAAAATCAGGTTTAAATATTCCTGTTTTCTTAAATTATTTTTGATCGATAAATAATCTCCTTCTTTTGGAGTATAAGGAAAACTGAATACATGTTCCGAATTCATTTTTTCTAAAATCTCTTCCTTCACATCCTGAATATATCCTTTTTCAGAGCTTGACGGGAAATAATCTATAGAATTTTCCGAAGCATCATTTTTTCCTGTGATGGTTTCCAGTACCCAGTAATATTTTGAGTTCTTTTTAGAATGGGTTCCCAGTACTTTTTCTTCTAAGAGTATTTTCATAAGTCATATTTTGCAGTTGCGGAAGTCCTTAGATCGGTAAATTCTCCTCTTTCATATTTCAGCTGGGCAACCATTGCAATCATCGCGGCATTATCTGTAGTATATTCAAATTTTGGAATGTAAATATTCCAGCCTAATTTTTTATGATTATCCTCCATTGCTTTTCTCAATGCAGAATTGGCAGAAACTCCTCCGGCAATGGCCACTTCTTTTATATTTAATTCTTTCGCGGCTTTTTCAAGTTTTGTCATTAGAATTTCAATGATTGTTCTTTGAACCGAAGCACAAAGGTCATTTAAGTTCTCCTTAATAAAATCAGGATTCTTTTTAACCTCTTTCTGGATAAAATAAAGAACAGAAGTTTTGATCCCGCTGAAAGAATAATCGTAATGCTCCATTTTAGGTTTGTTGAAAGTAAAGGCATCAGGATTTCCCTCTTTCGCTAACCGGTCTATTATAGGTCCGGCAGGGTAGTCGAGATCAAATATTTTTCCAATCTTGTCAAAAGCTTCTCCTGCAGCATCATCAATTGTTTTTCCGATAATTTCCATATCAAAATAATCCTTCACCAGTACAATCATGGTATGCCCTCCGCTTACCGTAAGACACAGGAAGGGGAATTGAGGCGGCATAGGATTTGCATCGTCAATGAAATGGGCTAAAATATGGGCCTGGAGATGGTTCACTTCAATTAAAGGAACATTTAAACTCATTGCCAGGGACTTGGCAAATGACGTTCCTACAAGAAGAGATCCTAAAAGTCCGGGGCCACGTGTAAATCCTATAGCTGAAATAGCATTTTGTTGTATATTTGCTTTAGTAAGAGATTTTTCAACAACGGGGATTATATTTTGTTGATGGGCGCGCGATGCCAGTTCAGGAACCACACCACCATATTCTTTGTGGATGGCCTGATTCGCAGCAATGTTGGACAGAATACAGTTTCCCTTGATGATAGCTGCTGAGGTGTCGTCGCAGGACGATTCAATACCTAAAATTATAGAGTCGCTCATAATAATGGCAAAGTTAGAGAATAATAACGAGAATGAGAATAAAAAATCAGTAGCTGAGAACCTTGGTGATCAGGTACAGAAGACTGTTGAGAATGTAGAAGGTGCTGTAAAGGAGACAGTTAAGGAAGCGTCTGAGCTGGCATCAGATGCTATTCATCATCCCGTGGAGACGGCTGAAGAATTTGGGAAGCAGGCTGTAAAAGATGTTACCAGCTATTCCTGGTGGGCAAGGCTTCTCCTCATTCTTTTCTGGCTGGGAGTTATTCTTGTCGGCGGGGTGCTTACTGCCATTAACCTTCCGGCAACCAAGCGATGGGCCGCAGATCAGGCACTTCAGATTGTTAATAAAGATTTTAAATCCGGAATGTCTACTGAAAGTGTAGAAGTTGATTATTTCGGGGATGTAACCATAAAAGGATTAAAAATCAAGGATTATAAAGGCCTTGATTTCATCAAAGCAAAGGAGTTCCGTGCCAATTCAGACTGGATGTCACTTGCTTACAATGCCATTTCCGGGAACAGCAATTCTTTAAGCTTTAATTCCCTTACCCTCGTTAATGCAGATGTAAAGGTGATTACCTATAAAGGTGACAGTATTTCCAATTTTATCAGATTTACCCAGCTATTCGACAGCGGTAAAAAACGAGATCCGAAAAAGCCCCCTTTTCAATTGGATTCTAGGGTACAGATCATTGATTCGAAGGTTTCCATTATCAGTCAAAACTCTCCGGGAGAGCCGGGAAAATGGCTTACTGCTACAAAATTTAATTTAAAAGCACCTAATGTAAAGGTGAACGGAGCCAATATTTCGGCACTCATTAATAATATGTCCTTCGTTACTACCAGATGGGGCAAATCTCATTTTGTAGATACCTTTTCTACCGAACTTTCCTTAACCCATGAATTTCTGTCTTTAAAAGACCTTACTTTGAATACAGATCATTCTTTGCTTCAGGGGAACATCAAATTTAATCTTCATGACGGCTCATGGTCAGAATTTGCAGACCGTGTACGCTGGGATATGGAAATTAAGCAGGGAAGCCAGCTGAGCGGATATGATATCAGTTATTTTGTAACGAACTGGGATAATTTTAAACCGTTCAATCTTGCCGGGAAAATGACCGGCCCGCTGAATAAATTCTATCTGGAAAACTTCCTCATCAGAAATCCGGATGTTAATATTGCAACCAGGACTATGAAGGTAGACAGACTCCTGAAAGGAAATTTTGCGATTGAAACAAGTGACCTTTCTACCGATTTTACCTATAAAGACCTTAAAGCAATGATGCCTTCATTTATATCCAAAAAGATGAAGAATTTTGCTGATGATTTCGGAAAGCTGAAATACAACGGAACGGCAAGGGTTACTCCTGAACAGGTATATGTTGCCAATGGAAACCTGATAACAGGAATAGGGCAGGCGAAAATCTCCAAGCTTTCGCTTACCGCTTACAGTACGGCTATGCCTAAATATTCAGGAAATCTGGAAGTGAAGGATCTTAATACGTCTGTAATCACCAAAAACAAAAGTGTAGGCCTGATCTCCGGTAAATTTGATCTTAACGGACAGAGTTTTGACGTGAATACTATGCGCCTGACTACGAAGTCCCAGATCAGCAGCATCGAAATTATGGATAAGCAGATCCGTAACCTGTATCTGGACGGATTGCTGGATCATAAAAAATATAACGGCCTGATTACTGTGAATGATGAGCAGGCAAAGGCTACCATTAAAGGACTGATTGATTTCAGCACTTCAAGGATAGCTATGAATGTAAATGCCGATGTCACTCATCTCAATATGAATTATTTTACCAATAAACCGGGAAGCCAGATCGTGAGCGGCCAGGTAGAAGGTAAAATGTCCATGTCTAATATAAATGATCTCACTTTAGATGTAGATGCCAATAACCTGAATTTTGCTACGGCAACTCAAAAATACAACATTCCGAAAGCTAAAATAAAAACCTTTATAGAAGCAGGCGGTCGTGTTATTGATGTTGATGCGCCGGGAGCGGCAAGCGGTAAAATATCAGGAAGATATAATCTTGGTGATCTTGCAGGTATGGTGGAAAACGGAATTGGAAGAATCCTGGTAGGACCTCCGCCGAGAAAATTGTACAGAGGGCAGAACTTCAAAATGAATTTTGATGTCCGGCAAGGCATTGTAAATTATTTCCTGCCTGATCTTAAGCTTCCGCAGGGTGCTGTGGTAGAAGGAGAGTACAATGGGGATTCCAATGATCTGATCCTGAACCTGGATGCGAATTCCCTGAAGTATATCATGACGAAGAAGGAAGAGATTACAGATGCAGATAAAGCCTTAGCCACGGCTAATCCTGAATATAAGATTAATGACAGGAATAATATTTCCAGAGACAGTGCTATGATAGACAGTGTAATGGTGAGGATCAATACTGCAAATCTTAATGAACAGCTGTATGCCAGAATCAGTAAACTGGAATACAACAAAAATATTATCAAAGATTTTGAACTGAAGGGGAAAAATGAAAACAATACAACGCTTCATCTGGCCACTACATTCAAACACGGAAGCCCGGAAGATGATCAGAATGATAATCTTAAAGCATATGCCATTAATGTAGACCAGTCTACGAATGCTGCCGGAGATTATGTTTTCAGATTTGAGCCTACAGAAGTTAAATTTAATGAGGTTATCTGGGCTATAGACACAAGTCCGGAACTAGATCATTCCATTACCTACAGGAAAAATACCGGGGATTTTGATATCAGGAACCTGAGGGTATTTTCAGATAAAAGTGCCCTGTTCATCAAAGAGGCACAGTTTAAATCTGCCAAAGATTTTTATGTGGATGCAGAGATCGAAGAATTCGCTGTTGAAAAGCTTCTTGAAATGCAGTCCGGAGGAAATCCTATGGGAATAAAAGGCCTTGCCAACGGAAGTGTAAAGATCAAGATGGATAAGAGTACTTTGCAGCCGCTTGTAGATCTTACCGTGGATAATATTGTAATGAACGGAAACGAGATGGGGAATCTGACCATTTCCGCTACAAACGGTTTCTCTCTGAATGTTTACGACATTGATGTAAAAGTAGCTTCGGCAGGAATTCTTGGAAGTAATAACCTGCATTTGACAGGTACTGTAAATAATAATACCGCTTCACCTACGATTGACCTGACCGCGGAAATGCGTGATTTCGATCTTGCTTTTACCCAACAGTTTGTACAGACCGTTTTTGGAAACATCAGAGGAAAAGCGACTGGTGACCTCAAAATCAATGGAAAATTAAGCGATCTTGATTACAGCGGAGATATTGCTTTGAAAGGGTTCGGGCTTAAGCTTCTGTTTACGGGAGTAGACTATTCATTTGATGATACTGTGGTACCGCTTTCCCGTGGGCTTGCACTTCTCAATAATATTGAAGTTCATGACGGAAGATCAAATTCCAAAGGAACCATTTCCGGGGCAATCCAGTTTGAAACCCTTTCTTCAATGGGAGTCAACCTGATTATGAGGGCAGATAACCTTCTTATGCTGAATACCACACAGAAAGACTATGATCTGTTCTGGGGAAGGGTGTATGGGCAGGGAGATCTTTACGTGGACGGACCTGTTTCCGGACTGAGTATTTCCACTCCCAATATGAAAGCGCTGAACGGAAGTAACTTTACCTTTAATTCCAGTTCAACATCCAATGTTGAAGAATTTAAAATGCTGAGGTTCCTGAAAGAAGGAAAAGACGGACTTATCACCTTGGAAGAGAAGAAGAAAACGGGGGCCAATATGCATATCGACTTCAGTCTTGATGTGGATAAAGGAACTACGGTGAATGTTCTTGTAGGTGATGATGTAGGAAATATTACCGTAAAAGGTACTGCCGACAAGCTGAGGTTCCAGATGGGAAGACAGGGAGCAATTGCCATGAACGGGACTTACAAAGTAGATAACGGAACATTTGTTTCCAAAGCTATTCTTAATAAAACATTCCAGATAGAAAAGAACAGCAGCATACGATGGGATGGTGATGCTATGAAGCCGGCACTGGATATTACAGCCAATTATGTAAGAATGGTATCCAATGCAGGGGAATATCTGAGTATGGGAAAACTTCAGCCTATCAGTATACTGCTTCAGGCTAATATTACACAGTCTTTGGTTGATCCGAAAATAGACCTTAATGTAACCGCTCTTGATGTTTCCAGTCAGGTAAGAGAAACCCTTGCCGCTAAAATGAGCCAGGAAGGAGAGAAGGTATTGCAGTTCGGTTCCGTCCTATTGTTGAGTACTTTTAATGTTTCCAATAGTGGAGGAGTAGATTTTGATGTGGCAGGAGTAGCCGAATCTTCCGGGTACAATATGCTTCTTAAGCAGCTTGGTTCTGTTTTGAATACCATGAGTAATGAATTCCAGATCGATTTGAATTATGTAAAAGGTGACCAGAATTCCAATACAGGTGACCGTGCCAATGCAGGGGTAAGTGTAGCAGTTTCACCAAGGGTAAATATTAAGACCGGATTGGGAATTCCTTTAACGAAAACAGAAGGCACACAAAACAATTATCTCTCCGGAGAAGGATCTATTGAATATGATATTTCTAAAAAGAATGACGGAAGTCTCGTTTTAAGAGGCTATTCCAAACCTACCAATATCGGGATGGTAAGTACGAATGGTTCTGCAAATCAGGCCTATGGTGGAGGGGTAGTGTGGAGTAAAAGCTTTAATTCTCTGTTTAAAAAGAAGAAAAAAGATAAAAAACCGTCAGAAACCCAAACGGAAATAAAAACAGATTCTACAAAATCAGCTAGCAAATAATCGTAATATTTTAATGATTTTTATCATCCGTGTTAATTATTGTTAATATTTGATATAATTTTTTTAGTTAAATTATTTTTTATAAATTTGCAACAAATACATAGATTTTTTAAGAAAATTGTAATTTAACTAATATGAACTATCAACTGGACGAAATAGACAAGAAAATTCTTGATTTCTTAGTCGAAAACACAAGAATGCCTTTTACTGAAATTGCAAAGCAGATGGATGTTTCTGCTGGAACAATTCACGTAAGAGTGAAAAAAATGGAGGATGCAGGTATTATTTTGGGATCATCTCTTAATATCGATTATGGTAAGCTGGATTATCACTTTACAGCTTTCATTGGAATCCTTTTGACAAAATCCAACCGTACTCAGGAAGTACTGAAAGAACTATCTACGCTTCCAAACGTAATTGAAGCCAGCGTTATTTCAGGAAAATATAATATTTTCTGTAAAGTAAGAGCTAAGAATACGGATGATGCGAAGAGAATTATTTATCAGATAGATGACATTCAAGATGTAATGAGAACCGAAAGTATGATCTCTATGGAGGAATACCTGAGCGACAAAAACAGATTGATCAACGCTATTTCTATATAATTCAAATTTTAAACGAATATTATATTAAAGAACTTATGAAATTATTCATAAGTTCTTTATTTTTGTACCTATGGAAGAATACAGTTATTTTGATGAGGATCCAAAGAAAGGATGGGGCTTTATTTCAGCATTTGCAGCATTGATGCTGTTCACCGTTATGGGGCTGGGAATTGATATGGATGAGTACCTTCAGCATGAATACCTCCAGATCCCAAGATGGTATTTTTTTGCCATCTTTACCGTTGATGCCCTGATGGTCATTGGACTTATCCTGATGTTCTTCTACAGAAAAATAGGAATCTTTATGTTTCCGGCATTGCTGGTCCTGCATTTCTTTATGCACAATTATTACCTTTCCACATTTTTGTATACCGATGTAACGAATCTTTTCCTTTTTACAGGTTTTGGTATGCTGGCGATTATTCCGAAATGGAAGTTTTTCAGGTAGAAGATTTGCCCTCTTCGTAAAGATGGAAAGTCTTTTGTTTTAGAGGATTCTTACTCCATGTTTCCCATTTTCCCGTATATGGATCATAACCACATTTCAGAGGCTTGGATATATCCAAGCCGTCACTATTGATATAATTCCGTTCGGTATAAGCTCTGCAATCTGTGCAGATATATCTGAATTCACAATCTTTACAGACCTCTATTTTATCTTTCGTAATATTCCAGTATTTCTTAAATCCTGGTGCTGTCACAGCTTTTTCAAGACTGATATCATTGATATTTCCAAAACTTTCAGCCATTAAAGGACAGTTTTTAATATGGCCGTTTATATCTATTCCGATCTTTTTATGAAGACAGGAATTATGATGAATAGCTTCTGAAACTTTTGAAAAATTGGTATTGAAATACTTCAGGTCTACTTTTCCGCAGGATGAAATTTTGAGATTTTCACGACTGAATTTCAGATAGAACCTGAACGTATCTCCGGATTTAACAGGAGCTTTTGAACAACCATAGAATACTAAACCATAAACCCTTTTTATTGTTTGATTAAGATTTTTGATAAAACCTTCATCTATGGCATCATGATACGGAGAAAATACTTCAATGCCGTTTAAAACAGAACCGCTGAATTTTGCATCAATTTCCTGAAACTCTTTAAGAGAAAGTTTTTGGTGGGCATAAATAACAAGATGCTTTACTCCAAGATTTTCTACAGACTGTTTTATGTTCTCTAAAACTGAAATATTATTGAGCTCTATGAAAATATTGGCAATTTCATTAGGTTCTTGGAACTGATAGGAGAGTGGAGGGAAATTCCTGTCCCGGTTTCCTTCCGTTATAAAACCATACTCCTTTTCAAGTAACAGGTCTATATATTCACAGGCAAATTCTTTGGATTCTGCATCGTAATTCTCCAGAATATCTTCTATAGATTTATTCTTCAGTTCTTCTATGATTTCATAAAACTCCAAAGAATATAGTTCTGAAATATTTCTTTGAAGATCAGAGATCAGAACTCTGCCGGCCCCTTTCGTGACCATAATATTGCTGAACAGGTTAAAATATCTCATATCATTCGGGTGAGCTGTTTTAAAGGTTTTTCTCTTACATGATGTTCAGTCCGGTATTTTTCAGATGATACAAAATATACCATACTGCTGTGAATTTT
The DNA here is from genome assembly GCF_014207845.1 of Chryseobacterium shigense. Lineage (NCBI taxonomy): Bacteria > Pseudomonadati > Bacteroidota > Flavobacteriia > Flavobacteriales > Weeksellaceae > Chryseobacterium > Chryseobacterium shigense. The sequence continues at coordinate 22,295 of NZ_JACHLC010000001.1, forward strand.
ACTGACATTTTTTGTTTTAAAAATCTCAATATATTTGAATGTAAGAGGCAGTTTGTTTTTTTCGTTGTAGAGTTTTTTCATAAATATTCAGCGATTTTTTGTTCCAGAGAATAATTACATGTGTTGGACATTCCTGTAAACTGGCCAATAGGATTGCTCTCCAGGAAATAATATTTTTCTCCCTTCTTTATAAAATCCAGCGATCCGGAATTAAGATCCAGAAACTGCATCAGCAGTTGTATTTTTTCTTCAATATCAGGGGGAAGGCTGTAGGGTACATTCCTGTTAGGTTTTACGTTGTTATATTTTCTGAAATCCACTTTAGTCTGTTCATCGTTTTGTGAGAATATGGCCATAGACCAGCATTTGCCGTTCAGGTAAAAAGTTCTTATTTCAAAATCTTTTTCAATTTTCTCCTGAAAGAAGGTGATGAAAAAATCTCCTTCTTCATGCTCTTCAACTACAGATGTATACATAAAACCACCGGAATTTTTCTTTAGCTCATCCAGCATTACATTTCCGTTAATGGTCTTTATAATGGTATCTCCGATTTTTACATCGTGGGTATTTTCTGCCAGAAAATATTCAGGTACGTCAAAACCGATTTCTTTTGCTTTATCAAGCACAATCAGCTTATTTACATCACTATTGCTTTCCTTATTGATGTGTCTTTTGGATTCAAGTGTTTTGCGGACATAATCTTCAAGCCAGTGTTGTGTTTCACTCATATTAAGGTTAATAGATGCATGATTGTATTTTAACCGTTTAAAGACCAGTCTTCCTCTTCTGTACCAAACGCTTTTTATTTCATCAAGGAAGAAACGGTTTCGGGAGCTTTGCAGTAGAATTCTTTTTTCCTGAACTTTAATTTCAAATATTTCATCCTCATGGATGCGGAGGAATTTTTTGCCCATTGCAATCAGTTCCTTAATTACTTCTACAGTGGTGATCTCATTATTTTGAGAGATAATCAGTATCATAATAAACTTAGTGATTATTTATTTTTTCTCTGAAAGTCTTTTACCATTTTTGAAGACTGTTTGAGACCGGGAAAACCTACTGCTTTCCGGTTGCGGTCTATCCTTGCAGAATCGGCAGCATTAAAATTCGTATCATAATGCGAGAATATGCCGTAAACAGGCTCCAGATGATGAATGTACTGGTATTTGTCAACCATTTCTATATAATCTCTCGGAGGGCATTCACCGGACTTCACATATTCCAGCAGTTTTGTCTTGAAAAATTCATAGTGTTCTGTTCCTGCCATATGATTAAGAAGTGTTCCCATATGCATCAAGCGTTCATTATTTCCATATAGCCCTATTTTCTGTCTTGAAGGAAATCCATAGTTCTTGAATGTCCAGATTAATAGTTCTGCATTTTTCCTGTCATTGATTACTACTTCCGGGCCTACACGGTTATTTTGCTGGTCGCGCTCAAAAGCAATGCTGAAAGAATCTATCAGTGTTTTATTTAAGCCTCTTTTCCATTGAAGAACCTTTTGTTCAACAGCCATGCTGTCAATTTCATACTTTTTATAAAGCTTGAAGAACTCTTTATCTTCTCTTTTGTATTTCCAGTTGGGTGCGGATTGTGCTATAAGTTTATCCAGACCTTTTATCCTTCCAAATTTTTTATGAAATTGGTCTGAATACCTGATGTAGGTTTCATAGTCTTCCAGTCTTTCGTTTTGAACTGGAGGATATTTCCTGAATAGTTTCTTATACTGTCTGATGGTTGCTAAAGTATCTTTACCAACTCTTTGTGCACTGTCAATGGTGTATACTTTATGATAGTAGTCAATGTAATTCAGTTTCCTGCCTTTACAGGAAAGAAAAGAGATGGCAATCAGGGTTACAAAAATGATTTTTTTACATTTCATTGAATGGAATTATCTAAAAAACAGAGGGGGAAATCCCCCTCATATTTAGTCAATAGTTAATGTTGCTACCAGTACTCCGTCATTGTACATTCTGGTATCACCGGTATTTCCTTCATTGCCGTTAGGTGCGGTTTCCTGTGTTGTTCTTAGATTAGATTCAGCATCATGTTTTCCCCCAACAATATTTCCAGGATTGCTCAATTTTTTGTTTTCTAATGAAGAAAAACCATTCTTCATTCCTTGAAGTTTTTTCATAATTGTAATAAAATTTTTAATTAGGATTTGTGTTGTCATATAAGCCCTGACATGGGTTCGTTATTCTGCGTTTCATCCCGTACTGTACACTTACATGCGAAAAACTGAACACTTAATCAACGTTGATGGGTTCAAAATTATAAATAATTACATCACTTTAATGTGAGTATTTATTGCAGATTTATTAAGCCCATAATGAACGGTTGTACAGATTTAAATAAAACCTGAAAATAATTTGTACTGTTAAATATTTTTAATTGAAAAATCTAAAATCCAAGGTTTGATTTTATAAAACTGAACTATAAATAAATATCCCAATATCTCTGTTGTACGAAGATTATAAGCTATTATGTATACATAAAAAACTGAAATAATAAAATCATGTATGCAAATCTGGAAAAACTTAATATTGAGTAAAAGTTACTTTGAAGAAATTGAATAGAAAATGCTAAAAATTTTTGACTAGGGATTTCTATAAATGGAGTTTCGAATAGTACCATGATAATTCCCCTCCTTTGAAGGGTGGTAAATCGGAGATTGATGGGGTGGTAAAAAAACTCCGGCGGTTTCGAAGAAACCGCCGGAGCCTATATCATAAACCTTTTCGCTAAAATTCTCTTTAGCAATAACCTATTAGGTTTACTATTTTTTAATGACTTTATGTGTATTAAAAGTGCCATCTTCAAAATAGCATGTTACAAAATACACCCCGGAAGGGTATTTTGAAAGACTGATCTCTGTTTGTTGTGGCTTGGCAAGAATTTGATTGGCAGAATTCAACAGAATTATACTCTTTATTTTTTTTGCAGAATTAATAGATATTTTTTCTGTAGTCGGATTAGGATATAATTTTACCAAATTTTTGGTAGCTGTAATATCACCGGTTGCAAGGCTTGCCATACAACTGGGATCATACGTATCTGTTGAGATGGTCCAGTTTTTTGTGTTAACGAGGATATTTCTGTATTGTAAAGCTTCTGCGCCGTAGCTTGAAGTAACATCTCCCATATTTTTTCCATTTGGTGTTGCAGGATTGGTGGCCCAACCTTTTAACGTTTTACTGTAATTTTCACAATTTAAAGCTGAACCGGAAAATATAGACCCTAAATTTACTGCGGGATTAAGTACCCAATTTCCCAGGTTTTGGTTAAAACTTGGAGCTTGATAAAACATTCCTGTTAGTGAAATAACATTTGAGGTATTCCAATTTCCAATGTTCTGATTAAAACTTAATGCATACTGAAACATAGCGCCCATACTGGTAACATTTGAGGTATTCCAGTTTCCTATATTTTGGTTAAAATCTTGAGTGCCATAAAACATTTCATTCATACTAGTAACGTTTCCTGTATTCCAGTTCCCAATATACTTGTTAAAAGCAATTGCATCAGCAAACATATAGCTCATATCAATAACATTAGATGTATTCCAAGTGCCTATATTTCCGTTAAAACTTTGGGCATGCTGAAACATCTTGCTCATATCGGTAACATTTCCGGTATTCCAGGAGCCTATGTTTTGGTTAAAATTTGTAGCATAGTAAAACATAGAATTCATATTGGTCACATTTGAGGTATTCCAGCTTGCTATGTTTTGGTTGAAATTTGAAGCATTATAAAACATATAACTCATATCTGTTACATTCCCTGTATCCCAGGTAGTCATACTTGGAACATTCACCAATGATTTGCATGCAAAAAACATAAGATACATACTGGTTACGTTACTGAAATTTGGAGTATCAGTTGCTGAAATAACCATATTTTGACAACCATGAAAAGAATCTGACAGATCGGGTTTCCAGGTTGCATTCCCCCACTGAACAATATCTAACAGCTTTTTGGCATTATTTACTGATACACCATTGAAGTAAAATTTAAAGGGTGAGGTAGGGGTAATTGTTACTGTATATTGACCAATTGCAGGAAATACAATGGTAGTATTTCCAGAAGTTCCGGTTCCGCTACCAGTTAATGATGGATTGGTAATGCCCTGATAGGTATAGTTATATGTTCCTTCAGTGGGAATTACAATTGCTTTTGAATTATCAAAGTTAATATTGGTATTCCACTTTGTAATAATAGGTTGTGCTGAAAATAAACTTCCTATAACAAGGAAGAATACCAACAATTGAACTTTCATAAATTATGATTTCTTATAAATTTTTAAAACTGCTCTAATAACTGTTATGCTAAAATTCTCTTTACAGCCTCTTTTACAGCCTCTGCATCAATCTTATATTTTTTCATAAGCTCGGCAGGCGTAGCAGATTCTCCGAAAGTATCATTTACAGCAACAAATTCCTGTCTTGTAGGTCTTTTTCTTGAAAGCATTCCCGCAACAGATTCCCCTAAACCGCCAAGATAATTGTGTTCTTCTGCTGTAACGATCTTTCCTGTTTTTTCAACAGATTTAATGATGATCTCTTCGTCTAAAGGCTTAATCGTGTGGATATTGATTACCTCACAGGAAATACCTTCTTTTTCAAGCTCATCAGCTGCTACAAGAGATTCCCAAACCAGGTGCCCTGTTGCAACAATTGTTACATCAGTACCTTCCTGAAGAAGAATTCCTTTTCCGATTTCGAAAGGCATATCTTCCGGGATGAATACAGGAACCGTAGGTCTTCCGAATCTTAAATATACAGGGCCATCGTGTTCAGCAATAGCAATAGTGGCTGCCTTTGTCTGGTTGTAGTCACATGGGTTGATAACCGTCATGCCCGGAAGCATTTTCATCATACCGATATCTTCCAAAACCTGGTGGGTAGCACCGTCTTCACCTAAAGTAAGACCTGCGTGAGATGCACAGATCTTTACATTTTTACCTGAATAAGCGATAGACTGACGGATCTGGTCATACACTCTTGAAGTAGAGAAATTAGCGAAAGTTCCTGTAAAAGGAATTTTTCCTGTAATGCTTAAGCCTGCAGCAATTCCCATCATGTTTGCTTCTGCAATCCCTATCTGAAAGAATCTTTCCGGTGCCTTCTCGATGAATTTTTCCATTTTCAAAGAACCGATAAGGTCTGCACAAAGTGCTACTACATTAGGATTTTTGTCTGCAAGTTCTGCCAATCCTGCTCCGAATCCTGAACGTGTATCCTTTTTTTCTGTATATGTATATTTCATTTTTTTTACTGATTATTTATTTTGATTACTATTTACTTCGCCTGGATTAGTAATCAGCAGGAGCTTCCAGATATAATTGTTTGAATGCGGTGTCAAGCTGCTCATCATTAGGAGCTTTTCCGTGCCATGCGTGAGATCCCATCATATAATCTACACCATAACCCATTTCTGTATGAAGGATGATTACCACAGGCTTTCCTTTTCCTGTTTCAGTTTTTGCCTTTTCAAGCATAGCAATAACAGCTTCAAGGTCGTTACCGTTTTTCTCTTCCAGAACAGTCCATCCGAATGCTTCCAGTTTAGCGTGCAAATTTCCTAAGCTTAATACATCATCCGTATCACCGTCAATCTGGCGTCCGTTGTAATCGATAGTTGAAATGATGTTATCCACTTTTTTAGCCGCTGCATACATCAGAGCTTCCCAAACCTGACCTTCCTGAAGTTCACCGTCACCGTGAAGGGTGTAAACAATAGACGGGTCGCCATCCAGTTTTTTACCTTCTGCTACACCAAGTGCTACAGAAAGACCCTGACCGAGAGATCCGGAAGCAATTCTGATACCCGGAAGACCCTCATGCGTAGTTGGGTGTCCCTGAAGTCTTGAATCCAGCTTTCTGAAAGTTTTCAGTTCTTCTACCGGAAAGAAGTTAAATCTCGCTAAAGTAGAATAGTAAACCGGAGAAATATGCCCGTTGGAAAGATAAAAATGATCCTCATTCTTCCCCTCCATAGTGAAAGGTAGCTTGTAGTTCATCACCTTTCCGTAAAGCGCTGTGAAGTATTCCGTACAGCCTAAACTTCCGCCCGGATGCCCTGAATTTACAGCGTGAACCATTCTTAAAATGTCTCTTCTGATCTGCGTAGTAAGAGATTTTAACTCTTCAATACTTTTACTCATTATATCTGATTTATTTGCACGCGAATTTACAATTTTTTAACGGCTTACGGAAATGCAAAAACCCGGACTTATGATCCGGATTTATATTTATTGTATGAAAATACTGGTTTTAGCAGCCCTCGTTCAGGTATACTGAAATTTCCGTAATGATATTATTGACGAATTTAAAAGAAAGCTGTGTCCCTGCATCAAGATCCTCCAACGTGAAATATCCTGTATCTTTAAGACGTTTTTCACCCTTTTCATCCCAGGCCGGATGAACGGTAAAACTTGGATGATTTCTATAGGCATTGATCAGGTCATCTTTTGTATTCCCGATTCCGATCCCGCTTTTGGTTTTGAATTTTTTGCTGGTGGTCGTCAGTCCCATTACGCTTGCTACATTCGGTTTTGCTTCACTGATATAGCTTTCGTAAAGATCGATCTGGATCAGTTCTCCATTATATTTAACATTGTTTTTAATGGTTCCGTCTGTGATTTTCAGTTTTGTGCCAGCCATCTTTTCAGCCTCCGCTTTTTCCATAAAGATTTTGTAAGGTCCGATTCTCAGGGTAGAAACCTCAAAATCCTGTGCATTCATGAAGCCGAACGCCAAAATGAATACAAAAAGTGAAATGATTTTTTTCATGATTAATAGAATGTATTGTTTGAGTTTTATTTTTTCCCTAATATTTTATTGATAATATTTTTAATTATCGGTTCCATAATCGCATATCCTGCAGGAGTAGGGTGGATGCCATCCTTTGCAAGACCTTCCCGCATACCGCCTTTTGCATCACGCATAGCTTCATTATAATCTACAAAAACAAGTTTGTTGTTTTGTACGTACTGCTTTAATCTGCTGTTTAAAGCATCCACTTTCTGAGGTACATCAGCTATTTCTTTACGCCAGGGAAATGAGGCGGCAGGAAGTACGGAAGCAATAATTACTTTAATTCCATTGCTTTTGGCAATATCAGCCATTGATTTGATGTTGTTAAAGGTAAAATCCGGATCATAAATTCCGGTATTTTGAGCAATATCATTAGTTCCTGCATTAATAACCACAATTTTGGGTTTTAAAGCAACGACATCATTCTGAAAACGTAACAGCATTTGCGAAGTAGTCTGCCCGCTGATGCCTCTTCCTGTATAATTGTTCTCAGAGAAAAACTCAGGATGGCTTTTTACCCAACCCTCAGTAATGGAATTGCCCATAAAGACCACATCTACTTTTTTCTTTGAATTTAAAATGGTTGTATTGTCATCTTTATATCTGGCAAGGTTGGCAAAATCAACGGCGCTCTGTGCGTTTACAAACACACCGAAAAGCAAGCCAATGACAAGGAAAACTGATAATTTCATACAGAATATTGTTTGTTTTTACAGGTTATCGGACGAGAAGGCCCGATTTTACAAAAATACAATGAAACCCAATGATTTTAACCTAAAATCAGGTTAATTTTTATAAAGGTTGATTCTATTTCGGGAATATCCATTCAATAGAAACGGGCTTTAGCCCGTTTAGATATTAATAAGAAAATCATCATCCGGCTTTAGCCAAAACCAAACTTTATTTCTTTCTGATCAGCCAAAGTCCGATGAATGTCAGTAATCCGTTGATAATCAGTAGTTCAAGTCCGATCTTGAAATCACCGAACATATTCTCCTGGTATTTATCAATAAAAAATGAAATCAATGGCGCTGCAATACATACATAAGGAACAAGATTATCACGAACCTTGTATTTGGTAAAAATTCCAAAGGCAAAAAGTCCCAGCAGCGGTCCGTAAGTGAATCCTGCAAGCTTAAGGATAAGACCGATCATGGAATTGTCATTAATAACCTTAAAAATAATTACCATAATCAGGAAAGAAAGGGCAACCAGAAGATGGATATTTTTTCTGAATTTTTCTTTTTGGGAATCGCTCCAGTCTTTCTTTTCCTTCATTCCGAAAATATCAATGCATATGGAAGAAGTGAGGGCGGTCATTGCACCATCCGCACTTGGAAATAGTGCTGATATCAGGGCAATAATAAAGATAATGGAAATAAAACCGGGCATATGATTCAGGGCAACATCAGGGAAAAGCTGATCTCCTGCGCTTGTTACATGTTCCTGAGCTCCGTACAGGTGAAGAAGTCCGCCCATATAGAGGAATAATGAAATTACTCCAAGAAGAATAAAGCCCAAAGTCACCATATTTTTCTGTGAATCTTTCAGTTTTGTTACAGATAAGCTTTTCTGCATCATTTCCTGGTCTATTCCCGTCATGGTAATGGTGATGAAAGCTCCCGCCAGAATCTGTTTGATAAAGAAACTTTTCTGGTTAGGATCGAAATCAAAAATTTTGGTGTAGCCTTTTTCATTCATAGCCGTAAAGCTCTCTCCGAAACTTAATCCTAAATGATTGAGCATATAAACTGTACAGATAATCAGTCCTAAAAGCATACAGGAAGTCTGTAAGGTATCTGTCCATACAATTGTTTTTACACCACCTTCATAGGTATAAAGGATAATCATAGCCAAAATGATGAGAGTAGTCACTATAAACGGAATTCCCAGACTGTCCAGAATAGAAATCTGAAGGATATTCACTACAAGGTATAGCCTCGCCGTAGCACCTACCAGCCTGGAAACAATGAAGATCCATGCTCCGGATTTATAGGAAAGCTGGCCCAGTCTCTGTTGGAGATATCCGTAAATGGAAGTCAGTTTCAGACGGTAATAAAGGGGAAGAAGCACATAGGCCACCACAATGTATCCGATAAGATATCCCAATGTGATCTGCAAATAGGCAAATTTATCATTTCCTACAGCTCCCGGAACACTTACGAACGTAACACCTGAAAGCGATGTCCCGATCATCCCGAAAGCGACCAGCATCCAGTTACTCTTACGGTTTCCGATGAAGAAACTCTCATTATCACTTCCTTTTCCCGTTCTGTAGGCTACCCACAGCAACAATGCGAAGTAGACGATAATAATAGACAGTAATATAACTGGAGACATAGTTTTTCAATTAAAATTTTACAAATATAGTTTTTTTATGTTCGGTTAGGAAAGAAAAAGCCTTTCAGGATAAAACATCTGAAAGGCCTGTATCTTGAAAGTAAAATTAGTGTCAGTTAACTAAAACATCCTGTAATTCTTCACTTTTCTGAAAACTTGCTTTGGCAAACGGGCAGAGCGGAATGATCTTTTTGTTGTTTTTCCTGGCAAAATTCACTGCTGCCAGAAGCATTTCTTTTCCTACGCCTTTCCCGTTGTAGGCTTCTTCCACCTCCGTGTGGTCTATGATAAATCTTTCTTCTCCGGCCCAGGTATATGTCATCATTCCTGCGCGTCTTCCATCTATGAAAGCTTCAAAACTTCCGTGTTTTTCGTCGTTGTTTTGTTTTACTTCGGTCATATTATGAAAATTTGGTTAGTATTTCTATGTCGTTGGTTAATATTTTGTGTACGGGACAGGCATCAGCTATGGTGTGGAGCCTTTTCATCTGCTCATCATCCAGGATTCCTTCAAAGCTGATCTCTCTTTTGAATACGGCTCTCTTTGTTAAAGGATAATTTTCAAGCTCAACTTCCACGTTGATGTTTTCTACATCCCATTCCTTTCTTTCAATATACATTCTTAAAGTGGCTGCAGTACAGCTTGCGAGGGACGTTGCCAAGATTTCCATAGGGTTGAAACCTTTATTCTGCCCGCCTTTATCTATCGGTTCATCGGTAATGATCCTGTTTTCGCCAGCCGTTACCTCAGTATAATACTTTGTTTTTCCTAAACTTGCTTTTACGGTTACCGCCATTATTGTTCTGTATTGAATTTATAACTTAATGCTCCTGACGGGCAAAGGTCTATTTGGTTTTTAAGTTCTTCCGGGGTAGCATTTTCAGCTTTTATCCAGGGTCTGTCTTTAGGATTGTAGACCTGGGGAAGTGTTTTTACACAAACAGCCGAGTGTATACACTTTTTGGGCTGCCAGATAACAGTAATGCTTCCATTAGGATATTCGTGTGTTTCCATATCAATTTTCTTTTAATGATTTTTCGATTCTACGGTCGGGAATCAGCCATATGAGAGCCACGAGATAATAAAAACCTATGGCAATATAGGGATAAAAAAATGAAACGGCGATTCCGAGGACATAAAATACAATTGAAATATATTCTTTAAACTTTGAATGTATAGCTTCCTTCAGCTTTGAGTTTTCACCTTCATTCTTAAGAATCAGGTTTTCTAAAATGGTATAAGCCACAGCAGACATAATCAGGCCAATCCCGTATGCTGCTGTTGGATTCTCTGCAAAATGAGTGGTTCCTATCCATTCCGTAGCGATAGGCATCAGTGAAAGCCAGAACAGCAGGTGAAGATTGGCCCAGAGAATACCTCCGTTTACTTTTTTTACGGTCTGAAATAAATGATGATGGTTATTCCAGTAAATTCCAACATAAATAAAACTGAAAATATAAGCCAGAAATCTTGGAAGGAGAGGTCTAAGGCTGGCCCAGCTGCTTCCTTCCGGAACTTTCAGTTCAAGAACCATAATGGTAATGATAATCGCAAGAACTCCATCGCTGAAGGCTTCCAGTCTTCCCTTAGTCATTGGTTGCAGTCTCTTTTTTAAAGTTTTCTATCTTATCTTTAAGCTCCTTAAGCATATCAGGGTTGATAACACCGCTTTCAAGATCAAAATTTTCATAAAACTTAGGAAGAGAAAAGGTGTCTTTGATATCTGCAGCAAACTGCGGGAAGAATGTTTTAGCCGTATTCATCACATTGCCGCCTCCGTAGCCTCCCGGTGAAGTACTCATCAGAAACATCGGCTTGTTCTGGAATACTTTTACGTTGATCCTTGAAGACCAGTCGAAGACATTTTTAAAAGCTGAACTGTATGACCTGTTGTGTTCTGCAAGAGAGCAGATAATGACATCACATTCCTCGATCTGCTTTAAAAAATTATGGGCTTCGTCCGGAAAACCTTTCTTTTCAAGATCTACGGAAAAAACGGGCATTGTGAAATCATTCAGATCGATCAGATTGATTTCCTCATTCTGAAAATCTTTCAGAACGAATTTTACAAGTTCCCTGTTGATTGAAGTAGAAGACGTACTTCCTGCAAATGCTAATATTTTCATGTATTGTGCTGTACTAATAATTATTTTCTGTTTAAAATTGCCTTGGGAAGCGGAACATATTCTGTTTCGTCACCGAGAACCAAAGGAAAAGCATCATGGTTCTGGTCATTCCAGTTCACTTTGGCCTGGTCGAGCAGCTCTTTATCTGAATTCACAAAATTCCAGAATATAAAACGCTCCTCGTCAAAAGGTTCGCCTCCAAAAAGATAGACTGTACCGTTTTCACTCATTTCAAATTCACATAATTTTGTGTCTTTGGCGATCATCAGCTGTTTTGAACCGTAAGAATTTCCTTCCGTGGTAACCGTTCCGTCCAGTACATACATGGCTGCTTCACCGTAAAGATCTTTTCCGATGCTTATTTTCTTCGCTTCTTTTGTTTTGATCTCAATAAAGAACAATTTGCTGTGAACGGGAACTGCAGATTTTCTTCCGAATGCTTCACCGGCAATCAGTTTATACTGAACTCCGTCTTCTTCCCACACGGGAATCTCGTCTGCCTCAATATGATGGAAAGTAGGTTCTGTCTGTTCAAGGTGCTTTGGAAGACCTACCCAGATCTGGAATCCGTGGAGTCTTTTATCGCTGTGTCTTAAATATTCCGGGGTTCTTTCTGAATGTACCACACCTTTTCCGGCAGTCATCCAGTTAACGGCTCCAGGTTTTATTTCAACTGCACTTCCGATGCTGTCCCGGTGGAAAATAGAGCCTTCCAGCAGGTAAGTTAATGTTGATAACCCGATATGCGGATGCGGAGGAACATCAAGATTCTGGTAATCCTTCAGCTCAGAAGGTCCCATATGATCGATAAATACAAATGGCCCAACCGCTCTTTTCTCACGGAAAGGAAGAAGTCTTCCTACGAGGAAATTTCCTATATCTGCGGCTTTTTCTTCTATGATAAGTCCGATATTTGACATAATAAAGTAAATGTTTTTAAATTTAGATGAATGAAAGCTATTTATCCGGCTACAGTTTGTCGTATCCTTCGAATCTTTCATCTACAATACGTTTCCACTCCGGATGCCTCTTGATATAGGCGAAAACATAAGGACAGAACGGAAGAAGTTTTTTCCCGTTTTCTTCAATATAAGCCAGTGTTTTTTCTACAACGGCGGTGGCTGCTCCGGTTCCTGCCAATTCAGGATCTGTTTCCGTATGTACTAAGGCAATCTGCTGGCCCATTTCACGGTAATCGATAAATGCGAAATGCCCGTCTGTTTCTATTTCAAATCTTTTTCCTGCTTTTACAAGAGGAATGTTTTCAAATTCTGGTTTCATAATTTTTTGTATTGTAAGCAGGCCGGCGGATCGCAAAAACACAAATTTAGATTTTTATGTTTTTGCGGTTCACCAACTCTGTTATATAAAGTTAATAAAAAAGGGATAATGTAAGATTAATATAAATTTAATTCTCTTAATCTTCCAGATAGCCGAACTTTCCGGTGTTGTAATCTTCAAAAGCCTGCATAATTTCTTCTCTTGAATTCATTACGAAAGGCCCGTGAGGATAAATCGGCTCATTAATAGGCTCCCCGCTGATAATAAGTACTATTGCATCTTCCTGAGCTTCAATGCTGAATGTTTCACCTTCGTTTTTAAATAAAACAAAGTGATCTGATGCTGCTTTTTGATCCCCGTTTACGGTGATGCTTCCTTCAATCACCAATGCTGCGGTATTGAAATGGGCCGGGAAGCTGAACTTGGCTTTTCCACCTGCTTTTAATTTGGCATTCATCATATTAATGGGAGTGAAAGTATCTGCAGGACCTCTGTGACCATTATATTCTCCTGCAATAACTTCTACAAGACCATTTTCTCCAAGATCAACACGTTCCATTGCCTTATTTTCTATAGCCTGATACTTTGGGCAGTTCATCTTATTTTTTGCAGGAAGGTTAACCCATAGCTGAACCATCTGGAAAATGCCTCCTTTTTTTGACCATCCGGTTTCATGATATTCTTTGTGAAGAACTCCTTTGGCAGCAGTCATCCACTGTACATCACCTTCGCCTATAACCCCGCCGCCGCCGGCACTGTCATGATGTTCTACTTTACCCTGATAAGCTATCGTTACGGTTTCAAAGCCTCTGTGAGGATGAACTCCTACACCTCTGGGCCTGTCGGAACCATTGAAATGAAATTTTGAATTGTAATCAAGCATAATGAACGGGTCCATTCTTTTCATGTCCAATCCCTGTACCCCAGGTATAAAATTGTGAACTCTAAAACCATCTCCTACAAAATGTGCAGGTTTTGGAGATACCACGATTTCTACTTTTTTCGCTGTCATAATATTGTGAATTTTATATAACAAAAATACTGCAGCGGAAAATCGGACACATTGATCTGTGTTAAGTTCGTTAAAAGGTAAAAAGGCTGAGATGGCAAATTGCTTTAATCTTCTTTGGATTTCATATTCTTTCCATCTGAAATATGAAGTCTTCTGAAAACAAAGCCTGATATTATGGTTAAAATTCCTACGGTAAGGAAAGTGTACCGGAAAGCATTATGGGTTTCGCCTTTGATAAGGTCGGAGCTTTCAAATAATTTTAAAACAATTAATCCGAAAGCAATTCCAAAACCTATAGCCAGCTGCTGATTAACGGATATTAATGAATTTCCGCTGCTGGTCTGAAAGTTCCTTAAATCTGCAATGGAAATGGTGTTCATGGAAGTGAACTGTATGGAATTGAAAAACCCCAGTATGGCAATGATGGGGATAAACCAATATAAGGAAGTATGAATATTGGGAACAGCAAGAAGGCAGATCAGGGTTCCGATGATAAAGGTATTCACCATTAAAGTCTGCCGGTAGCCATATTTATTCAGAATTTTAATAACGGAAGATTTCCCGAACATAGCGGTAAGGGCCATTGGTGCAATGATCCATCCGGAAGTCACAGCCGACTGTTTGTAGGCAATCTGGATCATTAGCGGAAGTAGTAAAGGAACGGAGCTGATCCCTAAACGGGTAGCCAGGTTCCCTACAATTCCTACACGGAAAGTTCTTACCTGAAACAGGTTTAAGGGAAAAATAGGATTCCCGTCTCTTCTGGCATGTTTGTAATAATAATAGAGGAACAGAAAGCCCAGAATAAATACAAACAGTACCGGGCTGATGTTCTGCATATCTCCAAAAAGCTCCAGTGAAATGGATAACAGAAGCGAAGCGGCTGCAAAAATTAAAAATCCTTTCAGATCAAAATCAACATCAGTGGATTGGTAATCCGGCATGTATTTAAAGCCTAAAATGATACCCAAAATTCCGATTGGAATATTGATCAGGAAGATCCAGTGCCACGAAAGATAATCTACCATATAACCTCCCACTAACGGACCAAGTACAGGGCCAATCAGTGCCGGAATGATCGCGAAGTTCATTGCTTTAAGCAGTTCGTTTTTATCAAAGGTTTTAATCAGGGCCAGTTTTCCAACCGGTGTCATCAGACTTCCTCCGACTCCCTGGATGATCCTTGAAATTACCAGATGGGTTAAATTTTGAGACATGGAGCAAAACAGTGATCCTAAACTGAAGAGCACCAGTGAGAAAATAAATACTTTTTTAGTGCCGAATCTGTCTGCCAGAAAGCCGCTTGCAGGCATAAAAACAGCCAGTGTCAGAACATAGCTGATGATAGCATTCTGCATATTGAGCGGAGATTCATGGAGGTCGCGGGCGATGGAGGGCAGGGAAGTGTTCAGGATGGTGGAATCCAGCATCTGCATGAAAATTGCTGTGGCCAGGATAAGCGGCAGTATTTTTTTTACAGAGGTCTGTTGCGGGCTTGTTTCTGTCATTTGGTGTAGACTGGAAATCCGATTATTTCCAGATTTATTTTTGTTGAACCAGCTTCTGTTTTTAAAACAGTTTGATTCTTAGATAAAGAATTTGATATAAAATTAAAAAAGTCCTGTGAATTTTCACAGGACTTTTTATTTATTTTTTTGTTTTTTCGACTCCTTTCCATTCGTTGCCGGCTTTTCTGTACTGGCTTAGGGTGTAAGTTTTGAAATCTTTTGTTTTGTATTCGATGTTATCGGTGTTTTGTTCAAACGGCATGATGTAGTAATAATCAACATCTGTTTTGTCCGATTTGTTTCCTTTTTTCACAGACGGAACATATTTGGAAAACTTATAGCTTGGAAGATACTGTTTTAGTCTTGTGTAGAAAGCTTTGTCTTCTTTTTCGTCAGGGATGATGTCTACGATATTGAAATCGTCTTTTTTCTTATCAATCCACAGGTAATAGGTTTTTTCTTCGCCTACGTTTCTGTTTACAGAGTTAAAGGCAAACAATTCTTTAGGAACCAGTTCCTTGATCTTTTCAGGATCTACTTTGGTGTAGAATTGCCCTTTAGAAGGATCCACATAAGTTTCAAGGTTATACATCAAAACGGAATTGTTTTCGAAGTTTTTGTTCTTAAAATATTGGTTTAAAGACAACTCTGCTGTTGCTCTGAGCTCTTTTCCTCTTTCATCCAGTTTTTTGGTAGGATTCTGAGGGTTTACTTTTTTCACAAACTCATATAAAACGACAGGTTTTACATCTTTCAGGTGAGGATACGTTTTAAGCTGCTCTGCTTTTACCAGCCAGTAAAACTGCTGATAATAATCGTCCTTATCCGCATCTTTCACGCTCTTATAAGCCAAAGCAAGCTTTTTTGAATTTAAGTACTTGCCATATTTTCCCTGTCCAAAAGCGAAACTGATGGATAGTAAGGCAAATAAAACAGTAAGATTTCTTCTCATTTTTTTATAATTGATATTTTCGTTGTCCAAATATAATTATTTCTTGGATATTATTTTTGATTGTCGGTTAAATTATATTGATATTATTAACGTTATTCAAAAGAAAATCCTGTATTTCTACAGGATTGATAAAATTTTGAAATTGGAAGTAACAATCAGGAGCCGAGAATCAAGATACTAGATGTTAGATTTCAGACATCAGATTTCAGATATTATGACTGGTGGTTTCGAGATCTTCAGTCACCCGGTGTTTGTCTTTGATTCAATACTTACTGATATATCAGCTTCAAAATATAATTTTAATTACTTACAGCAAGCAACCGGTTTTTACACTTCTATACTCTAAAACCCTCAAACTCTCTGACTTTCAAATTTGTACTCGAACCCCGCATCACGAATCGTAACTCGTCTCATGTACTTTCACGGCTCTTCCGCTTGGATCATTCATTTTTTTGAAAGCTTCATCCCATTCCAAAGCAATAGGAGTGGAGCAGGCTACTGAAGGAACAGACGGAACTGTTGCCGCTGCCGTTTCGCTTGGGAAATGTTCTTCGAAGATTGTTCTGTAACGGTATTCCTCTTTGTTCTGAGGCGTGTTTAACGGAAATCTGAATTTTGCATTGGCCATCATTTCATCAGTAACTTCTTTTTCGGCAACCTCTTTTAATGTGTCTATCCATGAATATCCCACACCGTCTGAGAACTGTTCTTTCTGTCTCCAGACGATAGATTCCGGAAGAATGTCTTCAAAAGCCTTTCTTAATACCCATTTTTCTATTTTTCCTTCTGCTGCATGAATCATCTTGTCTTTAGGGTTTACGGTCATAGCAATATCCATAAATTCTTTGTCAAGGAAAGGAACCCTGCCTTCAATTCCCCAGCTCATCAGGGCTTTGTTGGCTCTTAAACAGTCGTAAAGGTGAAGCTTGCTTAATTTTCTTACTGTTTCATCATGAAATTCTTTCGCATTGGGAGCTTTGTGAAAATAAAGGTATCCTCCGAAAAGTTCATCTGAACCTTCTCCTGAAAGAACCATCTTGATTCCCATAGATTTGATCACCCTTGCCAGAAGATACATCGGGGTAGAAGCTCTGATGGTCGTTACATCATAAGTTTCCAGATGATAAATGACGTCGCGTACTGCATCCAGTCCTTCCTGAACGGTGAAGTTAACCTCATGGTGAACAGATCCGATATGGTCTGCGGCTTTTCTTGCAGCAGCCAGGTCAGGGGATCCTACTAAGCCTACTGCAAAACTGTGAAGTCTTGGGTACCATGCTTCCTGGGTATCTCCGCTTTCAACCCTTTGTCTTGCAAATTTTGCAGTAACGGCTGATATAACAGATGAATCCAGCCCTCCGGAAAGGAGAACACCATAAGGAACATCGCTCATCAGCTGTCTGTGAACCGCATCTTCAAGGCCTTTTCTTATTTTTGATATATCGGTTTCGTTGTCTTTTACGTTATCAAAACTTTCCCAGTCTCTTTTATACCACTGCTGAAGTTCTGCTCCATCAGGACTGTATACAAAATGTCCCGGAAGAAAGGTTTCAATGGTTTTACAGATGCCTTCCAGTGCTTTTAGTTCTGAGGCAACGTAATAGTTTCCATTTTTATCCCATCCCTGGTAAAGAGGGCAGATTCCCATATGATCACGGGCTATAAGATAGATTCCTTTTTCTATATCGTAGAGAGCGAAGGCAAAAATTCCGTTAAGCTTTTCAATGAAATCTTTTCCGTACTTTTTGTATAACGCAAGAATTACCTCACAATCCGATTGAGTTTGAAATTCGAAATCCGGAAATTCTTCTTTTAATTCTTTATGGTTATAGATCTCCCCATTCACTGCAAGAACTATTTTTTCATCTTTAGTGAATAATGGCTGCTTTCCTGAAGTAGGATCTACAATAGCAAGCCTTTCATGAGAAAATACTACTTTTTCATCCTGAAATACACCGCTCCAGTCCGGGCCGCGGTGACGGATTTTCTTTGACATTTCTAAAACCTGAGGTCTTAGTATTTCTGTTTTTTGTTTGGCGTCAAACAAACATACAATTCCACACATGTTGTTACTTATTTGAAGCAAAAGTAGTGCTGATGTTTAAAAATAGCAATAAAAAATGTTTGTAAATTTATATTTTTAATTAATTTAATTATTTTAATGAAAAATATTAAGTATTTGAATTGATTGTGATGGATTTAATTGATTTTTTTCGCCTGATAAAATTATGTTTATATCCTATACAAAATTAAAATGAAATAATTATTAATATATGGTAATTTATTATATGAATTTTAGCCCTTACTTTGTGGCTCGAAATAATTTTTTTTCATCATTTGTGTTTTTACCTTCTTGCAATTCTCTTTGCAAGAAGGTTTTGTTTTATAGGACCCCCTAACACAACCTCCTGAAACATTCCATGAGCTGAAACAGGCTTATCAGCTGAGGATTTTCCGTTTGCAGAAAATGATATATTGAATTTCATAAAGTGTATGTATGGAGTTCTGAAAAACTTTGAAAACGGTTTATAAAATACATAAGTAGGGATTAATAATAAAGGCGTTACAGGTAAGTTGTCAACAGACCAAAAACGGTCATAAAAAAGCTGC
This sequence comes from Chryseobacterium shigense, assembly GCF_014207845.1. Taxonomy (NCBI): domain Bacteria; kingdom Pseudomonadati; phylum Bacteroidota; class Flavobacteriia; order Flavobacteriales; family Weeksellaceae; genus Chryseobacterium; species Chryseobacterium shigense. The sequence goes on from NZ_JACHLC010000001.1 coordinate 40,943, forward strand.
CTTTGAAGGGCAGCTGTATATTATATCAAGAAGTTTAATAATTAGGAAACTCTTTCGATCAGCGCCATATAAAATCCGTCGTAACCTTGACTAGGCATTACTTTTTCATCTTTAACCAATTTAAATCCTGAATTGTGTTTCAAAAACTCTTCTACCTGTAAATTGTTTTCAGACGGCAGGATAGAACAGGTAGCATATACCATTTTTCCGCCTACTTTTACCATTTTGGAATAATCCTGAAGGATTTGCTGCTGTTCCTTTTTAATTCTGTCAATGAAGTCCTGGTCAATTTTCCACTTACTGTCCGGGTTTCTCTTTAAAACGCCAAGTCCTGAACAAGGGGCGTCAATCAGAAGACGGTCTGCTTTATCATGAAGGCGTTTGATTACTTTATTGTCCGAAATCATACGGGTTTCAATGTTGTGCGCTCCCGCTCTTTTTGCACGGCGTTTCAGTTCAGCCAGTTTCCATTCGAAAATATCTAAAGCTACGATCTGACCTTTATTCTGCATCAATGCAGCTAAGTGAAGCGTTTTACCGCCGGCACCTGCACAGGCATCCACCACTCTCTGACCTTCTTTTACATCAAGGAAATATCCTATTTTCTGTGAAGAAGCATCCTGAACCTCAAATAAACCTTCTTTAAATGCTGTAGTAAGGAAAACGTTCTTTTTTTCCTCAAGCTGTACGGCATCCGGGTAATTTTTTACGGTATAGGCCACTACATTTTCATCAGAAAGATCAGAAATCAATTCTTTGGTAGATGTTTTCAGGGTGTTGGCTCTTAAAACTGTCGGGGCCTGCTCATTTAAAGCACGCATTTCTTTTTCCCAGCCGGCACCCAGTTCTTTTTCCAGGGTTTCAGCCAGCCATTCGGGAATGGAATGTTCTATTGCTTTTGTAGGAACGGTATCTTTTTTAAGTTTGGTGAGGATATCTGCGATTTTAATTCCGTCAAATTCTTCAAACTTCTTATAATTTGTTTTGCTCCAAAGCAGGTAGGCGATGATGAGCCTATAAATATTATTGGGTTTTACGCCTTCTCCCATATAATATTCAAGGCGTTTTTTCCAGCGGATGATGTTATAGAAAATCTCAGAAACAACGGCTCTGTCCTGGCTTCCCCATTTTTTATGAGCTTTTAAAAGTCTTTCGATCACCTTATCGGCATATTTATTTTTCTCGAAAAATGTTTCCTGTAAAGCATCGTGAATTCCGATAGCCAGGTTTCTGTGAATAAGTTCCATAAAATTGGGTTCTGCTATTTTGAATCTGCAAAAATACGACTTTTAATTGATAAGTAATTATTTATCGGTAATGAGTAATTTTTTAGTTTTTAGTTTTTTCCAGTTCAATTTCAAAACCACTTTTTTCAATACGCAAAGCTTTATTAATATCTATCTTGTGCTGCCTCATGATGTACTTTGGAAGATATCCGCTAAATAAAGTGATTTCATTATTGTTTCTCTTTGTAATTCCATAGCTTAAGGATTTGTTTTTGTAAATTACTTCAAGAAAAGTATCCATAGATATTTTATAATTTTTCCGAACACTGCAATTTTCTGAACTAAAGATAATTTCACCATTATCTTTAATTTCAATAATTGCATTTTTATCCAAAGAGCATTTCGTATTATCATAATCGAAAGGAAAAAAATCAAAAGGCTGGTTTTTTATTTTCCACTTCCCTTCAAGATATTTATAATTTTCATCAAGAACGCTTTCTTTTTTACATCCAATAAAAAAGAGTAATAATAAAAAGCCGAAATATCTCATGTTTAAAATTTTAATTAAAAATATTAAAAATTCTACCTTTGCAAAAATTAAAAATATGAGTGATACTGTACTTTGCCCGAAATGCAGCTCTGAATTTACTTATCCAAGTGATGATATGATGGTCTGCTCCCAGTGTTTTTATGAATGGAGTCCTGAAGAGGCAGCTGCTGATGCTTCCAATGAAGGGAAAATTCTGGATTCAAACGGAAATGAACTTCAGGATGGAGATTCTGTAGTTGTAATTAAAGATCTTCCCGTAAAAGGCGCTCCAAAACCGGTAAAAGCTGGGACCAAAGTAAAAAACATCAGACTGAGACCGGGCAGTGATCATAATATTGACTGTAAAATTGATGGTTTCGGGGCTATGGCTTTGAAATCAGAATTTGTAAAGAAAGCATAATCCGCTGACAATAATGCATAAAAAAAGGAAAGAATTGGACAGTGTAATCTTTCAAAAGACTTAATTGCAGAATATGCTAATGTCCGTCTTAAGGCAGAAAGAGAATTAACCAAAAATTTCCTTATGCTGTGGAAATGCAAATGTAAGAAAAAGTTTCAAACGGTCTCTTACATTTGCATTTTTTTTATCCACATATTAACAATAACTATAAGAAAATGTATAAGTTACGGGAGCTGAAGCGCTAAACGGCAAAAATAAATTGTTATAAAACGAAGAAGGCTAATCCGTCTTTTTTTGCTCTTATTCAAATGAAACTTTAATATCCCCTTCTATTTTACTGTCTGTGTAGACAATAAGTTCCTTATCTTTTACTTTGATCTTATTCCAGTAGTGGTTTCCGGCAAACCTGCTTTCCAGAAGCCCGGCTTCGGTTCCGCTTTCAGAGATTTTTATTTCTTTAGGATAATATGAAAATTTAGGAAGCTGGAAATCTGCCTGTTCTTCTTCACTGAAAATATTCACTTCACCAAAAAGTTTGGCAACATAAGAATTATAAGGATGTTTGTAAGTGTCTTCCGGACTTTCGTTCTGGATCAGTCTTCCATCTTTCAGAATAACAATCTGGTCAAGCCAAGGCATAATATCCTGAAGCTCGTGGGTAGAAATAATCAGGGAGATCCGGTGCTGCTTCACATATCTGAAAAGTCTTTCCCTAAGCTCTATTTTTCTTGGAAAATCCAGATTACTGAAAGGTTCATCCAGTATAAGCAGTTTAGGAAGTACAGAGAGAGCCCGGGCTATGGCAACACGCTGCTGCTGCCCTCCGCTTAAATATTTGGGAAGAACATGGGCGAATTCCTGGAGCCCAACCACTTCCAGAAGTTCCATAACGGTTGCTTTTTTCTGTGCTAAATTGATATTAGAAATGAATTTTCCTACATTTTCAGCAACGGTGGCATAAGGCATCAGATCAAAGTTCTGGGCTACCAGCTTCATCTCAGCTTCCCCGGGAACCAGATTTCCTTTGGGGCCTAAAAGCCGGGTTCCATTAAAAATAATCTCACCGCTTTCCCAGTCCAGAAGCCCATAAATCAGATTGAGCAATGTAGATTTTCCACAGCCGCTTTCTCCTGCAAGTGCAATGATTCTGCCTTCTTCAAAACCCAGATTAAGGTTCTGAAACAGGGGCTTATCTTTAGTATGGGAAAAAAATAAATTGTTTATTTCTAATAGCATAATACAAATGTAAGGTTTTTATGAAAAAATAAAATTTTTTATTATATTAGCGGAAGTAATAAAAATATATCAAAAATGAGAAAAAAGCTGTTTTCACTGGCAATTCCTGCTTTATTTGTTGCAGCTGTAGCGGTTTCTTGTAAAAAAGACAAACCGGTTACAAGCGAAAGCAATGAAGTGACAACTACAAAAGACGGGAATCAGTATACAGTGGATACATTAAACAGTAAAGTGGAGTGGAAAGGATATAAAATATTCAAGTCTGAAAGTACAAGCCATTTCGGAACAATCAAGTTTGAAAGTGGTGATGTAACGGTAAAAGAGGGGAAGCTTGAAAGCGGAAAATTTGTTGCTGATATGACATCTTTAACGTCTGTAGACCTGAAAGATGATGCTGAAAATTTAGGAAAGCTGAACGGCCATCTTAAGAGCGGAGAATTTTTTGAAGTGGAAAAGTTTCCTACGGCTTCTTTTGAAATTACAAAAGTAATGCCTGCTACAGAAGGAGATTACAATACACTTCTTGATGGGAATTTAACCATTAAGGGGATTTCAAAACCGGTTCAGTTTAAGGCCAATGTTTCGGTAAAAGATGGAGTGGTAAGCGTGGCAACAGAGCCGAAAGATATTAAAAGAGAAGAGTTTGGCGTGAAATTCCAGACTCCTGCTGAAAACGGGGTGATTAAAGATGAGGTAACTCTTCAGATCAACGTTAAAGCTTTGGAAAAGAAATAATTTTTTTATTTAAGTGAAATAAGTGATTGAAGTCTGCCTCCCGTAAAGGGGCAGATTTTTTTATTACAGATTCATTATTAAACTTAAAAAACGTATTTTTGCAAAACATTTTGAAAGGGTAAAACAATGATAGAAAAGATAGAAGAACTACTTACCGAAGTAAACAGCTTCAATGCTACGTCTAAAGAGGAAATTGAAAACTTCCGGATCAAGTATAACGGTAAAAAAGGTGTTCTGAACGATTTTTTTGAAAAATTTAAAGAAGTTCCGAACGACCAGAAAAAAGAATTCGGGCAGAAGATTAATTCTTTGAAACAGGCTGTTGCCGTAAAGCTGGAAGATCTGAAAGATACTTCCCAGTCTGCTGTTGTCACAGAAAAAGAAGATCTTACAAGACCTGCTTTTCCATTGGATCTTGGGTCGAGACACCCGATCAACCTTGTGAAGAACAGAATTATTGAAATTTTCAAATCCATAGGTTTTGCAGTGGCAGATGGCCCTGAAATAGAGGACGACTGGCACAACTTTACGGCTCTTAACCTTCCTGAATACCATCCGGCAAGAGATATGCAGGATACTTTCTTCATTGAGCAGAACCCTGATATCCTTTTAAGAACGCATACTTCTTCCGTACAGATCCGTTATATGGAAGAAAACCAGCCGCCGATCAGAATCCTTTCTCCGGGAAGAGTATTCAGAAACGAGGCTATATCTTCACGTTCACACTGTATTTTCCATCAGATTGAAGGATTGTATATTGATGAGAATGTAAGCTTTGCAGACCTTAAGCAAACCATCCAGTTCTTTACGACTGAGCTTTTCGGAAAATCCAAGATCAGGATGAGACCTTCTTACTTCCCTTTCACAGAGCCTAGTGCCGAAATTGATGTATATTGGGGATTAAACTCTGAAACAGATTACAGAATCACCAAAGGAACAGGATGGCTGGAAATCATGGGCTGCGGAATGGTAGATCCTGCCGTTCTGAAAAATGTAAACATCGACTCTGAAAAATATTCGGGATATGCTTTCGGAATGGGTATTGAAAGAATTACAATGCTGCTTTACCAGATGAGCGATATCAGAATGTTCTTCGAAAATGATATCAGAACCTTAGAACAGTTTAAAACACTATAAAAAATCAAACCTCCGGAATTTCCGGAGGTTTTTGTTTTTAATTACTGACCTAAGAAACAAAACGTAATTAAAAACGATTGTATTGAAAATTACAACGTGTGCTTCTAAATGAAACATCATATTAGTTTTTACCCTGTCATGTTGAGCGGAGTAGGGAAGCATTACAGATTATTGGTCTTGTCTGCTGTTATTAATAAGACAATTAAAAATTGAAATATATTACATTCTAAAAATAAAAATACCGGCAAAAAAATTCTGTCGGTATTTTTTTATTTAAAAGACTGATGGTCTTTTATTTATAATTTAAAGGGTATTTTACATTTTTGAGATCATCAATACTTGCTTTCAGTGAACCGACAGCCAATTCAGCTTTCAACAGCATGGGAATATGGTTGGCATCATTGGTTACCCACATGGTCACCCCTTCTTTTTCCTTAAAAACCCTTCCGCTTTTTACAGACGGAATAATCTTTAAACAGTTGATAGTCCCGAATTTTGTTTTCAAATCTTCAGTACCTGCCACTTTCAGCTGAAACGGAAACATTTCATCATCAATCCACACATTCATGTTGATTACCGTTCCTACTTTCAGTTCGCCCGTACTCTTGCTTCTGAGGTAGTAAAAACAGGAAAGCATGTCCTGAACCCCTTTTACGGATTTAATTACCTTTGAACCGTTGGCAGGTGTTTTTTTGTCAGTTAAGATCAGGGTGTTGTTATTGTGATTAAAAACTGTTTCAAAATGCTGTCTGTAGCTTCCCTCACGTACATTTCTCACGTAAAAGCTTGGCAGCCCGGTTTCTGTATTAATGAAACTTTCATATAAATCTTCCACTTTGAAGAAGGCTTTTACAGCACCGGTGGTTTGTCCCGTACCTTTAACGTAAAGATGGGGAGCGCCCATATAATTGGTTTTCTTGGCAGTAAGGTTGGCGGTTCCGGCATTCAGGATTCCGTAGTGGATTCTGAACGTAATGGATTCTCCGTCAGCAATATTGTCAATCTGAGCATGGCCAAACAGGAACATCAATATTGCAAAAAGACTTAAAATTTTCTTCATGGTAAGACATTTAACAAAAACATTGCCAAATTTAAGATTTCTAAGTATTTACAGAGATTTGACAAATCTCAGCTTTTTATTTAGAATCAATTAAATATGCTTAGCATTAAAATTAGTAAATTTGCACTTACATGTATAATTAAATTATGTTTTTATTATGATAACCACTGATATATTGATCATAGGTGCCGGGCCTACCGGGCTTTTTGCTGTTTTTGAAGCAGGTTTATTAAAGATGAAGTGCCATATTATTGATGCGCTTCCGCAGCCGGGAGGACAGCTAGCAGAGCTTTACCCGAAAAAACCTATTTTCGATATTCCAGGTTATCCTTCAGTAAATGCAGGAGAATTGGTAGATAATTTAATGGAGCAGATCAAACAGTTTCAGCCGGGATTCACTTTGGGAGAGACAGCCGTTTCTTATACAAAAGTGGATGATGAATGGTTTGAAGTGGTTACGAATAAAGGAACCGTTCACAGATGTAAAGCTATTGCCATTGCAGGCGGATTGGGAACTTTTGAACCCAGAAAACCTACTTTCGAGAATGTTGCCGATTATGAGGAAAAAGGTCTTGAATATTTCGTTAAAGAACCTGAGCATTTCCGAAATAAAAAAGTAATAATTGCCGGAGGGGGAGATTCTGCTCTTGACTGGAGTATTTTCCTTTCCAACGTGGCGAGTGAAGTTACTTTAATCCACAGAAGAAACGAGTTCAGAGGAGCTCTGGATTCCGTGGAAAAAGTTCAGGATCTTAAGAATGAAGGAAAAATCAAATTGATTACTCCTGCTGAAGTTACCGGAATTAAAGGTGACGGAAAAGTAGAAGCAATTACAGTACAGATTGAAGGTCAGGAAGCTTATGATATTGAAACTGATTATTTTATCCCTCTATTCGGATTGACACCAAAACTGGGTGAAATAGGAAACTGGGGACTGAATATCGAGAAAAATGCGATTGTGGTAAATAATGCACTTGATTATCAGACTAATATTGATGGAATTTATGCCATCGGAGATATCAATACTTATCCCGGAAAACTGAAGCTGATTCTTTGCGGTTTCCATGAAGCCACTTTGATGTGCCAGAGTGTTTACAACAGACTGAACCCGGGGAAGAAATTTGTATTAAAATATACTACAGTAAGCGGTGTAGACGGATTTGACGGAAGCCGTAAGGAAGCAGAAAAGGCAGTTGTGAAAAAAATTGACTAATTTTGCATTATTATGTCAGATATCAATATTAAGATTACGGATCGGGAAGGGGTAAACCATGATGTTGTAGCCCCTACAGATATGTCTATGAACCTGATGGAGATCATCCGTTCCTATGAATTGGCGGAAGAGGGAACCATCGGGGTATGCGGAGGAATGGCGATGTGCGCCTCATGTCAGGTATATGTGATCAATGATCCGGGCCTTGAGCCAATGGGCGATGAAGAAGATGCAATGCTGGCGGAAGCTTACCACGTAAAAGACAACAGCAGACTGGGATGCCAGTTACATATGGCAGATGAAATGGAAGGTCTTGAAGTGGAGATTGCTCCTTATCCTTAGAAAATATTTAATTTAATATTAAAAGCTCCTGAGAATTTAATTTTCAGGAGTTTTTTATTGGGTGAAAACATCTAATTTTCCATCCACACCATTCTTTCCAAATAATTTTATTGATGTATTTTTTTCTGTAACACTTATATTATTTATGATTTTTGTTTTTAACGTTTCTAATAATTTTCCTGGTTCATAACTTGTTAATTGGTAGTCAATAAATAGTAGTGGGTTATTTCCAATTGTTCCCAGTTCTAGCTGGTTTTTGAGAAAACCTTCAACATCGTATATCTTGTCATAATTAGGCTCAACCGTATAAAAGCTACCTTTTTTAACATTTAAATTATTTTCATCAATCAATTCAAAGAATTTTTTGCTCCAGTTATTTATATCCCATATATTTCTTTTTTCATTCAATATCTTTTCAATTAATGTCTTGTTCTTATTTGTTTCTAATAATTTATTGATGCACAAGAATAAATCGTATGGATATTTTGCATTTCTAGCTTTATCTATAAAGTTTGTTTCAAATTGTTTAGTATTAATATGATTCTCGTTGAGGTAAACTATATAGTTATTTAAATCAGATCCATGTAAATTTTTCAGATCTTTCTTAATGATTTCAGATCTTTCTTTTTTAGATAAGTTTTTATTAGCTTTTTCAAATAATTCAATTTTTTGAGAAAAAAAACTTAACGGAAGCAAGAATGTAAAGAATATTAAAAATCTCATTTCAATTTTTATAAACAATTATTAATATTATAAAGTTTAAAGGATTTATTAAATCTCATCCTTCGAAATCCATTTCCCTACAGTAGGAGCCTGATAATTCCTCATCTTCTCCAAAAGCTCTTCAATACTGTCACTGATCAAAAGCATATCCCGGTTCACCTGCTTTAAAAATCCTTTATCCACCATCGTTTGTACCAACTTTATCAGATCATCATAAAACCCGTCAATGTTTAAAATACCAATTGGCTTTTTGTGAAGTCCCAGCTGTGCCCAGGTGATCATTTCAAAAAATTCTTCTAAAGTTCCATAACCGCCGGGAAGAACAATCACGCCGTCACAAAGGTCATTCATCTTTGTCTTTCTTTCGTGCATGGTTTCTACGAGGATAAGCTCCGTAAGGTTTTTATGGGCAATTTCTTTAGATTGCAGAAAGTGGGGCAGAACTCCAATTACTTTTCCGTTTTCATGTAAAGCTCCATCCGCAACGGCTCCCATTAAACCTACATCTGCACCACCGTATATAAGCTTAATGTTTTGCTTTGCTAATGTTTTTCCAAGTAAAGTTGCCTGCTCTTTGTAAATATCATCAGAACCAAAACTTGAGCCGCAGAATACTGTTATACTTTTCATTATTGTAAATCTTTTTTAAGCGTTAAGAGGAATGAATTTATTAAGAGGTAGTTAAGATAAAATATCCAGAATCTTAGATTCTGGATATTTAATATAGTAGTTTTATTCTTACTTATTCTATCTTGGTTATTTCCCAGATACCTTTTACTCCAAAAAGGAAATAAAGTAATTTGTTGATGAAACTACCGCATTTTATTTTCCAATTTCCAGTGTAAGAGTCTTTAAGATTTGAAATGCCGGTATAGTAAATGGGTGTATGTTTCTCGTTTTCATTTTCCGTCCTTTTTCCATTTATAGACACCATTGTTTTTACAGGCATTTGTTTAATAAATTCTATACCGTTATTATTAATCTTTCCTCTGACGGTTCCTACACCTCTGGTTCCATACTCATGATCGTTGTCCTGTACCGTTCCGGTAAAATTTTCACCATCAAACTCTGTTATTTTTAATAGGAATTCAACTTCCTTATTATAGAGTTCAGAGCTTTTATTAACGTTGTACTTGTATTTTCCCTTCCAGGTACCAATCATAATTTTCTTATTTATTTCTGAGGAATATTCGCTAAAATATCTTTAGTAAAGCTCCAGAATTTCTGTGCAGAAGGGATATTAGCTTTCTCATCCGGAGAGTGTGCTCCCCTGATTGTAGGACCGAAACTCACCATTTCCATCTGAGGATAATTGGCTCCGATGATACCGCATTCCAATCCGGCATGACAAGCTACTACATGAGGCTTTTCACCGAATTTTTCTGTGTAGATTTTTTCCATCAGCTGAACAATCTCAGAACCCGGTTTCGGTTTCCATCCCGGATAAGAACCGCTGAATTCAACATTCATTCCGGCTAATTCCGCCACGGATTTTAATTGTTCGGCCACAGAATATTTGGATGAATCTACAGATGATCTGGTAAGGTTTAAAATCTTAAGTTCACCACCCTTTAATTCTACTCTGGCTACATTGTTGGAAGCTTCTACAAGATCTTTTACATCGGGACTCATTCTGTAAACTCCATTATGAAGGGATTTTAATGTAAGAATGATCTTCTTTGAATCCTCTTCTGAAATAGCTTTGTCAGAAGTTGTAGAATTTTCAATATTGATATGAATTCCCGGTTCTACAGTGGTAAATTCTTCTAAAATCTGTTTTTTAAGATCAGTAGCCTCAACAATAAATTCCTGGGCATTTCTCACAGAAATCAATGCTGTAGCTTCTCTTGGAATTGCATTTCTCAATCCGCCTCCATCTACGGAAATCAGTTGAATATTCTGTTTAGCCAGACCGCTGTAAAGAAGTCTTCCCAGAATAATATTGGAGTTCCCGAAACCTTTATGGATATCCATCCCGGAATGCCCTCCCTGAAGGCCTTTTACCTCAATTCTTACAATCTGTCCTTTTGCAGCTTCTGTTCCGTAATTTTGATTAATTGTTACATCTACACCGCCCGCACAGCCAATATCAATTTCATCATCTTCTTCTGTATCAAGGTTTAAGAGAATGTCACCTGTAAGCTGTCCCGGCTTTAAGCCAAGAGCACCTGTCATACCGGTTTCTTCATCGATTGTGAAAAGTGCTTCCAGAGCAGGGTGGGGAATATCTGAACTTTCAAGAACAGACATGATAGTTGCCACTCCCAAACCGTTATCGGCTCCCAAAGTGGTTCCTTTTGCTTTTACCCAGTCTCCGTCAATCTCCATTTTGATTCCTTCTGTTTCGAAGTCAAAATTAACATCATTATTCTTCTGGCATACCATATCCAGATGTGACTGGAGCACAACGGATTTACGGTTTTCCATCCCGGCAGTTGCGGGTTTCCTGATGATAACATTTCCTACTCCGTCTACAGTAGTTTCCAATCCCAGATTTTCACCAAATTCCCTGATGAAGGCAATTACTCTTTCTTCTTTTTTAGACGGTCTTGGAACTGCATTTAATTTGGAGAAATTTTTCCAGATTATCTGCGGTTCTATATTAGATAATTCCATGAAATTTTATTTTTATCAAAATTACAAAATAAAAAATGCTTCCGTGAATTCAGAAGCATTTTTGTTATAGCAGGCAAAAGGGCAAAATTGTTAAAAGGCTTATTTGAAAATTTGCTTATTAGCTTTCTCGGCTTCCTTTGCCTTTTTACCCTTTCGATTTTGTCTTAGCATCCGCATTCCCCATAAATAGGTATTGTTTCCACGGTACCGTCCGATTTTTCAATCGTCAGTGTACCTTCAAATAATAAAGCTTCCTCACTTTTTATTTTTTTGCCTTTTACGGAGATTTTGTAGTTGTCGCTTTCAATTTCTTTCGTCAGTTCTTCGTCAACTTCCATGTCGCTTGATGAGATGAGATTCATGGTTAATCTTTTACCATCCAGTTTCATATAGGCTGTTTTTCCCGCATCGTCAGCATAGATATATTTCTCTGCCTCAAAATCGACTTTGTTTCTTGCAAAATAGCATGAACATTCTTTGATTTCTTTTGGAAAAGGAATAATGTCCACCAGTACTTTTCCTGATGCTGTTTCTGTTTTTGCTGAATCTTTAGTAATGCTTAAAGAGTCTGCAGGAGTAGAATTTTGAATGGTTTCCTTATCTTTTTTACATGCGGTTAAAAGAAACGCTGAAAAGAAAATGATTAGATATTTCATTGTCTGTTATTTTTTATTTTTAGCCCCTTGCTCTTTCCAGAAGAACCATCATCAGTAATGACAGGATTACTAAGCTTTCATCTTCGTCATCAATATCAATCATTCTGTCAAGCTGGAATCTTCTTCCGAAGAAAGAAGGCATTTTTTTTAGTTTAAAATATTCTTTTCCGTCAATACCTCTTACGGTATAAGCCGGATTAAGGAAATATCCGGTAAACATACCGATAATTGGAATTTCACTTACCATCCCATCAAAGAATTTCGTCCATGCGTTATCTTCTGTAACTGTGAACTTTGCCTGATCGTTTGCATCTAAAATGTCATAGCTGGATTTCCAGATAGAGCGCATTCCTTTTCTGGCAAGTCTTCCGTAGTTTTTGTTATCGGTAAGATCATTTAAAGAATAAGAAGCGTTGAAATCGATCCATTGATTGGCTTTGATCCTGAAAAGTTCCTTAGACTTACTTTCGTCATTGAAAACAATAACATCTTCCTTCAGCTTGAACATTTTCTGACGAACATAAGCGACATAATTTCCGTTTCTGTCCGTAATATTGAAGTCACTCGCTAAAGTGGAGATTTTGAATTTAAAATCCAGAGGATAATTTAGATTTTTAAGTACCATTAGTTTATTTTTTTCATATTAGAACCCCAAAGATAAAGGTTTTTTTACAATCAGGGGCCAGAAGCCGGGAATCAAGATTTTAGAATACCGGATATCAGATGTCAGATTTCAGGCATGAGATGGATGGTAGCCTGGTGGCTGAGGCCCCCGAAGCCACCAGATGTTCATCATATATTCAAATTTCCGTATTAACAACAGCCTCAAGCTCTCTACCATATAACCACTGTCATTTCGAATCCCGCATCCCGAAACTCCCAGCTCTCAAACTCAGAAACCCCGCATCAATTCTCAACAATATTCCTTATTTTTGTACTTATGGATTACCCTAGTAAAGTTTTAGCAAAAGCTGTAGACGAAATTTCAGGACTGCCCGGAATCGGGAGAAAAACAGCGTTGAGACTGGCGTTACACCTGCTGAAACAGCCCAGTTCCAGAGCGGTGGGGCTTGGAAACTCATTAATCAACCTTGTTAATGAAATAAAATACTGTAAAGAATGCCATAATTTTTCAGATTTTGATGTTTGTGAGATCTGTAGCAATGAAAAAAGAAACGGTGAGCTTATCTGCATTGTTGAAGATGTACGTGATGTAATTGCCATTGAAAACACAGGGAAATTTACCGGGAAATACCTGATTTTAGGCGGGAAAATATCACCAATGGAAGGTGTTGGCCCCAATCAGCTGAATATTCCCAGTATTGAAAGAAAACTGAATGAAGGTGCAGTGAGGGAATTTATTTTTGCTTTAAGCGCTACTATGGAAGGTGATACAACAGCGTATTATATCTATAAAAAATTTAAAAGCTTTAATGTGAATTTCTCAAGTATTGCCAGAGGAATTTCAGTAGGTGATGAGCTGGAATATGCAGATGAGGTGTCTTTGGGAAGATCTATCATTAACAGGTTACCGTATAACGAAAGGGATTAAATATGAAGCTGTCAGTAATTATTGTTAATTATAATGTCACAGGGCTGTTGAGAAACTGCCTTCTTTCTATCCGGAAATATGCAGAAGGGGAGAATTATGAAGTAATTGTTATAGATAATGCATCAACGGATACATCCTGGGGAGATCTTATTCCTGAATTCCCGAAAGTACATTTTATATCCTCTGAACATAATGATGGCTTTGCTGTAGCCAATAACAAAGCTGTAAAGACAGCAGCCGGAGAATACGTCCTTCTTTTAAATCCTGATACTGAACTGGAAGGATTTTATATGGAAGATCTGCTGGATTTTGCAGACTCCAAAACAGATTTTGGATGTTTAGGTGTAAGGATGCATGATGCGGAAGGAAACTTTCTGCCTGAAAGCAAACGTTCCGTACCGGATATGTTCAATTCTTTTGAGAAGCTGTTTACGAATTTTAAAAGAAGCAATTCAAAATCCTATTACAGAAATGATATTGATGAAAATGCAATTGCTGAAGTAGATGTGGTGACCGGAGCCTTTTTATTGATTAAAAAAGATGTTTACGAAAAAGCAGGAGGCCTTGATGAAACATATTTTATGTACGGAGAAGATATTGATCTCTGCTATACTTTATTGAGAAACGGGTACAAAAATTATTATTACGGTAAAGCTTCTCTGCTGCATCATAAAGGAGAGAGTACTGTTAAAGATGAGGTATATCTTGAGCGGTTTTATGGGGCTATGCAGATCTTTATAGATAAGTACTATAAAGCACCCAAACCATTGCAGTACTCATTTTTAAAAGCAGGGCTGAGGCTTCGCCATAAGATAGAAAAGATTAAGCTAAAATAAAAAAGCAGTTCAATTTGAACTGCTTTTGTTTATATAAGATAAGTTTATTATTATTTTGCCGGAGCTGCAGGTGTCTGAGCCGGAGCAGTGGTAGTAGCTGCAGGAGCAGACTGCTTCGCGGGAGCTGAAGTTTCTTTCTTCACCGGTTGCTGTGTCGGAGCTACTGTAGCAGGTTTACCTGTGATCACAACGCTTATAAGAATAAGAACGATGATTACTGCGCCCAGAGTCCATGTTGCTTTTTCCATGAAATCATTGGTTCTCTGTACCCCGAACTGCGCAGATGATGCACCTCCGAAAGTACTGGATAAGCCTCCTCCTTTTGGATTTTGAGCCATAACGATGATCACCAATAAAACGCTGGCAATCATAATAAGAACCATCAATAGTGTAAATATAGTATCCATTAATTCTGATATCTTTTTGAATGGGCAAATTTAATCTTTTTTTATCGAATGACAAAGAAGATCGCCGTAAATGTTATTAAAAATAAAAACGGCAGCGTAGGCTGCCGTTTTTATGGTGTCAAAAAAGCTGGTTTTTATTTAAAATCAGAATCTTTAGCCTGATTTAAGAGATAAGACTGTACAGCCAGGTTAATATCCATACCACCCATATTCTGGATGATCGTAAAAGGTAATTTTACACCTGAAACATCTTTGTAATTAGCATAGCTTGTAGGAATAGAGCCTCCTTCACCAGCTTTTACTTCTCCGGTTTTCAGACCTGTGCTTACGCTATAGTAATACGTTGCTTTATCTGCTTTTACTACGTAAGAATCTTCATTGTTGTATTTTTCTATTCCGGCTAATTTTAACGCCGGATTTTTAGCAAAACCTAATTCAGGAAAAAGTTCCGTTTCTTTTGTCATTTCACTTTTCTGTTTATCATCAAAAGGTTTTTTCTGTCCCTGAACTTCCATATATCCGTCTTTTCCATCAAAAACGATTTTCTGGATGGTATTGCCCATCATACTGATGTTCATGGCCATTTTTCCACCTTTGGCATGAATCATTTTCATCGCCATATCCATTCCCTGCACCTTAGTTGTAGCATCAGCAGAGATGGATGTGACTTTCTGAACAGCTGCTGCGCCTCCGATAGCATTGATATATTTATCAGCAACGGAACCAACAGTAACATTAGCATCAGCTTTTTGTGCAGCTGGTTTGGCGACAGGATTAGCTTCCTTATCGTAATATTTTACAGGATAACCCAGTTTTTCAAGCCCTTCAGAGATATCAGAAGCTTTACCGGCGATGAAAATTCTACTTTGATTAGGCAGGATATTCGTTTTTACTGCATTGGAAATATCCGCGGCAGATACCTTGTCAATTGACTTCAAATAATTGGTATAGAAATCAGAAGGCAGATCCTGAACTTTTTGGTTCAAAGCGAATTTTGCAACAGTTTCCGGTTTCTCCAGAGACATGATGAAAGAACCTTTCAGTTTAGCCTTTGCATTGGCAAGTTCTTCAGGTTTTACGGTTGAAATAGCATTAAGTTCATTCATGAATTCCTTCACCGCTTTATCTGTAACCTCATTTCTTACGCTTGCATCAGCTGAGAAATCAGAAGAATATTTACCGGCATTCATATCTGAATAAGCCCCGTAAGTAAATCCGTTCTTCTCACGAAGGTTCATGAAAAGTCTTGCTTCGCCGCCACCGCCTAAGATATAGTTGGCCATTATAGCAGCAAAATAGTTAGGGTCCTTCATTTTAAGGTTGTTCAGGTTATTCACCGAAACTACAGACTGTACAGCTGAAGGAACGTCTACCACATTAATTTCTGTTTTGGCAAGATTAGAAGCTGGTTCCAGAGGAGTAACAGGGGTATTGGCTTTTTTCCATCCGCTGAAAGCTTTCTCTACCAAAGGCTTTACCTGATCGAATTTCACATCTCCCACAATCACCAGATAAGCATTGTCAGGAGCATAATATTTTTTATAAACGTTTTGTACGTCGCCTAACTGGATTTTGTTGATAGTTTCTACAGTTTCAAATTCACCTCTTGCCGTATTTTTGCCATACATTAATGCATTGGAAACCTTAGAGGCAATGGAAGAAGCATTTTTTTCTTCAGATTTTAATCCTTCTACAGCTCTTTCTTTTGAATTCTGAATTTCTTCAGCAGAGAATTTCGGATTGATGATGGCATCTGCCATTAAGCCCAGTACCTCAGGGAAATATTTTGAAAGGGAATTCGCAAAAGCACCATTGGAAGAAAAATTCAGATTGGCTCCCAGATAATCTACTTTTTTGTTAAAATCCTCTTTACTTAAGTTAGTGGTTCCGTTTTCGAACTGTTCGGCCATAATAGAACTTACTCCGGCTACATTTCCTTCAAAGAAAGGAGGTCTGTCCATGGAAAGGGTAGTGTTTACTCTCGGTAATTTGTTATTTTCCACAACCATTACCGTAAGGCCGTTGCTCAGCTGGAACGTTTTTGGCTTTGCAATATTGATTGCGGGAGTAGGTCCCGGCTTTGGCATTGCATTAATGTCAATTTTTTGTGCTGAAACCGTTCCTGCGAATAAAAACGCTGCAGCTATATATGTTAATTGCTTTTTCATTTGTAAAAATTTAATTTTTAATAATCATATGGTAAACCTGAAGTTTTAAATGATTACTTTTTTTCAGGAACGTAATTAATGATTACCCTTTGATTAGAATTCAGATATTTCTTGGCAGCGTTCTGCAGGTCCTGTCTGGTGATGGATCTGTAAATGTCAATTTCCTTGTTGATCAAATTGGTATCTCCCATCAGTACATGATTTGTTGCCAGTGAAGCCGCAATTCCCTGAATACTTGAATTGGCATTTACAAACTGATTTTCATACTGGTTCTGAAGCTTCTGATAATCTTCCTCAGAAATCAGGGTCGTCTGTAACTTTTTGATTTCTGCATCAATATCAGACTGTAAAGTCTGCTTTGTAGTCTGTCCCATTGGGATTGCAAAGAATGCGAAAATACTGTAATCTTCAAGCCCCTGGTTGAAAGCCTGTACAGCAAGCGCTTTTTTATCCTGATCTACCAATTTTTTGTATAAAACTGAAGATTTACCATTGCTCAGGTAAGATGAAAGCATATCCAGAACATAAGCATCTTTTTCTTTGTTGGCCGGAGTTCTGTATGCAAAAATATAGGCAGGAAGCTGGATATTCGGGTCTGTAGCCGTTACTTCTTTTTCCTGGGTGATAGGAGCATCTTTCGGGAAGTCCTTAGGATAAAGCGTTCCTTTTGGAATAGCTCCGTAATAATCCTGGATCCATTTTTTAGTCTGTTCAGGCTTGATGTCTCCCGCCACTACTAATGTGGCATTGTTCGGAACGTAGTATTTTTTATAAAAAGCCTGGAATTCTTCCAGTTTTGCAGAATTAAGATCTTCCATAGAACCGATGGTAGGCCAGTTGTACGGGTGATTCGTAAATAAGTTTTTCTGAATGGTAGGGAAAAGGTTTCCATAAGGCTGGTTATCCATTCTTAATCTTTTCTCTTCTTTTACAACTTCTCTCTGAGTGTCTACTCCCACCTGGTTAATTACGGCATGACGCATTCTTTCAGATTCCATCCAAAGTCCTAACTGTTCGTTATTGGAAGGGAAAGTTTCAAAGTAATACGTTCTGTCATTCGTAGTGTTGGCGTTGTTTTGTCCCCCGTTGGAAGAAACGATCTTGAACCAGTCACCTCTTTTGATATTAGGCGTTCCTTCAAACAGAAGGTGTTCGAAGAAGTGGGCAAAACCCGTTCTTCCTTTTACTTCATCCTTTGCACCTACGTGGTACATTACACCTGTTGTTACTACCGGTGCAGAATTATCCTGATGAAGAATTACATGAAGACCGTTCGGCAGGTCATACTCTTCGAATTTTATTTGCTGTGCGTTCAGTACCATTCCGAAGAAAGCTACAGCAGCAGCAGAAAGAAGTCGTTTTTTCATTATAATAGAAATTGTTTTGTTAATTAGTTTCAAAAATACTTTAATTGTTACAATCGGAAAAGTATTTATATTTATAGCTCAGGACCTAAAAAAATAGATTTAATAATCATGAAATATTTATTTTCTTTACTGTTTCTTACTTGTTTTCTTTTTGGGTTTTCTCAAACGCAAAGCAGAAATTGTGAGAACGAAATGAGGAAGGATAGTATTTTATATAAAAGACTGATACAGGAATCAAAATATATAAACTACAAAAGCTTGGCTCAGAAAATTATCAGTGATATTGATCCCGGAAAACTCCCAAAAGAAAATCTCATCATTTTTTATCAGGATAAGTTTGTAAGAGATCCATCTGATGAAGAACCGTGCATCTGTTGTTTTGAACGACTTGCGGAAAATCCTAATTATAAAGGGACTGATTTTCTGAATAAAAAGAATATTAAAATTATTGTTGAAAAGCTGAAGAAAAATGTTATTCTTAAAAGCATACTTGAAAATAAATTTATTTTTAATAAATCGGAAATTCGTCATCATACTATATTCGGAAAGCTGATTGTATTGGCAAGAAAGCAGCAGAAAGGAAAATATCAGGAAATGTATGATGGTAAAATACGTAATGAGGAGAGATTTTATTATTTTCCTTATGAACATAAAAAGGACTTGTTTTTGGTAAGAAATTACGATTCTGGAAATTTAGAAACTCTATATAATTATGATACTTTGGAACTGATTTTTTTTAATGAATTAGAAAATAAAGTTTCTGTAATGTTTATTTATAACGAAGGAAGAATAAATGACAGAGAAAATCGCCTGACTAAAACTTATCAATATAAAAGTGGAGATTGGGAATTTTTTAAAAACGGAGAATAATATAACCGGAACTTATCACTTTCCATCTCTTTATTTTTTTCATTTAAAGACTTTTAGGAAGAAAATTCCATGCACTTCTGTATGTTGAAACATTACGATAAGGAGAAAGAAAGACTAAGCATATCAAAAGGTGTCGGGACCGAGATTAATATGTAAATCATCATAAATATTTGGATTTCAGACGGCCGGTATATTGAAAAAAATGATATCTGCAGCTACAGCGGGAAAACATGGGAGAAGCAAAACCGCAGGCAATAAAAATATTTCTGGTGTTTAATTTTTTAGTTGTGCACTCCAGAATTTGAATTCTCCTCCGAATACATTAATTTTGTGTTCCCAAAATTTTTTGCAGTATGGATTATCTGAAAGGACTCAATGAACCACAATATGAAGCCGTTACCTCTATACAAGGACCACTGATGGTGCTTGCAGGCGCAGGTTCCGGGAAGACACGTGTGCTTACCATGCGTATTGCCCACCTGATCCATAACGGAGTGGATCCCTTCAATATCCTGGCTCTTACCTTTACCAATAAGGCTGCCCGCGAGATGAAAGAACGTATCGCAAAAGTAGTAGGTGACAGCAATGCAAGAAGCTTGTGGATGGGAACTTTTCACTCTGTTTTTGCAAGAATCCTGAGAATTGAGGCCCATTACCTAGGATATCCGTCCAACTTTACCATTTATGATCAGCAGGATGCCCTGAATGTAATCCGGAAAGTACTTAAAGACATGAATATTGATGCCGATCTTTACAAACCTAAAAAAGTTCAGGCAAGAATTTCAACCTACAAGAATAACCTGATCACAGTAAAAGCTTATTTCAACAATCCCGAATTGATGGAGGCGGATGAAAAAGCCAACATGAAATTCATCGGGAAGATCTACCAGAAATATGTAGAAGAATGTTTCAAAAACGGAGCCATGGATTTCGATGATCTATTGTTGAAAACCAATGAACTGCTTACCCGTTTCCCGGAAGTTCTGGCTAAATATCAGGACAGATTCAGATATATCATGGTAGATGAGTACCAGGATACCAACCATTCCCAGTACCTTATTGTAAAAGCACTGGCTTCAAAATTTGAAAACATCTGTGTAGTGGGGGATGATGCCCAGTCCATCTATTCCTTCCGTGGTGCCAATATCTATAATATCTTAAACTTTAAAAAAGATTATCCTGATGCCCTGACGGTTTCCCTGGAGCAGAACTACCGTTCAACTCAGAATATTGTTAATGCGGCCAATGTTGTTATTGCTAAAAACCTTCAGCAGTTTAAAAAGAACGTTTTCAGTGATAATGAAGAAGGCGACAAGATCAAAATATACCGTTCCCTTTCCGATGCTGATGAAGCCAATTTCGTGGCAGGAAATATCTGGGAGCTTAGAAATACCGACCAGAGAAAATACAGTGATTTTGCCATTCTATACAGGACAAACTCACAAACTAGGGCATTTGAAGATGCGCTGAGACGTAAAAATATTCCGTATAAAGTTTACGGGGGACTTTCGTTCTATCAGAGAAAAGAAGTAAAAGACCTTATTGCTTATCTGCGTCTTCTGATCAATGAAAATGATTCGGAGGCACTGATGAGGATTATTAATTATCCTACAAGAGGAATCGGTGAGACCACACAGAACAAGCTGATCGTTTTTGCAGATGCCCAGAACATTGCCGTTTCAAAAGTACTTGGTAATCTGCCGATGTATGCTCCCCAGTTGGGCTTAAACAATGGTGTTTTAAACAAGCTGAATGATTTCTGGTCCATGATCAAAGCATTTCAGGTGTTGCTGAAAACAGAAACAGCCTATAATGTAGCCATGGAAGTTGCCAAACGCAGCGGACTGATTAAATTTTTAAAAGACGACCAGACTCCGGAAGGAATTTCCCGTGTGGAAAACGTTCAGGAACTGATGAACTCCATGCAGGGGTTCATTGAAGAGCAGATGCAGCTGGAAGACGGAGATCCCGGCCTTCCGAATTTCCTTGAAAATATTGCCCTTTCTGCAGATACCCAGGATAAGAATACAGACGAAGATATGGTGTCCCTGATGACTATTCACCTTTCAAAGGGACTGGAATTCCCGGTGGTGCACCTTGTAGGTCTTGAAGAAAACCTTTTCCCGAGCTTTATGAGTTCGGCAACAAGGGAGGATCTGGAAGAAGAAAGACGTCTTTTTTATGTAGCACTGACAAGAGCAGAAAAGCAGGTATTTTTCTCTTATGCCGTTTCCCGTTTCCAGTGGGGGAAAATTACGGATGCAGAACCTTCAAGATTCTTAAGCGAAATAGATGAGGAATATATTGAATTCTTAAACCCGGCTCTGGAAAAAAGGTTTATCAATAACGCAGGAATCAAATCCAATATTTTTGATGAGCATCCTTCCGAGCAACGGTCTTTCAGAAAGGTTGAAAAGAAAACCATTGAAAAAGGAGACAGCTCAAAACCTGCGCCTGAAGCAAGGAAACTAAAACCGGTGAGTACTGCGAAAATTATCAACCCAAGCGGGGCTTCTTCGCAGGATATTGAAGTAGGGGATAAAGTAAGACATGACCGTTTCGGGATCGGAGAAGTTTCTTTCCTGGATGGTACGGACCCGCAGAATATTAAAGCTAAAGTGATTTTCATTCATGAAGGGGAGAAAAACCTTATCTTAAAATATGCCAAGCTTACGAAAATATAAAATCATCAGTAATATAGAATGATTGTAATTTTTAGAACGGATTCCATTTGGAGTTCGTTTTTTTTTAATTGTATAGTTTTTAGCGCAAAGTTTGATTTTGGCTCTTTTTATTTTAAGAAAAGATAAATGATTATACCGTTGATTAAGCAGCTGGTTTATGCGCCCGTTTCGTCAGATCAGTCTTTAATTGATTCTTTCTTTACATTCTACATTCTTACAGTTAAACTTTGCATTAAAAAAGCTTATAATTTTGTTCCAATAGGTTCTCTATCTAAGATTGTCATTAAATCAGGTTATGATAAAATTTCACCATTTATTATTCAATAGAAGAAGACTATCATCATTTTTTGCAAAACAAAAGTCTATTGATTTTGTAGACTAATAAATTTATTTTACATTTGCCACTCAAAAAAACATAAACTATTAATTGATGCAAGGGTATGAAAAATAAAAAGACTATTTTATCAGCTTCTGTTCTGTTTTTCCTGGGGACATATGCTTTCGGACAGGAAAAAGAAAAAGACAGCGTAAAAACCAATAGTGTAGAAGAGGTTGTTGTGCTGGGTTCAAGAGCCGGCGCAAGATCAAAAACAGACAGCCCGGTTCCGGTGGATGTCTTTAATATTAAAGAATCTTCAGTGGTTCTTCCACAATCCAGTATAGGGCAGATTTTGAATGCGGTGGCGCCTTCTTTCACGTCTACCATTCAGACTAACTCAGATGGGACGGACCATTTGGATCCTGCGCAGCTGAGAGGATTAGGCCCGGATCAGGTGTTGGTTTTGGTGAATGGAAAAAGAAGACATACTTCAGCGTTGGTAAATGTTAACGGAACACCGGGAAGAGGAACGATAGGAACCGACCTGAACTCAATTCCTTCATTTGCATTAAACCGAATCGAAGTACTGCGTGACGGAGCCTCTGCCCAATATGGTTCCGATGCTATTGCCGGAGTAATCAACCTTGAGCTGAAAAAAGATATCGGGAAGCTGACAGGGCAGGTGAGTTACGGAGGAAATCTCACTCCGACAGCCAATGACCATACAGGAAATTTTGACGGACAAAATATTCAGGTAGACCTTAATTATGGGAACAAAATAGGAAGTAGAGGAGGCTTTTATAATATTACATGGTCTTCGCAGTTCAGAAACCCTACTTTCAGGGCCGGAACAGAAAGCGGGGCAATTTATAATGCATACAATGCAATTGAAAAACGGGCACTGGATGGCGGAGTCAACTTATCTTCTTTATTCACAAATATTAATAGCGTACCGAATTCCCAGCAGCTTATTAACTATATTCATCAGTATGCCCAGGGAGTAAGTTATTTTTCTCAGGATTTTCAAAATCAGATTCAGGGAGCAAATACAATAACCGCTTTACAAGGGCTATTGAAAGGAGATGTTACAGATCAGGAACTGGCTTACCGGGGGCTCAACAGAAAAGATTTCAATATGCAGGTAGGGCAGTCTAAACTGAATAACCATCAGCTTTTTGCCAATATTGAAGTTCCTGTCAGTGATAACTGGAAAGTATATTCATTCGGTGGATACAGCTTCAGACACGGAAGTTCAGGTGGATTCTACAGAAGACCTAACCAGAGCAGAACCTTTACAGGATTGTATCTGGACGGTTATTTACCGCAAATTGGAACAGATATCCAGGATTTGTCTCTTTCGGCAGGAATTAAAGGAAACTGGGATGGCTGGGATATTGATTTCAGTAATACATTCGGGCAGAATTCCTTTACCTATAATATCAGGAATACAGGAAACACATCTTTAAGATTTGCATCTCCCGATGAATTTGATGCAGGAGGATTGAGGTTCTCCCAGAATACCATCAATTTAGATTTCTCAAAAAAATACGATGTCTGGAGTGGGATTAATATAGCTTTCGGAGGAGAGCACCGTTATGAAAATTTCAAAATAACCCAGGGCGAAGAAGCATCTTATGAAACTTATGATGCCGCAGGAAATGTTTGGAACAATACAAGCCCGAGAGCAACTGATTTCTTTGGAAATGTGCTTCCGGGAGGATCACAGGTTTTCGGAGGATTTAAGCCTGTCAATGCAGTCAATAAAAACAGGCAGGCAGTAGCTGCTTATGCAGACGTTGAATTCAATTTTACCGATTGGTTACTGGTAGATGCGGCTGCAAGATATGAGAATTACTCAGATTTCGGGTCTACATTCAATTATAAGCTGGCTTCAAGAATCAAAGTGGCGCCTGATTTCAATGTGAGGCTGGCAGGTTCCACAGGTTTCAGAGCGCCTTCTATTCATCAGATTTATTATAATGTAACATCAACATTGTTTGTTACTTCCCCGCAATTTCCGGTAGGCCGTCTTCTGGATGTGGGAACCTTCAGCAATGATTCAGAAATTGCAGGCCTGCTGGAAATGCCAAAATTAAAACAGGAAACATCTAAATCTGCCAGTGTAGGATTCACATACAGAATTCCTTCAGCAAGCCTTACTTTTACAGCAGACGGATATTTTACAAGAATTAACAACAGGATCATTCTTACAGACCAGTTCTTAAGATCAGATGTGCCTGCTGCTGCACAGATCGCTTTTGATGCCCAGGGAGTTAACGGAGCACAGTTCTTTACCAATGCCATTGATACGGAAACGAAAGGGGTAGATGTAGTTATTTCTCACAATGCAAGATTTTCAGGATTTAAACT
This sequence comes from Chryseobacterium shigense, assembly GCF_014207845.1. Taxonomy (NCBI): domain Bacteria; kingdom Pseudomonadati; phylum Bacteroidota; class Flavobacteriia; order Flavobacteriales; family Weeksellaceae; genus Chryseobacterium; species Chryseobacterium shigense. The sequence continues at coordinate 65,410 of NZ_JACHLC010000001.1, forward strand.
GGATAATAATTTTGCCATCAACATTAGCGAGACGAAGAAAGTAGGGAATACCCATTCTTCGGGACTTTTGCAGTCTCCAAACCTGGAGAAGATCTATTTTTCAGAGAAATCCAGAGTATATCTTGAAGAAGCGGTTCCAAGAGTGAAGGCTAGCTTATCTCATACACTTTCGTGGAAAAATGCAAGTATTTATCTTAGAAATACCTATTTCGGAAAAGTAACGGGTGCAGATATTATTGATGTGAATGGAGATGGAGTTGTCGGGTTCAATGAACATCAGCAGATCGGGGCTAAGATCGTTACCGATCTTTCACTGGCCTACCAGTTTACAAAAAATGTAGGTCTGACCTTAGGAGTGAACAATCTTTTTGATGTTTATCCGGATAAAAACCTTGCGGCATCTACCAATAATGACCAGTTTATCTATTCCCGCTCAACCTCTCAATTCGGGCAGAACGGAAGGTATGTGTTCACCAGGCTTAATTTCAATTTTTAAATAGATAATCATTAGTAACGAAACAGCCCGGAAAATCCGGGCTGTTTCGTTTTTTGATGAAATTTTATCTTGTCTACCTTTCCACAAGTTCTTTTACAGGCTCTCCATAAAAATCGGTTTCTGTGGTTCTGATCTGCAGAAGCTGGTACCATTTGATAAATGCACCAATGAATACAATCAGCATCAGGATCATTGCCGTTGCCGCTAAAGCAGCCAGCAGATACTGTTCTTTAGGAAGATAGATTGTTGTTACCTGGATATAGCCTGCCCAGAAAGTGATTCCGGCCATAAAAACTCCGGGAATTGCAGAACATAAGGCATACTTTCCTCTGTTCATGCGGATGAGCATTGTGGTACAGACAATCAGCCCGCAGGCTGCCAATAGCTGGTTACTGATTCCAAACAGAGGCCAGATGCTGCTCACGTTACCTGTGAATACAAGATATCCCCAGGCGAAAGTAAATAAAAGACTGCTGATAATAATTCCTGGAACCCAGTTTTTATCATTGAATTTAGGAATAACGGAACCCAGCATTTCCTGCAGAAAGAAACGGCCTACTCTTGTTCCTGCATCAATAGCCGTAAGGATAAATACAGCCTCAAACATAATCGCGAAATTATACCAATATGCTGTCAGCTGGTCCATATAAGGTATCTTATTGAAGATATGGGCCATTCCTACGGCAAGTGATACGGCACCACCGGTTCTTCCGTGAAGTTCAATGCCTATTTTTTGTGAATAATAATCAATATCTACCCCGTGTAGTGAAGGATGGGCGGCCAGAAAAGCATCATATGATTCTTTTGGTGTATTGATGGCAAAATAGTCCCCCGGCATTAATGTACAGGCCGCAATTAAAGCCATTAAAGCAACAAAACCTTCTACCAGCATAGCTCCATAGCCTACAAAAAGGATTTCTTTTTCTTTATTAAGCATTTTGGGAGTTGTTCCCGTTGCAATTACCGCATGAAAACCGGAAATAGCACCACATGCAATAACAATGAATATAAAAGGTAATACGGGACCGCCTATAACAGGTCCTCCGCCTTTCACAAATTCTGTAAGGGCCGGCATCTGTATCGTAGGATGAATTACAATAACACCTACAGCCAGCATAATGATGGTACCTATTTTCAGGTAAGTTGAAAGGTAGTCCCGGGGTACCAAAAGCAGCCAAACCGGAAGAACAGAAGCAAGAAAACCATATAAGGGAATAGCAATGGAAATGGTTTTGATATCCCATGAAAACAGGTTATTCATCGTTTCATTCTGCATTAGGCTGTGTCCGCCTATAATTCCGGCTATTAAAAGTATACCGCCTAAAATACTGGCAAAAAGCACGCTGTTTTTTCTGTATCTCATGATAAGCCCCATAATTACAGCAATAGGCATCGTAATAACAACAGTGAAAAGGGACCATGAAGCCTCATGCATTGCATTGATACAGGCCAATGATAAACCAGCCAGTGTAAGAATAAGAATGAATAAAATGGCAAAGCCGGCAACAGTTCCTGTAGCTTTACCTATCTCTTTTGAAGCAATAGTAGCCAGGCTTTGTCCTTTATGCCTTACAGAAGCAAATAATACAACCATATCATGCACCCCACCGCCAAGCACGCAGCCAATCAGTATCCACAATGCACCGGGTAAGTATCCGAACTGAGCTGCCAGTACAGGTCCTACCAAAGGCCCGGCAGCAGCAATTGCGGCAAAATGATGACCGAAAAGTACATTCTTATTGGTAGCTACATAATCTTTACCGTCGGCAAACTCTACTGCCGGAGTAGTATTTTTATCATTAAGCCTCAGTACTTTATTGGCAATGAAGATCCCATAAAAACGATAGGCGATTGCAAAGATAAGTATCGATACAAAGATCAGGGTAAGTGCATTGGTGTTATTCAGAAAATCCATATCATCTTTTTTTTAAGAATGAATAATTAAAAATATTGGATGTTTTGTTAAGAATAATTTAAACAAAAGCCAAGTTAATTATTTTATAAGTAAAAAAGATGAAATGTATAGCAATGTAGCAATTTTTATGGTATCTGCTAAAATTTGTATATTAATATACTGATTTTCAATTATTTGTTAATAATTTGGTTTTAAAATGTATATATTTTTATTTTTTTAAATCATTATAATGGGAATTTATTCCCGGGAATATTTAAGCCGACTTCGGAAAATAGCTTAGATAGAAAGAAAAAACTGTGGATGGATATAATTTTAAACAAGGTTATCTGTTATTTCACCAGTTCTTCGAAAAGTTTACCAAACGTTTTTTCCAGGTCTTTGGATTTTCCCGGATGAGGTCTTGAAGTTTGAATGGATGAGCTCCTTACGGCAGTCAGCCAGCGGAAACGTTCAGGAATATCCATCAGGGCAACAGGGCCTCCTTCCTTATCTCCATTGGCAATTCTTTGGAAGCTTTCAAGATTGTGGATAACATCATCATAATCCAGTTTGCTGTGCATCAGCCTGAATTTATCAGGGCATAAATAAAACTCCACGCGGATAAATCTCTCCTTTTTGGAAAACATCACAAGCCCGATATTGAAAAACTCTTCTCTTTCAACTTTGGGCACCAGGCGTATTACGGCATATTCGTATATTTTATCCTCTAGCATTTTTAGCTTCGTTTACAAAGATTTGAGAATTTTCTAACCTTGTTTTCAGGAACTGAAAGTAAATCTCACGGATTTCTTCAGGAGTTTCGTCGGCATCATCCCAATGAAGCCAGTCTTCAGGAATTAAGCTGACAATTTCCCGGAAAAGGGTGTCATTCAGAACTTCGTGGGCAAACTGATCTGCTTCATCCAGCATTTTTGCTTTCGGAAGCAGTACATGATCCTTCACATATTTGAACGGTGTTTTTGCTGCTGCATCAAAATTCTGCCATGAATGATGGAAATAAAATGAAGCCCCATTATCTATAACCCAGAGCTCTTTATGCCACATCAGAAGATTTGTATTTTTAAAAGTGCGGTCAATATTCGTAATGAAAGCATCCAGCCATACAATTTTCGAAGCAAGGAGAGGATCTATCTTTACGGCAGGATCATAGGTGATGGAGCCTGAAAGATAATGCAGACCCAGATTCAGGCCTTCCGAAAATTTCAGTAGATCCTGAATTTCCTCATCAGCTTCCGTTCTTCCGAAATCCACATCCAGATTTACAAATACCAGCTCAGGAATCTTTAGTCCCAGAGCTTCAGTGATCCTGCCGCCCAAAAGCTCAGAAATCAGCATCTTGACTCCGTGGCCAGCACCCCGGAATTTCAGTACATATTTAAAATCATCATCAGCCTCTGCCAAAGCAGGAAGAGATCCGCCTTCTCTTAAAGGCAGAATGTAACGTGTGACGGTTACCGTTCTTAAATCCAGCATACTGCAAAAATAAGGTTATTTTTATAACTATTTAATGGGTTCTGCTACAGAATATTAACTTTTCCGGGTAAATATTTTTTTATATATTTAGGTTAAATGAATATTTCAGATACTGTTATAGTCTAAAAATTGCAATTTAAAATTTGATATGGAACTGATAAAAAACCTTAATATAAAACTGGAAAATGCTGAAACCAGGAATTTTCTTGCTGATGCCATCTATCCTGAAACCAGTAAAAAATTGCCGTTAGTGATCTTTGTTCATGGCTATAAAGGTTACAAAGACTGGGGAGCATGGAATCTGATGGCTGAAAAGTTCGCAGAAGCTGGTTTTTTCTTTGTGAAATTTAATTCGTCCCATAACGGCACTACAGTTGAAGATCCTTGTAATTTTGGTGATCTGGAAGCTTTCGGGAATAATAATTATTCAAAAGAACTTTCGGATCTGGGTGTCGTGATCGATCATTTTGTAAAAGATCCTCATGTGGATGATCAGCGAATTATTCTTATCGGGCACAGCAGAGGAGGGGGGATTTCCATTATAAAAACATTTGAAGATGAAAGAATCAACGGACTTATTACCCTGGCAAGTGTAGATACTTTGGAAAGGTTTCCAAAAGATGAAGCTCTGGAGAAATGGAAAAAAGAAGGGGTATATTACGTACTGAACGGAAGAACAAAACAGGAAATGCCGCATTACTACCAGTTTTATGAAGATTTTGAAAAAAATATTCATCGTTTTGATGTAGAAATGGCAGCGGAAATGGCAAAAGCTTATGTGCTAATTGTTCATGGAACCCATGATGAGAGCGTAAGTGTAAAAAATGCAGAACATCTTCATATCCTCAACCCGAATTCAGAGTTGTTCCTGGTTGAAAATGCCGATCATACCTTCGGATCAAAAGAGCCTTGGATGGAAAAGACTCTTCCTTATAATCTGAATATTGTTACAGAGAGATGCATTGATTTTATCAATAAAAATATGAAATAAAATTTCAGGCGGGATCTCTGATTATTTCGAAACAGATAAAATTCAGACTATATAAAATCTGTGAGATCCGTATAATTGGTGGGAATTATTAACGCAAAGTTTTTAAAATCGGGATTGCTTATTTAGGTTGACAAAGAAGGAATCAACAAGTTGATTTGATGAAGCGGGCTGTTTTAGCAATTTAGTTTTTTATACCGGAAAATAAATAAAAAACCAGCATGATTTATACTGGTTTTTATTGTGAATTATTGTATTGTTAAAAGCGTCCAGGCTTCTTCAATCTTGCTCTCGATCAATAATTTCTGAGCATTCAGGTGAATGTTTTCATCTGAATGAAAATCTCCTGCGGGCAGTATCTCTACATTGGCAAGCATTCCCAGGTCGTTTCCTGTAAATACCTTACTGTATTTGATAGAATCTGGCAGAAGATCAAAGCCGATTCCCTTTGTGACTAATGGTTTCGGAACCTCAAAAAGGCTGTTCTCATTGCTTCTGGAATACCAGTTACCTCCCAGGCGGGCTACCATATCCAGTTTTTGCTGGTCTAAATTTCCAGCTTCGTTCAGGTATTCTTCCCTGATGTGGATTTTCTGAACTTCGCAAATCACAAGGTTTCCTGCACCGCCCTGATCTCCAAGAGATTTTACCTCCAGAACTTTACATTCAAAGTTTACGGGGCATTCTTCAATCAGTTTAGGCTGAACCAGATCTGCATCCTTCATCGTTAGGCCGGATTTAATAAACTCATTGACTCCGGTTTCATATTCCGTAGAAGCCAGGGAAATTTGCTGAACAATAGGAAAATTTACAGTTCCGATTACGACTTCAGGGACTTCCAGAACATTTTCCAAAGTATGTTTTGTAGTATTGTCCCGAACCCTTCTTGAGGGTGAAAAAATCAATACAGGAGGAACCGTACTGAACATATTAAAGAAGCTGAAAGGTGATAGGTTGATATTTCCGTTTTTATCTACCGTAGAAGCCAAAGCAATAGGACGTGGAGACACAGCGGTCTGCATGACAGTTTGAAGCTGTACGGGGGATAGTTCGGAGGGGATTACTGTTTTCATTGTTTTTTCTTTAACACTTAATTAAATGTAAGCGTTCAAATTATATTAAAAAGATGCTTCGACTCCGCTCAGCATGACAGCTCTAATACTAACTGTTTTTATTAGCAATTAATTTATAGCGATGTCATGCTGAGCGGAGTCGAAGCATCTGGATTATTTGTTTACCACCGAATTAAACCGTAGGAATAATTTTCCCTGAAACGTCACCGAAACCTACTCTCACACCATCCTTTTCAGCCCATGCTTTCATCGTAACGGTATCGTTATCTTCAATGAACTTTCTTTCCTGACCATTGCTTAGCTGTAAAGGATTTTGTCCTCTCCATGTCAGTTCAAGCATAGATCCGAAAGATTTGGGATCGCTTCCTGAAATGGTTCCGCTGGCATACAGATCTCCAACTTCAACGTTGCATCCATTCACCGTGTGATGAGCAAGCTGCTGTGTCATATTCCAGTACATGAATTTATAATTACTTTCTGAAATCAGGTTTTCTTCACTGTTTTCTGGCTGGATGTATACTTCAAGGTTGATATCATAATTTTTATCACCTTCAAATTTCAAATAGTCTAAAACTTCAGGGTCCTGTTTTGGAGAAGCTGTTCTGAACGGTTCTAACGCCTCAAGGGTAACTACCCACGGAGAAATAGACGAACCGAAGTTCTTGGCAAGGAAAGGCCCCAGCGGAACATATTCCCAGGATTGGATATCTCTTGCGGACCAGTCATTGAAAATTACCATTCCGAAGATGGCGTCTTCAGCATCCTTTGTAGAAATACTTTCACCCATTTCCGTGTTTTTGTTAAGGATAAAAGCCATTTCCAGTTCAAAATCCAGCTGTTTGCTTGGTCCGAAAAGTGGTTTTTCCGCATCCGCAGGTTTTGTCTGGCCTTTCGGACGGTTAATTTCCGTTCCTGAAACTACTATGGATGATGCTCTTCCATGATAGCCTACCGGAAGATGTTTCCAGTTTGGAAGTAGGGCATTGGCCGGATCGCGGAACATTTTCCCAACGTTAGTGGCATGTTCAATGCTGCTGTAAAAATCCGTATAGTTCGGAATGTGTACGGGCATCATCATTTTTACCTTGTCAAGGTCATAGAAAGCATCTTCAATGGTTTTTTCGTCTTTTGACAAGGTGGAGCCTTCCTGAAGAAGTTCCTGGATTCTGGTACGTGCCGCATTGGTTACAGGTTTTCCCAGTTCAATAAATTCGTTGATGGTGTAAGCTTCAAAAACATTATCATCCAGTCCTTTAATATCTTCAAAATATCCAAGATCATAAAGGGTGGCAAGATCTACTACCTGATCACCGATCCTTGTACAGCATCCGATGTATTCTTTATTAAAAACTGCTACTCCGAAAGGAATATTATGTATAGAAAAGTCTGAATCTGAAGAATATTCTACAAATGATTTCATAATTTTTTTGGAATTAAATTAAAATGGTAAGATAACAAATCTATGAAGATCTGCCACCAATTCTGCGGGAATTATTTCTTTTTGGAATAAGAGGCCTCATCTATCCATCTGTCTTTTGTATTTACATCAATAAGATACAGGATATCATCCTGCCTGGTCAGGAGTAAAGTCTTGGTGACAGGCATCGGAACTTTTTTATTTTCAAGTTTATCTGCTCTCATGGAAAGTATATTTTTCTTCCTGATGATATCTCCTGTGAAAACGTTTGAGCTGCTTTCGCCGGTAGCTTTGTCATCAAATACTTCTACGTAGGTAGCTTCTTTTCCTTTTATAATAATAAAATCTCTTTCCGTATGATCTTCTGCATCCTTGATGAAGATGAACTTCTTGTTGTCTATATTTACATTTTCAAGATGCTGGTTGATGCCTTTTCTTTCTTCCAGACGATTAAGGATCTCATTAAGTGTTCCATACTGGGCTTTAAGGCCCAATGCTCCGAAAAATAAAATCCCGATTAAAATTTTTCTCATAAGTGTGCTTTTTAAAAAAAAGTTTTGCCAGGACTCTGCATCCTGACAAAACTTATTATTTTATATTTAAATTAAAGATTTCCTCTTCTTTCCTGCTCTCTTTCCAGTGCTTCGAACAATGCTTTGAAGTTTCCGGCACCAAAACTCTGTGCACCGTGTCTTTCAATGATCTCGAAGAATAGAGTAGGACGGTCTTCTACCGGCTTCGTGAAAATCTGAAGCAGGTATCCTTCTTCATCGTGATCAATAAGGATGCCTAAGTCTTGTAATTTCTTAATATCTTCATCAATATGGCCAACTCTTTCAGGAACCATATCGTAATAAGCCTCTGGTGGAGCGGAAAGGAACTCTACACCACGTTTTTTCAATTCGGTTACTGTGTGGATGATATCTTTTGTTGCTACCGCGATGTGCTGTACTCCTTCACCTTCATAGAAATCAAGATATTCTTCTACCTGGGATTTCTTTTTACCTTCTGCAGGCTCATTGATCGGGAATTTCGCATATCCGTTTCCGTTGGACATTACTTTAGACATCAGGGCAGAATATTCTGTATTGATCTGCTTGTCATCAAAAGAAAGGATGTTTACAAAGCCCATTACTTTTTCGTACCATTCTACTGTAGGAATCATCCTGTTCCAGTCTACATTCCCTACACAGTGGTCTACATATAATAAACCTGCGTCTTCAGGATTGTAATCGCTTTCCCATTTTTCGTATCCCGGCATGAAAGATCCTGTGTAATTTTTTCTTTCAACAAACATGTGAACGGTTTCTCCGTATGTATAGATTCCGGACATTCTTACTTCACCGTTTTCATCGGTTAAAGTTACAGGCTCCAAATAAGGCTTTCCACCTCTTTTGGTAGTTTCTTCAAAAGCTTTGTAAGCGTCATCTACCCAAAGTGCCAGAATTTTTACTCCGTCACCGTGTTTTTTTACGTGTTCGCTGACAGATGAATCGGATTTAAGCCCTGTTGTTAATACCAGTCTTATTTTCCCCTGCTGAAGAACATAAGAAGCACGGTCTCTTACTCCTGTTTCAGGACCTGCATAGGCTACAGACTGAAAACCGAAAGCGGTTTTGTAATAATGGGCAGCCTGTTTAGCATTTCCTACATAAAACTCAATGTAATCTGTACCGTTGATAGGTAAAAAATTCTCAGCTTGAGCAATTTTTTCGGCAAATGTAAGTGTTGACATATTTCTATTTTACTTTTATTTTTATGTATGCAAATTACGAAAATCTTAGAAATAGTGAAAACATTGAATCAGATTCCTTGGATATACTTAACATAAAGTTAAAGAAGAGTTCATTTAAGTATATTTAAGTTTCTTTATAATAAAATTGGATATCTACCTTTGGTATAGAAAGAACAAATGAAAAAAATATTTTCGAAAAAAGGGAAGCCGTAGAATTTTCTACGGCTTTCTCTATTATTTCAACTTATAATTTCCTGTTTAATCGGCCTGCGTCGGGATTATAATTATCCCATATTTTCCATATGTTATCTATTTTACGGATAAAATAAATTTGTGTATTGAGCTGATTTACAAAGTGTTCCTCGCCGGTTTCGCCTACTTTGAACAGGAGATTCCAGAATTCCTGTGCTTCCAGTATCTTTTTGTCGGGCTCATCAGTAACAAGATGAATGTCAAAAACCTCGTAATTTGAACGGTTGTTTTTAGTAACAAGCTGAAAGTCTCTTTCACACAGTTCCCTGCTGAATTCTGATGCTCTTTCTAAAAATGGAGAGCCGTCAAAAACCAGTTGTTTAAAAATTTCCGTTTTATGATCCGGAAAGTTTTTATAAAATTCAAATGCGGTGGCGCAATAATCATACACCATTTTAGTAAGAAATTCCAGATCTCCTTCCGTTGATTCTTTTTCCGGACTTTTTAATTTTAATGATTGTATATAGTCATTGAGGTCTTTATGGCCCAGAAAAATACAGATTTTATCCAGTGTTTTCAGGAATCTGAGGTCGTTATGGGTCTTATCCTGATAGTCATTTTCAAAAAAACGCTGTAAAGTAACGTGTGATATTGTATTTCCTATTTCAAATTTTTTTCCGCCTTTCAGTTCTTCAGCTTCAGACAGTTCATCTTTTATAATCTCAGAAAGAATAATATAATGGCTTCTTTTCCATTCACTCACATTCCCCAAAACAGAATTCTTTACTTTTGAATGCTTTTCAACTTCTTCTCTTATCGAATTATATATAGTTTTCAATTTCCCTTGGTTTTGAATGAGTTTATCAAAAACACTGCCAAAATGTTAAAGCTTTTTTAAGATTCGTCTTGTTTTTGTTATTAATTTGCAGACATCGGTTATTAAAAATATTCACAAACAAATAGTATGAAGATATTTTTTAGTGTTTAAATCGTTCATAAGCAGCTCTTTCCAACATTTCCCTGTCATCAGGATGAGCGATGCTGATGAGCTCTTGTGCCCTCTGGCGGAGATTTTTGCCATATAAATAAGCTGTGCCATATTCTGTCACAACGTAATGAATATGTCCCCTTGTTGTCACAACTCCGGCACCCTGTTTAAGAAAAGGAACGATCCTTGAGACCCCTTTTTTGGTTCTTGATGTAATGGCAATGATGGGTTTTCCATCTTCGCTTAAGGCAGCGCCTCTCATAAAGTCCATCTGGCCTCCGATTCCGCTGTATTGTAAAGTTCCGATGGAATCTGCACATACCTGTCCTGTAAGGTCAATTTCAATGGCAGAATTAATGGCTACCATTTTTTTATTCCTCATGATATTGATCGGAAAGTTCACATCACTTACATCTTTGAAGGCAAAAACAGTATTATCGTCCACATAATCATACAGTTTTCTTGTTCCGAAACAGAAGCTTGTAATGGTTTTGTTATCGTTATAGCCCTTATATTTGTTGTTGATTACGTCATTCTGGATCAGGTCTATAACGCCGTCACTCAGCATTTCTGTGTGAACTCCAAGATCTTTATGGTTGCTTAAACATTTGAGTACGGCATCAGGAATGGTTCCGATACCCATCTGTAATGTTGATTTGTCTTCAATAAGTTCAGCTACATTCTTTCCTACAAGCATTTCTTCAGGGCCTACTTTTGCACCGTAATCTACTGTCGGAAGCTCTTCTTCATGCCATACCAGTTTATGAATCCTGCTGATGTGGATCATTCCGTCTCCGTGTGTTCTCGGCATCAGAGGATTTACAACGGCAACAATAATTTTGGCAGTATCAACAGCAGCTCTTGCCACATCCACAGAGGTTCCCAATGTGCAGAACCCATGTTTGTCAGGTGGGGAAACTGTTACCAAAGCCACGTCCAGCGGCAGGATATTTTTTCTGAATAAAATAGGGATCTCGCTTAAGAAAACGGGAACAAAATCTCCCCTGTCAGAGTTCACAGCATCCCGCACTGGTGTAGACACGAATAATGAATTGACAAAGAAATTGTTCTTGTATTCAGGTTTTGCAATTTCTACGTTGCCTTGTTGGGTAATGGAAACCATTTCTACGTTTTCCAGACGGTGAGACTGTCTTGCCAGCTCATCAATAAGATAATTCGGAGTACATGCACTTCCGTGGAAAAATACGCGGTTTCCGCTTTTTACAGTATATATCGCTTCTTCTGCACTAATATAATTGTACATAATGAAATTTTTTTATGAGTGATTTTTTATTCCTGAGAACGGTCTTCCATGGTTTTATCTGATTCTTCCAGCCATGAAGTTTTATATGAAGGATCTTCCACTTTTAAGGCTTCTTCCGTAATTTTCAGCGGACGGAAAGGGTCTACCATTACGGCATATTCTTCGGTGAATTTTTTACCGATACTTCTTTCCATTGCTCCCGGATGAGGTCCGTGTACAATTCCTCCGGGGTGTAAAGTGAAATCCATTAAATCTATATGATTACGGCTCATAAAATCTCCTTCCGTATAGAATAAAACTTCATCGGAATCAATATTTGAGTGGTTATAAGGAGCCGGAATTGCTAAGGGATGATAATCGTACATTCTTGCACAGAATGAACATACCACAAAATTATGACCTTCAAAATTCTGGTGTACCGGAGGCGGTTGGTGAATTCTTCCGGTAATAGGTTCGAAGTTTTTAATATTGAATTTATAAGGATAAAAATATCCGTCCCAGCCTACCACATCAAAAGGATGCGTTGCATAAATGAAATCTGTGATCTGGTTTTCTTTTTTTACTTTAATTAAAAATTCTCCTTTTTCGTCTTTTGGTTCTTTGAAAACCGGTGCAATAATATCTCTTTCGCAGAAAGGTGAGTGTTCCAAAAGCTGCCCGAATTCATTTCTGTATCGTTTTGGAGTGTAAATAGGAGAGTGGCTTTCAAGCACAAAAAATACGGTATCGTCCGATTTCAGTTCTACCTGGTAGATAGTTCCTCTCGGAATAATAAGATAATCACCTGTTACAAATTCCAGGTCCCCTACAAATGTTTTCAGGATTCCTGTTCCCTGGTGAACATATAAAAGCTCATCGCATTCTGCATTTTTGTAGAAATAGTCCATAGACTTTATCGGCTTCGATAATCCCATTTTCAGGTCATTGTTCATCAGAAGGATTTTTCTGCTGTCCATGAAATCGTCCTCGGGGGTTACATTCATTCCCTTAAACATTCTCGGAGCCACATTTTTTTCTACGGCAATTTTTGGTGTTACGTCTTTGGCTGTTCCAATAGATTTAATCTGTGTAGGACGGTGTGTGTGGTATAATAATGAGGAAATTCCGTGAAAGCCTTCTGTTCCGAAGAGCTGTTCATAGTAAAATTTATCTTCCGGCGATTTGAAAATCGTGTGTCTTTTTTGTGGGATATTTCCCGCTTGATGATATCTCATTTTACTTTTATATGTAGTTTCTCAAATTTAATCATTTTTCGTGAATTGTTTCCAACAACATTTATCATGGTGTTTTGTAATTCAAAAATAATTGTTAGATTTGTCTAACAATTTTAATTTCATGAAGCGAATACTATTTTCTGTTACTTTTTTATCTTCTTTTTGTTTTTCTCAGGAAACAGACAGCCTGAATTTGCAGCAAACAGTAAAAACAGATTCCACATCAATGTCGAAAGCAAAAATTAAAACCAGTACCATTGAAGATGTTGTAATTACCGGAACCATAAAGCCTTTCAGCAGGTCAAAAAGTCCTGTGGCTGTAGAGGTTTACAGTCAGAAATTTTTTCAGAAAAATCCTACCCCAAGCATTTTTGAGGCCATAGCGATGGTAAACGGGGTTAAACCACAGCTCAACTGTTCAGTATGCAATACGGGTGATATCCATATCAACGGTCTGGAAGGTCCGTACACGATGATCCTCATTGATGGAATGCCTATTGTAAGCTCTCTTTCCACAGTATATGGCTTAAGCGGAATTCCCAATAGCCTTGTAGACAGGATTGAAGTGGTAAAAGGTCCCGCTTCTTCCATTTATGGTTCCGAGGCAATGGGTGGCGTAATCAATATTATTACCAAGAATGCATTAACCGCTCCTAAACTAAGCGTTGATGTAATGACAAGCTCCTGGAGCGAAAATAATCTTGATATTTCAACAAAGTTTAATGTCGGAAAGAATGCTGCCTCATTGTTGAGCTTAAATTATTTCAGTTTTAAAGAAAAAATAGATCAGAATAAGGATAATTTCACAGATGCAGCATTGCAGAGCAGGATTTCAGTTTTTAATAAATGGAATTTTAAGAGAAAGGAAAACCGACAGGCGAGTGTTGCACTGAGATATTTATATGAAGACCGTTTTGGCGGTGAGATGCAGTGGAACAGATCATACCGTGGAAGTGGTGATATATATGGCGAAAGTATTTATACGAACAGGGCAGAAGTATTCGGGCTGTATCAGTGGCCTTTAAAAGAATATATTGTTACCCAGTTTTCTTATAATTATCATGATCAGGATTCTTTTTATGGAAGTAACCCGTATAATGCGCTTCAGAAAGTGGCTTTTGCACAGACTTATTGGAGCAAAAAAGTGGGAAATCACGATCTTACAGGGGGAATTACCTTCAAAAGAACATTCTATGATGATAATACACCGGGAACACTATCTTCAGACGGAATCACCAATGCACCGATGAAGTCACCAATCTGGGGGGTCTTTGTACAGGATCAGTGGGAAATCAATGAAAAAAATACATTATTAGTAGGTTACAGATTTGATTACGACAAAATTCATCATGAAGTTCACTCACCGAGATTGGCGTGGAAATTTTCTCCGAACCCTTATCATACCTTACGGTTTAATTTTGGAACAGGGTTCAGGGTGGTAAACCTGTTTACAGAAGATCATGCTGCACTTACAGGCTCAAGGGAGGTAATGATTAAATCAGATCTGAAGCCTGAAAGATCAGTGAACGGAAACCTCAACTACATCTGGAAAATTCCGGTGGGAAACCGTTTGCTTCAGCTTGATGCATCTGCATTTTATACCTATTTCAGTAATAAGATCGTTGGTGACTTTGATTCCGATCCGGATAAAATTATCTATGATAACCTCCACGGATACGGAATTTCAAGGGGAGCTTCCCTCAATGTGGATTTCAGTTTTGGTTTTCCTTTGAGCGTTGGTTTAGGAGTAACCTATCTGGATGTTTACCAGAAATTTGATGGAGAAACTGAAAAATCACAACAGCTGCATGCACCGAAATGGAGCGGAACGTATAATCTTTCGTACAAATTTGTGAATGACCTGGCTATAGATTTTACAGGGCAATTGTATGGGCCAATGCGACTTCCGGTATTGCCAAATGATTACCGCCCGGAATACTCGCCTTTTTATTCCCTGGCTAACATTCAGGTTTCAAAAAGCTTCAAATCCGGTTTTGAGATCTACTGCGGGATTAAAAACGTTTTCAATTTTACCCCTAAAGATCCTCTCATGAGACCTTTTGACCCATTCGACAAATATGTAGATGATCCTAAAAACAATCCCAATCATTATACTTTTGATACAGCTTATGGGTACGCGCCGATGCAGAAGATCAGAGGTTTTCTGGGCGTAAAATATACTTTGAAATGAGAATTTTTATTTTATTTTTAATGTTGGTGCCCTGTTTTTGTCTGTCTCAGATGAAGACAGGCACTTTTTCCGATCTTGAAACGGTAATGAAAAAAGATCCGAAACCTGTTATTATCCACTTATATACAGATTGGTGTTCGGTCTGTAAAATGGAAAAGCATGCTTTGAATAAAGATAAGGAAATCGTTGACCTGATCAATGAAAATTTTTATATGGTTAATTTTGAAGCCGAAAAAACGAAAGAAAAAATACAGTTTCAGGGAAGGGAATTTGAGTATCTGCCGAATGGAAATACCGGAATCCATGAGCTGGCACTGGCTTTGTCTAAAAATAAAGATCAACCGGTTTATCCTTTATGGATTATTTTGGATAGGAACCTAAATTTGGTTTATTATCATGAAGGGCTGGTTATACCTGAAAAAATAAAGCAGAGACTTTTGGAAATTTCTGCTTTGTAGATGGTTTTTAATGTGTTTTCTTAAATAGTAAAATTATTTTTTCTGTTTTTACTCTCACAGATTTTGCAGATGGGGCAGATTTTTTTTAATTGTAAATCTGGAATTTTTTAATTTTTAAATCCTTCAATCTAATGTTCAGCATCAATAAGTACTGCAAGCTGAATGCATGGCTCATTTGAACGGTTGCTCCACGCATGATTGGTCCCTCTCTGAATAACTATGTCTCCGGGTTTGAGAAGCGTTTCGCCTTCTTCCATGATCAGGTAAAGCTCACCGGAAAGGATGATGATATAATCTAAAGTTTGTGTCTGGTGCATCATGGGATGAGGTTCTCCCGCTTTGAACTCTACTCCTAAATTTCTATCGGGCGGAATGGAAACGTAGCGGAAATAGGTTCCGTTTTTAGGAGTTTGCGGAAATCCTGTATTGGGTATGCTC
This sequence comes from Chryseobacterium shigense, assembly GCF_014207845.1. Classification (NCBI taxonomy): domain Bacteria; kingdom Pseudomonadati; phylum Bacteroidota; class Flavobacteriia; order Flavobacteriales; family Weeksellaceae; genus Chryseobacterium; species Chryseobacterium shigense. The sequence continues at coordinate 81,252 of NZ_JACHLC010000001.1, forward strand.
ATTTCTAGTTCCAGGCTTGCCGGCATTTTTTGCGTATTCCAGATGTCTGAAATAATCAGGCCCGGAAGATGTTCTACTGCATTTTCTGCCTGCTGGTCTTCAATAATGGCAGATTTTCCGTCTTTGATTCCTGTTACGATGCGTCTGGGTATTGTATTCATAGATTAATGTTTCATAATTAATTTGTGGCCTTGTGTCTGGTTGTTTTTCAGAATAGAGTGTGCTTTTAAGACTGTATCCAAGGAAAGATCTCCTACAATTTTGTAATTGGGTGGAGTGATGGTTCCGTTTTCAATAAGTTTTGAAATTTCTTCCAGGTTTTCTTTATAATAATGGTAATCTTTATTTATGCTGTAGGAATAATTGGAAATATTCATAATCACTGTTCCTTTATTGAAAAGGGTTTCATGGGCGTCTTTAGAGATCAAGGCGGTTACATCTGCGTAAGTACCGTTGATTTTTAAAACATTTGCAGTGACTTCAGACATATAGTTTCCGACAAGATCAATTCCGAAGTCGAAAAGTTTACTGTTATTAGTATTTAAAAGATTGTCCACAAGGTCTTCTTCTTTATAATTAATGATCTGATGATCTTTTAAGCCCAGTCCCAGAAGAATCTGCCTGTTTTCTTCACTTCCAACCGTGGCTGTAATGTTTTGAAAATGGTTGGCTATTAAAAATTTGATTACAAAGGAACCTACTCCGCCAGTTGCCCCGGTTACTAAAACGCTATCATTATCGTTCAGCTTTAAACGTTTAACGATCTGTCGTGCCGTAAGTCCGGCGGAAGGAATAGCTGCAGCCTGTTCAAAAGAAATATTTTGAGGCTTAAAGGCTACAATTGCTTCCGGAACGGCAATATATTCTGCATAAGTTCCGTTGCTTCCCATAGATCCGCTTCCGCAAAATACTTCGTCCCCAATATTGAACTGATTGGCGTTTGAACCTTTTTCTACCACAATACCTGATAATTCACGGCCTAAAATGGGTGAACTGACCAGTTTCCGTTCCAGTTCATTCTCAATCATCTGGTAATCGATCGGGTTGAAACCGCTGGCTTTAATCTGTATTAAAACTTCATGATCTTTTGGTATCGGTTTTTCTATTTCAGTATTTTCAAGCTGGAAATTTTTATTTAACACAATAGCTTTCATAAAAAGTAATTTGATGAACAAATGTAAAAAGAGAATAGTTTATATTTGCTACCAGTTAACTATTGGTAACCAGTTACCTTAATGAAACCATTATGGCAAAAATTACGGAAAACGGCATAGAAAGAGAGGCAAGCTGTACGGAAGAACTGTTTGCCATGCGCGACAGCCTGGATGTTTTGGGAGGAAAGTGGAAACTGATGATTCTGCGTTACCTTACCAACAGAACGGATCAGCAGATTCATTTTAAGAAACTGCAGCGGGGAATTGACGGAATTTCTGCCAAAATGCTCAGCAAAGAACTGAAAGAACTTGAGCTCAATCTTCTCATCACAAGAACAATTCAGGATACAAAGCCAATTACAGTAACCTATGCTGTTACAGAATATGGGAAATCAGTTTTACCGGTAACGGAAACATTGGTGAACTGGGGGATTATCCATCGGGAGAAGATCAAGGCATCGATGGGAGCAGAGAATTGAAAGATTAAAGGATTTAAAGATTTAAAAATTCCGAGTTTGCAATTAAAGAAACAACTTTATCTTTATTATGAGCCTTCAGATGAAATAATCTCAAAAGTATTCAACCCCAAAAAAATTTTGAGATTTGCTTCATCATGCCTGAACTGCATTTGCAGATCTGCAGTTTGTTCTTAACGGTAGTTCTTTATAAAATTATTTCAAAAGCACAGCAATTATTGCCAATATCGCAGGTAATGCCTGTACAAAAAATATCCTCTTTGTTGCAGAAACAGCCCCATAAATTCCGGCTACAGCTACACATCCCAAAAAGAACAGTGCAATATTATCCTGCCACTTCGGATCTTCAATTAAGAAAGACCAGATCAGTCCTGTAGCAAGAAAACCGTTATAAAGCCCCTGATTGGCAGCCAGACCTTTTGTAGGTTTAAACATTTCTGCCGGTAAAGCAGCTTTGAACACTTCTTTTCCTTTGGTTTCCCAGGCGAACATTTCCATCCACAGGATATAAATATGCTCCAGCGCAACGATGGCGATCAGAATTTTGGCAACGAGTTCCATTACTTAAATGTTTTTGATTTTGTAAAACTAAAAAAATAAAGTTAAGTTTGGTTACTTAATTGAAAAGATGAATACTTTCAAAGCACATTTAAATAAATTTATTACAGTTACAGATGAGGAGTATGCGTCCATATTTTCTTTTTTTGAGGAAATGGAAGTGAAGAAAAAGCAGAGCCTGATGCTTAGCGGGGATATCTGCAGATCAATGTATTTTGTCTCTGTGGGTTGTCTGAGAAAGTTTTTCGTCAACGAGAAAGGAACAGAACAAACCACCGAATTTGCGATAGAAAACTGGTGGATTACGGATACTTTTGCCTATGAAAGACAGATTCATTCAGATTTTTGTATCCAGGCAGTGGAGCGTTCCGTTATTCTTGTTATAGATCTTCAGCAGCAGGAACTTTTACTGCAGAAGCATCCTGTTATGGAGCGTTATTTCAGGATGATCTATCAGAGGGCTTATGCAGCTTCTGAAAGACGGATCCGTTATCTGTATGAAATGTCCAGGGAAGAATTATATGTCCATTTCAGTGAGCTGTATCCATGGTTTATCCAAAGGATTCCACAATATCTGATTGCTTCTTTCCTAAATCTTACTCCTGAATATCTGAGTGAAATAAGAGCAAAATTACGTTCTTAAACCAGTTTAAGATTTTTACCGTTTATAAATCGGACATTTGTCATGTTATTAAAAGCCAATATCATGACAGATAAAAATATTCAGTTCCCGCAGTTGTTTTTAAGACTTGCTCTTTCGGTGACCATGCTTTCTGCCGTGGCGGACAGATTTGGTTTCTGGGGAAAAGACTCTGCATGGGGGAACTGGGAGAATTTTGAAAATTATACCCAAAAACTCACCTTCTTTCTTCCGGAAAGCCTAAGTGTATTTTCTGCTTACACAGCTACTTTTTTTGAGATCCTTTTCCCTCTGATGCTTCTTGCAGGCTGGAAAACTAGGATTGCTGCCTGCGGAGCCGGATTTCTGCTACTTGTCTTTGCCCTGTCAATGACCATCGCATTAGGATGTAAAGCACCTTTGGATTATTCTGTCTGGGTGGGAAGTGCCGCAGCTTTTTTATTGGCAGTTCAGCCGAAATATTTATTCAGTATAGATCAATTAACCAACAAATTATAATATTATGAGCGCAAGATTAAATATTGCCAATGTAGATTCAGCTGCTTACAAAGCAATGCTTGGACTGGAAGGATACCTTCAGACCATTTCTTTAAACCATATTCAGAAAGAATTAATTAAGATCAGGGCTTCACAGATCAACAGATGTGCTTTCTGTCTCGATATGCACGCGAAAGATGCCCTTAAATACGGTGAAACAACTCAAAGGATTTTTATCCTTAACGGCTGGAGAGAAGCAAAAGATTTTTTCACGGAAGAAGAACAGGTACTTTTGGCTATGACAGAGGAAATTACCCTGATCAGCGATAAAGGCCTTACGGAAGAAACATTCCAGAAAGCAAAACAGTATTTTGATGATGCAAAAATAGCACAGATTATTATGGCTATTGTAACCATCAATGCATGGAACAGGATTGCAGTAAGCACCCATCTTGAAGTGCCGAAATAGTTTATTGCCTGAAAAAGTTATTTACACAAAGAGTCTTCAGTTTTGAAGACTCTTTCGTTTTTGTGATATGGATTTTATATTGATGAATAAATGATAGCAATGAAGTTTTATTTTTAATTTTTTTTCGTGATAAAGCTGTTTTAGTAGAAAATAAATCATTCAAATTTGAATTTTTTTAAATTAATTATTATACTATTCGTAACATTTTTGACATTTTTCTACTAACTGCATGAATCAATAAAAAAAATATGAAAAAAACAACTACAATTATTAAGGCTTTAGCCTTCACTTTATCTGTTGGTTTTGCTCCATTTGTTTTGGTAAATGCACAGGAGAAAAAAACGGAACTTTCTGTTAAAGATTTACCAAGAATTTCTACATCTTCAGCAATGGGGAATTTTTATGCAAGCTTTAACGGGCAGAACATTCCTACAGACTTCCTGATAACAAATTTGAAAAAATGGCTGGGAACTGACAGCAACCACACCTTTGAGTTGGTAACCGCCAAAACAGACGAGCTGGGAATAAAACATTCTGTCTTCCAGCATTATTACAAAAATGTAAAAGTAGCGGATGAATTGATACTGGTGCATGAAAAAGACGGGAAAGTTACCTATGTAAACGGGGAGTTAACACCGGATATTAACCTGGCCATCCAGCAACCGCTTACCAAAACGGAAGTTGAAAATATTGTGAATGCCGATCTGAGAATAAGTGATGTAACCTTTGCAGATTTTGGGCAGGTAATTACAAAAGTGTATGCCGGTAAAGGAGTGGATCTGCATTCGGTTTCCCAGATAGATGCCCTTTCCCTGAAAACTTTACAGGGTTATATGTATTATATAGATAACGGAACAAAGCAGATTGTAAAGAAATCAGAAAAAATACACCGTCATAACATAACCCCTGTTATTAACAATATTTCAACTGGTAAGCCTGCTGCAGGAATTACATCTGTGGTCAGTCCTTTTCTGGACACTTCTTCTACAAGTGCTACCTATTATAAAGGAAATCAGCAAATTACTGTAGATTCTTACAACGGAGCCTTCCGTTTAAAGGATAATGCAAGGAATGTACATACGCTTGACGGAACGGGATGGGATGGTAGCGGAAGCGCTGCTTCAGGGTTGTCAGGTACAATTAATGAATATACCAACAGTACGGCCAACTATACGGCAGCAGCTACTAAACCTGCTGCGGAAGTACACTGGGCAATGGAGAAGGCACATGATTATTACGTAAGCAGACATAACAGGAACTCTTACGATGGCAGCGGATCTATTATAAGAAACTATTATAATATTAATTTTAATAGAAATGCCACTACCGGTGCGGGACAAACACCAATTGACGGGACTAATGCAGCAGCAATTGATCAGCAGGGAATTGTAGCAATGGTCTATGGCAGCGGTTTATATCAGGGGCAATCAGGATATTTTGGTCCTATTGTAGGGATAGATGTGGCAGGGCACGAATATTCACACTTAATGGTCAGCAGAACAGCTAACCTTACCTATGAGGCCGAATCCGGAGCTCTGAACGAATCTTTTGCAGATATATTTGGTACAGCTATAGAGTTTTATTCCAATGTAAACCCGAACTGGACTATTGCCGAAGGAATTCCAAATGCAGGACTTGGTGCCACTTATTTCAGAAATATGGCCAATCCTAATGCGGGCGCAAATCAGATTGGAGGGCAGCAGCCTGATACGTATCAGGGGACTAATTGGGCAAGTACAGCACCTCCGTACACCCAGACAAATGATCATGGAGGGGTGCATAAAAACAGTGGAGTAGGAAACTATTGGTTTTACCTGCTTTCCCAGGGAGGATCAGGGACTAATGATAACGGAACGGCATTCAATGTTACAGGAATTACCATACAGAAAGCGGAAAAAATTGCGTTCAGAACTTTAACTACTTATCTTACGGCAAACAGTGGCTATATTAATGCTTACGACCAGTCCAAGCAGGCCGCTATTGATCTGTATGGTGCCAATTCCAACGAACTGCAGCAGGTAGAAAATGCATGGTGTGCTGTAGGGCTGGGTAACTGTGCCAAGCTGTTAGCTGTTGATGAAACCATTAAATCTGATCTTCAGAATATTAAAATTTATCCTAATCCGGCTAGTAACGGACAGTTTACTATTGAATCTACACTTAAAGGAAGTGCAGATTATGAAATATATGATCTATCAGGGAAACTGATAAAATCGGCTGAAAAACTGGAAAAAGGAATCAACAGGGTAAACGGCAGCGGAATACAGGCAGGAGTTTATTTAATAAAAATAAATGCAGATGGAAATGTTATTTCGAAAAAAATCGTTGTTAAATAACTACATTTAAATAGGTATTATAAAATCCGGCAGAACATAGTTCTGCCGGATTTATATTTTAGGACATTTACAAATTGTTCTATACCTTCTGAGAATAAAACGTATTATTTTTTAAGTTCCTTTAGAATTGCCTCACCAACACTTTTTGCCGATTGGGGATTTTGTCCTGTAATAACTCTCTGGTCAGCTACCACATGGTTTTGCCAAAGGCCTGATTTTTCAAATTTGGCTCCTCTTTCCTTCAATTTATTTTCAAGAAGGAAAGGAACTACATCCGTAAGCTTTACTTCAGCTTCTTCCTCATTAGTGAATGCATTGATCTTTTTGCCATCTACAAGATATTTTCCGTTATTAAGTTTGATGTTTACAAGACCGGCCGGGCCGTGGCATACTCCAGCTACAATACCTCCGTTTTCATAGATTTTTGAAGCAATACCTGCTAATTCCGTATTATCGGCAAAATCCCACATCGCTCCGTGACCTCCTGCATAGAAAATAGTGCTGTAATCGGCTGGGTTTACCTGGGAAGGCTGTAAAGAATGGTCAATCTTGTTTTTATATTCTGTATTTTCCCAGAATTCCTTGTTTACAGGATCTTTTAAATCAAATCCGTCTACCGGAGGTGTTCCGCCTTTCGGGCTTACAAAATCAATTTCGTATCCGGCTTTGTGAAGCACTTCCCATGGATGGGAAACCTCTCCCAAATAATATCCTGTATCTTCACCGGTATTTCCTTTTTTGTCGTGGCTTGTTACCACAAATAAAATTTTCTTTTTCATATGTTTAGATTTTTTTTGGTGTTGTGCCTGAACAAATCCTATTGCAAACAGGGCTAAAAATAAAAATGCTAATTTTTTCATAGTAAGATGTGAGTAGTATAAATTTGAGGTTTCTCCTGTAATTTTTCATCAACAATAGCGCCAAAAGCCTGAATATAGGGCTGCTGATTGTGCTGTGCGAGTCCTTCTTCTGTTTTCCAGATCTCATAGAAAGTGAACTGGTTCTTATCTTCAATTCCCTGGTGAAGGCTGTACAGCTCGCATGCGTCCTCTTTTCTGGTTTCTTTTACCATGTTCTGAAGAATGTCCAGTACTTCTTCCCGGTTTTCTTCTTTGGCTTTTATAATTGCTGTAAGATAAATTTTCATAATTAAATAAATTTTTCAATTGATGTATGTTGGGGATTCCAGCCCAGTTCTGCTTTTGCTTTGTCAGAATTACATAAACTGTTGGATGCAAATCCGAAATATCCGCCTGCCGGACCAAATGTATTCACTGCTTCCTGTATGCTTACGGACTGTGCCGGCTGTAAATTATATTGTCTGCTTATATTTTCTGCCAGGTTCCTGATGGTTGAAGATCCGTTTTCCGCATAATACAGTGAACCCGCTTTTGCTTTTTCCAATGCAAGAACATACAGATCTGCCAGGTCTTCAATGTGAAGGTTTGACCATATATTTTCACCTTTTCCGAAATAAACCCCGAATCCTTTTTCTTTAGAAAAATTAATTAAGGCGGGAAGCTGGATACTGTCTTTTTTCAGGCCGAGACCGTTGCCGTATACCATTGTGGGTACAATAACAATGCTTCTTATGTTTTTTTTGGCAGACTGAAGTACATAATTATTAATCAGTACGCGGGAAGCCATTTCCAGTCTTGGGCTCAGGGGAATGTCTTCGGTGTGAACAAAATCATTCTTCTCTCCATTTTCTTTTCCTCCGAAAATAGCAGAGCCTGAAGTGAAAATAAATGTTTTGCCGCTTCCTTCCAGTGCATTGATGAAGCTGTCTGCAGCATAGGCATCATCAGCAGAATCTGCAGTGTGGATAATAATGTCAGCATTAGAAATGGCTACATTTAAAACAGTTTCATCATGTATATTTCCTATAATGGATTCAATTCCCAGCTGCTGTAACTTTTCTGCTGCGGCTGCATTACGGACAAGTCCTGCTACACTGTAGTCTTTCTCCAATAATTTCTTTGCAACAGTACCACCGATATAACCGGTAATTCCTGTTATAAATACTCTTTTCATTACACTAATTGCGGTTTAAGTTCTTTTTCGAAAACATTTTCAAGATGCTCTCTGTAAAGTTTCATATCACGCTCTATATCAGCATTTTTTTCTACATCATGAAAGTGAAAACTTTCCATTTTTTCTAAAGAGACAAAGGCATTCATTCTATGGAACCCGAATAATGGTCCATTATCTACACTTGTTTCATTGAAGAATTCTCCCGGAAGTGTAAAAGCGGTTTCAGGTGCGTTCCAGCTTGTGGTTACCATATATTTTCTCCCTCCCAGCATTCCTCCGGTTCCGTAATTGATTTTCGGGTTTTCTGCGTTTCTTCCGTCACTCATGTAAATTCCTTTGGCATGACCGGCTGTGAAAACTTCGTCAATATATTTTTTAAAACCATTAGGAAGCTGGAACCACCAGATAGGAGTGTGGTAGATGATATAATCTGCCCATACAAATTTCTTAACCTCTTCATCCTTATCGAAGCCCTCTGCAATTTGTGTGGTTTTTACCTCGATATTTTCAAATTTTTTAAGTACTTCTAATGTATTTTCTGCAATCGTGTTATTATATTTTCCTCCGGAATGTCCGAAATTTTGTCCTCCGTTAATGATCAATACTTTTTTCATTTTATGATTGTTTAAATTTTATGATGCAAAGTTACTTCGTGTTGTTGTATAATAAAAATAGGATAAATTATAACTAACTATCAGAATAATGATAGATAGTGATTGTAATAGGAATTATGAATTGCAATTGTTGTAAATAGTGAATAGTAAAGATGAAACTGTCAATCAGAGATTCACCATTCATCTTTTAAACATCAGTATTATAATTATTTTGTAATTTTGTATCAGAATATTTATAATTAAAGTTATGGTGAATTTAGAATGGTACCGCACTTTTAAAGCAATATATAAAACCGGAACACTGACGGGTGCAGCAGATTCCCTGTTTATTTCCCAACCCGGCGTAAGTTTACATTTAAGTTCACTGGAAGCTTATGTAGGCTATAAGTTATTTGACAGGACCGGCAGGAAAATGATACCTACTGAAAGGGGGAAGGTTTTATTTAATGCTGTGGCTGAACCGCTGTCCAAGCTGGAAGACGTGGAGAAGAATTTTCAGAAATCTACGGAAAAGCTGACTCCTACCATCAGTGTAGGAATGTGTTTTGAAACATTTCAGACTACCCTGGAGCAATATGTTTCTACTTTGCCTTTCAATCTGATTATCAGTTTCGGGGAATATCCTGAAATGCTGGATCAGCTTGATAAAGGAATTCTGGATCTGATTATTACCCCTAAAAAAGGAGTATCGCCTAACATAGAACATGAGGCATTTTCTTCAGAACAGATCATTCTTGTAGGCGGAAAAGAGGTAGATACCGAAAGTTTCCTTAAAACTCTTAAAATAAAAGGAATTGAACATGCCGAAGAATGGCTGAAGCAGGAAAAATGGTACGGAACAACGGGCGATATGGAGCATCTTTTTCAGTTCTGGATCATGAATTTCGGTCATAAGCCGAATTTCCGCCCCAATTATATCGTCCCTAATTTAAATTCAATTATCCGTTGCCTGAAAGGGGGAACCGGGCTGGCTGTTATTCCGAATTTCCTTTGTAAAAATGAAATAGAGAGCGGTGAAGTTAAACTGATCTGGGAAGGCGAGAAAAAACTTGAAAATACATTGTATTTCGGTTGCAGAAAAAAAACAAACTACCAATCCGAGATCGACCATATTAAAGGGTTATTCAGAAAGGTGATGAACAAGATGTAATTTCCGGCTGAAGACCTAATTATCAAGATTTTTAAACCAGAGATAAATATCTTCTTCAGTAGGGATATTCAGCTTTTTTCTCAGTCTGTTCTTCCTGGTCTGTATAGACTGATGCTGAACAAAGGTATATTCTGCGATATCTTTGGAAGAAAAATTAAGAAACAGTAAAGCGCAGAATTTCAGCTCACTGGTTTTTAACTGTGGATCTATCTGCAGTAATTTCTTTATGATGTTGGGATATACCTCCTGAAACCTTGCCAGAAAACTTGGAGAATTATTTTTTGCCAGTTCAACGACTTCATCGAAGGCCGTGTTCAGCTGTTGCTTCAATTCAGCGGTTTCCTTTTCTTTAATAACTATATTGCTGATAATTTTTCCTTTTTCTTTTTGATGTCTGTATCTTAAAATAATCAGAACCGTAAATAATATCAGCAGTGCGGCTAGGCTCCAGTATAACAGAGATCTTTTTTCGGATTTTAACGGCTTTTCATTTTGTTCAATTAATTTATTGATGGGAGCGGCTATATTTGATTTTTCTACCCTGGATATACTGTCATTTAAGATCGTATATTTTGTTAAATATTTTTGTGCACTGTCCTGTTTTGCTGTTTTACTGTAAGTCTCATACAGTAAACGATATAAATCCCTTAACATATCCGGAGTTTTTTTAGCTACAGGGAGCTGCATTGCTTTTTTATAGTTGTCTACAGCAATATCGTATTCTTTTTTTGCAAAATTAATTTCTCCGGTTAATCTGGTAGCTGTATATTGGTTAAATTCACTCTTGCTGTCTTTATTGTATGACTCGTATTTTTGCAGATAGTAAGTTGCGGAATCCATTTTGGATTGGGCGAATTTACTGTTGACAACACTAAGAGTTACTATATTTAATAGAGCATTCAGCTTGACATTTTTATTTTTTAACGTATTTATATTTTTATAGGCATTCATATAATAAACAGCCGCTGAATCTATTTGTTTTAACTCATTATAAACATCCCCCATATTGTTTTGAGAAGCACTTACTGAAAAAACACGGCTATCCTCATCCTTTATTTTTAATGCGGTTGCCTTCATTTTTCTATATTGCTCAATAGCTTCCTGGAAAAGACCTAAGCTGAGGTAAATATTTCCGAATTCCCTGAGAATTGTGCTTTGCAATTCATAATCGGTAGACGTATATTTTTCTTTTTCTGCAATATCAAGATAAGCCATACTTTTTTTGTACTCTTTGTTAAAAGAAGAGACTATAGCAAGGCGGACGTTGCCGGTAGCAATACCTTTAGAATAATTAATTTTTCTGGATGCTTCAATAATGGCTGTATTTTCTTTTATATACTCCTCCGGTTTACCCTGTGCATACAACATAGTGGTAGATTCCAGCCAATTATCAATATCCTGAGTAGTTTTTTGTTGAGAAATAGCTGTAATGGAATAGAATAGAAAGAAGAAAATTAAATATTTCATTACTTTGCCTTTGGTTTGTGAAGTAAATATAAATAAAATAATACCATTGAATTTTATAAAATGAAATAAAATATAATATAATGGATCAGATGTAAAATAGCTATCTAATGCTCAGAAAAGAGATGGGAAAGAATAACCACATCGCGCATCTGTATTCCGTTTTCATAAACCGGAGATGGGTGATTGTTGATAGCTTCAACAGTTTCATCAGCAAGCAGCAGCAATTCATACGGAATATCTCCCCGGAGCTGATCCTATTAAAAACAAAATTTTCCATTTACAGACTCATATGGATAAGCGGATAATCTTTTCCTGAACCGTCTTTTTCCGATCTTCCAGTCTTTTTAAATCCCATTTTTTCATAAAACCCGACAGCCTGAGTATTCTGTTCGTTAACATCTACTTTGGTAAGGCCTGTAGTCTCCTTCATAAATTCGTACAGCCTTTTGCCATAACCTTTTCCGCGCATATCATTATGAATGAAAAGCATCTCCAGATTACCCTCAGCTACAGAAGCAAAACCTGCTGCCTTTCCGTTCTCTGAAATAAGGTAAACTTCCAGGTTGGGCAGATAATCTCGTGGTATAATTTCTTTAAAATAATTGAAATCCTCTTCAGAAAGAAAATTATGGGTGGCTTTTACAGCAGATTCCCAGATCTCCATAATTCCTGGATAATCTTCCGTATTGGCTGGCCTGATTGAATGTGGCATTAGGTAAGGTTTCTTACAAAAATAAGGAAAATCGGGGATTGAGTCTTAAAATTCCAGATGAAGGGCAATAAATAATCATTAATTTCAAAGAGTGTTATATCATTTAAATCTCTTACTTACCGTTACAACATATGGCCTTCAAACTTTATTTTTTACTTATTAAAAAAGAATTTCATATTGAAGCGAATTCTTCTTATAATAAATATGAATAATTGGAAAATAGAAATAAAAACGGTAAAAATGGTAAGCCGGATTTCCAATTTTTTATCGCAAATTTGTTAAGCTTTAAAAATTAAATTAAAGAATTATGCAAAAGAAAACATATACAGGACAGCCTGTAGTGACATTAAATAATGGATTGGATATTCCGGCTTTGGGCTTTGGAGTATGGCAGATGGAAGATATGAAAGAGTGTGAAAACGCTGTAATCAAAGCTATTCAGACCGGGTACAGGATGATTGATACAGCTTCTATCTACCTTAATGAAACAGCAGTAGGAGACGGGGTGAAAAACAGCGGGGTAAGCAGGGATGAACTGTTTATCACATCAAAACTCTGGGTTCAGGATCATGGATATGAGAAAGCAAAAAGTGCATTCCAGAGAACTCTGGACAGATTACAGATGGATTACCTGGATATGTATCTTCTTCACTGGCCTTTCGGAGATTTCCTGGGAGCCTGGAAAGCATTGGAAGAACTTTACCGTGAAGGAAAAATAAAAGCTATCGGAGTATGTAACTTTACTGTTGAGAAACTGGAAGAATTGAAAGCCAATTCAACTGTTCCTCCGGTGATTAACCAGATCGAGCTTCACCCGGTTTTCCAGCAGAAAGAACTTCAGGTGTACGACAGGGAAAATAATATCATAACACAGCCCTGGAGCCCGCTTGGGAACGGAAATGCAGATCTTTTAAGCAATTCCCTGTTAAAAGCTGTTGCTGAAAAATATAATAAAACAGTTGCTCAGGTAATTTTAAGATGGCACCTGCAGGAAGGCTTCTGTGTAATCCCAAAATCCGTGACACCTTCCAGAATTGAAGAAAACTTTAATGTTTTTGATTTCGAGCTGACTGAAGAAGAAATGAATACCGTTCGTTCTTTAGATACAGGAAAAAGACTGTTTTTTGATCCGAAAGATCCAGAATGGGAACAGAAAATGCTGAAATCTGTAGCAGATATTTAATAAATTGCCTTATAGCTTACACCAATCAAGGGCGGAAAATAAATCCGTGTTTATTTGTGTAATCTGTGAGGCTGTAATTGAAACTCAAAACCATGACTGCCGAACAATTCACAGAAAAGCTTTCCTCTTTCATTAACGAAAAAGAGATTGATAAAGTAGAAAAATTTTTTAAAGGGAATGATGGAATCACTAAACATTTCGGAGTAAAATTCGGGGATGTATTCAAAATTGCCAAAGAGTTTTCAGCCATGCCTTTGGATGAGGTGAACAAACTGCTGGACAGTGATTTCTATGAAATCAGAATGGGAGCGGTAAGCATCATGGATTTTCAGGCAGGAAATAAAAAAACCTCTGCAGAAAAGAAAAAAGAGCTTTTCAATTTGTATATGCTTCGTCATGACCGTCTGAATAACTGGGATTTTGTAGACAGAGCAGCAAGAAATATTGTCGGTGAATATTTAATTGACAAACCACGGAATATATTATATCAGCTGGCAAAATCTGAAAGTCCCTGGGAAAGAAGAACAGCCATAGTAAGTACGCATGCTTTTATCAGAAAGAATGATACAGATGATACTTTTGCCATTGCCGAAATCCTGGTTCATGATTCCGATGGATTGGTGAACAAGGCTGTAGGAAGCTGGGTGAGAGAAGCCGGAAAGAAAAATCCTGAAAGGCTGTATCATTTTCTTGACCAATATATAAAAACTATGCCTGCAGTAACATTTTCTTATGCAACAGAAAAATTGGATACAGAAAAAAAGAAATATTATAAAGAACAAAGGAAGCGATAATGGCTTCCTTTTTTATGAATTTTAAATCAATACAATATGTTTTGGCCGGATACCATCAGTAAAATTTTAAATACAAAATATCCTGTAATTCAGGCTCCGATGTTTGGGGTAAGCACTCCTCAGATGACGGCAGCTGCTGCACAAGCGGAATGTCTGGGATCATTGGCTTTAGCTGATCTCTCTGCGGATAAATGCGCTGAGCTGATCAGGAATACTAAAAAACTCACGGACAAGCCTTTTGCAGTTAATATCTTTGTGCATCATATTCCGGAGCTGACAGACGCTTTGAGAGAAAAATTTGTTAAAGCTAAACAGTTTATCACCCGGCTGGCCGGAGAAAATCATATAGAAGTTAATCTGCCGGATCTTGAAGAGATAAAAGTGAGCAGCTATCATGAGCAACTAGAGGTCATTATTGAAGAAGGCTGTAAAATACTAAGTTTTACTTTCGGGAATCTGGATGATACAAGTATCCGGAAGCTGAAAGAGAATGGGGTAGTACTTATCGGGACATGCACTTCATTAGAAGAAGCATTAATCCTGGAAAAATCGGGGATTGATATAATTTGTGTCCAGGGAATTGAGGCTGGAGGCCACCGGGGAAGCTTTGAAGCTGAAAATATTCCGCAGATTGGCGGTTTTTCTCTGCTGTCAGGGGTTTATGATCATGTACATGTTCCGTTGATCTATGCAGGCGGTATTTATAACGCGAAAACCTTGCAGGCTGCAGGAAAACTTGGAGCGCAGGGATTCCAGGTCGGAAGCATGCTGCTGGCATCACAGGAAAGCGCGATGCACCCTTTCGAAAAAGAAAAGCTTAAAAGTGTATCAGAAAAAGATATTGTATTGACCCGAAGCTTTTCAGGGCGTTATGCCAGGGGAATTGCAAATAAATATATCCGGACGATAGACAATTCAGAGTATATTTTACCCTATCCTTACCAAAATAAACTGACCAATGAACTAAGACGTATTTCTAAAACCTTATATAATACAGATTTTGTAAGTATTTGGGCAGGACAGTCAATTCATCATTACAGTGAACTTTCTACAGTTGATATTTTAAACAATCTTATTCTTGAAACTGAATCTTGAATAAGCAAAGTATTTTTTTTTCAACATAAATTTTAACTTTCCTTTTTATTTTTTACCCGGACTCTGCATTTTGGGGAATAACTTGTTACTTTTTCCGGCATTTATGTAAGATAACGGGCAAACCAGAATGCTGTGTGGTACAGTCATTATAAAAATTGACCGTAAATCGAGAAACAGAAGCAATAAAAAGTTTTAGTATTAAGGTATATATCAAGTATTTAACATGAGTGCATCACACTCGCCAATAAGCTGATATACGTTTATATACTCGTGAGTATTTATGAGTGTGTTTTTTTTGTGGTACCAGGGAACAATAAGGATAAATTTGCTGTTTTATTAAACTATCTGGTTGAAAAGAAATTGTATAATACATACACAAATGAGGCTAAACGCAATTTCCGGACAGGTAGGTATTAATACTTTACACTATGGCTTTGAAAAAAAAATTTTTTTCTTCAAAATTTTTACAATTATCAGGATTTATTTCTTCATGGGGGATCAATGAAAATACGAACGAATCTGAAAAGAACTTCACAGTACTGATTAATCAATATTTGGTACTGCTTTTCATTATTTTTTTCTTTCACAGTATTTCTATTATTGTATTTTTAGGAATAACACCGGATAGTATTTTTTTGGGATGCATCTCTTTTTTCTGGATAGGATCAATGCTGTTAAAAGAATATAGAAAAAATAAAAAGGTAATTATCTGTACTTTTATCTTTCTGTGTCTGGTTATTACCTATTATTCTTCGCTCTGCGGACAGGAAAGCGGTGTCTTTTTGTTCTATTTTTCGCTAATATCAGCGCTGCCCTTTTTTTTTGAGATCAAAACAGAAAAAAAAATCATTTATTCTATCGCTTGTTTCGTTCTTGTGCTTCTGTATATCACAGTAATATATGATTTTCAGTTAGTTGATAAGAATTCCTTGATCGTTGCTGAGAAATATGAAAAAAAACTAATGCTCCTGAATGTAACTTTCAGCATATTGGTTTTTGTTGTGGATTATTATTTTATAGAAAGGAAAAGGTTGATTGTTTCCATGCTTCGGTCTGAAAATGAATATAATATTAATACAATTAAAACATTACAGACAGAAAACGAACGGCTGCTGAAGAACCAGTTTATAGTAAACAATCTCACAGAAGACAATATTGATGAGATTATGAAGCTTGCCCAAAAGGATGACCCTTTCTTTTTAGATAAATTTCAGTTCTTCTTTCCTGATTTTTTTTCCAGACTGGATGCCGAGACAAAGCTTATTTTATCTGATCAGCGGTTGTGTGCAATGATGAGGCTGAATTTAGATACCAAGCAGATAGCCACCTATACCAATACCACAATAAAATCCGTAGAAAGCAAAAAATACAGATTAAGAAAAAAACTGAATATTCCTTCTGATGTAGAAATAACTCAGTGGATATTAAGGATTTAAATAAAATGCCTTGTGTACTCATTTAGGCTCACTTATGTGAGTTTTTACCCTTGCGAGTGTTTATGAGAGTTCTTTTTTTTGGAAAAAGAATGGATTAAAGGAGATTTTTGTATCTACTTTAAAACACACTGACATATGATGAAACTTCGTTGCAATAACGTACTTGTTATTAACTAATTACATTTTTATTACAGAACTATAGGATAGGAGCTTGCCAAGGTAGGTTTGTATTCTGCTTTCTGATGCTGAAAACAGCATCCGGACTTCTGTAAAGTTCAATTCTTTTAAATAATAGACACCTTTCATTCAAAATAATACCCTGAATATTTTTTTGAAAGACCCCATATATCTATCAATGGTAAAAAAACAAATAATCAAAACTTTTCATCCGGGATACTTTCTGATTATCAGAAGGTCTCTGGGGTTTTGTTATTTATTTTTTTGTTTCACGTCATTCCCGTCACAGACATTTATCCATAATAAGAATTTCCTGCATAGCCATAAAGGAACTGTAATTCATATAGAACAGGATTCACAAACAGAAGCTGTTATTTTCATTGCAGATAAAACAGAGATTTCAGGATTAGAAAACATCAGTTCTTCCAAATATATAATAAAACAAAAAAACACCAAACTTTCAGACAAAGCCGCTAAAAAAAGAAGCTCTGATAAGAGTGTCAGGAAGCTGACTGGAGATAAAATGAATTCCTCTTCGCAGGTTTCCACTGTACATAAAACTTCTCCGGTAATCAGAAATATTTTCCAGCCAAAATCCAGCGAATATTTCACTACAGGCAGCCATTTTAATAATTCTGCGGTGATTCCTGCCGGTAATTTGAATATAAAAATAGCAGTGCTTTCTGCACCTTATTTTAACAGATTCAGGAATTTTTCATTAGATCCATCATTTGAAAAAAAATATTTATCCTTATTGATTTATAAGGTCTTAATTAATAATCATACCGTAAGGCCTCCTCCCTGTAATGCCATATAAATATTTGTAATACAGTGAAAAAATATCCTGTATTGCATCTTATTATCCGCTTTATTATAAATGTATAATGTCGTTCTGTTTCTATGGAATAGATCAGGCGGATTCTTTAAGTTATTAAATTTTATACAATTAGATGAGAAAAACAAACATATTAATTTGGTGTATATTCTGCTTTTTCAGCAGTATGATATACGCCCAGACTCCGGGGGGAGTTGCAGGAACCACAATTGAGTACTGGTTGAGCGCAGATCAGGTACAAGCAAGTTTGCCTGCCGATGGTTCAGATATTACTGCTTGGCAAGATCTATCAGGAAATGGAAGAAACTTTAGTAACGGAGAAGCAAATCCATTTTTTCCAAAGTTTAATAAATCTGCTATGAATTTTCACTCAGCAGTAGATTTTTATTTTCAGGACTCAGATGATGGAGGACCAAGTGACGCCAATAATAGAAGAAGAAAACTTATAGCAAATGCTAATTCATTAGTGCCGAATACAGGCAGATCTTATTTTGTGATTTGGATTTCTAAATTGGATCAGGGGAACTCGGCTTCGGAAGCTACAGTATTTGGTCTTAATGGAGATACAAGTTCAGGAACCACCAATGGAAATCAATATGGATGGAATGGCAGCAACGGAAGATTATGGCATAGAACAAGAGCTACTGCATATACTCATAATAGTACAGCAGAGCGGAATTATGGAATTGGGATTGCTGTATTACCAAATAATAGCGGAACTGCCCAACAACAATATCTTAATGCTTTAGCAAGCTCAACATCTATGCCGGGAAGAACATTAGGAACAGGAACGTTTCCTAGTGTAATAGGTACTTCGGCAACAGATACAGGCTCTGATCGTTATTTCTTTGGAGAAGTTATGGAGATTATAGTAATGTCAAAAACTGGTACAGGAAATACACTTACTGCTGATGAGTTAAAAAAAATAAACACACATCTTGCCGTTAAATATGGTATCACATTAAATGCATCACAGACAGATTATATTCTTTCTGACGGTACATCCATTTATAATAGTGCCAATGCAGGATATACGGCTTATAATAAGGATATTTTCGGTATTGCCAGAGATAATGCCAGCGGTTTATACCAAAAGCAGTCTGCAAGTACAGACAACCCTGTACTGACCGTTTATTTGGGAAGCACAATAGCAGAAACCAATGCTGAAAATACAGAAACTATGACAGATAAAAATGCACTTATGTTTGGTGCTAATGGCCTGTCAGGAAATGCTTCTTATTCTCATGATGTTGGGACTGCGTTTCAAAACTATACATTACAGTCGAATACAGATCCGGTTACAGGGGCTATCACATCAGAAAGATTGTCAATTATTTTCAATTATAAATTAAGAGCCCAGACTACAGGACAGTCTTCTTTCACGGTAAATATGAAACCCGGCCAGGGAGAATGGCTTTTAGTAAGCAGCGATCCTACTTTTGCTCCGGCTAACACAAGAATCTACAAGATTACCGGAGGAAACGTAAATAACGTAGTAATCAACAATGGAGATTACGTAGGCTTTACATCATTTATTAAAGCACCTGCTGGAGTTGCAAACGGGTTGAAAATGTGGCTGAATGCTTCTAAAGAAAGTACCATTACATTAAACGGTGCAGGAGAAGTAATTAACTGGGTAGACCATGCAGGATACGGAACTACGTTTTCTAAGATTACTTCGAATTCCACAGCTCCGTTATATATGAGCTGTGATGAGAAGATGAACTTCCACCCGTCAGTATATTTCCGTCAGTCAGCGCAGTATTTATCGACACGTAAAGGTCCTTTTAGTGTTGCTGCCCCGGATGATTATACCATTTTTACAGCACTTAATGCTAACTTCAATACTTCAAACCGTATCTATTTTACATCTTACGGATCATTAACCCGAAGCCTATACCCTGCATTAGGGGTAAGAGAAGGTGCTACTAACCTGCAGGGAAGAGCCAGAATATATGACAGCGGCGGAGCAGGAGCTGTAGACGGTACCGCCATATTATTTAATGGTGGAGCTACAACAGCTATGGCGCATACCATGAAGAAAAATACCTATTTCCGGTTATATGCAGACAGCTATATGGAACAGCTTAACGAAACCAGTGCCGGACGAGGATCAAGAATGAACGGACCTGGTACTCTTGGTTATGGAGGATCATCCGATTCAAGAAACCTAATAGGGGTTATAGGAGAGCATATTGCTTACGAAGGAGATCTTTCAGATGCAGACCGTTATAAAATAGATTCTTACCTGGGATTAAAATACGGAATTACCACAGACAGAAACAAAACATCCAATACAGTTAACTTTGATTTCGTTTTGTCAGACGGAACAATCGTTTGGCCGGGAACTTCTAACAGTGCGTATAATAATTATCACCACAATGTAGCCTCTGTAGTAAGAGACGATGTGGCAGATTTATACAACAGACAGGCTAAATCTACCGATTTAGGAGCAATCCTGCATATGGGAGTAGGTACATCATTAGGATGTAATGCCCAGCTTACGGATATTATTAATGATAAGTCTGCCCTTACATGGGGACATAATGCACAGCCGGTTACAACACTTTCATTAGCCGGAAATACAGCGATATGCGGTGCATTTGACAGCAAAATTAATGGCAGAATCTGGTTAGTGGATAATACAAACTTTAACCAGAGTGTTTTGGTAAGAGCAGCAGGCGGGGACTTCCCGTACAGCGGTGCCAACTGGCAGGTGTATATGCTGGTAGCAGACAGTGAAGCTAAATTTGCAGCGAATAACTGGGATGAAGCTATTCCAATGACATTCTCCAATGGAGGACACCAGGCGAATTATAATTTTAACGATAAGAAAACGTATATTTCATTTGCAGCAAAACAGCTGCCTGGAGCGTGCGAAGCCTGTACATTCAGCGGAGTTAAAAAATTAGAGTTCAATACATGGACAAGAGGAGCAATGACCAAATCTTATGATTTAGGTGACGGATTTACAGCTAACGTAAATGTAACCATTGAATCTCCTGCCACTATGAGGACCAACTATCCAAGAGCTTCCGACTATAGATCATTGAGAGAATATAGAAGAGGAGATATTACCAAGAAGATGACCACAAAAGTTACCTTCTCAAAATCTGCCAATGCAAAATTTGAAATTTTTGAAATCAGCAGAAGAACAGGAAGACTGGATAATGTAGAAGTGTACGGTATGTGCAGCGGAGGAAAAGTTTATCCTAAGCTAAGTTATACAAGAACTGCAGCAAGATCTTCTTATACTATCCTTGCTGACGGAAAATCTGTTGCAAAACCAATGTCTTCTTCTTATACAAGCACAAGAGGAAGAATGCAGGTAGAATTTGATCAGGCTGTAGAAGAAATATACATTGTACATTATGGAACCGGAAGTACTTCCGGAAGCGGAAATATGAGAATTGGTATAGGAGCCATGAAGCTGTCTTGTCCTAAAGCTCTCCCTCCGGCAAATGAAGACGGTTTAATATTTACCAAAGAAGCAGATACTGATGTACTGTTATGTAACGAAGTGAACTTTGCTTATAAAGTTTACAACACAAACTGTGCAGTAAAAACAGTTAATTTTACAGATGTACTGCCTGCAGGAATGAAATGGTTAGGAAACAGCCTTTCAGCAGATCAGAATAATGATGCAGCTGTAGATGCAGCGCCGTTATATGCTAACGGAAATACAATCAGCCTTACAGGTATAACTGTTCCTGGATCAGGATATGTTACAATCAGAGGAAAAGCGTATTTTGAAGATACGGCAGCAGCAGGATTATATGATACAGGACATGCTTCCATCAGCTATGTAAGCCTTGGTGTAAACAAAACACTTCAAAGTTGTGACACATATGCGGCAGGCTGTGCAGTAACCACAGTAAATGCCCTGCCTACTCCAAACAGACCAAAACCTATTGTTGTCAATTCTTATGTTACAGACAAATCGTGTTACGATTCTGAAGGAGTAATTACAGTTACCTTAACAGTAGACAACCAAAATGCTTCTGCTGTTTCAGATGCAGTAGTAGATTTTAACTACACTGATACCTTTACATTGGTAGCGAATTCATTAAAAATCAACAATAATGATTTCCCGGCCGCCTCTTTAGAGACTACAGCAGGTGATATTTCTGTTGACGGATTTAATCTGCCGGCAGGTGTCAGCACGATTACATTTAAGTTAAAAGCTCCTATTGTTGCCTCATTAATACCGGTGCCAGACGTTTTATCTATAGCTTATGACCTGTCGACTTCAGGAGAATCAGACTGTCAGCCTCTGGTTATTAGCGATAATAATGATGAACTTAATGTACCGTTCTGTGCTTACTGTACTCAAAACCCTTCTACTGCAGCAGGTGTGAAATCTTCTGTAGGTATATCAACGCTTAAAACACAAGATGTTCAGGCTTGGATGAACGGCGTTAAAAATGGACAGATTGTAATAGAATCTAAAGAAAAAGGATTCATCATTACAAGAACTACAAGAGCTTCTATTGCACAGCCGGTTGCAGGTATGATTATTTACGATACAACCAGTGATGCAAACTGTATCAGTTTATACAATGGTACTGCCTGGAAGTGTATAGAGAGAAAGTGTAACCAATAATGCTATTTATATCTCTGTCTGTTTATGACAGGCAGAGATTAATCAAAATTTTTATTAACATGAAAAAATTATTTTTATATATAGGCTTTCTTTCTTTTTCGGGCTTGGCTTTAGGTCAGGTGGCAATAGGAAAAAGCACTATAACAAACAATAGTGTTTTATTAGAGTTTGATGACTCGGCATCAAATGCAAAAGGAATTATTCTGCCTTCTGTAAGTACAGTCCCTTCGGCTCCTGTTAACGGAACTTTTATTTTCAATGCAAACACAAAGAAAATTGAAGTTTACCAAAACGGCAGCTGGGTAGGACTTACAGATGCGGGAAATATTACAGGGCTTTATAATAACAGCTCTTCAGAAGTTGCTTCTGCCGGAGTTATTATTGGGAATAAAGACACAGCACCCAAAGGAGCTTTAGTGCTGGAAAGTGATAACAAAGCATTGATTCTTCCAAAAATTGGAAACCCGCATACTGCTGTAGGTTCTCCATATCCCGGAATGATCTGTTATGATACCGTAAGTAACTCTTTAGCTGTTTTTGATGGCAATGTCTGGAGTTATTGGAAGTAAAAATGAAATTTAACTATTCTATTTTAATTGCCGCTTACGAAAGTAAGCGGTAATTTTTTTAACCCCTTATATTTCATAATAAAAAAACACCTGATGTCATTTCTCCTGTTAAAATCCTTAAATGAATATTGGGTTAGTGTAGTAAGTGACTCATATTCAATTGATTTTGACAGACAAGTTTATATCCTCGCGAGTGTTTATGAGGGGGTATTTTTTGTGCGAAAAAAAGACAATTGCAATAATTTTGCACAATTAATATTAAATACTGTTTTCCTTAAAACAGCCTAAGATATTAACAAAAAACACAGTTAAAATTTAAATGATGAAAAAAGCTTTATTAATAACATCTATGTTATTTTCAGTTGCTGTTTTTGGACAGGTAGGTATCAATACGGGAAATCCTAATTCCAAATCAGGCCTGCATGTATCCGAAAGAAATGATCCTGCAAGTACATCCGCACCGGACAGATATAGCGGTGTCATTGTACCGCGTTATACAACAGGGGAAAGAGCGAATATTAATCCCGCTGCCACTGAAAACGGATTAACCATCTATAACGTTACCTCCAACTGTTATAACATATGGAACTGGAATGCACAGACCTCAACAGGTGCCTGGGCAGAATCATGCGGGCAGAAACCCGCAAGTGTGGATTTTACCAATTGTGCGGCTGTTAAAGTAGAAGGCGTTTATAACTCGGATCTGCTGGTAGGCGGGAACCAAACCGTGAGAATTGTGGTTCCGGTAAACGTTACCGCTTTAGGAACCTACAGCTACTCTGGTCTTATTAATGGAGTGACCTTCAAGGCAGAAGGGACATTCGTTAATTTGGGAGCCCAGAACGTATACTTATACCCTTCCTCAGGTACACCAACAGTGGCATCTACTACCGCTACAGGTTCTGTAACCATTGCACCCACCAACGCTGCTGGAGCAGCAGGAATTACATGCAGTAATATTTCATTAAAATTTATTAGCAGAGCTTCTTCTACAATGATTATTCTTAATCTGCAGGGAGACCAGAATGGATCTAATCTTTTAGGTCCCGGAACAAATACAGGCGTTTACACTACCGTGGGATCCTGGCTGAACGGCGGTGCATATTCTACAGCATTGGCAGCAAAAACCTATGCAGGAACTGCGGCGGTTTCCCTTATTAATGTACCGGCCGGTAATGCAGGAGATATAACCAGATTCAATAACCTGTTGAAAAGAGCATCTATTGTTTGGGTAGGTGCAAGAGAATGGACTGCAAGCCAGGGGACAGCTTATGGAAACTTATTAAAAGACTGGGTTGCTGCGAAACAGGGAATAGTAATGATAACAGGAGACAAAGATGAAGAAGGAGGCATTGCCCAGGCAATGGGATATTATATAGAAAATGGAGATGCCCAGGCAAGTTCCGCTACTGGCTACACCGTACTGCCGGAAGTCTTTAATAACACAGCCATACCTACACCTTTTAACCCGTCGGGATATACCTTTGGATGGAGTTCTTCTAATGCAGGGCTTATCAGCTCCAATGCAGGAGTAGAAATAGCAGAGCTTACAGCAGGAAGCAGTGCAGGGGGTACCGTAATGTTCGGAGATACTACAAACGGAGTATTTATTTTCGGAGATAAATTCGGAGAGGGAAGCAGCAATGGAACAGCCGCACAAAGAAACAACTTTGGGAATTATCTGGTTGATATTTTCGCATGGTCCCTTAAAAATGCACCAGTAAAATAAAATTTTATTACAACTAAAACAGGGAAAGGTAGAATAGTACTTTTTCCCTGTTTACAAATATTTTCTAAAGGATTATAGAACTAAATCCAATAGAGCACACACTAAGGAATGAATTAATTATAAACTAAAACAATGAAAAAGATTTTAATACCGGTATTATTCTTGCCATTTGCTATCTCTGCCCAGAACCTTTTCCAGATGGAAGTTTCTACGCAGAATAATGATGTAGAAATAAGAGCAAATAATACAGCTGATATTGCAAGTTCTGACCTGGAGCTTGCAGGGAGAGACGGAACTGTTTCTCAGGAAACCTATTTAAGATTTGAAGGTATTACATTGCCCTCAGATGCGGTTATCAATAATGCCTACCTTGTATTCTATGGTGATGAGGCAAGCAGTACTCCGACTGTTATAAAAATTACCGGGGAAATAGGAGGCTCTCTGGCATATCCTGCATCTACTGCGGCGACAACCGGACAGAACATAAAGTCAAGAAATTACAGCACCTCTTTTGCAGAATGGATAACCGCCGGCTGTGTACTGAACCAAAAATACCAGTCACCGGATTTGAAAAACGTTATTCAGGAAATGTTCCCTAACGGGATCAGCAATGCTGATCTTGCATTCCGCCTGCAGGGAAATGAGCAGGGTGCCTTTACTGTAAAATCTTTCTCAGATGCTGCCTACAGACCAAAGCTGGTTATAGATTACTGGTCTATGCAGGGATCTACAGCATCAGTAGTTGCATCAGCTAATGATGACGGACGCGAAAGTACATCTGGTGTGATGACATTAGGAAGTGCTTATCTCCAAATCGGAGGAAGAGCTGATTCCAAAGATAATGCAGTCCGTTTTCAGAATGTTCAGATTCCGGCAGATGCACAAATCACAGATGCTTATATCGAATTTTATACCTATGGGGCAAGCCCGGCAGGAAATGCCGATATCTATTCCGAAATTGGGAACCCGGATATCTACAGTACTGCGGCAAAAAATATAACTTTAAGAGAACGTTCAGTAAATAAAGTAAACTGGCAGACTGCGGCATGGACTGCTGACTTTACCAAAAACCGCACACCCAACCTCAAAAATATTATAGAAGAAAACCGCCTGAGCGGATGGCAGTCTGGCAATAGCCTTGCTTTTCAGTTTAAAGGGACAGGAACAAATAACAGTATGGCAGTACGTTCTTTCGAAGGCGGTGTCAACTACCGTCCAAGGTTGGTAGTAGAATATCAGAACAACGGGCAGGGAGCATCTATTGACGGAGCAGTAACTGATCCGGCTTTAATGAACCAGCTTTATATTAATGAGATTTCTTCTCAGGGTACTGTAGCACAAGATGAAGACTGGATAGAATTATACAATAACAGTGACGACAACCTGCATATAAAAGGAGGAATCTATCTATCCAACAAAAGTACAGACAGAACATTACACGAGCTTAAAAATATCTTTATTCCCGCTCATGGATTTGCTGTTTTTCAGGCGGATAAAAAAACTGAAAAAGGAAATCAGCATTTAAATTTTGACCTGAAAAATTCCGGAGCTACCATTTATCTTTCCAGAAAAGAAGCAGGAAATATTGTTTCCCAGAATGAACTGACTTACGGAAATGTACCTTTTAACCAATCTGTAGGAAGGCTGCCGAATGGTACAGGAAGCCTAACCAATTTTATTACACCTACCTATAAAGTATCTAATGCAGAAGGAAAACAAAAATTAGATCTTGCATTCAGTAAAGAAAGAGGAATCTATCCGTCAGGATTTGATCTGACAATTTCTGCACCGGCCGGTACAACCATTAAATATACACTTGATGGGAAATATCCGTCAGAAACGGTGGGAACTGTGTATTCCGGGCCCATTACTATAGACAAGACATCCGTTGTTAAAGTATATGCATATAACGCGGCCGGTAATTCGGAGACCATAGCACAGACTTATGTTCTGAAAAATAACTATGCCAATGAAAATACAAGCGGAGGATATAACCAATGGCTGTATAAATCTAATATTACGGCAGATGAATATGCTCAGGCTATTGCAGAAATACCGGTAGTTTCTGTCTCTACAAATGCTGAACCCAGCAATACTGTATGGGCACAGGGATCAGTAGAATACATTGATAATAATGTGTACAGCGGAAGAGCCAATTTCTTCAGCAATTCAATGACAAGAAAATTCGGGCAGGAAAGTGTAGCTTTTTACAATCCGAACCTTAAGTTTAAGTTCAATGCCGATGCAGGTGTGAAGAAGGCTAATTATCCTTTCTTTGATGCCTACCCGGGAGATGCTTTCGAAATGCCTGAAAAAATTCAGACCATCGAATTGAAACAGGGGCAGGATAACGCAACAAGAAATGTATACAACCTTGGATTTATGCGTTACAGCGAAAAAATTTCGATGAATCTGCAGAAAGAAATGGGGAAATATGCATTGGAAACCCGTTATGTTAACCTCTTTATTAACGGTAAATACCGCGGCCTGAAAACAATGCGTAATGACTTTAATCCCAATAACCTTGAAGAAGTATTTGGAGATAATGATGATAACTACACAAAAGTAAATCTTCAGGACGGGTATTTCACCAACGGAATTGTAGAAGCCGGAGACGGTGATACTGCGGTTTGGAATACCATCAGAAGTACTGCTACAGCCAGAAATTTCCAGCAGTTCAAAAACCTGGTAGATGTAGATGATCTGATCAAGTTCCAGATCATGTTTATGTTTACCGATACCGAAAACGAAGCGGTGGCTATCACCCATAATACAGATGCTGATGTAATGAAAGCCAAATTTATGATCAATGATACGGACGGATCATTCTTTGGAGGACTTACAGCTTCATCATCCAACGTAACGCTGAATCCGTTAGGATTTGCCGGCGGTGGCGGAAATTATAAGTACAAATGGCAGTTGACTGCCAGCAGAAATGGTCCGGGTGCACTTTTTGGACAGTTTATGGGTTCAAATACGAATGCTTCCACAGGAAATTTAGAGTTCAAGACTCTGGTTAAAGATGCTGTATTGAAATATATAGGTCCAGCTTCCGGCAGTTTCTCAGGAACAGACGGAGCTCCTTTATCTGTAGCACATGTACAGAATAAAATGACTGAAACGATGGCTGAGCTAGACAGAGTGTATAAACTTGATGCCGCCTATATGGGCTACACGGGTAATGTTTACCAGCAGTGGAAAACCGTTGATTATCCCCGTATTTTGGCGCAGGTGCCGGAAAGAGTAGGATTTACCCTAAAAAAATGGCTGGAATATAATATGGCGCACACACTGTCTGCTACCAATATTCTTGCTGCAGATGTTATTACGGAAACAGACAATATTCAGATTGATAATCCGAATTCAGGAACACAGCTTTATTATACGCTGAACGGGAAAGACCCGATGGGCAATGACGGAGTGGTTTCTTCTGATGCTCATCTATATAACGGAACATTTACACTGCCTGCAGGAAACTACAGTATTGCGGTACGTCCATTTACTACCAATAACTGGGGACCTATTTCATCCAAAGCAGTAAAAGTGGAAGCTCCGGAACTTGGTAAATTTGTGATTGCAGGAATTAACTATAAACCGCTTACTAATGGAGATGCCGAATTCGTATTAATATCAAATCCAGGTAATGCTGATCTGGATGTTTCCGGTTATACCATCTCTGATGCGGTAAACTATACATTCCCTCAGGGAACGGTAATCGGTCAAAATCAGACTATTATGCTGGCGAAAAACCTGTCGTTAATCTCAGGATTTGACCAGTATGCCAAATACCAGTGGACCAGCGGAAGTCTTAGTAATTCTGGTGAACCAATGACCTTTAAGGATGTATCAGGAAATACAATAGACTATGTTTCTTACAGCAGTGCTGCACCATGGCCGGCTGAGGCAAACGGACAGGGATACTATCTGAAACTTATTGCTCCGGATCTGGATAATACACTTCCGGGAAGCTGGGAATCAAAATCTTTAACCTCTTCAAATGCCAAGAAAGGCTCTTCAAAACCTGTTGATAAGACAGAAGCGGTTACTTTGGCAAGCATAAGGGTGTATCCAAACCCTGTAAAAGATGTCTTACATATTGATCTGAAGGAGAAATCTGTAATCACAATTTACAATACCGGCGGACAGATGATTGAAACAAAATCGCTGAACGAAGGCAATAATACCCTACATGTTTCATACTGGAATAAAGGAATTTACCTGATCAGTATCTCCGGACAGAAAGAAACAAAAACGTATAAAGTAATTAAAGAATAATCAAATTTAAAACAGGCCCCCTGATCAAAGCATACACACAAATGATGGGAGAGAATCCTCATAGGGGGCTTATTTTTTATTTTTCTAAAGACCGGACCTCATTTATATATGAATAGAATTCACCTTAAAAATCACTAATTATGGCCATTAATTTTAAAAACATCCATATAGGAAATCTGATACAACAAAAAGTAACGGAAAATCAAATAGAGATGTCCCGTATCTGTAATTTTCTGAAATTATCCGAAGATGAAATAGTCAATATGTTTCAGACTGAAAACCTTGATTCTGATATTCTTTTAAGATGGAGTAAGCTTCTGAAATATGATTTTTTCAGACTATATTCTCAGCATTTAATATTATATGCTCCACCTGTAGGAACCGCTTTAAAGAAAGAAGTAAGTAATATGCCCGTATTTAGAAAGCATATTTACACCAAAGAGATTATAGATTTTATTTTGGAATTAGTCAATGGTAAGGAGAAAACGAAGCAGCAGATTATTGATGAATATAAAATTCCCAAAACCACTTTATATAAATGGATTGCCAAACAACCGGATAGAACTGTTAAAAAAATAAAAAATGAATTGTCCCAATTATAATAAGATTTATACTGATTTAATTGAAAGAAAATTTCCCGAAAAAAAAGAGGAATTTGCTCCTTTGCTTACAAGAGAAATAAAAAACTCACTTGAAATTATTAAGATCAATAATATAATTTTTAATCGGCAGGACAAAGAAATAAATTTTTTAAACCAAAGATTACGTTCTTATGATGAAGAGAGTATTAAAAGAGTTTTAGAATATCAGGTATCTAACAGGCTTAATAATCGAGAGATGGCTAGCCTTTTCAAATTCAGCAGAAATACAATTGCCAAATGGAGGAAAACATTTGCCAAATAGTCTATTTAAATTAATAAAGCCTTTCAATAGCTGAAAGGCTTTTTAATTACTTGTTATTCTTTATTTCGTCAGGTCAAGGCCACCGAAGTTGCCGGAGCTCATCATGAGGAAAACACCGTTTGTTTTGTCTAAAGTTTGCCAGTATGCATGAAGATCTTCAGCATTTGTAAATACCCTCAATCTGTCATTCTTAAACTTCTCTTTAATAAATTCCGGAGAAATCGGTTCCATTCTTTTGATTTTTAAAGCATCTTCAGAATAGAAAACAATGGCTTCATCCAAACCGTCCATAGCGTGATCGTACTGTTCAAGGAAAACAGGGTTTAAGCTTGAATAAGTATGAAGCTCCAGGAATCCGTATTTTTTTTCTTTTTTAAACTGCTCGCAGAAAGCTTTTACTGTAGCCTTTACCTTGCTTGGTGCATGGGCAAAATCTTTGTATAAAGTTCCCTGGTCTTCTCTTTCTACTTTTTCAAGACGCTTTGAAGCACCTTTGAAGCTCATAATGGCTTCGTAGAAATCTTCATCCATGATCCCCAGCTGCCGGCAGATATGTCTTGCTCCTTCCATATTCAGCAAATTGTGGGAACCGAAAACGGAAAGAGGAACATCGCCCATTTCAGTTTTCAGGTATACTTTTCCATTGCTGATTTCATATTCAGGGGTTTTGTAAGGAATTTTCCTGAAATAATTTTCAGCAGCTTCCACCACTTTTACCACTTCTGCATCCTCTTCATTGTATACCAGAACGCCGCCCGGAGTAATACTTGCAACAAATTTTCTGAACTGATCTATATAATCATCAAATGTTTTGAATACATTAATATGGTCCCACGCAATACCACTCATCAAAGCAATATTCGGCTGATACAGAAGAAACTTTGAACGCAGATCGATAGGAGAGGAAAGGTATTCATCACCTTCCAGTACCATAAAATCATTTTCCTGCGTTAGTTTTACCATACAGTCAAAACCTTCAAGTTGTGCCCCTACCATAAAATCCACGTCTTTTTGGTGGAAGTTCAGTACATGAAGAATCATTGAAGTGATTGTTGTTTTTCCGTGTGAACCGGCAATTACCACTCTTGTCTTGTTTTTAGACTGTTCGTAAAGGAACTCAGGATATGAATAAATTTTTAAACCCAGCTCTTTTGCTTTTGCCAGTTCAGGGTTATCCTGATGAGCATGCATTCCAAGAATAACAGCATCAATATCCGGAGTTATTTTTTCCGGGAACCAGCCCATTTCCTGAGGCAGAATTCCTTTCTTTTCCAGCCTGGATTTTGAAGGTTCAAAAATAGCATCATCCGAACCTGTTACCTGATATCCTTTGTCTTTTAACGCAATAGCAAGATTATGCATGGCGCTTCCGCCAATAGCAATGAAGTGGGTTTTCAACTTTATTTACTGTTTTTTACATTGTTATTAATAATATCCTGAAAAGCATTCAGAATATTGTTCCAGTTTGTTGTAAAGTTTGGCATCATCATGCTGGCATCTGACTTGTTGCCTTCATTCGGGCCTTTTTTTACATTGATGGAAGTGGTCACATTATCATACAGTTTTTTGTGATCTTCCTGTATTCTTCTGAAATTGTTCTGGGAAAGTGTCTGATCCAGTTTTTTTAGATCTTCATCAGAAATTTTAAAATCCTGTTTGTATTTTTTCCCGCCTTCCTCCAGGGAATAATGAACATTATTACCCTTGATGAGTACATTTTCATATCTGGGAGCATAACCTCCGCTTTTGGAATAACTTATATCAAAATCTGAATATACTTTCTGGCTGTTGCACGAAACTAATACTATGATCGTGAATAAGATCCCTAATATTTTGTTCATAATTTTCTACTTACTTTAATTATTTGAATCCTTTTCTAATTTTTTAGCTTTAAGTTCTTCATCATAATTGTGCAGTACATTGAAATCTTCAGTCTGCTCGATGGCAGTCATAATTTTCAATAAAATTTCAGGCGCTTTTTCATTGTCATAATCTATATCCAGAGGTGCCTTAAACTCCATGGTAGGTTTTACGCCCGTAACCTTTACACGGAGGCCTTTTTTGTCAAATGCCCTTCTGAATCCGTTGATTTTGATAGGAATCACAATAGGGCGCTGGTTTTTAACCAGTTTGGCTGTACCTCTTCGTCCCTGGGCAAAAGCAGATGTAGTACCTTGAGGGAAAGTAGCTACCCAGCCGTTGTCCAAAGCTTTCATAATATTGTCAACCTCAGTAAGATCCACCATTCTGTTGACATTTTTGCCTTCTGCTCTCCAGGTTCTTTTTACCGTTACAGCACCGGCAATCTTGAAAATCTTCGGAAGAATTCCTTTATTCATGGTTTCTTCTGCTGCCACATAATAAAAATCAATCTTTGGATTGAGCAGATAAATAGGGTTTTTAATCGTATCAAGATATCCATTGTTTACAGCACAGAATGCATGGTACATTGCTGCCACATCTGCAAAATAGGTCTGATGGTTGGATACGAAAAGCACGTTGGAATCTGGAAGATCCACAAGGTGTTCTGTACCGGTTATCCTTAATTTATTAAAGCCGTTGAATCTTCTGTAAGATACAATCCCTAAAATAAAAATAATAAACCTTTTTAAAAAATAAGGTGTTCCGAATGCATCGGTGAAAATATTTTTCTTCGCCATCTCTCAATTAAACACGGTAATGCAAAGTTACATTTTTTTCAGTAACTGGCTAAACTCACTCAATATCATTGCTGTAGCCCCCCAGATAATATACCCGTTGAAATTAATGACCGGAACTTCATGTCCGGCAGCACCTGGCAGTGCCATAATTTCAGGGTTATCCGGAAGACTGAGAAAAGAAGTAATAGGAAATTCTATAGTTTCTACCGCCTCACTCTGCTGAAGAACGAAAAGCGGATTCTTTTTAGTATACGAAATGTATGGATAAACATAAAAATTACTTGGCGGAATATAAATAGGAGACATTTCCCTGATTACCCTTATGTAATGTTTATCTATCCCGATCTCTTCCGAGGTTTCACGTACAGCAGTTTCAGCGAAGTCTCTGTCCAGCTCTTCACGCTTTCCGCCGGGTAGGGAGATTTGTCCGCTGTGCCTGTCGTGTTCATTAATGGTTCTTTGGATCAGCGGGAAATACCATTCATTATCTTTTAAATAGAGTACAATATTAACGGCCGCAAACTTTGGGTTTTTTGCCAGCACTTCATCATACGTAAATACAGGTCGGGAAGGAGGTGAAAATACTCCGTGGGCATTGATCCCGGGCAGCTCTACATTTGTAATTTTCCTCAATAAATCTTTTCCAAAACTTTCCATACATCAAATTTAGCAATATATACTGAAGAAAAGAAGAGGCATTAACATTAATTAACCATTGACAGATAATTAAAAAATTGAATGATTAAAAGGTTTAAAAGTTGAAATGCTGAAAAATAAAGAAAAATTTTTTAATTGAATAATTGGAGTTATTTTTTGTATCTATGTGTAAATCATGGTGTAATATACCGTATTTTTACGTAACTGAAACAAGTGATGCGGGGAAAACCGTAAACAGTTACTTTCAAAACGGTAAACAGTGATTTTTAAAATTTACACTTTAGCAGTGGTTTTTCATTTTGGTTTAGCGTATACCTTTGTCATACTATTAACCAATTAATTTTTATCAAAATGAAAAACTTTATTACAGGTGTATTTACACTAATGGCCATGAGTTTCAGCTTCGCACAATCAAATATTGATGTTACTGCCCAGATCGGAAACTTGAATACTGCTACTGTTGACCAAACAGGACTTTTGAATATCAACAGCCTTACACAGGATGGAAACCGTAATACGGCAGACATTGACCAAGTAGGTGTTCTGAATGTTAACACGGCTGAAAGTATCGGTAACAGAAACTCTATTGACGTAGACCAAACTGGTCTTGCCAACACTAATGACGTAAGCCAACAGGGAAACAGAAACTCTGCAGTAACCTGGCAGCTTGGTGCATTTAACTCTACAGAACAAACTCAGATCGGAAGAAGAAATGAAACATCTTCTGTACAGCTCGGTATAGGAAACTCCGTGGTACAATATCAGGATGGAAGAAGAAACGATGCTTCAGCTATTCAGGTAGGTAACGGAAACGATGCCTATCAGATCCAGCTTGGAAGAAGAAACGAAGCAAGCGGTCTTCAGATAGGTGACGATAACCTTTTAATACAATACCAGGATGGTAATGATAACAGTGCAATGCACGATCAGGTAGGTGACGATAACGTTGCTGCTTCCGTTCAGATCGGTGATGACAATACAGCTATGGGTGTACAGGTTGGAAACAGCAACCAGTTATATCAAATTCAATTAGGAGATTCCAATACAGCAATTGATGTTCAGATGGGTAACAATAACTTTACCTGGGTAGCACAAAGCGGAGACGCTCACATTCATGTAGGAACTCAAATGGGTAACGGAAATTCAATGGTGGTTAATCAATCTAATTAAAATATGTACTGTAATTTAAAATAAAAGGAGAGGCTGCGGTTATCTCCTTTTTTAAGCTTTTCATGATGAAACATACCCAGAAACCGTGATTTTATATCTATCCCTGCTGGGTGTGTTTTTCTCAATCTTCTATTCGTGTACCTTTATTAAAAATTAATACCATGTTTAAACCGGGATGGGGTGCCTTTACACTTTTCGCAGTACTCTGTGTGCAAGCGCAGCAACTAGACTGGGATAAGGTCAACAGCAATACGGTTCTTGATCTTATGGCAAGACAGCAGACGGAACAAACGCTTTATGGTTCCAGTATTATACAAATAGGGGACTATAATAATGCAGAACTTTCTCTTAATGCTAAAACAAACATTGCCGTACAACAGCTGGGAGATTTCAATACACTTTATTTCATCAATTCTTTTACAGATAAAGAAACCAGAACAGCAGTTACTGCGCAGGGGAATAACAATATTATTGATATTACCGGAAGCAACAGCGTTTCAGACGGGATGCAGATCAGTGTAAAAGGCGACAACAAGACCATTTTTATGAGGAATTATTAAAATACAAATGATGAAAACTTTTTATTCTTTAAGTCTGTATACTTTATTTATCTTCCTGTCTGCAATGGTTGATGGGCAGGAGGATAAAAAAGTAAATGCCAGGATAGAAAGCAGTATCCTTGAAAACCAGATCAGGCTTAAAGCGGTTGTAACCAATAATACAGCAGTTTATAAAGAATTAAATTACCTGTTAGTTTCCATCAAAAAAGGCAATGCCGGAAATCTTTCCAATAACCAGCAGAGCGGAAAATTCTCCATAAACCCCAATGAAGTAAAAATTTTATCCGAGATCAATGTTAACCTTCAGCAGAAAGATGCTTTGAAAGCTTTTCTCTACATAAAAGATGAAGAAACTCAGAAGCTCATTGCAAAAGACAGTCTTGAAGTAAATACAGATCTGTTCAAAAAGAAAACCGCCAAAGTAGAAGAAGATGCAGTCTTTGAACTGAAAGGGCTCACCATTGATGAAACCAAAACAAAGGTCGGGAAAGATTTTTATGACCTTTTCTATCTCCAGTACAGCCAGATTCCGGATAAAAGCAGCGGCGCGGTTACCATCTCCGAACTTCCCCTTCGCGGAACCAGCGGGCAGATCAACATCCAGATCGAGGATAAAGTAATTTACAGCTTTATGACCAATCCAGGCGAAGATTACCTGAAAGAACAGCTGGCAGCCAGCTTAAAATATATCAAAGAGTTTAATGCAAAGAAAAATCTTATTAAAAATGAATTTATCTACTAAAAACGTCCGCCATGAAAACCTTTATCATTATTTTAATCTTTATTGCGGGTATTTTCTCCGGAAAATCTCAGCAGCTCGTTTATAAGCCCATTAATCCGGCCTTCGGAGGTGATACTTTTAATTACCAGTGGCTTTTAAGTTCAGCAAATGCTCAGAATCAGTTTGATGAAAAAGATGATTACAGCAGTTTGCTTGATGATGTTAATTCTCTGAACAGTTTCAGCCAGAGCCTCAACAGGCAGGTACTGAGTGAACTGTCCAGGAAATTGTTTGAAGATCAGTTCGGGGAGGGCAGTATAAAGCCCGGAAATTATCTTTTCGGTTCGCTCTATCTGCAGATTACAACTACCGCCCAGGGACTTTTGATCAATATTTTGGATACCAGCACAGGCGATCAGTCCGAGATCGTAATTCCAAAATAAAAAATAACTAAAAACCAGACTTATCATGAGAACTTACACTTACACCAGAATTTTTTTCTGTACGTTCCTGCTGTGCCTAATGCAGGCCTGCAGTTCGATCCTGGGTCTTCCTTCCGATCCTGAAAGATCCACCATGGGAGAACTCACCCCTTCTACTACAGAACTGAGGAATCTTCCTCTCCCCAAAGAAAAAATCGTTATAGGTGTCTACAAATTCAGAGACCAGACCGGCCAGTATAAACCGTCAGAAAGCGGGAATAACTGGAGCACGGCGGTTCCCCAGGGAACTACAACCATCCTCATTAAAGCATTGGAAGACAGCAGATGGTTTATTCCAATCGAAAGAGAAAATATTGCCAATCTTTTAAACGAAAGGCAGATTATCCGGTCCACAAGACAGGAATACATGAAAGATGCCGAAAAAAACAGCCAGTCGCTTCCACCTCTTCTTTATGCGGGAATTCTTCTAGAAGGTGGCGTTATTTCCTACGACAGCAATGTAATGACCGGCGGTCTGGGAGCAAGATACTTCGGAATCGGAGCTTCCACACAATACCGCCAGGACAGGATTACCATATACCTGCGTGCTGTTTCTACCCTTAACGGCGAAATCCTTAAAACAGTCTATACTTCTAAAACCATTCTTTCCACAAGTGTGAACGGAAGCTTTTTCAGATATATTGATACGGAAAGATTATTGGAAGCGGAAGTGGGACTTACCCAAAATGAGCCTGTACAGCTTGCCGTAACCGAATCCATAGAGAAAGCGGTAAGATCTCTTATTGTAGAAGGAATCAGGGATAAAATATGGGGGAAAGCATCTGAAAACTTAACGGGATACCAGGCCCTGATCAATGATTATAATAAAGAGCAGGAAAAAAATGTAGGTAGATCGGTTGGCAATAAGTTTCCTGAAAATTACAGACAGAAAATGTCCGTTTTCGCCAACATAGAAGCTCAGAAAATCAAAGATGATTATGTGAATCCTGAGATGAATGCCGGTGGAAAACTGGGAATCAAATATTTTATAAGTCCCAATTTTAATCTTGAAGCCAGCGGAAGCTTTTTCACGTTAGAAAATAAGAATATTGTTAAAAGAAATTATATTGTTCCTGAGCTTAACCTCGAATTTCTTCTGTTTCCAAAATACAGGTTCAGTCCATATGTATATGGTGGATTGGGGGCTATGTTTTCAAAATACAAACCCCAGTATAAAGGCCAGGTGGGCGGAGGTTTGGAGTATATGATCGGTAATAATACCGCAATCCGGGCTTCCTCACAGTATGATATCGGCTTTAAAGATAACTGGGAAGGCATGGTAAATGGGAAAAGAAAAGACCAGGCACTCCGGTTCGCAATTGGAATCAACTTCTATCTTGGAAACAAATAAAAACATGAACTATGAAAACTTTAATCAAAATACTCAGCATATTCATCCTTACTTTTTGTCTGTTTTCATGTGATGAAGATCTTGTGGATCAGGCTCAGACAGGGATATTGAAAGGAAAAGTTGTAAAAAGAGGTACCAATGTGCCTATTCCTAATGTGAAAGTTTTTACAGCACCAACTACTCAGACTGTTTTCAGCGGTACAGACGGCACATTCGAAATTGCTTCTATGCCTGTGGGAAATTATTCTGTGAAAGCCGAATTATCAGGTTATATCACCACTTTTCAGGGTGTTAATATACAAAACCAGGGCCAGGTTGTTACCGTGGTCTTTGAGATGGACGATGACGAATCGCTCAACTCTCCTCCTTCTGCACCGCAGCTGCTAAGTCCGGTAGACAATGCGGTCAATCAACCTTTGAACGTTGAGCTGACATGGACTGCTACAGATCCTGATACTGCCGATGTTTTAAAATATAGTTTAACAATTAAAAATAACCTTGATACAAATGTTATTCAGGTTAATGATTTGGCAGTGAATCATTATTCGCTGACCAATTTGAAGTTTGGTGTTAGTTACTTCTGGCAGGTGTCTGTTTCGGACGGCATTCACCCGCCAGTTTTAAGTTCCATCAGTAAATTTACCACCAATACAGTTCCGGCCAACCGCTATCATTATGTACAGAAACAGAATGGAAACTTTGTCATCATGTCCAGTAATGATCAGGGAAACAGTTTCCAGTTTACCAATTCTTCCTATAACAGCTGGAGGCCGAGAAAAAACAATAATGCAGGACTGATTGCATTTCTGCGGACCGAGGGTGGAAGTACCCATATTTATACTGCAAATCCTGATGGGTCAAATCCTTTCAAGGTAACGACAGTACCTGCTGCAGGATTTAACAATTATGAATTGGATTTTGCATGGAATACAAACGGTCAGGAAATTCTCTATTCAAATTTCAATAAGTTATACAGAATTAATAAAGATGGAAGCGGACTGACTCTTGTTTACACAACTCCGGACGGCAGCATGATCTCTGAATGTGACTGGAGCTATGACGGCAGCCGGATTGCTTTAAAAACCAATGACTACAGCGGTTACAATACAAAGATTTATATTATAGATATGACAGGAAGCGTATTGAAAACCGTTCTGACAGGATCATTAGGAGCATCCGGAGGACTGAATTTTTCTGTAGACGGACAAATGCTTGTTTTCACCCGTGATATTTCAGGATATCAGGACGGAAGCGGAAATTACCGTCAGCTAGATTCCCATATCTTTATCTATAACCTGACCAATGATACGGTATACGATATTTCTGAGGAAAGCGAAAAACCAATGGGAACCAATGATCTTGATCCAAGATTCTCTCCAAATAATGCCCAGGTCATCTTTATGAATACTTCCAATGACAATATATCACAGAAAAATGTGATGGTTATTGATCTCAACAGTACGATGACCGATCTTTCCAGGGCTTCTCTTTTCAGCAACGGCGAAATGCCGGATTACGAGTAAAGGAAAGTAGAATAATAAGGAATGGCCAATTGTCAATAGATAATTGGCCATTTTTTGTAGGGGAGTGAAGGATGTATAGTTCGTGTTTCCGGATTCGGGGGTTGAAAGGCTTCAGAATTTTTTTATGTGTATTTTGGTGATTGCTGGCTCTGGGTAAAGATTTTATGAAGAAACCATTATGAAATCAATCCGGAATAAAAAAATTCCAAACATTGTGGTTTGGAATCTTCGGGAGTTAATCAAAATGGTTTTTTTTTCATCAGTCGATAATGTGGTTTTCTAAGGCATATTTTACTATTCCTACGGAATTTTTTGCGTTTAATTTTAGAAGTATCCTTTTGCGGTGGGTTTCTACGGTGTTGATGCTTATGAAGAGTTTTTCAGAAATATCTTTGCTGCTGAAGCCGTCGCATATCAGTTTGAGGATCTCCATTTCTCTGCGTGTAAGGGGCTCTTTAATATGCGGATTGGGTTTTCCTTCTTCGCTGCTGATAAAATTGATCATTCTTTCTTTTGCATGATCGCAAATATAGATTTCATTTAAAAGCAGGACATTTATAGATTTCAGGAATTCGTCGTATCTGCTGTTTTTGTCGAGATAGCTTTTTATGCCCTTGTTAAAAAGCTTCCGGATGTCGATCATATCATAACTATTGCCTATGACAATAATTTTGATTTGTTTGTTTGTTGAGGTAATGTCTTCTGTAAGTCTGAAAATATCTGTAAGCATCAGCATATTGGAGCTTAGTACCAGAATTTCCGGGGGATCTAATTTTAATTGTTCAAATAGGTGTTCATAAGAATTACAAATGTCAATCGTGTTAAAAATTTTGCTCTGTGAGAGCAGTTTTGATAAACCTTCTGTGTAGAGTAACGGTTCATCAAAAATAGTTAATCTCGGTTTCATCATGGTTAGTTTTGTTTATATAAAAATATAAAAAAATATTTACATTTTACATAAAAATAATAAATATTTACACTTTATTTTGATAATAATGATTATAAAATCGAAATATTATTGATTATTTGATA
The DNA here is from genome assembly GCF_014207845.1 of Chryseobacterium shigense. Lineage (NCBI taxonomy): Bacteria > Pseudomonadati > Bacteroidota > Flavobacteriia > Flavobacteriales > Weeksellaceae > Chryseobacterium > Chryseobacterium shigense. Next base: position 121,094 of record NZ_JACHLC010000001.1, read on the forward strand.
AATAATTCTCTTGTTGTGGAGTTTTAAATAAATATTTTAGAGTTATTATTTTTGAAACTTAATATTGATGGGATATTTGGTTTGTTTAAGTTTTTGATATGTATTATTTAACTAACGTGGTAGGGATATGTTTTACCGGAAAGTTAACAGACCTGGCAATAAAACAAAATTGATTTGCCTTATGGTGCAGTTCTCCAGCTCTCTCAATCATAGATTTTTCCTGTACAATAACTGTGGGGTGTAAAGTAACAGATGTAAAATGTCCGCTTCCGTCAGCGGTTTCTTCCATGATTCCGGTAGCTTCGTCCGTGTAATGGGTAACAATGATGCCTTCTTCCGAACAGAAATGAAGATACCATAGCATATGGCAGGAAGAAAGTGAGGATAGAAGCAGGTCTTCAGGGTTGTGCCTGGTTTTGTCTCCCCGAAATGCCGGATCGGAAGAGCCTTCAATAAGAGCCTTATTTTCAACCTGAATGGTGTGGCTTCTTTCATAGTTTCTGTAGCTGCTGGTTCCTGTTCCTGTATTTCCGGTCCAGCTGATGGTTGCTTTGTAGTGATGTTCTTTGCCCATTTTGCAGGAGTTATTTTATGATAAAATGAGTTTTGTAGATTTTACTTAAGCCGTTTTGGCCTTCGTTGATGTATTCCTGAAAATCCGATATATTTTTGAATTTTTTTGGAGACATATTATTTCTTTTACTGGTAAAGTATAAAATCTGGTTTTTTTCGTCATAAAAAGGACAGTATTCCATAGATTTTGTATTAATGGGTATTCCCAAATTCTCTGCTTTTTGCCATTTCCCCTCAGAATCCTTTTTGGAAATATAAAGATCGCCGCTTCCTTGTCCGCCTTTTTCATTATACTTTGTAAAGAGTATAAAATTTTCTTTTTTAGAAATAAAAGCATTGAATTCATATCCATCGCTGTTGATATTTTCATCCAGTATTTGCGGACCAGAATATTGGTTGTTTTCCCATTGGCATACATAGATATCATCTTTTCCCATCCCGGTTGGTGATTCCAGGGTGAAGTATAAATTTTTATTGTCAGAAAGGGTAGGAAAGAACTCGTTCAGATCGGAATTGACAGGTTTGCCCATATTTACAGGTTCGGACCATTCTGAATTCTGATTTTTTCTTTCCACATACCATATGTCGAAATCCTTCTTTTCTGATTTTGTTTTGTCCAGAGGACGGTCAGATGCAAAATACAAACGGGTTCCATTATCAGCTAAAAAAGGCTCCATATAGGAGTAATTGTCATTAAAGGATAATAGCTGAGTCTCGGACCAATTGTTTTTTCCATTCTTTTTGATGCTGGTGATTTGTGAAATTTCCTGGTTGGGGCTCTGTATTGTGAAAAAGACCTCATTTCCATCTTCTGAAACTGAAAAATCTCTTACATTAAGAAACTGATTGAGCTTTTTCTCAAAAAGTGTTATTGTATTTGAATCCTGGGCATTGAGCAGACTGACTATAAGAAAGAGCAGGGCTGTAAATATACTTTTCATCTTTAGAAATTAATTATCTAATTTAATTAAATAATATAATTCAATTGTGTCTGATGGTCATTTAATACTGTCTTATTTGAGTAACTATGGAAATAATAAAAGGCTGCCTCAAAATATGGCAGCCTTTTTGAATTTTTTTAATTAGAAAACTCTATCAATTCTTCTTTCTTGGAATTGTAAATTTTGTATTCTAAGTACTTAAAAGAATCCCTTGGGATAATGGTTACCCATTTTTTGTATTTGATAAACCATTTCATCTGGATGCTTTTGATGCCTTTGGTAAGGTAGGCTTCCACGAAGGGGTGCACATGCAGGAAAATTTTTCCTTTCTCTTTCTGCAGGATGCTTCTGAGGGTTTCACCCATTCTTTCCACGATCACAATTGGAGCTACAATTTCTCCGTCTTTGTTCGGGTTTTCTTCTTTGGTTTCGATCTGTTTTTCCGGGCGGTTCCTTTGTCTGGTAATCTGGATCAGTCCAAATTTGCTCGGAGGAAGAATTTTGTGGCGTGCTTTGTCACGTTTCATTTCTTCTTTCAGATGCTCGTACAGGTCCCTTCTGTGTTCAGGGTTCTGCATATCGATGAAATCGATTACAATGATGCCTCCCATATCACGGAGACGAAGCTGTCTGGCAATCTCGGTGGCTGCCATTTTGTTGACTTTAAGAGCGTGCTCTTTGTTTACGGCGGTTCCGGTTGTGATATTATTTCCGGAGTTTACATCAATCACATGAAGTGCTTCTGTATGCTCTATAACAAGATAAGCACCTTTTGAACTTGGAATATTAACGTGTTTTCCAAAGCTTTGTTTAAGCTGTTTTTCAACGTTGTAATATTCGAGAAGAGGAATGTGGGAATTGTAAAACTGGACAATATTCTTTTTTTCAGGGGCTATGACCTCTACATAATTGGTCATTTCATCTACCATCTGTTCATCGTCACAGATGATGCTTACGAAATCCTGGTTGAAATTGTCCCTCAAAATAGCTGAAGCTTTGTCTTCTTCGCTTAAAACTTTAGCCGGAACTTTGCTTCTCTGAATGTTTTTGAAAGTACTTTCCCATTTCTGGATCAGCTGATTCATATCATTATGAAGGTCTGCTACTTTTTTTCCCTCGGCTACAGTTCTTATAATAACACCGAAACCTTCTGGCTTGATACTGTCAATAAGTGTTCTCAGTCTTTCTTTTTCCTCAGTAGTTCTGATTTTTTTGGAAATGGAAACTTTGTTATCGAAAGGGATCAGGACCAGAAAACGTCCTGTTAAAGAAACCTGGGTAGAGATCCTCGGACCTTTGGTGGAGATAGGTTCTTTAGTAATTTGAAGCAGAACGAGATCGTCTTTTGCAATGACTTTGTCTACGGTTCCGTTTTTGTCTATTTCGGGTTGTATCTCGAAATTTTTTAAGCTTGAAGAACTCTGTTTTTTAGAAATAGTATCTTTTAAAAACTTTCTGTAGGTGAGGTATTGTGGTCCCAGGTCCTGATAATGCAGGAATGCATCCTTATCGTACCCGATATTTACGAATGCGGCATTCAGGTTGGGGGCTAACTTTTTTACTCTTCCTACAAACAGATCTCCAACTATAAATTCGCTTTTGTCCTCTTGTTCATGAAGTTCACATAGTCTTCCGTCTTCCAGCAGTGCAATCTTTGTAAGATCATCTTCATGCGAAACTATTAGTTCTTTCTTCATTTTGTATAAGATAAAAATTTATTAAGATTATAGAAAACTGGCGTATTTTTTAGCGAATAAATAATTTTAAATATAAGAATTTAGAATGAAATTGCTGTATATTTTTAAAAATATCTGCAAAAGCCTTGCTTTCCTTTGGAAATCTTATAGTTGCAAACAAAAATATAGTCGGTGAACGCTTAAATAATTAAAATCACCAACTATATTATTATATTGTAAATCCCGAAAAAAAGAGATTATTTTTTCTTATGTCTGTTTGCTCTTCTTCTTTTCTTTCTTTTGTGAGTTGCAACCTTGTGTCTTTTTCTTTTCTTTCCGCTTGGCATAATTTTAATTTTTTAGTAACTAGTTAATATTCAGTTAATGTTCTTATTTTACTGCAACTTTTGTTTTTACTTTCTCTACAAAAGATTTTGAAGGTTTGAAAGCAGGAATATTGTGAGCAGGAATCTCAATTGCAGTGTTCTTAGAAATATTTCTCCCTGTTTTAGCAGCTCTTGTTTTAATGATAAAAGATCCAAAACCTCTCAGATAAACGTTATCCCCATTATACATAGAAGTCCTGATCTCCTGCATAAAAGCTTCTACAACTTTCTGTGTTTCATTCTTTTCTGTTCCCAACTTATTTGAGATGGTGTTTACCAATTCTGCCTTTGTCATTTCCTTTTTTAATTTTAAATTTTAGGTGTGCAAATTTAGTTAAAAAAATTGAATACTAGCAAATTAGTGGTAAAATATTTTTGTTTAAAGAGTTGGAGTTTTCATGTTTGGTTTATATTAATATTACGTTAAATCTCTTTACATGCTGGAATTGTAGTAGCCATTTTCCACACAGAAACGGATGAGGTGCAGTTTTGTTTTCAGTCCCAGCTTTTCCGTAAGCCTGTTAATATAAGTATCAATGGTGCGGGTGCTGAGGTTCAGCTTTTCCGCAATTTCCTTATTGCTATAGCCTTCATAGCAGAATTTCATGAGCTGTATCTCAGTGGGGCTGAGTTCTTCCTGGCCTTTCTTCTGCCTTTCCATGTAGTTCTGTACTGCAAGAGGCTGCTGCTCCCATTCCTTGGAATATTTTTCGTAATCGAACCCGTCAGAAGCAATACTGCCTTTAATAATATCCTTTATAATAGTGCTTTTTTTCTGGCAATAATAAATATTGGGAATTTTCGAAAGAATCTCGGCCATATCTTCCTGATAAGTGCTGGAATAGGTTACAATAGGGGTTTCCGTATTGTTTTTCCTGATGTATTTAATGGCTTCTATGCCGCTTAATACAGGCATAAACAGTTCTATAATAAACACATCTTCCTGCCTCCTGTAAATCCTGTTTACAAGCTCGTGGCCGTTATTACAGTCATTCAGAAGCATATAGAAAGGATTTTCCATAAGCGTTTTAATCATGATTTTCTTAAAATAGAAATCACTGTCAGCTATAGAAAACCGCACTGTGTTTGATAATAATTTACTCACTTTTAATATCGATTTGGTGTGTGATATTTAAAATTCAGATGCCTAATTTATGAAAAACTTATTAAAGTTGAGATTAAACTTGATTAATTAGGGTTTTCACTAAATTATGTTGGGGAAAATACGTATTGTACATAAATTTTTTTTTTTATATTTTCACAAGCCAAACAAATCACAAAAATATGTCTTCTAACAGGGAAAAAAAATTAAACAAATCTGATGTCAGAGTTGGCATCTGGAAGTTTATTCTGTCTTTCGCCGCTCTCTCGGTGGTGTCTTTTCTGTGTCTGTTCCTGTTTTTTAAAAGCTATAGCATACAACGGGAAGGAATCGTAAGACAGGCAGATGCATACAAAGAACTTATGATGCGGGGCGATGTTCTCAGGACCCATGTAGATAAAATCTATGACCAGATGAACCAGCTTAACATCAACAAAGTCGAAAATGATGTTTTTCTCAAGACCAGGATTATGGATGATGTGAGAGAAGTGAAAAACATTATGGGAAAAGACAGTGTGGATAATTTCAAACATTATGCAGTTCTGATGAAACAGATAGAGCCTATGCTGAAATTAAAGAGTGATATTATAGGAGTGGAATACAATAAAAAGATCATCCTGAGGGACCTTGAAGAATGTATTGCAAAGGTGGGAAAAGCGAACGGACAGCTTAGAAAAGATCCTACAAGGAATTTTACAGGCAAAAGAAGATAATAAAAAAGAAAGCATATGCAGGGAACTATTACACTATCTAAGAAAGAAAGACATTATCAGTTTCTTTATTTAATACTGATGCTTTTAGCAGCTTTGATATTCTTCGGGATTCTTTTTTTAAAAGGATATGAATCTCCATTCTCAGAAGAAGATATAAGAGGAATACAAAGCCTTGAACAGAAAACGGCGTTCGAAGGCCACCAAAAGCTTTTACAGCCCGAAATGGACAGTACCTACACCATGATCAGCAGAATTGCAGATAAATCTCCAGAACCTTTTGCCGAGAATAATATTTTTAACGGGATTAATGGTCTTGCCAGCTATTTCCATGGTAACGATGTGATGGATATCCGTAAAGATGCATATCCGCAGATCGCCAAATTCTACAAAATGTATTTTGAAGACAAAAAAGTTATTTCTACCACTACAGAAGATATAAAAAGATTCGAAAAAGAGGTGGAAGACTGCAGGATTGGTTTTAAAGACAAGCAAAACCGTCTCTATGAAAGAGAAAACGCACTGAGGGCAAGAACCCAGTAATCAAGAAATAAACATTACAGGAACACAACACATCACAATCACTTAACTATGAATTATTTTCAAAAAAACAAAAAGAACATTATTATTGGTGTTATCGCAACGCTGCTTATTGCGGCACTCGTTGCGTTATGGCTGCAGAAAAAGGTGATCCATTCTGCCGATGATATTGTGGGAGTGGTTTATCCTTCCTCATTATCTGTGGGAGATACACTTTTATTTGAAGACAAGACCCAGTTTGCCAAAACCAAAAGATGGAACTTCGGGGACGGAACCACTTCAGACAAAAGTACCGGGATACACTTTTACAACAAACCGGGATATTATTCGGTAAGTCTGATTATTGACAATAAATATACAAAGACCTTCCCCGTAATGGTTTCGCCAAGGTACCAGAAACCGAAAGACAGCACAAAGGCCGTTACTACTATAGAAGCTCCCACACAGGCAATGCAGAACGAAAATGTGCAGTTCCGTGCCGTTTCGGAAGCCAGCCAGTTCGCATGGAAATTCGGTGAAACAGGAAATACAGATTCCAAAGACAAACTGGCCATCTATTCCTACAAAAAACCGGGAGATTACCGTGTTACATTATACACTGAAGAAAGCCAGGAGCCTATTTATCACCTGATCAAGATCCTTCCGGCCTACAATGCTTTACAGGAAGATGAAATACCTGTGGAAGATTCCTATAAAAAAGTTGATGATGATTTCAAATATCACCTTCAGCAGATTGCCAACGGAAACAGCTTCAATATGCACTATAACTACCTGCTGAGAACCTATCTGTGTAACAACGAAAACACTGTGGTAAAAGTAAGCGACAGCAAAGCGAATAACTTTTATATGTATTGTGCCGGACTTCAGTTTGACAAAAACGTTGTGATCCAGAGCGTAAAAGTGAACCTGGATGATAAGCAGAACTGTGTAACCAAGGTAGATATTAACCAAAGCAAATAATATATTCCGGAATTCCGGATACACCACCAATCATAAAAATAAAATAGCATGAAGAATAAATTTCCTCTAGCAGCATATTATATAGGATTATCAGTATTACTGGCAAGCTGTCAGGTGAAGCTGCCCTCTAAAAGAACCCCTGAACCGTCACAATACGGGCAAGTAGACAACTCACCGGTTGTGAACGGATATCCCAAGAAATCAGTCCCGTGGATCGTCATTTCAGACAGGTCCAGAAACACGGCTTATCTTGATAAAAGCGACGAAAAGTCTTACAAGGAAGTTAAATTTCTTGAACCTTTAATGGTTCTCAAACATAGAGACGGAATGGTAAAAGTAGCGGAATATGTTCCCGATGCTTTGATGAAAAAAGTTTCGTCAAAATCCATCAAAACCTATGGCTGGATTCCGGAATCCGATCTTCTTTTGTGGAACAACTCTTTAAAAAGCGAAAAAACAGGTTTCCCGGTAAGAGTAGCCGTGGTACCGAACCACAGTGAAGTAATCAGAAGTGCGGAAAGGTATTATAAGAATGATTCCATCATGGTATTCAATTCGCCAAGCCTTATAGAAGCTGCCAATGTGAAGATTCCGAACGGGCAGATGGTGTATGTCTACAAACAGGCAGAAAACAACAAAAGATTTCTGGTAGGGAAAAAACCGTCCATTGATATAGACAGCATCAGCACCAATCTTTACGGATGGGTAAATGCAAATGTGATCTCTGCATGGGGTGAGCGTTCTGCGGTAAAACTGAAGAACGAGACCAAAGTAACTGAAACTACTTTGGGTGTACATGAAGGATACCCTGGCGCATCAGATTCAGAGAGCAGAACAGCCATTCTTCTTACCGATACCAATAAAAGAACTCCGCTTGAGAATATTTATCCGGTAAGTTTAGCATTAAATGAAGCTCCTGCACCGGACTCCAAAACAAAATATTTCACCAATATTTTAGATTACAGTAAAAATTATGTATTCAATGTTCTGGGTGAGGAAATCTATTTTGACCGTTACAGGGAAATCACGGAAAGAGATAAAAACATCAACATCGTTTTTGCTTTGGATGTAAGTGCCCCGAATGCGCCTTATGCCCCAATCGTAAAGTCCCTTCTTCAGGATCTCCAGCTTAGATTTGAAAAACCCTCTTATTTCAGCGGTGTAAAATACGGCGTTGTTTTATATAAAAATAACCCGTGCGGGGAAAATGTTATAGTTTCCAACTTGAGTACGGATTACAGTAAAATTACAAGATTCATTGACGAAAAAACCAATGAAATGAACTGTGCCAGCAATAGCGGATACCAACCGGTAGGAGAGGCGCTTTCCGCTGCAGGAAACCTGCTGTCCAATGTTCCGGATGAAACCAATGTTGTGGTAACCGTAGGAACTTCCGCGAATCAGAACGGAAACATGTACAGTGTAATCAGTTCACTTACCCAGGCTCAGGCCAGGTTGATTATGTTCCAGACCAGTGCAAGATCATCCGATACTTACAATGATTTTGTATTAATGGCTGAAAATGTAGTAACCAATACGGCAAAAAACATTGCCGAGCTTAAAAAACAAAAGATCATCAACCAGAGTGATGTGCTTACCAAAAATAACTTTAACCTTATAGAAGGAGATGCCGGGTTCTTCTCATTGGATTATCCGAAACAGAGCATGTCCCAGGGATTTGTTATTTTCCCTAAAAAAGGAGATGTGGCAACACCCGGTTACCTGAAAAAATCTGTAGACAGCCTTATTGCACAGGTAACTTTAGACAACGAAACAGTTGACAAGTCTCTCAATGAATATTTCCACTCTTCGGTTGGAGCCGGAAGAACAGATGTAGACCTGAAGTATAAATATCTGTTTCCAGGCCTTACCAATCCGGTTTCTGCAGGAATTGCCGCACAGCTCATTAACTACGGAAATCCGTTCCTTGTAAAAGGATATATCCCGAAAGACCTGAAAGATTTCAAACCGGGTATAGAAAAAGGAATCCTTATTTCTGAAACGGAATATGATAATTTAAAGAATTTCTACACAGAGGTTTATCTTAAAACAGAGCCTGAAAAAGCAAGTTTTAATCAGTCCAGAGCGATAAATGAATATGTGAGGATTCTGAAAAAATACAATCCTACCTTAAAGTTCCTCGATAAATCTGAATTGTATGAAAAACCTATGTCTTATGCCGTAGGATTAAGTACAGGTTTTGATAATTCTGAAGATGAGCTGATGTCAAAATACAAGCTCAAAGGCTGGAAAAAATCCAAGATTGTTTTACAGGAAACCGTAAGAGGGTATTTCAAAAATTACAAACAACTGGCAGAGCATATGCTTTCCCACAGAAACAATCCGGCAGTGAAAATCCAGCAGAATGGGCAGACTTTCTATTGGCTGAACGAATACTTTATGCCAACCACTCAAACCGTTGAGGAACCGGAATACACAAAACATTAAACAATAATTTGTATCATACCAAAAGCAGAACTTACACTTCTGCTTTTTTGTTTTTACCAGACGGACAATAATTTCTGTTTCTTTAAACACCAAACCAAATAATGTTCGCTTTTAAAACCTGATTTTTATTTTAAAATGTATCTATTTCTCAATTAAGTGTAAAATCTTCCTTTTTTCTTATATATCCTGATATAGATAAGCCCTCTTCCAGTGATCTCTGGCAGGGATTCTTAAATCAAAAGTCGTAGAATTACTACAAAATGTGAAATTTTTACCGAAATACTTTCGGGATAAAAATAAGCGCTATATATTTGTTAAACAATCACACCACATCACAAAATATTAATCATGAAAGAATGAAAATAATGGCAGGAAATTCGAAGAATCATAAAACTCAATGACGGGGGAATAACAAAAGTTATTGAAACTGAAATACAGTGATGATCTGCGAATTGTCCATCTAAATGAAGACACACTATTACACATCAACATTCATAAGAAAAGATCGTCCCCTAAAGGCGGTCTTTTTTTGTTTAAAGCAGTTAAATAAAAACATTTAATTTCATTATCAGGCAACTTATTACTTCTCTGATCAAAGAATTAACTATCTTTATCCTGCACACTTTTTACATAAAAAAGATATATTTGTAAAAAGGTACATTTTGACAGATTCCACCAAATAATCTGATAAAACTGAAAGAAACACAAACATATTAATATTAAAAAATTATAATGGGAGTACTAGTAACCAACGAAACAGTAAAACAGCTATTTCATATTGCCCAGTCAATAGCCAAAGAAAACTACAATGCTGCATATGGCGGTCCGCATATTTTGCAGGCTTTAATGCATAAAGATATCGGCCTTAATGAATTCCTGAAAAGTATTGATAAAGATCCCGGCTATTTCTATGAATGGGCAGACGTCCGTATTGAAGAATATCCGAAAACAGCCCATCTTCCAGATGAAGTACGTCAGGATGATGCCGTAGACACGCTTACAGAAGAAGCAGACGATATCCGGCTGAAACTGGGTCTGGATGAAATAACACCCATTTGTATCCTTACTGCTATCGTAAAACCCGAAGTGGTTTTTTCTCTGCAGCAGTTGAAATCACTTCCGTTAAGAGAACACGAGATTTTCAATTTATATAGAAAAGATACTCCTTTTGCAGTATCGGCCGACGGTGATTTTTCTTCACTTTTCTCAAACGGATCAGATTTTACAGATTCATCATTTCCGTCTATCAAAAATTATTGTGTTGACAGAACAGCGCAAGCCAGAAAAGGCGATCTGGAAAATATTATAGGAAGAGACAAAGAACTCAGGATGCTTGTTGAAATCCTTTGCCGCAGAAGCAAGCCGAATGTAATCATTATTGGTGAGCCGGGTGTAGGAAAAACAGCCTTGGTAGAAGGTTTTGCCATTGAAATTACCAAAGGAAATGTTCCCGAAATGCTTAAAAATGCAACCCTTCTGGAACTGGACACCGGAGCACTACTAGCCGGAACCTCTTATAAAGGCGAAATTGAAGACCGCTTGAAAAAAGTAATCAATGAGTGTAAGAAAATTGAAAAAGCAGTTCTTTTCATAGATGAAATTCATACCCTGTTAGACCCAAAAGGAAGCATCGGAAACGTAGCCAATCTTCTTAAGCCGGAACTGGCAAGAGGTGAGATTACAGTAATCGGGGCGACAACGCAGGAAGAATACAGGAAAATCATTGAACCTGAACAGGCCTTTAACCGCCGTTTTGAAGTTCTTACGGTTAATGAGCCGGACGAGCAGACCTGTGTTAAAATGATTGATGTACTTCTTGAAGGCTATAAAAAACACCACGGTATCGAAGTGGAAAAAACAGCCCTTCCGGAATGCGTACGTCTGGCAAAAAGATATGCAAAAGGGAAAAAACTTCCCGATGCAGCTATTGATCTTTTAGACCGAACGATGGCCGCAATTAAAATGCTGGATGAGCTTTCAGAAAAAGAACTGGCAAGCTGGAAAGAAACATATGAAGGTATTTTAAAAGAAGAATTTGCCGACAGCAAAGACCAGGCGAATGAGCTGATCTGGAACTACAATCTTCTGAGAGATAAAATAAGTCCTATCCTTTGGGGATCATTGAATGAACAGCCGGCTATAGATAACTCAATGCCCGTTGACCAGATCCATAAGATTATTGATGATACTTATGCAGAGCTTTTACAGCATGCTGCCAAGAAAAGAGAAAAAGTAGACCGTCTGGAACTGGCAGCAGTGATGGCGGCAAAAACAAGTATTCCGATCGGGAAAATCCAGGCTCAGGAAAAAGAAAAACTCCTGAATATGGAATCCCTTCTGTTAAACAGGGTTGTAGGGCAGGATCATGCCTTGAAAATCCTTTCAGATGCTATTGTTGAAAACCGAAGCGGATTAAACAAACCCGGGCAGCCAATAGGATCCTTCTTCCTTCTCGGACCTACCGGAACAGGAAAAACCGAGCTGGCAAAATCTATGGCGGAGCTTCTTTTCAATGACGAGAAAGCAATGGTACGTTTCGATATGTCCGAATTTAAAGAAGAACATTCCGCAGCATTATTGTATGGAGCACCTCCGGGGTATGTGGGGTATGAAGAGGGTGGAATGCTGGTTAACAAAATCAGGCAGCAGCCTTACACCGTTGTATTATTTGATGAAATTGAAAAGGCTCACCATTCCGTTTTTGACGTGTTTCTTCAAATTATGGATGAAGGTAAAGTTCATGATAAACTCGGAAAAGAAGGAGATTTCAGCAATGCATTGATACTATTTACATCCAATATAGGAAGCGAAGAAATCGTGAAACAGTTTGAAGAGGGAAAAATTCCTGAATCATCTTCACTGATGCAGATCATGTCCGGTTCAGGAAGATTCAGGCCGGAGTTTTTAGCAAGAATCACAGAGATTATACCTTTTGCACCAATCACAGAATCCATTGCAGAAAGAATCTTCAATATCCAGTTGAAATCCCTTCATACTTCACTGACAAGATTAGGAATGACCTTAAAAATCAGTGATGAAGCCGTGAAAAACCTGGCACTGGGAGGATTCAGCAGCAAATACGGAGCAAGGCAGATCTCCGGTGTAATCCGTGCACAGCTTGCAAGACCAATATCCAAGATGATTGTAAGAGAAGAAGTGAAATCCGGCCAGACCATTTATGTAGACTGGAATAAAGAGGAAGAAAAACCAAGCTGGAAAGTAGATTAATTATAAAGTACAAGGACTGACTGGCAATTCTGCTTTTTAGCCTTTTTGTCATAAAACATAGTAAAATGAAAACTGTATTCAAAAATATCTTTACAGCACTGATGCTGACAGGGAGTTTTGCGATGATGAACGGACAGTTTCTGGAACCTTCCGATACTTCAGACAGCAGCGTAAGAAAATACAATAACATTATAAATTCCAATAAGGAAATTGTTGAATTTATTGAATATTCCTTGGTACAGAAAGGTTTGCCAAGACACTTAAGAAATCTTGCCCTGATTGAATCCCATTTTAACAGGAATATTACTTCAGGAGCCGGAGCTGTAGGAATATGGCAGTTTATGACAGCACATGCCAACCAGTATGGTCTTACAGAACAGAACCGGACGGATGTATATAAAAGTACAAAAACAGCAGTAGTTTCACTGGCTAATCTCTATAAAAAATATGGTGACTGGATTACTGTTGTGGCAGCCTATAACTGCGGTGAGGGAAACATCGCCAAAGCTATGCAGAGTGCAGGTTCCACGCAATACCATGTGTTTTCCAGATATCTTCCGGCTGAAACCATCAACCATGTAAAAAAATACCTGAATGCCTGCTACGCAACCGGTGAGCTGGAAAGTGTTTTGAATAATTACAATTCTTCAAGACTCAACAAAGTTTTCTTCACGGAAGGTGGAAGCGGGAGAAACAATGCCGCACCCCTTCAGGAAACGGAAATTAATGCAGGATTTAACCTGAATGTTATAGCCGATGAGCTGGATGTGGAAATGAACGAAATTCTTGCCTGGAACCCGGGAATCGTAGATGAACTGCAAAGAAAAGGAGAAAGTTTACTCTATCTTCCTACCGATATTATGCCGGATTTCCTTTTGAAAAAAAATAAAATTCTTTCCCGCTCCATAAAACAAGGGGCAAATACTCAGCAGTAATATCATCTTAAATTAAAAAATAAGTATCAATCAGTTAAAAAAAATTGATTGATATTTTTTTTACAGGAATATTATGATCGCAAAGTCAACCCAGATACTTATTTTCAGAATTGGAGACTAATGCCATGAGCTTTTCCACAGCTAGGGTTTAAAATCATTAAAGAAATCTATTAATACTAATAATAAAGCACTGGACTACACCGGTGTTTATGCATTTTGTTTGTGTTAAAAACATATTGATTTTCTTAAATAAATCTTAATATTTCTCTGTTAAGTGTAAAAATACACAACAATTGTATTCTTTATTTTATTGTTAAATTATTTATAATCAGTTAATTGAGTTTTTGTTTTAAATCTAATATCGTAGAATTACTACATCAAGTCGTAGAATTACTACAAAATTTCAGATTTATATTCAAAAGCTTTTTTATCAAAATATAGCGCTATATATTTGTTATGTAATCAATCACCAAATCACAAAATATTAACGATTAAAATTTACAAATCATGGCAGCAAATTCAAGAGGAATCTTAAAATTCAACGGAGGAGAAGATCAGAAACTATTAAAGCTTAATTACAGCGTATCAAGATCTACAGACGTTTCAGGACGTGTGGCCTCAGACCCATCCAACGCTCTTATCAAAGTTACCGTAGAAGCAACTGAAAAATCTGATATCTTGGAAAGTTTATTGAACGGAAAATATAAGCCTACAACAGGAGAAGTTACATTCAATAAATCTCACGAAGAAGGTACATTAACTACTTTGAAGTGGGAAAACGGATATGTGATCCAGCACGAAGTAGATTTCGATGCCATAGACGAAAACAGTATGCTGATCAGTTTCGTAATAAGCGCAGAAGTGATCACTCTTGGTAACTCTGAGTATCGTGGAATGTGGCCTTCATCAGGTCATTAATTCTGAACAATCATCTTAATAGAAATAAATTGGTACAGAATAGTGTATTCGTAAGGATGCACTGTTCTGTTTTTGCCGTTTTTGGGAAAAAAAGACCCAATTGATCCTGCCGAAACCTTCATGTAACTGTTTACAGTAAGGATCGGGAAGCTGGTTCCATACTGTGAAAACAGCCGGAAACTATTCAAAATTTATGGTATAATTTAAACAAAAAAACACACATTATGTTTAAGGATGATCAATCGATAAAAGTACAAGACCCTGAAACCACGATACAAAATACAGCAGGAAAGCAGCTGGAAAATGCTGAAAATATTGCCGTACAAAAAGTAGATGATAAGCTTCAGAAAGCGGATGAAGCAATAAAAAAATCTGCAAAAAATGCCCAGGAAATTTATTCCGGCACCTCTCAGGGTTCCAAAATGTTCATGAATCAGACTATGGTTCCGAATAATCCATCCATTATTGAAAATAAAGTATGGTCAAAGCAGCCTACCTCCAAAATACATAATGCACAGGCCATTCCTGAAAGTATTATTGCAGGGATTAACCGCGTTGTGATGCTGGATATCGTGATAGAAGGGCAGCTGATCAAGTATTTCAAACATTTTAAGTTGGTGCAGAGTGCTTCAAAACATCATGAATTCAGCCTGATGCTGGCCCATGATACTTTGGGCGGCCCGGAAAATCATAATTTACAGGAAGCACAAAATTTCTTAGGAAAAAGAATTACAGTCGTATTTAAATATAAAGATATTGAGCAGGGACCTGAACGTAACTTTGTAGGTGTTATTACAGAAGTGGGGTTCAGCCAGGAAAAAGGAAGTCTCGGAAATATAGTTCTTAAAGGATTCAGCCCGACAGTATTATTGGATGCAGCACCCCATATTCAGAGTTTCGGAGGCGGACAGGAAGTAAGTCTCAACAGTATCGCTGATCATGTGATAAAAGAAGGCTTGGGACAGAATAAATTTGACTTCAGGGTAGATGCCCAGCATGGAAATGTTCCTTACAGTTCTCAATATGAAGAAACTCATTATAATTATCTGGCAAGAATTGCCGAAGCATACGGTGAGCAATTTTATTACGATGGTGAAGTGCTGCATTTTGGAAAACTTCCGCCACAGGAAAAACCGGTTAAACTTACCTACGGAAGCAGTGTAAGCGACATTGCAATCAAAATGAAAGCACAGCATGTAAGTCCGAGTTTTTATGGCTACAACAGCAGTAAAAATGAAAAACTGACTACAGGAAGCTCAAAGATCAGCCATACTTCAGATATTGCCAAACGTGCCTACGAAATATCAGAGAAAACCTTTAAAACACCTTCTTTGAGAGTAGCTCCAATCAAAGCCACATCATTTATGGATATTGATGCATCCCAAAAAGGAACGGCAGGAAGCAAAGCATCTGAGGTTTTCATAACTTCAGGGGCAACAACAGTTCCGTTCTTATATCCCGGATGTACCGCAGATATTGAAATGCGAAAAGCAGATACAAATGATACCTCTTATTTTACCAAACTTATGATTATAGGCGTCACTCACGAAGTTGATGCCAGAGGTTATTACGACGGAACTTTTGAAGCTATTGCGGCAGACACAGGATTTATCCCCCGTCCGGAATTTGAAAACCCAAAAGCGGAATCCCAATTTGCCAAAATAATTTCCAATACAGATCCTTTGAATCAGGGAAGAGTAAAAGTTCAGTTTGACTGGCAAAGCGGGCAGGATACCACAGAGTTTATCCGCGTTATGTCTCCAGATGCAGGAAGTAGTGATAAAGTAAGTAAAAACCGCGGTTTTATGTCTGTTCCTGAAGTGAATGACCAGGTAATTGTGAATTTCGTTCATCAGCACCCGGACCGTCCTTTTGTAATGGGAGGAATGTTTCATGGAGGTATTGGCGCTGGGGGAGGAGCTGGCAATAATGTGATGAGCTTAAGCAGCAAAAGCGGAAATATTATCCAGTTTCATGACGGATGCGGGATTGAAATTAAAGACCGCAACGGAAATCATGTAACATTAAGCGGAACAGGAGATATCAATACCTTTGTGAGCAATAACAGTACAGAAGATATTGGAAATAATCTTACAATAAATGTTGAAACAAATACTACAATCAATGTAGGAAAAGGGAAATCCAAAATTACAATGGATAATGCCGGGAAAGTTAATATTAACAGTGCAACGGAAATAAAACTGGAGACCGGGAAAAGTTCTATTACGATGAAAGAAGATGGAACCATCGATATTAATGGCAAAAAAATTAGTATTTTAGGTGAAGATGTTTTGCTTGGAGGTACAAAACTAGCTACTGTAGGCTCAGGAGGCGAGGGTAAAGTAGATATAACTGGAGGAACCGCTGTTACAGTAAAAGCTACTCAAGTTGATATTAATTAAATATGGAATTCAGACAATACGAAATAAAAAAGGGAGACACGCTTGTTACAATAGCTAAAGAATCTGGATTAACAATAAATGAATTGTTGGATTTTCATAATTCACATGCTATTCTGACGCAGCAAATTTTTAGCACTCATATTCCTGTTCATATTAAAGAGTTATTTCTCCCTGCCAAGAAAGAAGAAATTAGAAATAAACAGTTTGAACAAATAGACTTTCAACAGAAAGCAAGATATCGTTGTGAGCAAATAAATACATCCAAATTTAATAATAACTTAGTCCATTATTTTAACCAAAGATTTCAGTATTTATTAAAATTGAATTTAGATGAAGAAATAGGTTTTGTTAAATTAGAGGATTACAGCAAAGAATCCTCTCCTAAAATATCAGAAGAAGTTTTCGATTTCATTGAAGAGACAGAGAAGATCAAAAATAATGTTTTTTTTTCTTTAAATAAACAAGGAAAAATTCAGAAAATTCTTAATAAAAAGAAAATCCAAAAAGATTGGAAAAAATTCCAGGCAACAAAATTTTGGGAACTACCCTTTATTGAAAGCTTACAAAAAAATAATCCAAAAGCTGTAGATGAACTAATAGTTATGGGTGATAATCAATTTTCTGAAAATGCAGCAAATGAAGAAGAATATTGGAGAAACTTTTTTTATTTTTCGTGTTTTGATCAGTATTTATATAGTAAAGATAAATTTGAGACTATTGATTTCGATTTTGTATCTACCATACTCCCACCACTGATATTGCCCTTGAAGATTAGGTATGATAAAGTAGAAGAGAAAAACGGAATTTTAACCGTTCGAAAAATAGCTGAAGTTAGTATTTCGGAATCTCTAAAAAGTGAAATGAAAAATAGATACAATGAGCTTCATAAAAATATTGTAAAATATGAGTTTACAGAATATAAAATTGTTTTTAGATCCACAATAGAAATAGATATAAATAGTGGTCTTGTCTTAAGCGGAAAAGTAGTTTTAAAAGAAGAAGTTTCAGACAATGTTGAAAACGAATGTATTTATACAATTAATAAGTTAGAAAATTTTACCCCATAACTTAATGGAAAATAAAGAATTTAGATTTGAAGGATTGGACGCAAAAACGGAACTTAAATTAGCATTAAACCTTATTTTTCCGGGATTAGCGGTAATGATTGGAACACTTGTACTCACAAATATACTATTTCCAGGAATTCATTTTTTATATCCATTGCTTTTTGCTTCCTTCTTAACTCTTTCGGTATGTGTGCTTATTTTGAAACAGCTTGCAAAACGAGTAAAGGCTAAAGAATGGGTTATTGCAATAAATAATGAAAACTTGAAAGTAAAATTCCAAAACATACAATATCTTTTTAATTTAACTGATATTAAAATGATTAAGAATTTGGGGAACGCAGGGTTTCGTTATTTAACAATTGTCACAAGCAAGGACATTATTAAAATAAGACTTGGGAACACAGGATTGACACCGTTTTCTTCAGAAAAAGATATTGTCCAGTTGGATAAATTTGTGGAATATTTAATGCCCTATATTCGGGAGAATTTTAACCAAAAAGAACTGAAAAATATTATAAATACTAATATTTTTTCAAATTTTGGGGTATATGTTGTAAAAAGAGAAAAAATAAAATATTCAATCATCAATAAGATGAAACCTTGGCAAATCTTTGTGTTCGGTATTGGATTACTTTTTTTTGTTATTTTTCTATTCATGCAAGTTTTGTTTTATTATTTTGACAATCATTAAGATTAAATTATGGCAGTTTACTTACCAGAAAAAGTGTTTGCAGTATGTACAAACCAATTAAATTCAGATCCCAAAAAATTTGAATTAAGTGATAAGAGACCAAAAAAAACTGTAAAATTAGGATCTCAGCAAAGGACTTTTTTAATTAAATTAGATAGAAAGCTTTCAGAGGAATTCACTTGCAAAAGTGGCTGGAGCTCTGGTGCAGGAACAGCTGCTTTCGGGGGCGGTGTATTGGTAGGTCTAGGGATAGCTGCTACAGTTGCAACAGTTCCGGTAGCAGGTTGGATCGTTGGTGGTATTATTGCAATTGGAGCAATTGGATATGGGATATGGCAGATGATGCAGACTCCTACGTGTAGTGAAATGATTGGTTTCAAGGAAAGCCAATGGAAAAAACACCATACTACAGTTTATTTTGATAGTAATGGAAACAAAGGTGATTTTTTTCTTGCCTTAACAAAAAATTCATTGCTTGCCTGTAAAGAAGGGGGAGTACTGCTGCCATTCATTACAGAAACGGCAGCAAATAATGCTGCTGAGAGTATTGCGACAAATAATCGCATTGAAATGGGGGTAAATATAGTGTCAGGAGCATTAGCCGGAGTTTTATTCGGATTCAGTTTGGGAACTACTTTACCGATAGGTGGCTTTCTAGGTGGAGCAAGAACTCTGCATGTTCTTCAACAAACTGCAATTTTTGGAGCATGGATTCCAGTGGGTTATTTTCTTATAAATCCTGCTGCTTCCGCAACAGGAGGGTGGCTTAATAGTAATGAAAATTATAATGATGTAAAAGATGCTTCTATCTCAAACACTTCACTTCCTCAACCTGCTGACAGCTGGGATCCCGTTACACCAATACAGGATGTTATAGGAGTCAGAAGTTTATTACGTCAAAATAATGCAAGCCAGGGCGACATTAATAAGTTTAACGCAGGAATTACTGAAGCAGAAAGACAAGGAACCTATTCTTTAAAAAATAATCCTGAATTAAGAGAAATGATAAACAGAATGAAAGCAGGTGAGTTTGGCCCAGAGCTACAGGATAGGGTTACTAATAAGAGTGGAAATTTGAGAGGGATGGTTAATGAAAAAAATATGGGCTCTGTCAGAAATACACATAATCAAAACTCGAATGCAGCTATTAGAGAAAACATTAGATCAGCTCAAATAAAATCGGCAACTGGAGTTGGAGGTATTTTAACTTTAATTGCACCATTTATTGGTAACTATTTCGCTGAACGTGCAATTCGGGTTGCTGCAGATATGTTTGTTAATGAAGATACAAGTTCAATTAAAGTTAATGCTAATAATGCTTGATAAGCTTGTTTACAGATGCATCAATTTGCTGTTGTCCATCCATTGATTAGAATAAAAAGTATGACATATCTATTTTAGGAATGTTAGTTTTAGTATTATGAGAAAACTATTTGCTATATTGTGTGTATTGGGATTACTTGCCGGAATGGCCTATCTTTTTTTATTTAAGAATGGTAATGTAAATTTTTTTGATCAGGGAGTAGAATATTATAACCAAAAAAAATACAATGAGGCTCTGTTTTATTTTGAGAAAGCTGAACAATTAGATAATGTTGATGCATTAAAATATTCAGGGACAATATATTTAGAGACCAATGACCCTCAAAAAGCTGTTTCTAAATTTGAGAAATATATCAGTAAAATAGGTTTAAATAATAAGGACTCAAAATTTGCCTTAAATGATTTAGGCGTTGCTTATTTTAAACTCAATGATATAGAAAATGCTAAAAAATATTGGAAAAAAGCAGTGGAATTGGGAAATGAAACAAGTTTGAGTAATTTAAAAGAATTGGAAACTAAACTGAAATAGCTGAGGTGATCTCTCATATTCTTCAATACAAATAAAAAAGACCTTAAGAGGTCTTTTTTTATGCAGATATTTCCCATAATAGTGTGAAAATATATTGATTTTTAACCTGTAAAACCTCTTAAATATCTTTTAAAACAGGTGTTTTCTGCATTATGTTAAATCAAAAGTCGTAGAATTACTACATCAAATCGTAGAATTACTACAATATTTCAGATTTGCATTCAAAAACTTTTTCTTTACCAGTATCGGGTATATCTTTGCTCTGTAATCAATCACTATTCACATAATATATAACATTTTAAATCACCAATCATGGCAGCAAATTCAAGAGGAATCTTAAAATTCAACGGAGGAGAAGATCAGAAACTATTAAAGCTTAACTACAGCGTATCAAGATCTACAGACGTTTCAGGACGTGTGGCTTCAGATCCTTCCAACGCCCTTATCAAAGTTACCGTAGAAGCAACTGAAAAATCTGATATCCTGGAAAGTTTATTGAACGGAAAATATAAGCCTACAACAGGAGAAGTTACATTCAATAAATCTCACGAAGAAGGTACATTAACTACTTTGAAGTGGGAAAACGGATATGTGATCCAACACGAAGTGGATTTCGATGCCATAGACAGCAACAGTATGCTGATCAGCTTCGTAATAAGCGCAGAAGTTATCACTCTTGGTAACTCTGAGTACCGCGGAATGTGGCCTTCATCAGGTCATTAAGAAGACCCAAGTCTTTTATTAAAAAAATAACATCAAACAGAATGGCAGGAATGCTGTTCTGTTTTTTTATGATCTTTATCGAAACTTTTAGAAAGCATATCCCAAACTTACAGCATATAATTCATCATTTATAACTCAAAAAAATATTCCTATTTTCTTATATTTGTTCATTATAGATTATATGGACGCAACACAAGATAAAAGACTCTTTCTCATCGATGCCTATGCGATGATATTCAGAGGATATTACGCATTGATCAGGAATCCCAGGTTAACAAGCAAAGGTTTGGATACTTCTGCTGTTTTCGGGTTTACCAATTCCCTGATCGAACTGATCAGAAGAGAAAAACCAACCCATCTGGCAGTTGTTTTTGATGTAGGGCAGGCAAGCGTAAGAACTGATGATTATTCAGACTACAAAGCCAACAGAAGCGAAACTCCGGAAGCCATTAAAATAGCAGTTCCATATATTCACAGGATTTTGGAGGCAATGCATATCCCGATTTTAGGAGTAGAAGGTTATGAAGCGGATGATGTGATAGGAACCATTGCCTGTAAAGCAGAAAAAGAAGGATATACCACTTTTATGGTAACGCCTGATAAAGATTTTGCCCAGCTGGTTACCGATAAGATTAAAATATATAAACCCGGTTTAAAAGGAGGTGATATAGAAATTCTGGGAGTAGAAGAAGTAAAGGCCAAATACGAAATAGAAGATCCAAAACAGGTTATTGATTTCCTTGCCATGATGGGAGATGCGGTAGATAATATTCCCGGATTGGAAGGCGTAGGAGAGAAGACAGCCATGAAATTCCTTAAAGAATACGGAAATATAGAAACCTTGTTGGCCAACACAGATAAACTGAAAGGTAAACTGAAAGAAAAAGTGGAAGCTTCTGCAGAAAGAGGAATCTTATCCAAAAAACTGGCAACCATCATCTGTGATGCACCGATAGAATTCCACCAGGAACAATATGATCTTGATACACCGGACTTTGAAAAGGTAAAAGAAGTTTTTGATGAAATTGAATTCAGAAGACTGTATGAAAACCTTTACCGTGCATTTGCTCCTGCATCTGTAGAAACTGTCGTGGTAAATGAAGTTGAGGTTAAACAGGCACCGGAAGGCACCCCGGTAAAAGGACAGGTAATGCAGCTGGATCTGTTTGCCAATTTTGAAGAACTGGAGCAGGCGACTTCCACCAAAAGCTCTATTGAGCAGAATGACCATCTCTACCAGTTTGTCAACAATCCGAAAGCACAGAAAATATTGGTGGATAATTTGTTAAAGCAGCAAGCAGTCTGCTTTGATACGGAAACCACTTCCCTGAATGAGCTGGAAGCAGAACTTGTAGGAATGAGTTTTTCCTATAAAAAAGGTCTTGCTTACTACATCCCTTTATCAGAGGATAGAGGTGAAGTACTTCAGACGCTGGAAATTTTCAGGCCATTCTTCGAAAAAGAAGATTTGTTGAAAATCGCCCACAACTTAAAATTCGATTATAAAATATTAAAACAGTACGATATTACGGTAAAAGGTGCCATGTTCGATACCATGATTGCCCATTATCTGCTGAACCCGGACGGAAGACACGGCATGGACTATCTTTCCGAAGTTTACCTCAATTATAAACCGGTTTCCATTGAGACCATTATCGGGAAAAAAGGAAAAAATCAGGGAACTTTCAGAGATGCGGACCTGAGAACACAGACCGATTACGCAGCGGAAGATGCTGATGTAACTTTCCAGTTATACGAATTGTTTGCTCCACAATTGAAAAAGGAGAACCTCGAAGAACTTTTCTTTAAGATAGAAATGCCCCTTATGCAGGTTTTGGCTAAGATGGAACTGGCCGGAATTTCACTCGATGAAAAATGGCTCGCGCAGGAAAGCATTGATCTTGAAAATGATCTTAGACAGCTGGAGACCAAAATTTTTGAACTTTCAGGAGAAGAATTCAACATGAATTCACCAAAACAGCTTGGAGAAATTCTCTTTGAAAAAATGCAGCTGGACCCTAAAGCAAAAAAGACAAAAACCGGACAGTATGCCACTTCTGAAGACGTTCTTCAAAAACTGGGCTCAAAACATGAGATCATCAAGCATATCCTGGAATACAGAACCTATCAGAAATTGAAGTCTACCTATGTAGATGCCCTGCCTTCGCAGATCGACAAACAGGACAGCAGGGTACATACCAATTTCTCCCAGACTACAGCCGCTACAGGCCGTCTGGCAAGTGTAAATCCTAACCTTCAGAATATTCCGATCAGAACACTGCGGGGACAGCAGATCAGAGGAGCTTTTGTGTCAGGAGAAGGAAAAAAAATTATCTCTGCCGATTATTCCCAGATAGAACTTCGCCTGATTGCCGAAATTTCAGGAGAAGAAAATATGATCAAGGCTTTCCAGGATGGAGAAGATATTCACGCATCAACAGCGGCAAAACTGTTTAAAATTCCTTTGGAGGAAGTTTCCAAAACCCAGAGAAGCCAGGCTAAAACCGTAAATTTCGGAATTATTTATGGGCAGGGAGCTTTTGCACTGGCAGAACAGACCGGGCTTTCAAGAACAGAAGCTAAACAGATGATTGAGGCTTACTTTGAAACCTATCCAAAATTAAAGGAATATATGGCAGAGCAGGTAAGCAAAGCCCGCCAGATAGGATATGTGGAAACGATATTAGGAAGAAAACGCCATTTAAAAGATATCAATTCCAATAATTTTGTGGTACGGGGCCATGCGGAGAGAAATGCCGTAAATGCACCGGTCCAGGGAAGTGCGGCAGATGTGGTAAAGCTGGCCATGATTAAGATAGATAAAGAGCTTAAAGAGCAGCAGCTGCAAACTAAAATGCTTCTTCAGGTACATGACGAACTTATATTTGAAGCACCGATAGAGGAAATTGAAGCCGCTTCAAAATTAATCAAAACCGAGATGGAAAGTGCTTTAAAAACACAGGTGCCTTTACTGGTAGAAGTGGGAGTTGGTAATAACTGGCTGGAAGCACATTAATAAACAAAATATGATAAAATCAAAAA
Source organism: Chryseobacterium shigense (assembly GCF_014207845.1). Lineage (NCBI taxonomy): Bacteria > Pseudomonadati > Bacteroidota > Flavobacteriia > Flavobacteriales > Weeksellaceae > Chryseobacterium > Chryseobacterium shigense. Next base: position 145,288 of record NZ_JACHLC010000001.1, read on the forward strand.
TATGGTGAGCTAAAAACTCACCATATTTTTTTGATTTACTATTATGAAGATTTTATCAGGTGCTTATCTTCTTCTGGAAGGAGAACTTCTTGTATGAGGTTTAACGTATGTTCCGTCTTTTCTGGTATAACCTTTTACATGTACTGACCCTCCTGATCGGTAACTTGAATTATAATTGGATGTAGAGTAGCTTGATGATGTTTTAATGGGAGTATAGTTACTGTACGATGTATAACTTGGATTAAATGCCCATCCCGAATAATCATTCCATTTGATTTTTTTATAATTCTTTTTACTGGACTTGGAAGATAGGTATATGGGTGTATCTTTTGGAATAACCGTTATTACATCAGTGGAATCCTGTGACTTATACATTTTCAGATCTTCAGATAGCAAAACTGTATAATAGTTGGTGGAGCATGAGATTAATGTTATACACATAATCAATAAAAAGACTGGATTTAGAATACGTTTCATAGTTTTGTCGTTTATTTCTTCAAATCTACAGGGTATTTTTTTCAGATTGTTATGGGAAACCATAATGAAGACAAGTAATTCAAAAAAAAGAAGACTAAAAATTTTAGTCTTCCAAAACTTTCTGCATATGCAGGAAATTTTTTGTAATCATTTTTCACCTCATTGATTTTACCTTCGTCTCAGGTTTTTAAGGCCTGTATTTCAAAAGAATGATTATTCATTCAGAATCTATACAAGTCTAAAGATAAGAAGTTTAAATTTCCTGTGAAATACTACTTTTGTATTAATTTTATGAAAAACATTAATCATTTTACGATTCTTAATGTAAAATACAGGACTGTTTATTCATCACTTATAGATCCGTATGCCTTCTGAACAATATCATCCGGGGAGATTTTTTCAAATAAATACCTTTCTTTTTTGAGATGTGACGTTTTAGATTCCGAAGGCATTTCCTCTTCCATTGTATTAATGGTCTCCAGAACGAGTTTTCCCTTCATTGGTTCATAATAGAGCGCAGAATGAGACCCTGCTCCCATATTATAGGTCTCAATATAGGTAAGAATAAGATTTCCGTTCAGGTACTTAAATGTGCTGAACTGATTCCCATAAGGACCAATATCATATAGGTTAATATGCAATTCTCCCTTTTCAATAGAAATATCTTCCGGGTCATGCATTTTATAGCCGGCTTCATTGTATTCATTGGGAAGAACGGTGTCTGATATTTTATCAAGTCTGTAAGTTTTGTCAGGATTTTTTAACAGGATCATCATTTTCCTGTCGGCCAGTGTATCTTCTTTTTTCCTGATAACAAGGGCAACATCTGTAAGTCCGTCCAGGTTAAGATCTCCCTCCGCATCATATTGGATTTCATATCCGGCTGGAACCAGATCAGAAGGTTTCTTTCCGGTTTTAAGAGTTAGAGTTTGCTGTTCCTGAAGATTATTTGCCGTATCTTTTATTGTGATCTTTTCAGAGGTGCTGCTGTTTTTCTGATCTGATCTTTTATCTTTTTTGCAGGCGTAAAAAATCAGAAGGCACAAAATAAGCAGAGGGATAATTTTTTTCAATGGTTTTATGTTTTTGTAAATTTAAATTTTATTCATGATAATTTAAAGCCTACGTATTATTCTGATAATAATAAGATTACCGGTAGATTTTAACCGTAACTGTGTTCCGGTTTTTTGAGAAGCTTACCCAAGTTTTCAATAACAGGCTATGTAATATGGTGTATCGTTTTGATTTTAGTAAGGATAATTCTTTTTAATCACTTCAAGTTTAATACCCAAATCTTTCTTGATCTTCCCGTTCACAGCAGGCCAGCCGGAAAAATTATCAAGTGTGAAATCTTTATACACAGCAAGAAGGTCTACAAAATTAGTTTTAAAAAGCCTTAGTCTTTCATGAACCTCGTTCAGGTTTAATTCAATATGCTCATCAAAGCGGTAGAGAAGGAACTGTTCATCAAAAGTAAGATGTTCTTCGTAGGAAATATGAGTGGCGATATCAGAAACAGTTTTTAAAACCACTTTTTCATCCTGCAGCATATGATATAGAATTCCCAATACTGCCCTGGAAGTAATTTCCGGATCTGCATCTGTAGAATTTTTAATTAAAATCTGTGTGGTATCATGCACATTTGCAGACGTGAACAGCTCAATAAATGCATATTCAGATTCATTCTCACCAGCCAGAACAGAATCTGCCCACCTGGTAACATGATCTCTTTTAATCGCACCATAATTCAAAAGGATCATAAAAACCTTCAGCAGATTTTCATGATCCTTTATTGAAGCTCTTTTCATGTAGTGCTAAATATTATATTCAATCTCACCGATGTAGTATAAAGCATATTCATCATCATTCACGGAAACCGGCTTGGGAATAGCATGCCTGTTCGCAAAAATGATAACATTCACAGGAGTTTCCAGGCCCAGCTGATTGATCTTCTGTTCGATAACCGGAAGCCATTGGTCTGCATATGAATAATCTGCAAATTTTTCATAAATGCCTAAACTTTCATCCTCAAAACCGTATTCCATAAAATCATAATCAAACCATTGTATGTTTTGTGATTCGGCAAATTTTGAGATATAAAGGTCCTCATTTTCCTCTTCTGTGTAATATCTTTCGTCCTCTTCTGCAAAATCATTAAAATCCTTTTCATTTTTAAAATATCCCAGCCAAAAGTGTGAAATCTCTTTCTCCATAAATTATTTTTTAAGTATATCGTATATTATTTTAATCTTCTTGACTGCTCACTCTCATGAATCACCTTTTCCAGTCTTGAAAGCCTTGTTTTTTCCTGTTTTGCACTCATTAACCAGTGAATGACTGTTCTTTTATAAGAAGGCGCCTGTTTTTCAAAAAAGCTCCATGCATTTTTATGAGTTTTAAACTGGTTTTCATACACAGGATCAAGAATAATATGTTCTGCTTCATGTGAATAAATACCTGTTTTTTCTTCTTTTCTTGCCTCAAATGCTTTTTGCCCTTCCGAAGTCATCAGTCCTGCTTTTGTAAGCTCTTCCACCTTGTTTATATTGATGATGCTCCATGTGCTGCCCGGTTTTCTTGGGGTAAAGCGGTTGGCATAGCTTTCCGCATCCAAAGACCTTCTTACACCGTCAATCCACCCGAAGCACAACGCCTGATCCACAGATTCAGACCAGTTCATAGAAGGTTTTCCGGTTCCTTTTTTATAAAAACCCACCAGGATTTCCTTTTCGTTGGTATGATTTTCTTCCAGCCACTTTCTGAATTCTTCTTTTGTGGCAAAAAAAATAGGTGTTATCATGAATCCTTATTTATCAGTGAACTTGTTTTAAACTTGTATTGGTGAACCATTAAAAACATCATGCCTTAAACAGATTTGATATTAAAATGTAATATTACAAAACTTTTCCCTTAAACCGGAATTTTGAACAATATAAGGGCCTTGTGTCAAAAAATAGTAAAATAACGTGAGTTCGATGTAAATAATTAAAACACAATGAACACAATGTGCTGTTTTTAAATGAATTATGAAAATAATTACGCCTGCAAAGGCGCTTCACTCAGCTAAACGAAGTGGCTTTGCGAACGTAAAAAAGTTTTTCTGTCAAAAAATCTTTGCTTTCTTTGCGATTAAATGTACAAAATACTGATTATTAGTTTTTTAAATTTATTTTTATATCGAACTCACGTTAAAATAAACTTTTTTATCGTAATTTTATTAGGATAAAACTCTATACAATGGAATTCCTTCAGGATCATTACGCGGTACAAAATGAGCTGTTGCTGATACTGATCTCCGTCCTTCTGGGACTGCTGATCGGTGCGGAACGCGAATACCGGAACAAATCAGCGGGTCTCCGTACTTTTATCCTGGTATGTTTCGGGTCCTGTCTGTTTACCATACTTTCCATCAAAATAGGAGTAGGAAATCCTGACCGTCTTGCAGCCAATATCATTACCGGAATCGGATTTCTGGGAGCTGGTGTTATTTTTAAAGGCGATAATAAGATTGAGGGAATTACCACGGCAACCACTATCTGGGCTACTGCCTCAATAGGAATGGCCGTAGGTTCAGGGTATGTTTACCTTTCACTGCTGGGGACGGTTTTGGTTCTTTTGATCCTGAGTGCGCTCATTTATCTTCAGAATTTTATAGATAGCAGCCATAAGATCAGGGAATACAGAATAACTGTAGCCGGATCAGAAGACATCAGACATTGTGAAAAAATATTCGAGGAACATCACCTGAAATATCTTATGCTGAAACTGCAGTATGCACAGGGAAATCTTTCTGTAACGTGGAGGCTCACCGGAAAACATACAAAACATGATGAAGTTATAAGAAGCCTTATTAATGACCCTAAGATTACAGCTTATCAGTTTTAGGATGACATAAAAAAATAAAGGCCTGAGCCTTTATTTTTTCTTGAAAACATACAGATCCTTGTTCGGACCGGTTATTTCTTTTCCGTCCATATCCAGCTGGATAAGAATATTTTCACCTACTTTATACTTGTAATTGGCGGTTTTTCCTTTCAGGGTAATTACACTTCCTGCGGAATCCCATTCAAAAGTTCCTTTATCCTCATTTTTTGAGTTTCTGTCGATATATTCTTCAGTGATGCTGAAAGTTTTATCATTGTTAATCGTAAGAGCAGTTTTAATTCCCGGGCAGTCTGCACACGGAACTACAGCCTCATAGGTCCCCGGCCAGTCAAGAGCATTTTCCGAAGTATCCCCCGGCGCCGTAGGAGTTGCTTTTACAATACTGTCAGTTGGTGTAGTCTGTACAGTCGCAGAATCCGTTGCAGCATCTGTAGTTTCCGTAGTTTTCTCTTTAGGATTACACGATGCCAGAAATACAGCAGATGCAATTCCCAGAATGAACATTTTGCTATTCGTCATGATAAAGTAATTTTGATATATTAATAATTTAAGCATTTTATTTGCAACAAAAACCAAGCCATGGAAGGAGCTGGAGCGTTACAGGGTTTGAGAGTTCAGGAGTTTGAAGTATAGGAAAAGGCAAATTTCGAAAACCTACAATATCCAAGTATAAAATCTGAAATCTGTTATCTGAAGTCTTGCCTCCTGATTCTTGGCTTTGATTCTTCGTCCACCAAAAACCAATTTTCACTGTCATTTCATAAGGCATATGTATAATATTCTTTGTAAATTGGGGCAAAATTTTGATTATGACAAAAAAGATACTTTTATCTGTATTTCTTTTGCCGGCTGCAATGGCATTTGCACAACAATATGGAGGAATGTGGATTCCTACAGAGCTGAATGAAAAGGAAATGAAGGATTTGGGAATGAAAATCTCTGCCAAAGACATTTTCAATACTCAGAAGCCGAGCATAAAGGATGCGGTGGTACAGTTTAACGGCGGATGTACTGCAGAAATTATTTCACCCAAAGGATTATTGCTGACGAACCACCATTGCGGGTATGGGCAGATCCAGGCACATTCCACGGTTCAGAATGACCTTCTTTCCAATGGTTTCTGGGCTAAGAATCCGGAGGGAGAACTTCCGAATCCGGGGGTAAAAGTAGACTTCATTGTAGATATCAAAGAAGTGACAGATCAGATCCTGGAAGGTACAGACAACCTTGTAGAGCCTGAACTGACTAAAAAAATCAATAAAAATATAGAAGTTTATAAAAACTCCCAGAAAATAGAATCTTACCAGTCGATCATTGTAAAATCAATGTATTACGGTAACAAATATTACGCTTTTACTACTGAAACTTACAAAGATATCCGTCTGGTTGGGGCACCGCCTCAAAGCATAGGAAAGTTCGGAAGTGATACGGATAACTGGGTCTGGCCAAGACATACCGGGGATTTCTCCATGTTCAGAATTTATGCTGGCAAAGACAATAAACCGGCAGAATATTCAAAAGACAATGTTCCTTACGTTCCGAAACATTACCTTCCGGTTTCCATAAAAGATAAAACTGAAAACGATTTTACATTCGTATTCGGATTCCCGGGGAAAACAACGGAATATCTTCCTGCAGTGGCTGTTGAGAAAATCATGACCGATATAGATCCTGCGAGGATTGCCGTTCGGGAGGTAGCCCTGAAAACATTAGACGAAAAAATGCGTGTAGACAGTGAAACACGTATCAAATATGCTTCAAAATATGCTTCGGTAGCCAATTACTGGAAAAAGTGGATTGGTGAAGTAGAAGGCTTGAAAAAATCGAATGCAGTAGAGAAAAAAGTAATGTATGAAGGCTCTCTGGTGGCTAAAAATCATGAGATCAAAGCTACTTTGGACCAGCTGAATAAGCTGTACAGCGATCAGGCACCTTACGCATTGAACAATGCCTACTATACAGAAGTAGTGAAAAATGCAGAAACATTGAAGCTTGCAGGAGATTACTACGACTATATAAATTCCGTAGAATCAGGAAAAATGGATGAAAAAGAGCTTGCCAAATTAAAGACAAAGCTGACTTCATTCTACAAAGATTACAGCGCAGAACTTGATGCTAAAGTAACTGCAAAATTACTGGCTCTGTATGCCAATAAAACAGCTCCTCAGTTCCTGCCTGTAGGTTTTGCCAAATATAAGGATGATAACCAGAATATTCCGGTGATTGAGGAAATGTCTAAAAACTCTGTCATCACAGGAAGAGCGCAGGTAAACGGTGCAGCTCTGACAAGTGACATTGAAAAAGCGTTTTCCAATCAGGACAAGCTGATCAAAACTTTGAAAAAAGATCCTGTTTACCAGCTGTATGTTTCTATGAAAGAGACATATATGAAAAACGCTGATCCTCAGTTTACTTCTCTTCAGGGGAAAATTGATGATCTGCAGAAAAAATTCATGGCCCAGCAGATGGCAACGGATAAGGACAGAAAATTCTTCCCGGATGCCAATTCTACCCTTCGTGTAACTTATGGAAAAGTAAAAGGCTCAACTCCAAGAGATGCAGTTTCTTACGGATACCAGACACATTTAGCGGGAGTTATTGAAAAATATGTTCCGGGAGATTACGAATTTGATGTTCCTAAAAAGCTGATCGATCTTTACAATAAAAAAGATTACAGCATTTATAAAGACAAAACTGGCGATGTTCCTGTAGGATTTACCGCTACCAACCATACGACTGGAGGAAATTCAGGAAGCCCGGCACTCGATGCGAACGGAAACCTTGTAGGACTGAACTTCGACAGACAGTGGGAGGGAACAATGAGCGATATCAACTACGACCCGCGTTTCAGCCGAAACATCATGGTAGATACAAAATATATCCTTTTCATTATTGATAAATATGCCGATTCCAAATGGCTTATCGATGAAATGAAGGTGATAAAATAACACATAAAAGTAATACCTTTAAGAATCTATTTAAATACCATTTGAATAGATTCTTTTTATTTAATGAAGATGAAAGATAATATCATCAATCTGCTTGCAGCTTTTGAGACGGAAAATATCGGGAAATCCTTTCCGATGGAGTACTGTTTACCTGTTTACCATTGCGTTTCTGATGAAAAATTACCCCATATCAGGCATATTATTCAATATAAAAATACCAGGCAGTTTGAAGAGGATCTGGATTATCTTTCAAAACATTTTCAGTTTGTAAGCTGGGCAGAGTTCAAAGATTTTGTCAATGGTCATTTTAAGCCTGAGAAAAAGATTGCCTTACTGACTTTTGATGATGGTTTCAGGGAGTTTTATGATACAGTACTTCCTGTTCTGGAACGGAAAGGAATATATGCCTGTAATTTTATAAATCCTGCGTTTATTGACAACCGTGAGCTGATGTTCAGATGTAAGGCAAGCTTAATTATTGACGCAGCAGAAAAAGCAAAAACAGTTGATCCGGAAATTTACAGTATACTTTCCCTGGAGAACCCTTCAAAAGAGAACTTAAAACAAAAGGTTTTAAAGATCGGTTATCATGAAAAAGATCTGCTGGACAGTATAACAGAAAAATTAGAAATAGACTGTAATGCCTATTTAAGAGAGTATAAACCTTATCTTACCACAGACCAACTAAAAACACTGACCCAAAAAGGCTATGGGATTTCCTCTCACAGCTGGGATCATCCAAAATACGGGGAACTTACCCTACAGGAACAGATGGAAAGTACCAACCGGACCTTTAATTACTTAAAAGAAAACGGTTTTATTTACGAAAGCTTTGCATTCCCGTTCACTGATTTTGGAGTGAAAAAAGATTTTTTTGATGAGCTGTTTAAAAATAAAGAAATGTTCTGCAGCTTTGGAAGTGCAGGAGCAAAATGGGACAGTGTGGAACGAAATTTTCACAGGATACCAATGGAAATGGGAGAGAGCGGAGAACAGATACTAAAAAAAGAAACTGCCTATTTCCGGCTGAAAAAAATAATCAACAAAAATAAAATAGTGAGAAGATGACAGAGCTGAAAACATTTAACAAAAAAGAACTTCAAGATTTTATTTTATCAGGAGACTTCAGCAGCTTTGATTTTCTTCCCATTTCAGAACACAGGGCAAAATCCCAGATCAGAAATCCGAAAGCACTGGATAATCAGACGCTTTTGGTTCTGGCCTTTTATGACGGAGAACTGGCAGGATATGTAGGCTGTTTTCCGGATCATTATGTAATAGACGGAGAAATATTCCATTATGCCTGGTTGAGTACCTTATTTGTAAGCGAAGAATTCCGCGGTAAAAAGATTGCAAAATCATTACTGAATAAGATGTTTGAGGAATACGACGGTAATATTATCGCAACAGAATTTACCAAAGAAGCAGAAGCGCTGTATAATATGCTTGGTGTTTTCGAGTATATTTATCCAAAAGCTGGAAAAAGATACTATTTCCGCTCTGATGCAGCTTTTATGATTCCTGAGAAGAAGCCCGGAACCAAAGCACTGAAACCTGTTTTTCAGATTGCTGATATTGCCGCTAATTCTTTGATTGCTGTAAAAAATTCAATGGTGAAAAAGCCCGGATTCAGATTTGAAATTCTTGATCAGATTGATGCGGAAAGTTCAGTATTTATGTCGAAATTCCAGAGCAGGCGTAATGCAGATGAAATCAATGTATATATGAAAAATCCGTGGGTGCTGGAAAGTAAGAAAAAAGAAGAAAAATACCTGTTTTCAGGTTATGCTGAGGTTTTTAAATATTTCTGGGTGAAAATATACAATGATAATCATGTTCTGACAGCCTGTTCATTGCTTCAGCTCAGAGACGGCAACCTTAAAATTCCTTATTTGTTTTCAGAAGTTCCGGAACTTGAACGGTTTATTGAGTTCTTAAGCTATTTTATTGTTAAAAATAAAGTGAAAACACTGACCAGCTACCAGAAAGAGCTCAATAATAAGCTGGAACAATCTAAAATATTTCCTCAAATCTACAAACGTGATTTTGAAAGAAGATACCTGTTTCACAAACAGCTTATCCAACATCTTCCCCAAGGGTTTAATCCGGAATATCAGGATGGAGACGGAGATTGTATGATGACATAATAACAATATAAAATAGCACCTGAAACAGATGCTATTTTTTTAATAATAATTTTAGTTTTTATTGAGCAGCTGCACCAATAAGTACCCCTCCTATAAGGATAGGGGCTACATCAGATAGCTTTTTATGCGGAACACTGGTTGTTTCAGTGGCATCGCCGCCTGTTACAGATCTCATTTTTTTACTGTTCAATACTTTGATTGACTTTCTTGGAGTAACTTTTTTCATAATACATATATTTTGTTAATGCTAATATAAATAATTTCAGGCAATTACATGATGTTAGATAACGGTCTGCAGATTTAACTTTAAAACAGGTTAAAGTTTTGCAAATCATTTTTTCTAATATAATTAATGTCCGAAAATTTCTTCCAGCGTTAATTCTTTAAAGGTTCCCATTTCGTTAACGGCATTCATATCCAAATTCTCTTTCTTACCGATAATTGCAGTATTAAAATGTATTGGACTGATTTTCGTTTGATAGAATTCCTTCAGGCCTTCGAATTTCAGGTTCTCAATTTGTCCGTAAATATCTTTTCTGAAATCATGATAGATTCCGAGCTTTTTTAATCGTAATGTATTGAAAAATATATTATTACGGGTAATCCTGGTTGAGGCGATCTGTTTCAAGGCAGCATTTTTGGCATTTTCGAACTGTATGGGTACGTCAGGAAGTTCATTCATCAGCTCACTCATCGTGCTTACGGCGGTCTGAAGCTTATCCGGCTGCGTTCCGATGTAAGTGGTGATATAGTCAGGATGTCCCAGCTCCGCATTGGCAGCATAGGAAACATAAGCAGAGTAGGCCAGACTTTTGCTTTCACGGATCTCCTGGAAAACGATGGACGAAAGCCCTCTTCCGAAATATTCATTGAAAACATTGATCTTTCCGAAATTTGAAGGATCAACTTCGTATCCTTTTCCTACCTTGCTCATTTCCATCTGTACCATATCGTAATTCATGAAATAAACATGCCCGCTGGTTTCCGGTTCAGGATATTGTTTAGGTTGAGGAATCTGGTAGCTTTCATGGTCTACATATTTTCCGATGTAGTTTTTAAAACCTTCAAGATCTTTTCCATAGAAAAATACCTGATAAGGATATTTGAAAAGATTTTTCATCCTGTCTGTAAATACCTCTGCATGGCTGTTTTCAAGCTCTTCTTTTGAAATAATATCCGTATAACGTGAAATGTTGCCCAGTTTTGTATAATTCGTCAGCGCGGTCATGATCCGGTTTTTATCCTTTTTTGTTGCCTGGCGGTTTTCCAAGACAGTTTCTACAAATTGTTTATAAATTTCCTGATCCGGTTTTACATCATACATCCAGTGCTGGAGAAGGGCAATTCCTTTTTCAATATTTTCTTCCAGGCCGCTTAAGGTGATCAGAAGCTGGTCATTTGTTGTTTTAAAATCATTGCTGATCCCGACCTTGAAAAATTCTTTCTTTAAATTCTCAGGCGAAAGATCTTCGGTTCCTAGATACTGCAAAAGCTGTGTGGAAATTCCGAGATCCCTGTCATGATCACTCCCGAAAGAGAAAATGAAGTGCACCTGCGCAATATCATTGTATTTATTGCGGACAAAGCTCAGTTTTTTATCCTTTATCGTATCTGTAACGATTTCTTTCTCATAATCAATGAATTCAGGCTGTATATCTTCTGTTTTTTCTGCAATAATTTCCTTTAAAAACTCAGACTGGGCATCACGGTTTATTTTAATAGGGGTAATTCCCGGGTTTTCAACTCTTAGCAATTGGTCATTAACTCCTTTTTCCTTATCAATAATCACATAATTGTCCTTAAAAAAAGAATTGGCAAAATCTACCACATCTTCTTTGGTAAAGCTCTGGTATACGCCCAGTTCATTCAATTCCTGTTCCCATAATCTTCCCTTGATATAGGCATCGTAAAGATTAGTGGCTAAACCATCCGCCGTTTCAAGCCCTTTCAGGCGCTGGAGCTTAAAATCACTGATGATTGCAGGAAGCATCCAGTCCGGAAAATCTCCTTTTTTAATCAGCTCCAGTTGTTCCAGAACCATATTTTTCGCTTCATCTAAAGTTTGTGTTTCCTTCGGAACTGCTACAATAGAAAAATAACCGTACTGCTTCAACCCTACAGAAAAGGCCTGTGCCCAAAGCATTCTTTGAGTCTGGTTGATATTCAGATCCAGTAAACCGGCTTCACCTCTGTTGCTGAGAATATTGGCAGTAATATCTGCCAGCATTGCCTCCCGGGTGCCATAGCTGTCCGTTCTCCAGGCTAACTGAACCCGTGGAGTTGTAGGACTTTTTACCGTTCTTTTTACAATTTCAGTTAAAGGCTGCTCAATTACAGGCGTTTTTTTCGGAAGCTCTCTGTACGGAATTGTCCCAAAATACTGTTCAACAAGCTGAATCGTTTCCTCAAAATCCAGATCTCCTACCAAAACCATGGCATAATTATTCGGAACGTAATATTCATCAAAATATTTATGAATAGCCTTCATGGAAGGGTTTTTCAGATGTTCCGGTCTGCCTAGTGTTGTTTGCTGTCCGTTTGGATGTGTTGGAAAAAGAGCGCTCATCAGCTCATAATTCACAAGCCTTGAATCATTATCCTGAGCCCTGTTGAATTCCTCATATACAGATTCAAGTTCTGTATGGAAAAGGCGAAGCACAATCTCTGAGAATCTTTCCTTTTCTATTTTGAGCCATTTTTCAAGCTCATTATTGGGAATGTTATTTTTATAGACCGTTTCATCAAACCAGGTATGGGCATTTGTCCCGCTGGCTCCAAGTGAGGAAATAGCTTTATCATATTCGTTGGCAATCGCATACTGGCTGGCTTCCTGGGAAATACTGTCTATTTTTTTGTAGATTTCCTTCTTCTTATCAGGATCCGGTTCTGCTTTATGTTCTTCGTACAGGGCAGAAATCTGGTCAAGAAGCCCTTTTTCCTTCTCCCAGTTCTGAGTTCCTATTTTTGAAGTCCCCTTAAACATCATGTGTTCAAGATAATGGGCCAAACCGGTATTATCAGCAGGATCATTATTGCTTCCCGTTCTCACGGGAATATAGGTCTGAATCCTGGGTGCATCAAAATTCTGGGCAAGAAAAACCTTCAAACCGTTTTTTAAAGTATAGATTCTTACCTTATTTTCGTCGTTGGAAATCGTGATATATTCGTAGTTGTTTTTATCTGTATGAACCGTTTCTTTGTATCTTTTGTCAATCATAAGCTAACTCATTTCACTCCTGAAAATCGGAATGCATTACAAATGTAAGGAATCGGGAAAGAACAAACAGGAATTTCCCTTTTATTGCATCTATAGTTTAAATCTATATCAGAAAAAATATTGGGCATTATATGCAAACTTACACTTATTGAGATTGCAAAAGGATGTATAAGATTTTAACCACAGATTTCACGGATTTACACAGATGATTGCGCATAATTTTAACAATTTCAATAAAGTATAACATAAACATCTGTGTAAATCCGTGAAATCTGGGGTAAATAAAAAATAAGAAATAGTTATCAACTCGCTCACCTTCTCCATTTTCTTTACTTCTTTTCCAAAATAAATTCAATAAGTTTGCAGTAGTTTTCCAAAAATTCACACCATGCACGGAAACATTCTGATCATCGATGACGAGATCAAGCTCCTGAAACTATTAGGAATGATTCTTTCCCAGGAAGATTTTAACGTAAAAGAAGCTTCAACAGCACGTTCTGCAATGACCATGCTCGAACAGCATGAATTTGATGTCGTTCTATGTGATATCCGCCTTCCTGATGCATTCGGGGTAGAGCTGGTACGATCTATCAAAACCAAATATCCACACCTCGAAATTATTCTGATGACCGCTTTCGGAAATATTACAGATGCGGTTCAGGCCATGAAAAACGGAGCTTATGATTACCTTGTGAAAGGAGATGATAATGAGAAAATTATTCCTTTGGTATATAAAGCACTGGAAAAAGCAAAAGATAATCGTTCTAAAATTGGTCAAAAAACAGCCATATCAAAAGGATTCGGACAGATCATAGGAACTTCTCCATCCATCCTTCAGGCTAAAAAACTGGCTGAAAAAGTGGCCTTAACGGATGCTGCTGTTCTTCTGACCGGGGAAACCGGAACAGGAAAAGAGGTTTTTGCAAACGCCATTCATGAAGGTAGTGAAAGAAAGAAAAACAACTTTGTAGCGATCAACTGTTCAGCTTTTAGTAAAGAAATTCTGGAAAGTGAGCTTTTCGGGCATAAGCAGGGAGCTTTCACTGGTGCTGTAAAAGACAAAAAAGGTCTGATAGAGGAAGCCAACGGAGGAACTCTATTTTTAGATGAAATAGGAGAGATGCCTGTAGAATTGCAGGCGAAACTGCTTCGTGTCCTCGAAACCGGGGAATTTATAAAAATGGGGGAGACCAAAGTGTCCAGATCCAATTTCAGACTGATTGCAGCTACCAACCGGGATCTTGAAGATGAAATTAAGCAGGGACATTTCCGTGAAGATCTTTATTTCAGGCTCAATGTTTTTGAAATTCATCTTCCACCGTTACGCGAAAGAAAAGAAGATCTGAAAATACTGGCCAAAAATTTCATAGATATTTTCTCTCAAAAACTGCATCTTTCTGGCGTTCAGGTAAATCCGGATTATTATAAAACCCTGGAAAAAAACGAATGGAAAGGAAATATCCGTGAGCTTAGAAACGCCGTGGAAAGAAGTCTTATTCTAATGGAAAATAATATTCTGGATGCTGAAAGTCTTCCACACTATTCTGAAAAACAAATTCCAGAGAATGATTCCCTAAGTATAAGATCTCTGGAAAAAATACATATACAGAAAGTCCTTCAATATACAAAAGGCAATAAAGCCGAAGCCGCAAGATTACTTGAGATCGGGATTGCAACACTGTACCGCAAGCTTGAGGAGTATGGATTAAGGTAGATGAGTTTCGGGGTTACAGGATCGGGGCGTTTGAGAGTTTTTAGGTTAAACCCTTTAAGAATTTAGAGGTGTGAATCCAGAAATATTGAATAAACGCCAAACATCTGGTGGCTGAGACCCTCGAAGCCACCAGCAATACATACAGAAAAGATCAGATAACCATCCTCAATTTATTCTAGTCCCTGTATATACAATTTTACTTCTTATCATTTCAATAAACGAGCCTATCAAAATGATAGGCTTTTGTGTTTTTATATAAATGTATTTAATTGGTTAATTTGTTGTATTTCATTTATTTAAGTGTTTTATTTTAAAAGTGGACTTTATTTTGGCCTATAGGTTTTGAATAAAATATTTTAAAAATGACAATTTCAAGAAAAACGTTCAAAAAACGTGAGCATGCAGGCTTCAGTCTGCTGATGGTATCGTACGTACTGCTAACCCTATTAACCTTAATAATAACGATATGATGCTGATAAGTTTGATCCTGCTTTTTGCAGTGATGTTCTGGCTTCTCTATAAATCCGTTGAATTTTTTGATAAAATATAAAATATGTGGAGTTTATTTTTTCTTTCCATTCTGGCCTTTGTGTACATCTGCTATGTTTTGATAAAACCTGAAAAATTTTAACCGGTCATGAATACAGAAATTTTAGGCGTTATTGCCATGTTTGTAATAACATTAGTGATTGGGATATTCCTTGGAAAATACATTGCTAATGTGTACGGGTACAAAAAGACCTTTTTAGATCCCGTTTTTGAACCTGTTGAAAAATTAATTTATAAAATATCCGGCATCAACCCGGCCCGTCAGATGATCTGGAAACAGAATATGTATGCCATGCTGACGATCAATCTGGTTTGGTTCATTATAGGATTCCTGATTCTGCTGAACCAGTCGTGGCTTCCTCTGAATCCTGATGAGAATCCCAATATGTCACCTGATCTTGCCTTTAATACGGCTATTTCCTTTTTGGTAAACTGTAACCTTCAGCATTATTCGGGAGAAACAGGGGTAAGTTACTTAAGTCAGCTTTATTTGATGTTCCTTCAGTTTGTGACCGCAGCTACCGGAATGGCGGCAATGGCTGTCCTTTTCAAAGCTTTTAAAGATAAAACAACTACAGAATTAGGAAATTTCTATGATTTCTTTACTAAATCTGTGATCAGGATATTAGTACCCATAAGTATTCTCGTTGCCCTGATTCTTTCAGCTAATGGAAGTCCAATGACTTTCGAGGGAAAAGATCATATTACCACTTTGGAAGGCCAAAAAACAGATGTTTCCAGAGGTCCTGTAGCTGCTTTTGTGGCCATCAAACATTTGGGAACCAATGGAGGAGGTTTCTTCGGAGCCAACTCGGCACACCCGCTTGAAAACCCGAATTATGCAACGAACATAACTGAGATGGTCACACAGATGATTATTCCGTTTGCATTGGTTTTTGCGCTGGGGTTTTACCTGAAAAAAAGAAAACTGTCATGGGTAATTTTTACCGTAATGACAGTTGGTTTTCTGGCACTTGCCGTCCCGAATATTGTCAATGAAACCAATGGCAATCCCCTTATCACTCAGATGGGAGCTGACAGCAGTCTTGGGGCTATGGAAGGAAAAGAAATCCGTTTTGGAAGTGCATCTTCAGGATACTGGAGCATCGCAACGACAGTAATTTCAACGGGTTCTATCAATGCCATGCACGACAGCACCATGCCACTTTCAGGAATGAACGAGTTGCTTGCGATGATGATCAACTGTTTTTATGGTGGCTGCGGTGTAGGAATTCTGAACTATTTCATCTTCATTATTCTTGCCGTATTCATCAGTGGTCTGATGGTAGGACGAACACCGGAATTTATGGGCAAAAAGATTGAGGCTAAAGAGATGAAGATCGCCATGATTGTAGCTTTGTTTCACCCATTCTTAATACTTGTTGGAACCGCGTTAACTGCTTATTTGCCTGAATTCGGAGCAAAAACATTGAATAATCCCGGTTTCCACGGCTTCAGTGAAATGCTGTACGAATTTACATCCTCCTCAGCGAACAACGGTTCAGGATTTGAAGGGCTGGGCGATAATACTCCATGGTGGAATATCTCAACGGGAATCGTATTGCTGTTATCCAGATTCATCCCAATCATCGGGCCTATAGCAATTGCAGGATTACTGGCGCAGAAAAAGTTCATTCCGGAAAGTTCAGGAACCCTGAAAACAGATACAGCCACTTTCGGCTTTATGAC
Source organism: Chryseobacterium shigense (assembly GCF_014207845.1). Taxonomy (NCBI): domain Bacteria; kingdom Pseudomonadati; phylum Bacteroidota; class Flavobacteriia; order Flavobacteriales; family Weeksellaceae; genus Chryseobacterium; species Chryseobacterium shigense. The sequence goes on from NZ_JACHLC010000001.1 coordinate 161,914, forward strand.
GCTGGCGGTAATCCTTCTTATCGCGGCTCTGTCCTTCTTCCCGGCACTTACATTGGGGCCTATTGCAGAACAGATACAGTATTTCTTTAAATAAACATTAAAATTAAAATCAATAGTCAGCCATTAAGAAGATTGAATCAGGGAACCAGTCTAAAAATCTCATCGAAACATTCACCTGAAATATTATCCATTTTCACCTCCTTAGTTTTAATCTGTCTTAATGGTTACCGTTGATCTGTAATGATATAATTCTTTCAAAAAATGAAAAATCAATCCCAGACATTGTTTCAAAAAGATTTGGTAAACGAAGCAATCAAACAGTCCTTCGTGAAACTGAATCCGAAAATCATGTTTAAAAATCCCGTAATGTTCCTGGTAGAGGTTGGAACGGTTGTGATGCTCATGGTAAGCCTTTTCAGTCTTACAGGTGAAAAATCACAGGGGAGCTTTACGTATAACTTCACCGTATTCATCATATTATTTTTTACTGTCCTGTTTGCCAATTTTGCTGAAGCCATTGCCGAAGCCAGAGGAAAAGCCCAGGCTGATACCCTCAGAAAAACACGTGAAGAAACACCAGCCAAAGTGGTTGCAGAGAACAAACCCGGATTTCAGGTAACAACCGTTCTGAAAAGGTCCGCCGAAATGAAGCTGGGGGATATCTTTCTGTGCGAAGCCGGAGATCAGATCCCGATGGACGGAGAAATCATTGAAGGGCTTGCCACCATTGATGAATCTGCCATTACCGGAGAAAGTGCACCCGTGATCCGTGAAGCCGGAGGTGACAAAAGTTCTGTAACCGGAGGCACAAAAGTTCTGTCGGACAGGATCAAAGTAAAAGTGACCACCAAACCCGGAGAATCCTTTTTAGATAAGATGATTGCCCTTGTAGAAGGAGCTTCAAGGCAGAAAACACCTAACGAAATCGCATTAACCATACTTCTGGCAGGATTTACCCTGACCTTTATTATCGTCACACTCACTTTAAAACCTTTTGCAGACTATGCGCAGACTCCCATTACTATTGCGGCATTTATCTCACTTTTCGTTTGTTTGATTCCCACAACCATTGGAGGTCTGCTTTCTGCAATCGGAATTGCCGGAATGGACCGGGCGTTAAGAGCAAACGTAATCACCAAAAGTGGTAAAGCCGTGGAAACAGCCGGGGATATTGATGTGCTGTTGCTTGATAAAACAGGAACCATCACCATAGGGAACCGTAAAGCAACGGAATTTCATCCTGCAGACGGAATCAGGCTGCCGGATTTTATTAAAGCTTCTGCCTTAAGTTCAGTAGCAGATGAAACACCGGAAGGTAAATCAATTATAGAATTAAGTCAGTTAAAACTACAAGACCTTCTTGTTCCCAATCCCGTTTATATTGATTTTACCGCAGAAACAAGAACTTCAGGAATTGATTTTGAAGAGACAAGAATCAGAAAAGGAGCTTATGACACGATCAAAAAACTGACCGAAAAAGCCGGGAATATCTTCCCGAAAGAAACCCAGGATGCCGTTACCAAAATTTCTGAAAACGGGGGAACTCCACTGGTTGTAAGCGTTAATGAAAAAGTATGGGGTGTAATCGAACTTCAGGATATCATTAAAACAGGAATCCAGGAACGTTTCCAGAGACTGAGAAAAATGGGGGTGAAAACCGTAATGGTAACCGGGGATAATCCTCTGACTGCAAAATTCATAGCCGAAAAAGCAGGAGTAGACGATTTTATTGCCGAAGCCAAACCTGAGGATAAAATGAACTACATCAAAAAAGAGCAGCAGGAAGGAAAACTGGTTGCCATGATGGGTGACGGAACCAATGATGCTCCGGCGCTGGCCCAGGCCGATGTAGGTGTAGCGATGAACAGCGGAACACAGGCCGCCAAAGAAGCCGGGAACATGGTAGATCTGGACAACGACCCCACAAAGCTGATTGAAATTGTGGAAATCGGGAAACAATTATTAATGACCCGGGGAACACTGACGACTTTCAGTATAGCGAATGATGTAGCCAAATATTTTGCCATTATTCCTGCATTGTTCATCACCTTTATTCCTTCACTTCAGAAGCTCAATATCATGAATCTCCACAGCCCGGAAACAGCCATATTATCAGCTGTTATATTCAATGCGGTGATTATCCCTTTCCTTATTCCGTTAGCCTTAAAAGGAGTTGCGTACAAGCCCATCGGAGCCAGTGCATTATTAAGGAGAAACCTTCTGATTTATGGACTGGGAGGTGTTATTGTGCCGTTCATCGGTATAAAAATTATCGATTTACTGATCAGTTTATTCTATTAAAATTAAAAAAATGAAAAATCATATTGTTGCAGCATTCAGACTGACTTTAGTAATGCTTGCTGTTGTTGGAATTTATCTTTTGATTGTATATGGAGGCTCAAAAATACTGCCTACAAAAGGAAATACAGAGATCATTACCTGGAACGGACAAAAATTCTACGCCAATATCGGACAGGAATTTAAGTCTGAAAAATATTTCCACGGACGCCCTTCATCCGTTAATTATAACGCCGCAGGAAGCGGGGGAAGCAACAAAGGGCCAAGTAATGAAGAATATCTGGATATTGTGCAGAAAAGAATAGACACCTTAAAAATAAATCATCCGGAAATGAACAATACAAAAGTTCCTGTAGAACTGGTAACGGCCAGTGGAAGCGGCCTTGATCCTGATATTTCTGAAGAAGGAGCAATGTACCAGGTAAAAAAAATTGCAGAAGTAAGAAATCTTTCTGAAGAAAAAGTAAGAAATTTGCTTAAAAATCAGACAGAGAAACCGTTTTTAGGACTTTTAGGGCCTTCAAAAGTAAATGTGCTGAAGCTTAATATGGCTTTGGACCAATTAAAATAATAAAAATTACCGTGAAAAAAAATATCATTATCAGTGCAGTATTATTCGGAGTATTTTTCCCGAAAGCACAATTATCAGACTCATTAAAAACAGGAAATAAAGTGACATTTTCTGCCTATGCAGAACTTTTTTATACGTATGATTTTAATGAGCCTGCCAATCATCTCCGTCAGAACTTTTTATATTCCTACAACAGGCATAATGAGCTCAATCTGAATTTAGGATTGGTAAAAGCGAATTACCAGAGTGAAAACCTCCGCGCCAATATTGCTTTAATGGCCGGAACTTATGCACAGGACAATATGGCTGCCGAACAGGAAGCATTACGTTATGTAAATGAGGCTAATGTAGGAATCAAAATTTCAAAAACCGGAAATTTATGGATTGATGCCGGAATTATGCCTTCCCACATCGGTTGGGAAAGCGCTATAGGAAAAGACAATATTAACCTGACCAGAAGCTTTGCCGCTGAAAATTCTCCTTATTTTGAAACCGGGGCAAAAATCTCATATACATCAGACAGCGGAAAATGGTTTTTAAGCGGATTGGTGCTAAACGGCTGGCAGCGGATTGCAAAACCGGAAGGAAACCAAAGTATCTCCTTCGGGCATCAGGTGACTTATAAGCCAACAGAAAAGATAACCCTGAACAGCAGCTCATTCATCGGAAATGATAAATCAAAAGAGGAAAAAAGAATGCGCTATTTCCATGATCTTTACGGAAGTTTTCAGTTAACAGACCAATTTTCCGCTTTGCTGGGTTTTGATATCGGAGCAGAACAGAAAACAAAAGGAAGCAGCAGTTATAATATCTGGTACACTCCAAATATATTAATGAAATACCAGATTGACAACAAATGGGCCCTGGCAGGAAGATTGGAATATTATAACGATAAAAATAGCGTAATCATCAGTACCGAAACTCCAAACGGTTTCCAGACCTTCGGCTATTCCCTGAATGTAGATTATGCAATTCTGAAGAACGTAATTTTCCGTACAGAAGCCAGAGGATTTACTTCCAAAGATGCCATTTTTGTGAAAAATGATGAAATGAAACAAGGAAACTTCTTTATCATAACAAGCTTGGCCGTCTGGTTTTAGAAGCCGGAAAAATTAGTATATAATTAACCACAAAAGTCACAAAAGTTTTTTAGTGCTTAAGTTATTTAAAGTTCAGTAATTTGTGGGTAGGAAGTTCATAAAAGATCAATGATTTTTCTTCTGACTAATGACAATTACTGAACCGGAGAATTCCCCTCCTGTGGAGGGGTGTCAAAAATTCAAAGAATTTTTGACGGGGTGGTCTTATAAAGAACACCTGAAATAACCGAAAACAAAACTTTTGTACTTTTCAATTAAAAAATAGTAAAGAGAAAAATCCATGTCATCAGCAAAACATTTTTTAGAACTGATCCAGAAATCCCGGAAAGGAAAATTCAAGATCTATATCGGGATGAGCGCAGGTGTGGGGAAAACTTTCCGTATGCTTCAGGAGGCGCAGTCCCTTCTGCGGAACGGCATTGATGTAAAGATCGGTTATATTGAAACCCATGGCCGGGAAGAAACGGTAGCTCTTACCCGCGGGATTCCTGAAATACCGAGGAGATCGGTTTTTTATAAAGGTAAAAGTCTTGAAGAAATGGACCTTCAGGCCATTATCAACAGTCATCCCGAAGTTGTGCTGGTGGATGAACTGGCCCATACCAATGTAGAAGGTTCGAAAAACAAAAAAAGATGGCAGGATGTGCTGGAAATCCTTGATAATGGAATCAATGTGATCAGTGCGATGAATATCCAGCATATTGAAAGCCTGAATGAAGAAGTCAAAAATATCACAGGAATAGAAGTGTCAGAACGGGTTCCTGATAAAATTTTAAGCCTTGCTGATGAGGTAGTCAATATAGACCTCACCGCTGATGAACTGCTGACCCGTCTGAAAGAAGGAAAAATCTACAAAAAAGAAAAGATCCAGACGGCACTTACCAATTTTTTTCAGAGCGGGCATATCCTGCAGCTCCGGGAACTTGCTTTGAAGGAAGTGGCTGCCCATGTGGAAAGAAAAGTGGAAACCGAGATCAAGACCGAAAATTTTAAGCCTATAAAATTCCTGGCGTGTATTAGCAGTAACGAAAAGATTGCTAAAAACATTATCAGGAAAACAGCCCGTCTGGCGAGCTATTATAACAGCCCGTGGACGGTTATTTATGTTCAGAAACCCTCCGAAAATCCCGAAAAAATTGCCCTGGACAAACAGCGATATTTGATTAATAATTTTAATTTAGCACAGGAATTGGGAGCAAAGGTGATCCGGATAAAAGAAACCAGTGTCCATAAAGGAATTCTGGACTATGTGATCGCTCATAATATCACAACGGTCTGCATCGGGAAACCCCATGCACAGCTCTGGCAGCGCCTTTCCGGCTACAGTTGGATTTATACACTGATGAACAGGCTCAATGAAAGGCAGATAGATATTATTATTTTATCTTAGAAGTAATGAAACTTAAAACAAAACTTACTTTAGGCGTAGGTCTTTTATTCTTACTGATCGTTCTTATGTCAGTGATCGGGTCCGTCTATATCAATAAACTGAAATCCGATACCGAAAAAATCCTTACAGCCAATTACAACAGCCTGGAGTTTTCCAAAAATATGCTTCTTGCACTGGATAAAATTACTACTGACAGTGCTGTTGCTGTTACGGATTTCCAGAAAAATAATAAACTGCAGGAAAAAAACCTTACTGAATTCGGGGAAAAAGAAGCAACCCAAAGCCTGAATCTTCATTTCAACAGCTACCTGAAACAACGTTCCCCGGAAAAAGAAAAACTGATCCGCGAAGACCTGGCCAGGATCATGTCCCTCAACATGAAAGGTATCGAAAGAAAAAGTGATATTGCCATCATTACTGCTGAAAATGCCACTTTCTGGATCGTGAGCCTGGGAACCATATGTTTCCTGATTGCTTTTACCCTGCTTTTCAACCTGCCCCAAACCATTGCTGAGCCTATTAACCAGCTGACATTCAGTATCAGGCAGATTGCAGCTAAAAATTATAATGAAAGAGTACATTTCAAAGGAAGTGAGGAATTTAACAGTCTTGCAGATTCTTTCAATACCATGGCGGAAAAACTTCAGGAATATGAAAGCAGCAGTCTTTCCAAGCAGCTGATGGATAAAAAAAGAATTGAAACACTGGTCAATAATATGCATGATGCCGTGATAGGGCTGGACGAGAATCATTTTATCTACATGATCAATGATGAAGCCCTGAAAATCACCAATCTTCATAAAGAAGAAATTATAGGCAAGACGGCTCATGAGGTAGCGGTGAATAATGATTTAATGCGTGAACTGCTTAAAAACATAGATCATCCGGTAAAAGAACCCATTAAGATTGTCCGTGATCATAAAGAAAATTATTTTGAACAGGATATTATCCCCATCAATATTGTTAAAACCGGCGAAAAAGAAACAAAATATATTGGAAAAGTAATCCTTCTGCGGAATATTACCCCTTTCAAAGAGCTTGATTTTGCCAAAACCAATTTTATAGCTACCATTTCCCATGAACTTAAAACACCGATATCGGCAATAAAAATGGGTGTACAGCTGCTGGGGAACCAAAAATTCGGGGAACTGAATGACCAGCAGAAAGAGCTTTTAAAAAGTATTAATGATGATGGGCAAAGGTTACTGAATATCACCGGAGAGCTCCTGAACCTTTCACAGGTAGAAACCGGAAACATCCGTCTGACGATGGAGAAATGTTCACCTAAAGAAATGGTACAGGCAGCCGTGAAAAATGTTGAAAAACTTGCAGAACAGAAGAATATTCCGATCCGGACCGAATATCTTATAGGAGATAATGATTTTGTGAATGCTGATTTTGACAAGACAGTCTGGGTGATCAATAATTTCCTTACCAATGCGGTAAAACATTCTTTCCAGGACGAAAATATCCAGGTTTTGGTAGAAAAATCAGATTCGATGATCCAGTTCAGCATTACAGATACCGGAAGCGGAATTGATGAAAAATACCATCGACAGATTTTCGACAGGTACTTTCAGGTTCCCGGAGAACAGCAGAACGGGACAGGTCTCGGACTGGCTATTTCCAAAAATTTCATAGAAAAACAGAATGGCGAGATAGGAGTGAAGAGTACTCCGAACCAGGGAAGTACTTTTTATTTCAGGCTGCCTGTAGTTTAAACTGATTTCATATAAAAGCTGGATTCAAATATAAAATTGAAACAGATACAGAAGTAGTTGTAAAGATTCAACGAAATTCTTTTAAATTTACAGAAAAACAAAGACCTCTCTATGAAAAGACCTGCCAGTCTGTTATTATTCCTGTTTTTCTTCTATGTCTCCTCTCAGGTTTCTAATAGAACAGCAGCTATCGTAAAGCCTATTGGAAAATATAGTTCTTTCAGTGATAGTAATGAAAATATTAAACAGATTGAAGACAAACTGTTTAAAGAAGCAAGCCCTGAAGAGCTTATGTCTTTGGTTGAAGATGGCAAAACTGTTTATGTAAAAGCCATAGCCGTTAATGTATTAGCCAGAAAAGGAGAGGGCATCAAAATATTGGAGCTTTTTAAAAGAAATCTTCATTCGGAGGAGAAATTAGTTCACCGGACGACTTGTTTATCGAGCGAATATCCTTTATCCATACATATCTTTGAATCAGTTTCCATAAGTGGCAGTTTTTCGGAAGAAGAGAAAGAAAATCTTGAAGGTAAGATGGTGTCTTTAGCCCTGAATGCTAAGCCCATTAACAGGGAATTGCTGGAAGCTCTGAGTTATGGCATGCCAATCAATGCTGATAATTATTCTAAAATCAGGGCACTGGTCATTGAAACAAAATCACCAATGCTGCTTACTGCGCTCGCAAACTATAAAAATCCCAATGATATAGAACTGATTAAAAGTTTTGGCAAAGAAGCTTATCCTGCGATTGAAAACTTCCCCGATCCGAAGTTTCTGCCGTTCATGAAGGAGCATATTAAAGATTCTTCCGAGTATCCTTTTATGTTTGCATTAGCCAAATTTTGCAGTGAAGAAGCTAAAGAAATAGTGATTAAAGCTATTGAGTACAACAAGGAGCTCAATAAAGGACGTGATTGTGGTAATGAATGCCTTTCTTTTCTTTACCAGCAGATTGATAAGGAAAAATGTAATTTATATGCTCCGGTATTGGCAGATCTTTGGATAACAGATAAAATCATTTCATTTGATATTCTGGACTCTTATGAAAAAACGCATACCCAAAGTGAAACAGAAAAATTTCTTTTGAATGGATTTTCAAAGTCCGGGGAGGCGGAGATTATTGCCGCTAATGCGTATGATGTGGACCAAGTAATGGATTATGTATCCGGCGATATGACCTTTGACGGTAATTTAAGGCTTGCAAAGCTGTTGGAAAAAACAAAAAAGATTTCTCAGGAAGCCTATAAAAAAGGAGTAAGGAATTCTCTTCAATATATTGATGATCTCGATTTTGACCGTTTTATTTCCAAACTGAAAGACAATGCTTCAGTACTGCAAAATAAAGATATTCTTCTGGACAGGCTTAAAAATAATGAAACTGCTTATGGTACCCTCATTATTATGGACGGAATAAAAATGCTTAACGATAAAAAACTTTTCAATGAAGGAGCAGCCATTGTGATCAGCAGAAAAAAGGAATTTGAAAAATCCCAGGTATGGGAAAAAAGCTACAGAAACTTTATTAAAGAAAATAATATTAAAGAATAACCGGGATATGAACAATTTAAAAATATTCTTAATCAGTATTTTTTGCCTTCTTATGCATTCACATATGTCCGGACAGGCTTTTAAATTGGAAGAGCTTGCTGCGTTCAATAAACTTGATATGGCTACTTTTAAAACAGAAATCAGAAAGCACAAATACACATTTTACGACAGAACGGAAAGTCCTGATTTTATTCTTTTTGAATACGACAGTCCTGATTATGTCTATAAAATAGGAAAATTCGAATATACAGGAGAAAACTCAGAGAATCATATTGAGTTTCAGTTCAAAGACAAAAAAGATTATAATTTCTATGTAAAAGCAGTTCTGGCTGCAGGCTATAAACAGACAACAACAGGAAAGATCATTACCGATGAAGGTTATACCGATTACTTCAAAAATAAATCTCATATCAGGATTGTTGAGCCCGAAAACGCAGAAGATAGCTACACGATTCTCGTTTTCAGATAGAACAACTTTCATTTTGTTTCTGAAGCATCAAAAAAACAGAGCTGTAAAAAAATTACAGCCCTGCAGATATAGATCAGGTTATTAGTTTAGTTTTTAATGAATTTCCGGACTACTGTTTTATCTTTTGTAAACAATGTAATGATATAGCTTCCTTTGGCCAGTTCAGAGACATTCACGGAATTGCCGTTTACACCTTTCGCATTCAGAATTCTTCCTGATGCATCATAGATCTCTGTTTTAATGATTTTTTCACCGGATCTGATGTAAAGGATATCCTGAACCGGATTAGGATAAATCGTTATATTTTCCTGCGGTTTAGCTTCAGCAGCAGCCAGTGTACCTCTTACAGTAGTAGTGTAAGTGTTGGTAATAATCGGAGCATTATAATCAAAATAAATATTCGCGGTATTGCTGAACGCATCTCCTGTTGCCAGACTGGTTTTCGTTTTGATCTTGAAAGAAATATATCCGTCGTTATGATCATCATCAAACGGCAGCTGTATATTCTCAAAAATAAATTCAGCTGTATTGGTTCCGGATATTCTTGTTACAAAGTGATGACTTCCGTTTAATGGGGTCAGTGTGGAAATATCAAATTTTGAAATGTCTATATTATCTTTTACAACAATATTTCTTGCATTGGCAGTACCTGTATTCTCAAAACGGATCAGGTAATGTACAAAATCACCTACCTGGGTTTGGGAAATCATGGTTCCTTCAAGACAGGTTTTATCATTCGGATCCAGGGAATTGACAACTGTCTGGTTCAGGGTAAATAGGTTGTCTGCCGGTGTATCATCCGCAGCTCCGTTAATCTGTGCAGTATAATGAAGGATATCGCCATCGTTTACCGGAGGGGTATCGGTAGGTGTATTCAGTTCAAATTTAGCCTTGATTTCTCTTGTTTCAAAAGGAAGAAGGTTTGAAAAGTTCCAGCTTAGGCTTCCCGTTGATTGTGAATTAGGGGTTACACTGGCATTCAGGAAATCCATTATATTGTCATTATAGCTGAATATAACAGTTCCGGACTGCATGGTTGTCCCTTTATTTTTAAACACGATTTTATAATCAGAATTAAATCCTGGCACAGCAGAATCTAGCGGAATAATTACAATTTCAAGATCAGGGTGCGAACCATTGGCTGCAATACAGAAATTTTGAGTCAATGGACTGGCTTGTGCAGGGAAATTGGCGGTGAAAGATGCCGGGGAAATATTGAAGTAAACCGGGTTTTCAAGAATTGGCACCACCGTATGAGATCCTGCCTGTACCGGAACAGAATAATTTCCTGACTGGTCACCAATAATACTTCCCGTAGTTCCCCCACCTGCAATATTGAATTTTTGAAATGTCTTATTCAGATCCGCCGGATCGCAGCCGTTTCCGTTAAGGTCGTATTTTGTATTCCCTTTGATGGTATAGAAAGTTCCGCCCGGAGTGAATGAACAGTAAGAATTTACAGTTACATTATTATATCCGAATGAGGTATTATTGGCAATTGTCTGGTTAATTTCAGATTCATCACAGCAGATATAGCTTAAATTGGGATTGTTTTGATAAAGACCGCTGGTTAGCCTGCCGTTTTTCATGAAAATACTCTGCAGATTGTTATTGGGAGCATTAAATGAATTCAGAATTGTATTATTGCTGATATTAAGAGAAGTAAGCTGGTTGTTATTAAGGAAAAGCGTCTGCAATAAAGGAACTCCCGAAAGATCAATACTTGTGAACTGGTTATTGATGATTCTCAGGTAATTTAAAACAGGACTTTGATTTAAATTTAAAGTGGACAAATTATTATAACTGGCCTCAAGTGACTTTAATTTGGGTGTATTCTGAAGAACAAGAGAAGTAAGCTGATTGGCCGAACATACCAGATCTTCAAGTTTTGTTAAGTTGCTTACATTAAGACTCGTCAGTAAATTGCTGGAAATATGAAATCTGTACAGGTCAGTCAGTGAACTTACATCAATACTGGATATTTCATTGTCACTGCAAAGCAAATACTTCATGGTTGAGCTTCCTGCAAAATTAATGGTCTGTACTTTTCCTCCCGTACACGTCAGGATATTCATTTTTGGAAGATTGGAAATATCAAGGTTGACAATATGAGCATTCTTAACACTAATATTTTCCAATACGGGACAACCCGTAAAATTAGCTGAAGACATATTCGTATTATTATCAAAGCTTACCAGTTTTATTTTCGGCATTCCACTTATATCTACAGAAAGGATATTCGGAGAATCGGATACATCCAGGTACTCCAGGTTCACGAAAGATTTTACACCTTCTATCGAGGAAATCTGGAATGGACTGCCGTTTGAGCTGTAGATCGTGATATTCCTGATGTTGGCTGCTTCGGAAACCTGTATTTCCCCATCATTGTTAAGGTCCATAAGTATCCAGTTACCCGCAAGATCCTGTGTGATATGGTTGGTAGCACTACCGGAAAGTAGATTAGCCTTAAATTGCAGGTCCGGAATATTGACAATCTGCGCTATAACAGATAAGTGTGCCAGGAATAGCACGAAAAAGTAGAGTTTTTTCATGGTTCAGTGATTATTTGTTTTTATAAATATATAAAAATTATATTATAAAAAATAATTACTTTTTAATTTTTATTATTTCACATAATTTTAATTTTGTTTGTTTTTATTTAATTAATTTATTTAAATATTGATTTTGTGTTAATTTAAATAAAAAATAAACCATTGAAATCTGGTCTCAATGGTTTATTTTATCATGTATTAAAGAAATTACTGCTTTTCTATCAGATCCAGAAACTCCTGTTCATCCAGAATTGTGATGGTTCCTATATCCTGGGCCTTTTTCAGTTTGCTTCCGGCCTTTTCCCCAACTACAAGGAAATTGAGGTTTTTAGACACAGCAGAAATATTTTTTCCGCCATGCTTTTCCACCATTTCCTCAGCCTGTTCCCTTGTAAAAAGCGATAGTTTTCCGGTAAAAAGGAAAGCCTTTCCTTCCAGAACATTGGATAGAACCTCATTGGTGCTTTCACCCTTTTCAAGCTGTACTCCATAAGATTTCAAACGCTCGATCATCAGTACATTTTCCGGGTTATTGAAAAACTCTACAATGCTTACGGCAATCTTGGTTCCAATATCTTCCACCTGGCAAAGCTCTTCTGCAGTGGCAGCTTTTAACTCATCAATAGTGGCAAAATTTTTCACCAGCTTTTTGGCAACCGTTTCACCCACATGCTTGATCCCGATTCCGTAAAGCACCTTTTCAAAAGGAATTTCTTTCGATTTTTCAATTCCCGAAATAATATTCTGGGCAGATTTTTCCGCCATTCTTTCAAGAGGAAGAAGCTGTTCTTTTTTTAAGGTATAGAAGTCTGCCGGATTTTCAATCAGTTTTTCCCTGTAAAGCTGCTCAATTGTTTCGCTTCCCAGGTTTTCAATATTCAGGGCCTTTCTGGAAACGTAATGGATCATTCTTCCTACCACCTGAGGCGGACAGTGAAGTTCATTCGGGCAGAAATGAATGGCCTGGTCTTCTATTTTTACAAGCTCCGTCCCGCATTCAGGACAGTGTTTGATGTATTCTATCTCTTTACTTTCTACTGTTCTTTTTTCGGTATTGACAGCTACGATTTTCGGGATGATCTCGCCGCCTTTTTCCACATAAACAAAATCATGTTCGTGCAGATCGAGCTTTTTGATAATGTCTTCATTGTGAAGAGAAGCTCTTTTAACAATGGTTCCTGCCAGTAAAACAGGCTTCAGGTTGGCAACCGGGGTAATTGCGCCTGTTCTTCCCACCTGGTAAGAAACACTCTGAAGTTCAGTTTCTACCTTTTCAGCTTTGAATTTATAAGCCATAGCCCATCTTGGTGATTTTGCCGTATAGCCAAGTTGTCTTTGCTGCTGTAAAGAATTTACCTTTAAAACGATACCGTCAATTTCAAAAGGAAGATGATGTCTTTCGTTATCCCAGAAGCTGATGAATTCTTTAACCTCATCCATCGTTTTGCAGAGTTTGGCCTGCTGCGAAGTCTTAAAACCCCAGCTTTGTGCTTTTTGCAGCAGCTCCCAGTGACTTTCTGCCGGAATATCTTCAGAAATAAACTGATAAAGTACAGATGACAATCCGCGCTTTCTTACCTCACCGCTGTCCTGCATTTTTAAACTTCCGCTGGCAGTATTCCTCGGATTCATAAAAGGATCTAAGCCCTCTTCTTCACGGAGTTTATTAATTTTGTCAAAATTTTTCCGGGTCAGGTAAATTTCACCTCTCATGAAAAAATGAGCAGGGAAATCACCTTTCAATGTCAAAGGAATATCCGAAATAGTGCGGACATTTGCCGTAATTTCATCCCCTTGAAAACCGTCACCGCGTGTTACAGCCTGCGCCAGTTTTCCGTTTTCATACAGGATAGAGATAGAAGCGCCATCGTATTTCAGCTCTGCAACAAATTCTACAGGATCATTGATGGTCTTGATAATTCTCTTCTCCCAATCTTCAAGATCATCAAAATCATAAGAATTATCCAGGGAATACATTCTGAATTTATGCTGAACCGTTGGAAAAACTTTGGTAATACCACCGCCCACACGTACGGTAGGTGAGTTTTCGTCATAGAATTCAGGGTATTTTGCTTCCAGATCCTGCAGTTGTTCCAGAAGCATATCAAACTCATAATCCGAGATGGTGGCTGCGTCCAGAAGGTAGTAATTTTCGTTATGCTGATGAAGCTCTTTGCGGAGCTGTTCTATTTTTTGCTGTATGTTTTCAGGCATTGCTTTCTATCTTTTGAGCAAAAATAGCTAAACTAATTTCATTAAAAAATACTGTAATTAAATATTATACAAATATTAAAAAGCTGTAATATGCTTTAAGCAGCTGGCTGTCTTTATTTTAAAACAATTGTTTAAATTAATTTAACATCGCGTTATGATTTAATTGAAAATTTGTTAAAGCTCCCTTAAACAGGCAGTCCGGAAAGTCAAAATACCTTTGCACATCTGATTTGAGTCATAAAAATTAATAAAAAGATTTTCGGAAGAGATGAGAAAAGTAAAGATTGTACTAGGATTATTGTTTTTGGGATTTGGAACACTGACGTATGCACAGACTACGCAGGCTTCTATTGTGGGAAAAGTAACAGGGCTGGGCAGTACTGCTCAGGAAAGAGTGAAAGTAACGATTGTGAATGAGTCTACAGGGTTCAGGACGGAGACGGAGACCAATTCGAAGGGAGAATATATCTTTAAAGAAATTCCTCTTGGCGGGCCTTATACGGTTATTGTGAATGATGAAAAGAAAGAAGGATACAGCGTCAACTTCGGGGATCAGGTTACGGTCAATATGAGTTTAGGCGGCACACAAAACCAGATAGAAGAAGTTGTGGTTACCGGAAACCTGAAAAACAAAATCGGAAACCTCGGGGCGGCTACAGCTATTTCTGCTAAGAATATCAGCATTCTCCCGGTCAATGGAAGAAATTTCAACAATCTTACCGAATTATCACCATTAAGCGGGAAAGGTGGAAATTTATCCGGGCAGCTGGGATCTTCAACCAATTTTACCATTGATGGGATGACGGCTAAAAACCCAACCTCTGCGGGAGCTACCACCAGCAGGAGCAGTGCACCGTTTTCTATTTCGATAGAAGCTGTAAGGGAATTTAAAATTACCACCAACCAGTACGATGTAACCTTAGGAAGAAGCGGTGGAGGAACCGTAAGTGCTGTTACAAAATCCGGAACGAATAAATTTTCAGGAAGTGCATGGGAGTATTTAAGAACCAATTGGCTTTCCAGTCCGTATGATATCAGGGGAAACAAAAGGGAAAATGATTTCTCTACTTCCCAGTTTGGGTTTTCACTGGGCGGACCGATCATTAAGAATAAATTACACTTCTTCGTTGCCTGGGATCACCAGCTGGATTCAAGACCTTTGATTATTGCAGATATCAAATCTCCGGATGATGAAAAGAGGTTTAATGTAACAACACAAACCCTGAATAATTTCCTTGATATTGCGAGAAAGAAGTATGGGGTAGGGAACTCACCTCAGTTCGGGACCTTTGATAAAGTGAGAAATTCTGATGCAGGGTTTTTACGTTTAGACTGGCAGATCAGTCCCAGGCATTTATTAACCTTAAGAAACAACTTTACCTACGATCTGAATAAAAACGGATTGGGAGACAATACCAATATCAATTTCTTCGAATCTTACGGAAATGATAAAAACCTGGACAACAGTTTACTTTTAACCTTAAGATCGAATTTAAAACCTAATTTAACGAACGAACTTAAAGCACAATACCTTTATACCTTCCAGGACAGTTACCAGAACAGTGAGCTTGGAAAACCGGTTCCAAGAGCGATTGTAGAAAATATTATTTCTCCGGGGATCGGGGCTACCAATATCCAGATCGGGGGACACCGTTTTGGCCAGGAAAGCTTTAGAAATAATGTCATCCAGGTTGTAGATAATTTGTATTACAATACAGATAAAGTAAAATATACTTTCGGGACGGATCTGATGTATACCACAGCGAAATCGGTATACGGAAGCGAGGTGAACGGGAGATTTCATTTCAGGGAAGAAGCTGCCAACCCCGGCAATCTCTATAATTTTAACAACCTTACGGCCTACAGGTTTTACAGGGAAGTACCTTTAATGGAAGATACGTCCGTGAGATCAAACATATGGAACATTGGAGTTTATGGGCAGTTTCAGACGAAGATTGCCAAAGGTCTGGATTTAATGGCCGGTTTAAGATTAGACTACGGAGGCTATCCCAAAGCTGAATTCAACCAGAAATTATATGATGAAATGGGAATCAGAACGGATAATAAGATCAAATCTTTTGTCATCCAGCCAAGATTCCAGATTGAATGGAACTTCAACGAGCAGAACAAAGACTTCCTGAAATTCGGAGCAGGAATTTTCTCTTCTGATATCAACAACTATATGATTATCAATAATCTTGTCTTTGACGGAAAGCACCTGGCAACAGTAGATGTAGACCCTTCTGCCATAGGTCTTACACCTGATTTCTACAGCTACAGGAATGATTACAGTACGGTTCCTACACTTTCTCAGTATCAGATCCCAACTATCAATTATACAGGAGAAGATGCCAAAATCCCAATCGTTTACAAGGCTAATATTTCCTATACTCATTTCTTCAATGAGAGATTCAGAGCGGGAATTGCAGGATATATGGCTTTAGGAAGAAACAATTATTTCTATTATGACCGGAACATGGTTTCCAATCCATATTTTACATTGGCTAATGAAGGAGGAAGAGGGGTTTATGTGCCGGCTTCTTCAATCCAGGGAGCAAAAGTAGACTGGAAATACGGAAGAATCAATAATAATTTCGGAAGAGTATTAGAGCTTGTAAGTGACGGAAAAGTGAATCAGTTCTCATTTGTGGTGGATACCAGCTACCGTTACTGGAAAGATGGGGAGATCACAGCGAGTTATACATGGTCCGATATTAAAGATAATACATCATACAACGGAAACGTAGCCAATTCAGCAACACTGTTCACTATGATCCAGAGCGACCCAAGAGACCTTAGAATGACTTATTCCGATAACCAGTTCAGGAATAAAATTGTTATTTACGGTAACTCACCTACCGTAGCAGGGTTTACGCTGGGATTAAGATATTCAGGTATCGGAGGAACGCGTTTCTCAGTAACTGCAGGTGGAAATATCAATGGGGATTTTGTGGATTCCAACGATCTGGCTTACATCTTTCCGGAAATCATCACCCAACCGCTTCTTAATGATCCGGAAGTAGGGCAGGCACTGAAAGACTATGTCGAAAAATACAACAACGCCATTGCAGAACGTAACGGGGGTAAAAATGGTTTTTACGGAGTCTGGGATGTTCGTGTGGCAAAGAAAATTAAGTTTGAAAAGATCGGCGCATTTGAGTTTTCCGTAGACATCTTTAACGTTGCCAATCTCCTTAATAAAGAATGGGGTGTGAACAAATCCTATGGAAATATGGCTTTGTACAGGGTTACTAAATTCAATCAGGTTACGAAACAGTTTGAATACGTTAAGAATACCAGCGGTTTAGCGCCGCTTTCCGGGAATCCTTACCAGATCCAGATTGGTGCTAAGTACAGCTTTTAATATTTAAGCACTACCTTTATCAAACGTTTTTAAGTTTTTTATTTAATTATCCAATTATATTATGAAAAAATTTATCTTAGGGTTAACAGTTTTAAGTACAGTAGCAATGCAGGCACAAACCCAGATTATTGCGCACAGAGGCTATTTCCAGTCTCAGCCGCCCACAACAGAAAATTCCATTACATCTTTGGAAAACGCCCAGAAATTAAAGATATACGGATCCGAATTTGATGTGAGAATGACCAAAGACGGTATTCTGGTCATCAATCACGATGAACATCATGGGGAAATGGAGATTTCCGAAACCTCCTTCAAAGAACTGGAAGCATTGAAATTATCTAACGGTGAAAAGTTCCCCACATTGAAAGATTACCTGAAACAGGGTAAAAAAGATCCGTCTTTAAAGCTTATTGTTGAGATCAAGCCCGCCAAAACTCCGGAAATAGAAAACGAGATCACTCAGAAAACCCTGAAAATGATCAAAGATATGAAGCTGGAAGGGCAGTGTGAATATATTTCTTTCAGCCTGAATATCTGCAAAGAGATCAAAAAGCTTGAGCCAAAATTCAAAGTACAATACCTGAACGGAGAACTGTCTCCTGAACAGATCAAAAAAGAAGGCCTTGACGGAATGGATTATCATTACAGCGTATTCCAGAAAAACCCTGCATGGATCTCCGATGCAAAAGCATTAGGGCTTATTACAAATTCCTGGACAGTGAATGATCCTGCTGTTTATGAAGAACTGAAAAAACAAGGGATAGGTTTTGTGACTACTAATATTCCGGACCAGTTAAAAAATAAATAACAGATTTGGTTTTAAAATAAAGCCGTATAATACATGTACATAGCCTGTTTCTTTTTAGGAACAGGCTGTTTTATATATATGAAAACCAGTATTTTGAACTTGGTTTGTTATATTTTCTTAAAAAATTCATTACAATTTTCAGTATAATATTAAAAATTAAAATTCCGTTAAATCAGTGTGATTGCGGCACTATAAAAATGTTCTTTCGTAAATTTGTATGAGAAATAATAGTATTATGAATATAAACGGAAAGAATGCCATTGTAACAGGTGGCGGAAGAGGACTTGGAAAAGCAGTTGCCCTTGCTTTGGCAAATGAAGGAGTAAATGTTGCCATTACAGGAAGAAATGAAGAAAACCTTAAAATGACGGTTGAAGAGATCAGGCAATTTGGAGTAAACTCAACATATGCCGTTTTTTCTGTAGACAATGAAATTCAGGTAAAAGCCGGAATAGAATCTTTGGCAGAACAATTGGGAGGTATTGATATTCTGATTAATAACGCAGGAATAGGAGATTTTGGAACCATCGAAGAAATGCCTTCCGAAACCTGGGAGCAGGTCATTAAAACCAATCTGTTCGGGGTGTATTACGCTGCAAAAGCAGTTTACCCGTTTATGAAAGCTAAAGGCGAGGGAGATATTGTAAACGTAGCATCTACCGCAGGTTTGAAAGGCGGTCCTAATATGTCAGCTTATGCAGCTTCAAAAGCTGCAGTGGTTTCCCTGTCACAATCCATGATGGCAGAATGGAGAAAGCAGAATATCCGTGTAATCACCTTAACACCAAGCACCATTGCTTCCGATTTGAGTATCCAGAGTGGACTTACAGACGGGAATCCCGATAAAGTACTTCAGCCTGAAGATTTTGCAGAATGGGTAAGGGATATTTTAAAAATGAACAGAAGAGTATTAATTGCTAATGGTTCTATTTTCTCTACGAATCCGTAGAAGTTGTCGGGATTCGTGTTACAGAATAATTGAACACATTATTAAAACGGTAAAATATTCAATAGGAGCGGGCTTTAGCCCGCTTTTTCAATGAATGTAAATTCATCCGGCTTTAGCCAAAACATAAAAATCCCTCATCCTCTGCTAAGTATTAACACCTTTGCGGTCTTAAAAACATTCTGTCCATAGAAACTTTGCTTCTTTGCGATTAAAATAAACCCCCATTATTCTCAAAATATACAATACTCATGTCACTTCAATTTTTTTAACAATAATAACATTCCTATTTTTGTACTAAATTATTGACTCACATGCAAAATTATTTAGAATTCAATTTCAGGATTTCTCCATTGCAGCCATGGAACGAGATATTAATGGCAGAGCTTATCGAAATAGGTTTTGACAGCTTTACAGAAGAAATCGACGGAATTTTAGGATATATCCAGAAAGAATTGTTTAAAGAAGAAGAACTTAAGGCACTGCCTCTTTTTGAGAACGAAAATGTACAGATCAGCTATACTTACGAAGAAATGCCTAATATCAACTGGAACGAAGAGTGGGAAAAAAACTTCTCACCCATCAATATTGATGATAAAGTGCTGATCAGGGCAGAATTCCATGAATCTGTACCGGGAATGCATGAAATTATCATTCAGCCTAAAATGTCTTTCGGAACAGGGCATCATCCTACAACACACCTGATGATCCAGCAGATGATGGATATTGATTTCAGCGGTAAGAAAGTACTGGATATGGGCTGTGGAACTTCAGTCCTGGCAATTTACGCAAAACAAATCGGTGCGGGAGATACAAAAGCTATCGACATCGATGAGTGGTCTGTTGAAAATTCAAAAGAAAATGCAGCCAGAAATAATGTTGAACTTGATATTGAACAGGGAACTGCCGAAAATTTGGGGAAAGAAAATTTTGATATCATTCTTGCCAATATCAACAGAAATATACTGATCTCTGATATTCCAACCTATGTTTCCGTATTGAATGAAGGAGGAAAATTACTGCTTTCAGGGCTGTGTTTCTTCGATGTGGATGACATCCTTGAAGTATGTAAAGAAAACGGATTGGAGCTTAAAAAGAAGCTGCAGCGTGAAGAATGGGTAAGTCTGCTACTGGAAAAATAATAAAACAGAATATTACTATGAAATCTTTAATAACCGGGTTGTTTTTAATGGTGTTGCAATTTATTTCGGCACAGGATGATAATATGGTGTATGCTGATGGAGTTTTTGGCTTTGAAGAAAATAAAACCCAGAAAATCTTTACAGACTGGACCAGAGTGAGAAAACTACCGGATGTAAAATCTGAAATAACAGATTCATTGCAGACCAATCAGCAGGTAATGATTCTTAAAAAGGAAGAATCTGTCTTAAGATTGGGGGAAAGAGGTGCCAATTGGTATAAGATATCGTATCAGAAAGGAGAATTGGTTTCGGAAGGTTATATCTGGGGAGGCAATCTGTGCATTGGTTACCGAAACAAAAACGGTTACGATTTCCTTTTCGGTCTCTCCAAAACAGTAGACAGGAAAAATAAAGATTATAATGAAACCATAAAGCAGAATATTGCCGGAATAAAAGTTATTGAGGGTACCAATCTGATTGATGAGGTTTATTTTGATACAGGAAGTGGAGAGGAACTGAGTTATGCAACATTTACTGTTGAAAGCGGCCATAAGTTACAAAACGTGGAACTGACCCTTAAAGCTAGGGTTTCCGGTGAGGCATGCGGAATTGCAAGTTACGATCAGTATGTGTTCTTCAGGAATAAGAAATTAGTTATCCTGCCACAGCTGATGAACGTTGGGGATGCAGATGTATATTACCACTCTGAAGAATTTGTATTTCCTAATGATAAAGGAGGGATTCCCGGCGCCTTTATTTTTAAAATGGAAGAAATGGAAAAAGATGACAAAGACAGGGAAAAGAAAAAACGGTCTTCCAAAACCTATCTGTGGAATGGAGATTCTTATAGACTCAAATAAAAATAAAACCGCTGTAGAGATTGCAGCGGTTTTTTTATGATCTGCTTCAAATTGAGTAAAAACAAAAAAGACTCTACATTTCTGTAAAGTCTTCCTGAGTGAGCGCGAAAGGATTCGAACCTTTGACCGTCTGCTTAGAAGGCAGATGCTCTATCCAGCTGAGCTACGCACCCATTAAATAATTTTGAGAAAATTAATAAAACAGTCGGGGCGGCAGGATTCGAACCTGCGACCTCCTGGTCCCAAACCAGGCGCGATGACCGGACTACGCTACGCCCCGATTGATGGTCATCTAAGCGAATTTTACTTCGTTTTTGCGAGTGCAAAGATAGAAATTTATTTTTAATAAAAAAGAGAATTTTGAAAAAAAATAAAATATTAATGAACTTTATCAGGCAGTAATTAGTACAAGAAATATGGGCTTTTCAGGCTTAAAGAGTATTTTGTATTAAATATCAGTATTTTACGTTGTAATAATATTTCAATTTCAGAAAAGATCAGCAAAAAGCCTCTGGAAAAAATCCAGAGGCTTTACTTTTTATAATAAAACTGCAGTGCAAGTTCAATTTACTTTTTTATAAATTTTACGCTTTCTGCTTTTTTATCATTTTTAAATGTAATGAAATAGGTTCCTTTCGTTAATTCAGATACATGTATTTTCTGATCTGCAATAGTACCTGTTTTTACAATCTGACCAACAGCATTGTGAATTTCATACTTGGTATCATTGGCAATATTGGTAACATTTAAAATATCGCTTACAGGGTTTGGATAAATGCCAACAGTATTTTTTTCCTTAGTTACTTCGCCTGTAGCTAATGCACCAACAACCTTAAATTTTCTTTCTTGCGTATCAGTAAAATCATTACCTGCAATTATAGGTACGCCTGCTGAATTTAAAATTCTGTAATATCCTTCATATTCATAAAAACCGTCACCATAGCTGTCGTTAACAGTAATGGTATAACAGTCATTAAGAGGTAATACCCAGTTTTCAGTTATTAATGTAGGAAGCGGGGTGCTTGCATTTGGATTTGGAACATCTGCATATGGACCACCACTGTAAAGTACATTACCTGCACTGTTAGTTAGAGCCCATGTTGTTTCAGAACCCCAATAGTCAAGCTGTAATTCGAATGTGAAGTTTGTGTTTGATACAGGCGCTATATTTCCTATCAATACAGATGCTGTATTATTACTTGCTCTTTGGTCTGCGGTCCCATTAACAGATGTAATTTGTGCTGAAATATTACCGGTAGCTGTGCCAGTAGGAATATTAACAATAGCATATTTATCCTGTGCCAGATTTCCATTCCAGTTCATAGTCTGTACAGGTCCACCATTTACAGTGTAGGTAATTACAGCTGATGTAATCGAGCTTGTACCTCTGTTGTAAAGCGAAAACTGAACAGTAACGGGCGCTGGAGAATCAGCACATGCTGTCTGACTACAGTTTCTTTCTCCTTTAAGTTCAGCATCATTAGCAAATAATG
Organism: Chryseobacterium shigense; assembly: GCF_014207845.1. Classification (NCBI taxonomy): domain Bacteria; kingdom Pseudomonadati; phylum Bacteroidota; class Flavobacteriia; order Flavobacteriales; family Weeksellaceae; genus Chryseobacterium; species Chryseobacterium shigense. Next base: position 184,390 of record NZ_JACHLC010000001.1, read on the forward strand.
GAATAGGAAGATCTGCGGTTGAAGTTTTCAGTTCCATTCTTCTGGGAGAATTATTCATTACAGCAACCATTCTGTCCTTCTGGTTAATCGTAAAAATGTTCATACATGTATCATATGTATAATCCATGTAATTTTCAAACATTTCATCAGGAGTTCCGCAAGAATTTGCTTTTGGGTGTGTTGGGCATCCTCCATTGGAAGTTCTGTGTGTTGGAGTATCTGCAACGTAATCTGTTCCACAGTTTAAATCTCCCCAGATATGTCTCAACCCTAAGAAGTGTCCTACTTCGTGTGTCATTGTTCTTCCACGGTCATAAGGAGCACTTAATAAAAATGTTCCGTCATTATATGTGCTGCTTCCAAAAGTTGCATAGTTAGCTACTACACCATCGGTATCAGCATACCCGCCATTTGTATTAAGTCCGGGTAGAGTAGAATTAGATGGAAATTGTGCATAACCAAGTAGCTCTGCGTCAGAGAAGTTTACGCTCCACATATTCATGTATTTTGTAGGATCCCAGATGGTAGTTGGTTTTACGTAAGTGTCAATAGCTGCTGTTGCCCATGAAGTTTGGCAAAGGTTTACACGGTCTATCCCATTTGTAGGGTTGCCTTTAGGGTCAACTTTTGCCAATGCAAACTGAATCATCGTATCTGCTCCTACAGGGCTGGTATTGGCTCCCGGAGTTCCTGCCAGTTTTCTGTAATCATTATTCATTACAGTAATCTGGGACTGAACCTGTGTGTCAGTAATGTTAGGTGCAGTACCCAAAGCCTGTCCGCTGTGAATAACGTGCACTACAACAGGAATTGTAATAATTCCGCCGTTCTGAGATTTGTTTGCCTGTGCATTGGCGATCAACGGGCCAATCCAGTTTTCAAATTCTTGCTCAGTCATCCTTTTCGGATCTTTCTTTTGCAGCATGTCTTCATATTCTGTAGAAGCACATCTTACAAAACCATTTGTTTTTCTTAGTTCCTCCAATGTATAGGTTTTGCCAAAAACAATCTTATCCTGAGAGTTTTTCTTTTGGCCAAAAGCTAAACAGAAAAGTGTTAAAAAAAGTAAAAACGGGAATTTAAAAGTAGTTTTACTCATCATCTGAATATATTTTGATTAATTGTCAAATATATTAATTTTTATTATTATTTTTAAACGTTTTTTTAAAAATAAATCAAATGATGTATAGATTTTCAATTGCATTCATTTTTGTTTTTTTATGTAGTTTGAGTTGTACTTCTCAACAAAAAAAGGATAAAGATGTAATTATGTCAAACGGCTTACAGGCAAAATCTAAAATTGAAAAAATTGAAGTTACTGAACAGACAAGAGGCACAAACAGACTGATTACGTTCACTCCGGATTCTAAAATTACATCCGTTAATGGAAATGTAACAACTTCAATATTATCCGCTGTAAACTGGGAAAATATTGTAAAGAATGCGGAAGCTATCGACCTGAGTAAGATTGCTTCGTTTCAATCCCCTACAGAAGGAAGGTTTGGAGACCGGGCCTTATATTCCAGTATACTGATTACGAAAGGTGGAAAGGTGTATGAATCGTCAAATTTTGATGCCGGAAATCCCCCGAAAGAATTGGAAAATTTATACAATGCTCTTTTTAGCGATAGAAAGGTTAAACAGAAGTTTCCTAAAAATAACATACGTTAATTACTTATCAACTAGATTTTAAAGACAAAGGATTTCTGAATTTTCTTTCTTATAAACAAATAAAGGGAATATTTTCAGTCATAAAATTTTCGTAAGATTTGTTATTCTTCATGCGAATTACCAATGTATAGTGCCGGGAAATAAGATGGTACCGAATTGTCATTTGACTTTTTAGTAGTAAATATAAAAGATTGATCTTTTATGAAGTAAATAAAGAAAGTATAAAACCACAAAAAGCTTGCAATAATGATTGTAAGCTTTTTGTGGTAATTTGTAATAATTTTCAAATCATATCATGACTTTCTTATCAATGAATATGAGTTTAATATTTGTATTTAAAATCCTGAAGGCTTACTTAAGGCTTGTGTAGAACCGTTTGTACCGCCCAGATCCTGAACAGTGTCATTGATATTCTGTTTGGTAATAAGATATTTATAAGCCATAAGATATAAATCAATGGTAAAATTGTTATAAGTTCCGTCCGGGTATCCCGTAGTATAATCCAGCAGCTTACTGTTGGTAAAATTGGCTGTGATATGCCAGGTCCCGTTGCTGCGGAATGCTGTGATATTAGGAGAGCCCTGTATCTTGTCATTAATCCCGTTACTTCCGTAATCCAGTGCCACTTCAGTGGAGCCGTTATTGAGCTTGAATGAATAATTGTGAACAACCACTAAAAATTTGGAAGCATCAATTTTAGTATCATAATCAGTAAGACCGGTAAAAGGTACTCCTGTAAGGGTAAGATTTATATAATTAAATAATCCGCTGCTTTCAAGAGTCGGATCATAAAGGTCCAGTGTGTTTTTGGAGGTGGCGAGAAAGTGGCCACCCGTTTTGTCGGGTTCGCCGGGATTCCTGAGATAGAGGGAATTGGTATAGCTTGCCCCGTTTACGTCCAATGTTTCTGTAGGATTGGCGGTATTTATTCCTACTTTACTGTTTTGAGCATTAATGAATAGGCTCATCATCAATGCAATGACTGTACTGTAAATTTTTCTTTCCATGATTTATCGAAGACCTGCCGGTGTGTTAGTTGAAGTTCCTGTATATGAATCGTCTACAGAACCTGAGTAGGTTCCCCAGTCTTTTATGAGTGCTTTTTCATAAACGCAGAGTGTAAGCGTCCATGTCCCGTTTTGTGCGGAAACCGTACCCGCTCCCTGAAAGCTTAAATTAATGGCGTTATAGGTTTGGCCTGCGTTGGTAACAGTGGTAACTTCTGTAGAATAGGCGCCATATGACTGATCACCCGGGTTCATTTTTAGCTCGGCTGCAGTAAAAACAGCACCGGTAATGGCAACAACATATTTGCTTGTTTCCAATCCTGTATTCAGTTTGACAACATCATCCTGGTTTACGTTATTCAAAGTAATGGTGTAGGTATTTACAGGTGCCACATTTCTAAGAGCAATATCCAGCAATTTTACCTTTCCTACCGGTGTTGTGTCTTTGGAGCGGGTAAGCAGGTAATAATTTCCTGTGGCATTGGCATTCTTGGTATCAATGACATAAGACTCTATCAGAGTTGCGCCTGTAACATCCAGCATTCCTTTGGGAGTTGTTGTTTTTATACCCACCTGTGCGTCCAAATGCAGAAAGGTAAAAAGCCCCAATAATGGCAGTATTATTTTTTTCATTCTATTTTATTTGGTTATTGGATCAATGGAGCTGCCGCAGATCCGTTAGCAGAACCGCTGAGATTCTGGGTATTATTAAACTGTTTTGTATAGGCTTTATCGAAAACCAATAAATTGAGAGTCCAGATCCCGGCAGGAAGAGAATCTGCGGGTTTAAATCCTGCATAATCAGCTTTAAGTCTCCATGTTCCGCCTTTTGGGTAAGCGAAAATCTGGGGTACTGGTGTCGCTACTTTACTCATGATGGTATATACCGGCTGTGTAAAGCCAAAGGATGAGAGTACAACCAGAAATTTGCCTGCGTTGATCTTGGTGTCATATTCATCTACCCAATCCTTATTGGAAGGGTCGCAGCTGATTTTGAACTGGATCAGGTTAATCGGGGCCGGGGTAGTAGGCACAAAGCTGTCGTTGTAAGACGTTATTTTGTTCTGTGGGGCCGGAGATTTAATTAAAAAAGAATAATTTTCATCTGCCCCCAGTTTTTCCAGAGGATCTTTTATGGTCATACCGGAAGTTTTCATAGTGCCGTTTACGGTAAGCTCTTTTTCAGGATTGGAGGTGTTGATTCCGATGTTTCCGGAATTTTGTGCACGCACAGAAATAAGAGCACCGGCGAGCAGTACTGTCGAAATAATTTTATTCATTAAATATTGTTGTTTGTGTTATGCGTTTTTTTGTGTCAAATGGAGAGGCATAGCTTAAATTTTAAAACTGTTTTTCCATTTTGCAACAGTATTTCTGCTTAATTTGTAATGGTTGGATAACTGGGTGTTGTTAAGCTTATACTTTTTCTGATATTCCAATATTTTTATAATGGCCTCGTCATCATAGGAACGCAGTTTCTGGTTATCTGATGAAATCTCATCCGAACCGAAAATCTGCTGGTTGAGCTGGATAACATCTAAAACGTTAAGCTCGTTCTTAGACAGTATAGGCTGGCATTCAGCTATTTTTTCCGGAAACTTTTGGGTAAGTATATCCGTAAAAATCTTTTTATAATAAGGCTGTGTTATTTTTTGCTTTTCTCTATCCATTTGTATAAAGTTGTTTTGGGAATATTATATTCATTAACGACCTGGCTTTTGGTCTTTTCACCTTTTTCAATCGTTTCGAGTATAAAATTGATTACCTCTTTGGTGTAAATATTTTTACGGAAATAGGGCATCTGTGAATCTGCTTTCTTTTTCCTTTTTTTGATACCCGGCGAAGCTGGAGAGTAAAAGATCAGGTTTTGGGAATAGAATCTGAAAAAATCATATTCTAAAATCTTACTCCATTTCAAAAGAATTTCAGAATCCAGGCTTTTGGAATTATACATTTCTAAAACCTCATCCTCCGTGCAGTTGAAAAATTTACAGATCCGCAGCACTTCAACCTCGCATTCCACTACGCGTTTATTGACCATTGAGCCAATGTGTATATTCTTAAAATTCATTTGAAACGGTATATGAAATGTTGATATTGTGAAGGTATATGCTTTCGGAAGTTGCGAAATAATGTGTTTTTATCATAAGCATTTGAAAATTTTAAATCTTTTACATGTTTAAAAAACTATACAGAGCAGGTAATGTACTTTGGGTACATCATTGTAATCGGCATGAAAAATCTGGAAGGGAATAGGAATTCTCTGTATAGTCATTGTGTTAAAAATATTCATCATTTGTGTTTACAGACTACAGAACAGCTAGGCTGATCTTCTATTTGAACTAACAGTAAAGTCTGATTTGTAAAATATGTATACTAAAAATTTGTTCGTTTGTAAATTATTTGATACTATTTGATTTTTGTGTTTTTTTATAAATATGCCCTTTTACGGCTTGAGTATTGTTCTTATTTAAAATTTTGGAATAAATTTTCAACGTTAATCTTTATATAATGAATTATGTATAAGAAAATGAAAATCGATTTATATTTTCCATCATTTTAAATATTATCATATATTATTAAATTTGTAACTTACTTTTGCAAAATTAACTGATAAAAACAATCAAAAAATTTAACTATAAATAGAATTTTTAATTTCATTAATATTTATAATTAATTTATAATCAGTATTTTGTATAAGCTATTTTTTGAAAAACATTACGATGGTAGTTGATAACGAATTTATGAATGGATCTGTGGATGCATTAAAGAGAAAACTCATCTCACAGTACGTATATTTAATGTCGGGCATACTGCTTACTTACTCTTTAGTATTCTACTTTGTTATTAAAGATTCTTTTTTTGCAGCCTGCACACTTGCCTATTCCGTGTTTTTATTTTATACGTTTATGATTATCCGTAAAAATTATAATATAAAAATGCTGGTGCATCTGTATATTGCCTATGCACCTTTATTTGCCGGATTTATCATGCTGGACTTCTGGAAATATTCTGCCGCCACTGCCATGTGGCTGCTGCCCGTACCGCTTGGGGCTCATATTTTTCTGGGTAAAAAATATATTTATATCTATACACTTTATATTTTATTGATTATAGCAGCTGTAAGCATCCTTACCAAGATGTTTGTTTTTGATTATTTCAGCCTGAATGATGTAAAGGTCATTGTAATCTCAGATACTTTTGTAGGAGTCTCTAATATTGCTGTATTCGGTCTTTTGCTTTACTACAATGAAAAAATAAGAAAAGCGGAGATAGAGAAAAACATTTTTACCAGGATGGGCTTTTCCGGAGAGGATAAACAGCCTGAGCCCGCTGAAACTACTGTGGAAAAAGATAAAGCTGCCTATGCTGATAATGAAAGTATAGAGAAATATGCTCTTTTATTTAGCGAAGTGCAGGAAATTGTAGAAAATAAGGCTTATTATAAAGATGTGGGCTTTACAATTTCCCAGTTATCTAATATTTTGAAATCCAATAACCTGTACATATCCAAATCAATTAAATTAAACGGATTTTCAAATTTCAACCATTATCTAAATATCTGCCGGATAGAGAATGTAAAAAAGCTTCTTGAAGAAAATGACATCAGCAGGGTAACTCTCATGTATATCTATACGGAGTCGGGCTTTTCCAATCAGTCTACTTTTAACCGGGTATTTAAACAGATTGAAGGAGTAACCCCATCAGAATATATAACGGCTTTAAATCAGAAAAAAAATGATACCTCAACGCTCTGACAATTAATTGTTTTTGTGATTTGAGTGTACAGCATTAATCAAAGACTTTACTGTTTTAAATAAAAAATCCGGCACCATTGGTGCCGGATTCAATTATTGATATTAAACGGGATCTATTTCCAGAAGCTCCATTTAAGGCCATCAAATACAGCCATTGTTTTGCTTACAGTATCATAGCATACCGTTCCTGCTATCGGGCTTTTCATATTAGCTACCGGGTTGTTAACTTTAGGTAAAATTAATGCCTTGTTGGCAGCTTCAAGTACCAGTACACCCTGTGCGGGGGAGCTTGCAGCGCCAATAATAACGCCTCCTCCCTGTTCACCTGAAGTATTGGGCATTGTGCCCGTAAGACTTCCGGCATCTGATAACGGGACCCACAGGTCATTTTCACGCATCTTTACGGTAAGGTCTGTTTGATCCAGCAGGAATGTTCCGTTGCTTGCAGCGATTCCTGTAGGAAGGGCTTCTACCATTGGAAGAATAATTCCTGTAGTGGATAAAGGAAAATCCAGAATAGCATCTCCGTCCACAGAAGCTTTACCCATACCCACCTGTGATTTCACGGAAGACAGGCCGGCAAAAATAATGGTTAATATTATTATTTTTTTCATTTTTAATTCATTTAAAAATTATCATTCGTTACAGCTTCTCACTACACAGTTCCAGCTGGTTCCGTTATAAAGCTTCATACATTTATCTGTTGTGTCATAGATAAGCATACCTTCTACCGGGTTGACAATCAGAGAACTCTGGGTACGTGTGATGACGAAACCTTTTGTTTTGGATTCCAGGGCTACCGCACCGTTCGGAAGATTTTCCGGCCATCCGCTTTGCTTGGTCTGGATTGTAATACCTATTTTGGTAAACGTATCGGCAGGAGAGGTATTCGGATCTTTTGTACAGTAAGTACATGCAAGTACTTTTAGCAGATTGGAAGCTACAGAATTTGCTGCTCCACACTGAGACTGAGGATCTACTGAAACAGATGCCTGGTTGTAGAAGAACTTGCTTCCGTCTACATCAGTATAAGCCATTGAAGCGGAAGTGTTGGTGTTAACTTTAAATTTAACAACAGCAGTCTGTCCCGGTGCTATACTCATTCCTGAAATGTACACCAGTCCTCCGTTGAAGGTGGCTGTTCCGTTAGCCGTAAAATTGGTCTGAACCAAAGAACCGGTTATGTAAGTCTGCGCAGCATCAAGGTTATCCATGAATTCAACGCTGGTAATAGGATTGGTATCATTATTCGTGATATTGACCGTGTATTCCAGTTCTGTTGAAGAGGTTCCGAAGCATCTGTTCACAGATTTTGTTACCGTTGGTTTCGCAATTACAGGGCTTGCAGTATAAGTAATGCTTGTATCCTGGTAACCTGCAGTGCCGCTGTCGTCATCACTTCTGTAAGGGTTCGGATTGTTGATTCCTCCGTCTACAGTATAATTGAAGTGGGTTGCGTAGGTTCCGGCTCCTGAAGGTCTTACTTTTATGTAAATGTAAGAATCTCCCGAAGGCACTGTAAGGTCATTCAGTAAGAAATTTTGTCCTGCATAGGTAGGTGCTTCTGTTCCAAGTCCTACATAGCTGGCTGCAACATACTGCAATCCTCCAGGTAAAGTATTATTGATATCAATTGTTTTGGAAGTACAGTTATTGTTTTTGATGTTCAACTTCAATGTTGCATCCTCACAGGTTGGTAACTGGCTTTCAATATAGGAAGCGATAATACTTACGTTGTCCGGAGTCGGTTCAATAGGATTGGCACAAACAAATGACATATCACCAATATAAAGGAAATCCACTTTACTGAATACCTGTTCCCTGTTAATCGTCCATTCTATCACAATTTTTTCAACAGGTTTTTCAAAATCTACATTTACGGTTGCATAATCAAGATAGTCTAAATACGGTTGGGTTCCTGTTGCTGTACCTGTAGCTGAGTCAATAGTGTATCTTCTCAGAATACTGTTAAGAGCAGGGGTTGAATTGTAAGCGTAATTCATTTTTGGAATAACCTGATTGGCACCACAATATCCAATTACTTTTACAACAGCAGTCTGACCTGCCAGTTTAGTGATACCTGCAATCTGGAAGCTTGCTTTTGCTGCCTTGCTGCCGCTTACGTCTTTTAAATTTACCGTATAGGATACTTTTCCTGCAGCACCGCTCAGGTTGTCGTATCTTGACAATTGTGTCCATTTACCAAACATTCTGGGGAATAGAGTTGGTATCCATTCAACGCCTGAAGGGTAGGTAGCACTGATATCTGCTGATAATGCGCCGCTTGCAGGAGCGGTTCCTGTCAATGGTACGTTGCTTAAAGTATTGGTGTTCATACCTGTGGTACCTCCGTTGAACCAGGCTTGTGCATTCTGCAGGGTTTGTTTTCCTCCGGTACAAGTCTGGCAGGCAATAGGGCCCACTTTACCTACTACTGTAAAATACTGTCCGTTTTTAAAGTTGTAATAAAATACTGCTTTACCTCCGGAAACGCTGACAGCAGGAGAGATGCCTGTATTGGTGGTAAATCCGCTGTCATCAGCAAAATATAAAGATATTTCACTGTTGATATTGTAAGATGATAAATCAACTTCAAAATAAGCAGCACCTACAGTACCGGTTTCCTGAACCAGCCATGTTTTGTTGATTCTTTCAAGGCCGTCCGCCAAAGCAGGGCAGTTAACAGGATTTACCACTGTAGTACCCGTATGGATATTATTATCACCAAACATCATGAAACCTTTGTCGGCAAGCGATGTTCTGCTTACAGTAGAGTTAGGTGATGTAAAATCATTAACGGTTGATGCAGTAAGTATACTGTTGTCATTGATACTGTGAGATACTTTCTGATCCAGGTTACCGATTACATCTCTCGCAACACCGAAGATGTTGTTATTGAATGCAGTATTGGTAGATGAATTCCAGACAATAGTTGCATCAGAATTAAGGTAATTCTGCGGCTGTATCAATGTAATACCGTATTTTATGGCAAAATAGGAATCTACTTTGTCTCTGTCCTGTGTTGATAAACTGGCATTATAATAGACAACCTCCGGAATTCTTCCTGCGAAACCGTAAATACTTCCGCCTATTTGCATATTGGCATAAACATCAGCTGTTATATCATCTGAAAAAGTACTGAAACTACCATTATAGCCCACCTGCTTGTTATTGCCGCTGACCACTGAGCTTACCTGGCCCCCAATTAGAGTCATTTTATTTAAAATAGCGCTGAAATTGGTATTTTGTCTGTCTATTGTACCTCCGCTATTAATATAATGTAGGGATGAATAATTATTCGAAGTATTAATACCTAAACCATATCTGTGAATAGTTCCACTTGTAGGGTCATTTCCAAATCTGAAGATATGACTGTAAAAAGCATTAATATCCCCTGATTTTGCTCCTACAGCAAAAGTTGTATGCAGTCTGCCTAAAGCAACCGGATTTATAACTCCTGTAAAGTGTGCAAAGTCTGTTGCGGAAAATGTATAGAATGGATTATAGTTACTGTTTGTATCACCATTGGATAATACAATTGCTCCTGTCCCATTCTTACTGATGGTAAAGCCGTTTACCCTGTCAGACCAATTAGTTAAGGTAGCTGTAACGCCTGCATCATACCAATATCCCAATCCTGCTGCAACACCTGCAGGAGCATTGATGAAGCCTGCAAAAGTAAAATACTGACCATTGGCTAAAGTTACATCTGCATAATTGTAAGTTATCCCGTTAACAACCTGTGTGGAAGTCATATTGGTAACTGTATCCGAACTGTCAAAAATTGCATCAGAACTCTGAAGCAGTTTCATATTGGTAATGCCTTGAGGCCACAATACCCTTACCGTACCTACAGAAGTAGTATTCTGTGCTTTCCAGATCGCTGCAAAGCGCAGATTGATACCGGAAATTCCTGTAATAATTACAGATAATGATCGTGCCAAACCGTTATCTCCCCACATCAGATACTGTCTGTCAGTTGGGAAGCTGTTGGTATTTAAAGCATTGGTATTGGCTAATGTTCCACCGATTCCTATGATCACCTGGGAAGTATTGGAATTGATACTTTGGGACTGCTTCTGGTTCAAAGCTGTATTGTCATCACGGCCAATACCTGCAATATTTTGGTTATAAGCAGAGTTGGTTGTGGCATTCCATATTGTAGTACCGTCCGTAGCAACATAGTTTGTTGCTGTAGTCTGATCTATCGTAATGCCATATTTCACGGCCAAATAACTTTCAATCCTGCTTTGTTCAGCTGGAGTTACCTGTCTTTCATAGCCTATGACTTCCTGATAATCATTTCCGCCTCTTTCCAAACCACCATCGGTATCCGTATTCAGGTGAAAGTTTCTACCGGTAAATGCAGATGGGGCATAACTGGCTGTTACGGATTTTCCATTTATTTTATATGGAAAAGTACCGCTGCTGAGACTTGTAGTATAAGCCCAGCCTAAAATGTTATAAGTAGATGGAGTAAATAAGTTGCTGACATTTACACTCTGGCTCCATCTGAATATTCCTGCTGAAGTGGAACTGTTGATATAGCTTCCTATTTCAGCCTCAGGTGAGCCAACAGTACTTAATGTTGCGTTACTGACATTCATCTGTACGTTATAGCCTGTAGTCACTGTTCCTCCTGCTCCTGCTTTAGAAACATTGTAAAAGCTTCCTGCTGTCCCTAATGTGGTTGCAGTTGAGGAAAAGGCATTGAGCATTCCTAAACCTGCTCCCTGAATCATTCTTACTGTTGGGTTGAAGTTTCCTCCCTGGTTCAGATAGGTAGAGCTGGCTGTATGACTGGTAAATCCTGACAGTGCCTGAAGCTGTCCGCCCGGCAATGCTGAATTATTCCATGATGTTACTGTACCGCCTTCAGCAGTTGTATTGGTTCCAAAATCTGCTCTGTTCCAAATCTGAAGACTGCTGATGACACCACCGGGAGCTTGTACAAAAGCTGCCAAAGTAAAATATTGTCCATCGGCAAGCGTTACATCAGCATAATTATAAATAACCCCATTGATGGTCTGTGTGTTGGCAGACATATCAACAAAGGTATTACCCACGGAAAAAGTGGGATCCAGGTTGTTTTGAATCAGCTTGATATTGGATAGACCCTGCGGCCACATTACTCTTACAGTTCCAACAGATCCTGTATTCTGAACTTTCCATACAGCTCCGAACCGGTAATTGACCCCGGTAATACCATTAATTGGTACTGAAGGCGCTTTTGCCGATCCGTTGTCTCCAACCACGAGATACTGCTGATCCGTCAATGTTCCGGTATTGGAAGCATTGGTGTTGGCCATGCCTGTAAGCCCAATCAGAACCTGTTGTCCGGAATTGATACTCATGGATTGCTTTTGGTAAAGGGCAGAGTTATCATCCCTTCCGATACCGGTAATGTTATTATTAAAGCCGGTGTTGGTTGCAGAACTCCAGTAGGTGGATGCGGTTCCCGGAGTTGTATAATTCCCGGATTTTGTCATCCCGTATTTCAGACAGAGATAACTCTCTATGTGGGTACGGTTTGCTGCAGTTTGGTTGATGTTGTAAATCACAACTTCAGCTATATCTGCATTTACGTTTGTAAGACCACTTTCTCCTCCAATCCAGAAACTTTGTGCTCCGGCGTTACCGATGCCATTGTTGAGTACTGAAGATACCGAAGCTCCGTTCAGGTAGGATGTTGCCGCACTTGTGCTTCCGTCTAATTCCTGTAATCGGATTTCATTGACTGCAGGGGTAGATGTAGAAACATACCTGTTGGTGATGTACATTGCCCCATTTGTAATTGCTCCTACATTCCAGGCACTGCCGCCACCGTTAGAATGATTGTAAAGTGGTCTGGCATTAGTACCTATATTCCTATATACAACATACTGTGAGGTGGTATAAGGAGCTGCCGCAGCAGTGGTTACCGTTTGAGGGACGGTAGTGGTTGTAACCAGGCGGTCATCTACACCATCAAATCTTACTGATGGGTTGAAGTTAATCTGGCTTGTATTGTATGCGGGCAGGGTAGTTGCAGCAGTAGCGCTCTGCTGGGCCAGAGTGTATGTACTTGATGGTGCACTGTTACTCCATGTCTGCACATTGCTTCCTACAGGCGTGATTCCGGCATTGGCCTTATACCACAGTTGTACATTGGTTACCCCACCGGGATTTTGGGCGTTAATGAGCACACTCATGATCATGAATATGCCCGTTAGAATATTAAATTTTTTCACCTTATTTTTCTTTTAAATTTTAAATAGTAAGAAATGTTTGTTCTTTAAAATAAAATTCAAAAGGAGGGGGGCGTGTTGTATGGTGTGACAGATAGTAATTCTTTAAAATATCAGAATTGCTGTGTCTTATCTCATGGTTGGTAAACATTGAATACCCGGGTAAGGGTTTAAACCTTATGTTTTCAATTAAAAACTTCGAATCATACTGGGTGGAGGCTCCTGCTGAAATAGCTATTCCTTTCTGATAAGCTGAAAAGAAATTATCGGGATTCAGTTGTACAAATTCAATAGGTTTTGCCTGTGGGTATGTTTTTACCTTTTTTTCAGAATGTTTTGAAACAGAGAGTTTTTCATTTTTTGTGGATCCGGATCTTTTTTTATTGAGTGCAGCATATTTATCATTGGAAGACGGTTTTGCTGTCAACGGTTTTTTTTCGAAATTTTTCACCCTCGCCTGGTCTACATTCCCGGAATCAACAATATAAAAAACGGTGTTCTTGTCAATTGTGATTTGGGTATCCTTTAAATAGGAAAAAACCTGTGCATCTAACCTTAAGGATGTTAAGAGGATGAACAACAGCAATGAAGCCCTTTTGTAAAAAGGAAATTCGGGCTTCAGCTGTTGTATAGAAAATTTCATTACTTGTGTTTTTGTTAATTATGAAGACAAATTGTGTTTGTCTCAATATGCTCTGATCATAAGTGTTTTTTAAGATCAGAATGAAAATGAGGGAATAAAGGTTTTTCTTTTATTAAAGCTAACTGCTGTTTATGCAGTTCGTTATATATAGTTACTAAGCTATTGAAGTAGGTGTGTTGGCGATGTTCGCTGTATTGTTGGAAGTATTAGACTGAATTATATACTTCTTTTGTGAACTAAATAAAAAAAATATCAGTTTTGGTTATTTATAATTTATATTATTTTAAATAATTTATATATGATTAAATTTTAATCTAAAATATATTTGATTTTATGTTTTATTTATTTTGTAAAATTAAGACAATATTTACAGCTTAAGTAGGCTTTGCATAATAACTTTAAATCATTTTATTAATTTCATTTAATTAATTTAAGTAATTGATTATTAGTGTTTTATATAAGTTATAAAGTAAATTCATTTATAATAACTCATATAAATGGAATATTAATTTTTATGAAACAGGTAAAACGGGAAATTTATAGTGCTTATTGATGGTTAAGGATGAAGTTATTTTAGCATTCCATTACAATATCCGGAATAAAGGATAGTATTAAAATAAAGCATAAATAACTTCTGTTTTAATCTTAATTTTTTTCTGATTATGAAAGACAGTATAATTCAACAGAAGCTCAGAAATAGAATGAAATAAAAAGTCACATCGCCTGGGAATTCAGGTAAGCAGGTCTTGAATGCAGTTTTATGAAAATTTTTAGAAGAATTATAAAGTAATGACTGATGTATGATTCCGGTTGTATACATAAAAAAAGTCTTCACATTGCTGTAAAGACTTGATTTTCAATTAGTGAGCGCGAAAGGATTCGAACCTTTGACCGTCTGCTTAGAAGGCAGATGCTCTATCCAGCTGAGCTACGCACCCATTAAATAATTTTGAGAAAATTAATAAAACAGTCGGGGCGGCAGGATTCGAACCTGCGACCTCCTGGTCCCAAACCAGGCGCGATGACCGGACTACGCTACGCCCCGAAGTATATATTGGTGTAAGAAAAAATGCGGAGGGTAAGGGATTCGAACCCTTGCGACACTTTCGCGTCGACAGTTTAGCAAACTGCTCCATTAACCACTCTGGCAACCCTCCTTTTTTCTTATTTTTTAATGATCGTTGTTCCGTTATTGCGAGTGCAAATATAGAATAGATTTCTTTATTTACCAAATAAAATTCAAGAAAAATTTGTGTATTTTTGAGGAGATAAATGATTAAAAAATTAAACGGATGCGTAAGACATTATATATCATCGGATTAAGTACTTTTGTTTTTTCATGTACTTCCCAGCAAAATGTAAAGAAAACCGCTTACAAGCCAAAAACCCCGGTATCACAGGCAAAACCGGCAGTTAAAACCCCGGTAGCCGAAGCCGCGAAACCTAAAATTACCAATGATCACGGAGCAGAATTTTTTACAGTCAATCTTGCTGATCCTAAAAATAATGATAATACAGCCAGTTATGGCTCCATTGTGTCAGCAAAACCGGCAGGATATAAAGTAGTGAAAACCTATTTTCCTGCTATTGGGCAAAACTTCAGACAGCGTTACCTTATCCTGCATTATACAGCACTTGCTGATGACAAATCCATTACAGTTCTTACCCAACAGGGAGTAAGTGCACATTACCTGGTAAATAATACAGGAGACAACGAGATCTATCAGTTGGTGGATGAGAACAAACGTTCCTATCACGCAGGAGTAAGCAATTGGAGAAATGATAAAAACCTTAACGATACATCCATAGGAATTGAGATTGTTAATACAGGTTATACGGCAGATGCCACAGGAAAAAAAATATTTGTCCCTTTTAGCGATGATCAGGTGAAAAAAGTGGCTGCACTGGCTAAAGATATTGTAAACAGATACCAGATTCCGGCAACCAATGTACTTGCCCATTCAGATATTGCCCCTACAAGAAAGCAGGATCCGGGGCCTATGTTTCCCTGGAAAAAGCTTTATGACGAATACCAGATTGGAATGTGGTACGATGAAGCTGCAAAACAAAGCTTTCTTGATTTAGCGCAGACAGACTTTGCCACGAGATACAGTGAACCATCCTTTATTTTTCTGATCCAGACTGCATTGCAGAAATTCGGATATTATCTGGATCTGAGCGGAAAATGGGATGATGGTACCAAAAAAACAATTGAAGCCTTTCAATATCATTTCCGTCCGCAGAATTATGACGGAATTATGGATGCCGAAACATGGGCAATTCTCCAGGCTTTAAATCAAAAATATCCAGCGAAATAAAATTATTAAAACGCATCGCCTAAGATGCGTTTTTGTTATATTTAAAAATAAAAAGTTAAAAAATCTGTAATGGAAAATTTCAGAAAAGAAAGTGACCTGTTAGGCGAACTTAATGTGCCTGCAGATGCTTATTACGGGGTGCAGACGCAAAGAGCGATCAATAATTTTAAGATCTCAGGACAGCTTTTGTCCTCATATCCGGACTTTATCAAAGGTCTGGCCTTTGTGAAAAAAGCAGCCGCAAAAACCAATTATGAACTGGGATTGCTTGATGAAAATTTATATTTCAAAATAGCAGAAGCATGTGATGAAATTGTAGCAGGAAAATACCACGAACAGTTTCCTGTAGATATGATTCAGGGAGGAGCCGGAACTTCAATCAATATGAATGCGAATGAAGTAATAGCCAACATCGTGTTGGAAAAACTGGGAAAAAAGAAAGGCGAATATGAATTCTGTTCACCAAACGACCATATCAATCTTTCCCAATCAACTAATGATGCATATCCTACAGCAATCAAAATGGGACTTCTGCAAATGAATATCGGGCTGGTTGAACGGCTTGAAAAAATTGTTGAAGCTTTCCGTGCCAAAGGAAAAGAGTTCCATGATGTAATCAAAATGGGGCGTACCCAGCTTCAGGACGCCGTTCCGATGACCTTAGGACAGGAATTTGAAGCATATGCCGCCACTCTGGAAGAAGATATTTCCAAATTAAATAATAACGCCAGCCTTTTCGTAGAAGTTAATATGGGAGCCACAGCTATCGGGACAGGACTGAATGCTCCGGTAGGCTATGCAACCCTTTGTGCCAAAAACCTGGCCCAGATTACAGGTTTTCCGGTTATCTCTGCACCGGACCTCGTTGAAGCAACACCGGATACAGGTTCTTACGTGATTTATTCCTCAGCTACAAAACGTCTTGCTGTAAAGCTTTCAAAGATCTGTAATGATCTGAGACTGCTTTCCTCGGGACCAAGAGCAGGTTTATTTGAGATCAATCTTCCTCCGATGCAGCCGGGATCATCCATTATGCCCGGAAAAGTAAACCCTGTTATCCCGGAAGTGGTGAACCAGGTATGTTTTAAAGTATTCGGAAATGATCTTACGGTAACTTTTGCTGCGGAAGCAGGGCAATTACAGCTTAACGTAATGGAACCGGTACTTTCTCACGCGATTATGGAAAACATCAATTTCCTTTGCAATGCCCTGGATACTCTTCGTGAAAAATGCGTTACAGGAATTACTGCTAACAAAGAAGTATGCCTGAATATGGTAAAACACAGCATCGGTATTGTAACAGCTCTTAACCCGTACATCGGGTACAAAAAATCTACGGAGATTGCAAAAGAAGCTTTGGAAACCGGAAACAGCGTTTATAATCTTGTTTTGGAAAAAGGAATTCTTTCCCAGGAAAAACTGGATGAAATTCTTGATCCTAAAAATATGCTGAAACCGCATAACAAATAAAACTTAATTGATAGATGGCAAGTGATAAATAATGATCCCGTATCAGTAATTTATCACTTGGTATTCATTACTCATTACTTATTAATCATTATCCATAAAAAACGTGAGGTTTTTAATTATAATTCCTGCACATAACGAAGAAGAAAATCTTCCGTTCACACTGGATTCTTTACAGCAGCAAAGCTTTAAAGATTTCAAAACTGTGATTGTTAATGATGGTTCTACGGATAAAACACCGGAGGTTATCAGAAAATATACAGAAACAGATTCCCGTTTTGAAACAGTAGATCTTCAGAAATCTGCCCATCAGCCGGGCTCTAAAGTAGTGAATGCGTTCAAAAACGGTTTAAAGACCCAAAATAAGGATGAATTTGATGTCATCTGTAAATTTGATGCAGATATTATCCTGTCTGAAAACTATCTGGAAACAGTAGAAAATGCCTTTAAAAATAATCCTGAATATGGGCTTGTTGGCGGCTTACTCTACATAGAAAAAGAGGGAAAATGGATATATGAAGGGAATTCAAATAAAACCCATGTAAGAGGCCCAATGAAAGCTTACCGTAAAGAATGCTTCATTCAGATTGGAGGATTGCGGGAAACATTAGGCTGGGATAATATTGACTCTATTCTTTTGGAAAACCTGGGGTGGAAAGAAATCGTTATTCCTGAATTGCAGGTAAAACTCATTAAGGTGAAAGGCGCAGATTATACAATAAGACCTGCAGACTATTACGGCAGGTATTTTTACTTTTTAGGACTGAACAGGTTTCTTGCTTACACAGCCTCTGCAAAAGAAGCTGCAAAAAGTAAATCCGTTTCGTTTTTCTTTAAGATCATCAAAGCCTATGAAACCTGCAAAACAAACAACCTTGAGCTGAAGATATCAAAAGAAGAGCAAAAAACCATTAATAACAAACGATGGAAAATGCTGAAAAAAAAGTGGCTGAAAATGTAACGAAAACAAAGAAGTAAAAATTATAAAAACATATAAAACGTTTTACCTTTGCTAATCCCTAATCCCTAATCCCTAATCCCTAATCCCTAATCCCTAATTGAAAAAAATCGCCTACATAGAAATAGACACCCACGCAGAGATCGCACAGGCTTTCATGGATATTATGAAGGATTCTTCAGGTTTCAGTGTAGATTATTATTTTTCAAAAAAGATAAAGGATTTGGTTGAAGAGAGTGGGGAATCTGTGTTTTTATCAGACAGTTCCATGATTATGGAGCAGCTGAAATTAAAAAAGTATGATCTGATTATTATTGGAACTGTTCACAGGTATTTCAATACTTTTTATGCACTGACTCAGAAATATAATACCTCTGTCATTGTTCACAATATGAATTTTTCAGTAGCATCAAAAGGTGCTTTGATGAGAAGTATCTTTAAAGGAGATATTATTTACCGGCTGAAACTTTGGTGGAAAGAAGGGTTGTTTTATACCTCAAAAACATACAGGAATGCCAAAAGCTTACTGGTTTTGGATGAAGAGCTTGAATCAGGTAACTATAAGTTTTTACCTCTTTTTTACAGTGGAAATTTTGAAAAACATGAAAATAATGTCCTTACCATTGTAATCCCCGGAGGTGTTTCACAGAAAAGGAGAGATTACCATCATGTTTTTGAAACCATTCAGAATTTGAAAACGGAAGAGAAGTGTGCATTCATATTTCTTGGAAAGGCTAAAGATAAAGAGCTGGATCAGCTGAAAAAACTATCCCAGAAGCTTCCGGAAAATGTTTCCATACAATATTTTTCAGACCGGGTTTCCCATAGCGATTTTGAAGAAGGAATGCGGAAAGCAGATGTTTTATGGTGTCCAATCCGGCAGAAAACAGAATTTTTTAGCATGGAGGAAACATATGGAGTTACCAAAATGACCGGAAATATGGGAGATGCTGTCAGATATAGAAAAATAGCGGTTTTTCCTAAAGATTATCCTTCAAAACTGGAATTCATTATTCCTGAAAAAGAAAATATTCTGGAACAATGTAAAACCCTTAAAAACACTCATTTTGATTTCCAGGGAAATTATAATAAAAAGGCGGTTTTAAAAAAGCTGGAAGATGTTCTTTCCGGTTTGGTCTCTATTTAAATTTAAAAATACTTTTAATGAATTTTGCATTCAGGTAATCCTCAAGTGGGAATACCCTGGTAAAATAATTTCCGATATAGATTAATATCAGAACAACGGAAGGCTTATATAACAGATTGATAAAGTTATTGTTGAAATTCGGAAGTACAATGGCGACAGTAATTGCCAAAGTACAGATAATGGAAACAAAGATCATTTCAATGGTCAGTGGAGAAACTTTAAAAACAAAATAATTGAAAGCTATTTTAATAACATTGTAAGTCGTCAGAGAAATTGCTGTGGATAAAGCAATTCCGATCAGTTTCAGATCCGTATTTTTAATGAAATAATAATTTAAACCAACGGTAAGGCCTGCCAGAAGAAGCATAATCAGGATGTTGAATCTGTAATACTTTGAAAGAGAAATAATATTTCCGTTAAATCCTGTTGCCAGGTCAATCAGAACTGCAGAACCCCAGATCCATACCACAGGCTCGTACTCCCTGAGCATAGTCCCGTTTTTAGGCATCAGTTCCGTAAGGTAAGGGAAGCCTACCATAATACATGAAAACAAAACGGCCCCTAAAAAATAGAGAGATAAAGATGTTTTTTTGTGGAACCTGTCCAGTTCCTCCATGTCACCCTCAATTAATGTTTTATTGATGATAGGTGCAGAAATATTAAACAATCCCAGTTGTGGAATAGAAATCAGAGAGATGAGGGCATAAAGAACAGAATAAATTCCTACTTCTTCCATTCCCATAAACTCACCGATCATAAAGTTATTGATCGCTAGGTAATTTCCGAAAGTTCCCAGAAAACCAAAAAAACTGTAATTGAAGAACTCCTTCCAGAAATTATCTTTTTTGAAATAATCCGTATTAAAATCCAGCTCTATCTTTTCAAGCTTATTCGTATAATAAATATATCCGAAAAGTATCAAAGCAAACATTCCGAAAAAGAATCCAAATGCTATTTCCTGGGGTAGCAGAAAATAGGCAAACAGGCAGAAGGCTCCGAGATTGGCTATTTTAGGGAAAAGATTGTCGAAAATATTGGAAACCACAATCCTCTTGTAATTGGATGTGTATTTATTAAAGATCGCACAAAAGGAAAGAATCAGTATTAAAGGAAGAATCATTTCCTTAAGCTTCCAGGCTTCCGTGTGTATGAATTTTGGAAAAAAATAGGGGAGTATGAAAAATACACCCATAAAAACAATAAAGTTAATAAAAATGGCCAGCAGCGATAAAGACAGCATATTCTGCTGTTTACCATCCTTTTCCACCCTGTGGAAAAATTTCACATTGGAGTAGGAGATTCCCAAAACAACAACAGGAACCAGCATTTCTGCGGTTGGCAGGATATAACGCAGCTTTCCGTAAAATTCAAAATTATACGGAAAAATAAAAATGGCGGATATGGTACCCAGCAGAAAACCAATATAACCTATGATGGAATATTTGAAGCCCTGTCTCGCTACTACACTCATAATGTTTATTTAATGGTTTTTGGCGTAAAAATAATGTTGTTTATATAGCTGGTTTTGTTTTTTTCATCGTTGGTGTTATGTATTAAGATCTCTTCCGTTAAAAGTTCCAGCTTAAAACTGTTGCGGTTAAGATATTGTGCTTCGTATCCCCAGCTTTTAACCTCGGAAATATCATTCCAGATAGGGTTTTCGTGGTGTCTTTGTTCCATTTCTACCATTAAAGTCGGAAGAAACTGTCTGATGATTTTTTGGGCACCGGACAAAGTTTTCATTTCATTGCCTTCCACATCTATTTTAATAAAGTCCAGCCTTTCGAAATGTTCTATGGCAGCCCATTCGTCTAACTTAATTACTTTTACTTTTTCGGTATAGCTTTTTTCTTCACCTTTTTCTTTGTAAGATGTGTTTAAAGTTCCGCGGGAAGCAATCAGTTTACCGTTGATAACAGGAACCTTAAATTCAGCCGTTGTATTTTCGTCAGAAAGAGCTAAAGGAAGAATTCTCATTCTCGGAAAAAGTCTTTTCAGTCGGCGGTAAAGCTTTTTGTTAGGTTCAAAGCCATAAATATGTTCATGGTTCAGCTTATGTTCCAGCTGATAAAGAAAAGTTCCCACATTGGCCCCGATATCCAATATTACAGCGCTTTTTGGAAGGTATTCCTTAATCCATACCAGTTCCGGTTCTACATTGCGTGCCGAAAAATTATCCTTGGTAAGATTGTTTAAATTCTTAAAATATCTCTTTTTATAAAAACTCGGACTTATATATTGTAGTTTTTCTGCAATTTTTTGATATAAAGACATCCCTGGTTATTTGACGAAAAGCAAAGATAAGCAAAAATGTTAAACTAATGTTAAAAAATAACAAATATAACCGATTGATTATCAATTTATAACTTTTAAATACTCTTTTATGAAAATTGAATTTTATTAGACGGATATTTTATTGCAGAAATCTTCGTGGTAAAGTTGTTGCGAAAGTATTAATTTAAAAAATCAGTTACAAAATCTCAGTATCTCCTGTTTTTTTATTTGCCATAGTTTCCACTGATTTACACAGATGTTTATGTCATACTTATTGAAACCACTAAAACTATATGCAATCATCTGTGCAAATCAATGAAATCTGTGGTTAAAAAATTCAATACCCCTTTTTGCAATGAAAATAATACCCTTCTCCTTTCCAGCTTTTCCGTTTTTTTAATTTGCTATGGTGTGAATATATTTAATCTGTTTTTAGTTAATTCATGGTTTATTTCTGTTTTTTGCGGTGTAATTTTTATTGTTTTTCGTTTTATAGTATGTATTTAATAATTAATGGTTTGTTTTTTACGAAAAATGAAATGAATTACACTTCATTTTTGAATATTTCCGGTTTGTTAAAATGTTAAAGTTTGCATTTTGATATATTTTTTTTAGAAATGTTGCTGTTTTGACAAAATTTTGGCAAATATTTTGATATGGAAACAATACTTGTCGATAAGAACCCTAAAACTAATAATCACTGATTTTAACAGTTTAAATATTTAATAGTGATGAAACACCTAAACC
This sequence comes from Chryseobacterium shigense, assembly GCF_014207845.1. Classification (NCBI taxonomy): domain Bacteria; kingdom Pseudomonadati; phylum Bacteroidota; class Flavobacteriia; order Flavobacteriales; family Weeksellaceae; genus Chryseobacterium; species Chryseobacterium shigense. Next base: position 206,607 of record NZ_JACHLC010000001.1, read on the forward strand.
AAAATCAGGAATTTCGTTTTAACGAGGTTCTTTTTGAGCACCGAAACAAGGAATACGGTGCCTATGTATTAAGAAATGAATCAGATAAAATCCTAACCAAAGCGCTTTTTATAGGAGTGAGTTTATTGGCTGCCATTTCAATAACACCATTTGTAGTTTCGGCATTTGAAACAACTGAAACGGTTGTTATCAAAGACCCGATTTACCGTCCAATGGATATCATCCCTAATGATCCGCCAAAGGAAAAGCCACCAGTGCAGATTCAAAAGCCGGAGACTCAGCCACAAAAAGTTAAAACCTATGATGCGAGTTTGGGTGAGCCCAAAGCACATGTAACCAATGAAAAAGTGGTAGAAAAAATCGAAGGAGCTATTGCAGGACCAACAAATAATCCGGATGGAGCTATTGCAAAGACAAATTATCAGCCTGTTACCCCTAATATAGGAACAGGTCCGGCAGTACCTTATATTCCGCCTGCGCCACCGGCAAAAGTTCCGGATAATCATATAGCAGGTGATGATGAACTGGGTTCTGAAGCTGCATTTGCCGGAGGAATTGATTCTTTCAGAAATAAAGTCATAAGCAGTTTTGATGGTTCAGGCTTTGAAGGAGAAGGAGGTACTATGAAAACAGTTATAACCTTCGTTGTAGAAAAAGACGGAACTATTTCCGGGTTAAAAGCCAATGGTAAAGATGCTGAATTTAATAATGAGGCTATCAGAACCATTAAAAGTGTCAGAGGATTATGGAAGCCTGCTAAAAATAAGCAGGGTGAAACCGTAAGAAGCTATTTCAAATTTCCGATCACCATGAACTTTGAATAATTCAGATAAAAAACCAATCTTGAATAGTTATCCACAAAGAATTTTTTTTGTGGATAATTTTTTTAATTGTTAAACCATTTATTAACAATACTTTAACTCAATTTTGAATTTCGCCACTCACACAGAGCAAAGAAAAAAGTGTATTTTTGAAACCTAAAGTTCTAATAATGGCAAAAATCATAGGTATCGCTAATCAAAAAGGAGGAGTAGGAAAAACGACAACGGCTGTAAACCTGGCAGCGGCATTAGGGGTATTGGAAAAAAGAATATTGATCATTGATGCTGATCCGCAGGCGAATGCAACTTCCGGACTTGGTGTGGAAGATGTTCAGTATTCCACATATAACCTGCTGGAGCACAGTGCAGATACAGCAACATGTATCAAAAGAACTGCCAGCCCCAATCTGGATATCATCCCTTCACATATTGACCTGGTAGCGGCGGAAATTGAGCTCGTGGACAAAGAAAACCGTGAGTATATGCTGAAAAAAGCATTGGAAGAAGTGAGAGGTGATTATGATTACATTATTATAGACTGTGCACCAAGTTTAGGACTTATTACAGTGAATGCACTTACTGCGGCAGATTCTGTGATTATCCCTATCCAGTGTGAATATTTTGCATTGGAGGGATTAGGCAAACTTTTGAATACCATTAAAAATGTACAGAAGATCCACAATAAAGATCTGGGTATAGAAGGGCTTCTTCTTACCATGTACGACAGCAGGCTGAGATTATCCAACCAGGTAGTTGAAGAAGTGAATTCACACTTCCCGGATATGGTTTTTGAAACCATTATAAGCAGGAATGTAAGATTAAGTGAAGCGCCAAGCTTTGGAGAAAGCATTCTGAACTATGATGCAGAGAGCAAAGGAGCTATCCAGTATATTCAGCTTGCAGAAGAAGTTTTGCTGAAGAATGAAAACTTAGTAAAAAATTAATAGCAGTAAAAAGTCAATCAACAGATGATAAACGGTAAAAGCCAATTATATCATTTGTAACTTAGAATTAAGCCATCATTATCAAATATATTTATGAAGGACAAAAAAAGAGCTATGGGACGTGGTTTGGGCGCTATTTTAAGTGCCGAATCCAAAGCGAGTGTCAACTCCGCTACCGATGAAGGTGCAGATAAATTTGTAGGGAATATCGTAGAGGTAGCCCTTGAAGATATTTATCCGAATCCGACCCAGCCGAGAACCTATTTTGACGAAAAAGCATTGAACGAACTTGCCCTGTCGATCAAAAACCTAGGTGTGATCCAGCCGATCACTTTAAGGAAAGACGGTGAGAAATTCGAAATCATATCAGGGGAAAGACGTTACCGTGCAAGTAAAATTGCCGGACTTGCGACAGTTCCTGCCTACATCCGTTTAGTAAACGATCAGGAGCTTCTGGAAATGGCTCTTGTTGAAAATATTCAGAGAGAAGATCTGGATGCTATCGAGATTGCCCTTACTTACCAGAGACTTTTGGATGAGATCGGTCTCACTCAGGAAAATCTGAGCCAGAGAGTAGGAAAGGACAGAAGTACCATTACCAACTCTATCAGGCTTCTAAGATTGAATCCCGATATCCAGAATGCAATCAGAAGCGGGGAAATCTCTGCAGGACACGGAAGAGCCATCATCAGCCTTGAAAGTGAAGAACATCAGCAAATCCTGTTTGACCTGATTATCAAAGAAAAACTCAATGTACGTCAGGCTGAACAGGCTGCCACAGCATTGAAGAATCCTAAATCACCGGCAGCGAAAAAAGCTAATACTGAACTCTCCAATAATTATAAGAGAGCTCAAAAGATGATTGCCGATATTTTGGACGTAAAAGTAGAAATCAAAACCTCCGGAAACGGAAAAAAAGGTAAAATTCTCCTGGACTTCAAAAATGAAGAAGAACTGGAATATATTTTATCCCATATTAAATAATGAAGAAATTATTTTTCACATTCTTTTTGTGCATTTTTGCTTTCGCTTATTCGCAGGTAGTTCCCAGCGATACTGCTCGTGTAGAGCCACTTCCAAAGGATAGCGCGGTTGTTACCAAAGCTGTAAAACCCTCAAAACCTGTAAAAACAGAAGCTAAGATCATTGAAGATCTGGAAAATGCCAATGGACCCACAAAGAAAACTATTAAACTGAACCCTACAAGAGCAGGGCTGTATTCCGCAGTACTTCCGGGATTAGGACAGTATTATAATAAAAAATATATTAAAATTCCTATTGTCTGGGGAGCTGTAGGAGCCGGTATCGGATATACAATCTGGAGTAATAACCAGTATAAAAAATACCGGGAATATTATGTGGCAAAACTGAACGGGACACCCAATGAATTCGTAGACAGCCACCCGTGGCTTGATAAAAAAGCATTCGGTAATGCCCAGGACAGGTATAAAAGACAGAGAGATTATGCCATTGCGATCACTGGCCTGATCTACATTCTGAACATTGTAGATGCCGTAGTAGATGCACATCTTTATGAAAGCCGTCATGACCCGGATCTTAGTTTCAATCCAACAGTAATCCAGGATCAGTATGGATTTTCCAATCCGAAAACAGGATTAAGTTTAAGTTACAGATTTTAAAATAAGTAAGCATCTGTGAACGGTAAAGTTCATTAGATCATAATAAAATAAAATATTACATGAGAATAGCATTAGTTGGATACGGTAAAATGGGGAAGATCATTGATGAGATTGCTCAGAAGAGAGGTCATGAAATAGTAGCCCGACTGAAAGAAACTCCAACAGCTGAAAATCTTAATAATCCTGATGTGGCTATTGAATTTTCACTGCCGGAAGCTGCGTATGACAACATCAAGGCTTGCCTCGAAAATAAAATCCCGGTAATCTGTGGTACTACAGGCTGGCTGGAGAAAAAAGAAGAAATTGAAAAAATTGCTGTAGATAATGACAGCGCATTCTTATACGGTTCAAACTTCAGCTTAGGTGTGAATTTATTTTTTGCCCTGAACGAAAAAGTAGCTGAAATCATGAAAAATGTGGATGAATACACATGCCAGCTTGAAGAAATTCATCATATCCATAAAAAAGATGCTCCAAGCGGAACAGCTATTTCCATTGCTGAAGGAATTATCAAAAATAACCCTAAATTTAATGCCTGGAAACTGGAAGAAACTGAGGGACAGGAACTGGGGATTTTTGCCATCCGTGAAGATGAGGTTCCGGGAACCCATAGCGTTTATTACAAAAGCGAAGTTGATGAAATTGAATTAAAACATACAGCTTTCAACAGAAACGGTTTTGCACTCGGAGCTGTAGTAGCTGCAGAATGGATTAAAGATAAAAAAGGAAACTTCACAATGAAAGACGTTTTGGGGCTTTAATTTGTAACAATTGCACTAAATAGTAAACTAATAATGAAAAATGATGATTTATAAGTGTTCAGCAATTAAAAAAAACACTGTCATTTAATAATCATATTTGTCATTTATATTATCAGAATAGGCACAAAAAACTATGAATTATTTTTTAACTTATACAGTATATGTTCTCATTTTGTCTGTACTGATGGGAATTTCCACTTGGAAACTGTTCAAGAAAATGGGATACAGTCCCTTATTTGCATTTATACCTTTCTATAATTACTTCATTATATTAAAGGAAACCAAACATCCGAAATGGTGGGCTATCCTGTCTTATCTTCCGATAGTAGGACCTATTATGATGTCTGCTTTCCATATTTATTTAATGAAAAAATTTGGAAAACCCCTTTTTCAGCACCAGCTTCTTACCGTGATCCTGCCGTTTATCTATATGGCAACGGTGAACTACTCCAAAGATGTAGAGATAGAAGATGAAAATGCTGATGACCTGTTCATTACAGACGAAGAAAAAAATGCAAAAAAGAAAGATACATTCATTGGATCTATTACTTTTGCGGTTGTTTTTGCAACCATTATCCACGTTTTTGTAACGCAGCCGTTCGGGATTCCTACAGGATCCATGGAAAGAACGCTTTTGGTAGGTGACTTCCTTTTTGTAAACAAATGGAGCTACGGCTACAGAATGCCGATGCGTCCTGTGGCAATACCATTCCTTCAGGGAACCATTATGGATACCGGAAAAAAAGGAAACCCGAAAGACGATCCGAAATCTTATGTAGATGCTGTAAAGCTTCCTTATACAAGAATTTTCCAGTTCAACAAACCTCAGAAAAATGATGTGGTAGTATTCAACTATCCTCAGGATTCCGTACATACAGCAATTGACAGGAAAGATCCTTACGTTAAAAGATGTGTAGCCACTGCCGGAGACACCTTTGAAATGAGAGCCGGAAGACTTTTCGTTAACGGAAAGCCGGAAACCGTTTTAGGAGATCAGGAAGTACAGCACAGATATATTGTGAATACAGGAAGCCAGTTGGATATTCCTGCGTTATATAATACTTATGGATTTTTACCTGTACAGGAAGTTCAGGGAGAAAAAGGATATATTTATGCTTTCCAGGGGCTTACAGACAAAACTGCTCAGGAAATCAAACAGCTTCCTCAGGTAATCGACATGAAGGAAGATATTACAGCAAAAGGAGAACCGGCAGTATATTACAAAGACGAAGCAAAAACAAGAATAGATACCACACAATCCATTTTCCCGATCAACAAGCCGTGGAACCAGGACTGGTACGGACCGTTAAGAATTCCTAAAAAAGGAGATGTAGTAGCAATCAATAACGAAACACTTCCTATGTACCAGTGGATTATTTCCGAGTACGAGCACAACAGCCTTGAAAAGAAAAACGGGAAAATCTTCATCAATGGAAAAGAAGCCAGTCAGTATACGATCCAGCAGGATTATTACATGATGATAGGAGACAACAGAGACGCTTCCCTCGATGCAAGATTCTTTGGTTTCGTTCCTGAAGAAAACATCGTAGGAAAACCAATGTTTACATGGATGAGTTTACAGGGAGCATTCTCGGACAACAGTTCTACATATCAGGCTCCGTTCAAAATCCGTTGGGACAGAATGTTCAAAGCAACCAACACAGGGGAAGCCAATAAAACTTCATACTGGTGGATTGCTGCAATGATTCTTATACTGTTCTTCGGATGGGAATATTTTATGAAATTATTCAGAAAGAAAAAAACAGAAGACGAATTATAACTAAATTTAAACTTAAAATAGAATGAAGTATTTGAAAAAATACTTCATTTTTGTATGATGAATATGACGAATGTATTATTGCCGGTATTTTATATGCCCCCGATTTCATGGTTTTCAGTGTTTTTAAACCCTGAGAATAATATTATATTTGAACAGTTTGAAAATTTCCCGAAGCAGACCTACAGGAACAGAGCCAATATCTTTGGCGCAAACGGGAAACTTTCCTTGATAATCCCTATCAATCATAACGGGAAAAGAGAATATAAGGATATTGAGATCTCTTACCGGGAAGACTGGAAAAACCTGCATTGGAAATCCATTAAAACAGCATATCAGAGCTCTCCTTACTTCGAATATTATGAAGAAAAATTCAGGAAAATATACGATCTGAATGAGAAATTTCTTATCGATTTCAATCAGAAAGGATTAGAAGTTCTGCAACAGATCCTTAAAACAGAAAAGGCACAGTCTTTGAATGAAGAATATATCAAAAATCCGGAAAGTGTAAACTTCAGAGAAGGATTTTCGGCTAAACACCCTTCAGAATTTAAAATGGAAGAGTATTACCAAACCTTCTCAGACAAACTTGGATTTTTGGAAGATTTGTCGGTTTTGGATCTTATTTGTAACAAAGGTCCTGAATCTCTGACTTATATAAAAAATATTAAACAATCATACTAATGAAAAAGGTATTATTAGCTGCTGTTTTTCTGGCAGGTTTTAGTTTCTCTTACGCTCAGGAATCACAGGCTAAGAGCATTGATCCAAAAGAAGATAAAGATCTGATGACTTGGTATCATAAAGATTTTTCCACAACAAAAGTATACGGGATAAATACTGCAAACGCATATAAATACTTGGAATCCAAAGGTCTTAAACCGAAAACTGTTGTTGTAGGAGTTTTAGACAGCGGAGTTCAGGTTGATCACCCGGGGCTTGTCAAAAATGTATGGTCGAATCCTAACGAAGTTCCCGGAAACGGTAAAGATGATGACGGAAACGGCTATATCGATGACGTACACGGCTGGAACTTTATCGGAGGAAAAAACGGCGACATTGATGTAGATAACATGGAAGTAACCAGGGTTGTTGCCAAATATAAACCGGTTTTTGAAGGTGATGATTCTGCAAAAAACAAAGCAAACCAGGCGAAAATGCCCGAAGAGTTTGCGATGTATATGAAATCTAAAGAACTTTTCAGTAAAAAAAGCGTAGAAGCAAAACAAGGCTTGCAGACTTATACCATGATCAACAGTATCATTCCGAATATGGTAAAACTATTGGGAGGTAAACCTGTTACTGCAGAGACTCTGGATGGAATTAAACCTCCAACAGATCAGAAAGATGCTATTGCACTTCAGGTTCTTGGACAGGTTTCTCAAAGTCCGGAATTCAAAGGAAAATCCTCTGCAGACTTCGAAAAGCTGATGAAAGAGCAGATGAAAGAAGCTATCGATCATTTTACACCACAGTCTAAGCAGTATGATCTGGGCTATGATCCAAGAAAAGAAATTGTAGGAGACAATTACGACGATTATTCTGAGAAAAAATACGGAAATAACGACTATGAAGGACCGGATGCAGAGCACGGAACACACGTTTCAGGAATCATTGCAGGTCTTCCACAAGGGAAAGAAATACAGTATGGTGTAGCTTCCAAAGTAGCTAAAATTATGTCTGTAAGAACCGTTCCAAACGGAGATGAAAGAGATAAAGACGTTGCCAATGCCATCAGATATGCAGTTGACAATGGAGCAAAAGTATTGAACATGAGTTTTGGAAAACCGGTATCTCCAGGTAAAAGCGTAGTGTGGGATGCGTTCAAATATGCAGAAGATAAAGGCGTTCTTTTGGTAAAAGCAGCAGGTAACGAAAACGAAGATGTAGCTGAACACCTTGCATACCCTACAAACTTTAAAAATGTTACAGATGAAAAACCGTTTGTAAACAACGTATTGGTTGTAGGAGCCAGTACCAACAGAAATAATGATCTTAGAGCAAGCTTCTCTAATTACAATAAAAAAATGGTAAATGTTTTTGCACCAGGTGAAGAAATATACTCTACAGTACCTAAAAACGAATACAAATACCTTCAGGGAACTTCTATGGCATCACCGGTAGTAGCCGGAGCAGCAGCTGTATTATTAGCTTATATGCCTAATCTGAAGCCTTACCAGATTATTGAAGCACTTGTAAAAAGCAGCAATCCGAATGCGGATAATAAATTTCCTGAATATTCCCAGGCAGGAGGTGTTATAGATCTTGAAAAAGCAGCAGAATATGCCTATACCAACTTCTATAACGGAAAATCTTCAAGCAGCAGCAAGCCTGCGAAATCCGTAAAAAAGGCTGTTAAAAAATAATATATCTCCCTGTATATAAGGAGAAAGCATTTAAAGTCCGAAATTTTCGGACTTTTTTTATTTTTATTATTCAATTTGGCACGGTTTTTTGTAACTTTATAAATAACAAAATAATAAACAACAAAATGAAAAAGTTACTACTTGCAGGGATGATCGGAACATCACTTTTTGCAGTGTCTTGTTCCTCAGTGAAAAATGCAGAAACATCACAAAACCAGAGAGTCGAATACCTGAAATTAAAAGGTGACTGGCAAATTGTTAGCGTGGATTATGAAAAAGGGTTTAAAATCAAACCTTTTGATGAAGGTGCTGATGCTCAGTGTTTTGTAGGAAGTCATTGGAGATTGATTCCCAATAACTACACCGGAGCCTATACTTTGAATGGCGGTGGAGCTTGTCCAAGCGTTACCCAGCCAATTAAATTTGAAGTAAAAGACGGAAATACTTTCATGTTTAAAAAAATCGCTGCGGGAACTAAAGCTAAGCAAAATACTGTAGGATACTCTTTAACGATCACTAACCAGTCTACAGACCAGTTTTCACTTGTACAGAACGTTCCTTTCGACGGAAATACAGTACAGGTTGTTTACAACTTCCAGAGAACAGGAATGAAATAATTATAACATAAAAGATAAAAAAAATGAAATTTACTAAAACATATATAGGTGCTCTTTTCTTATCATCAGCATTATTATTAACCAGCTGTGAGGCTGTTCAGAATTCTAACCACCAGCAGAGAGGTACAGCAGTAGGTGTTGCATCAGGAGCTGTGATCGGGGGTATTTTAGGTAATAATGTAGGAAGTGGTAAAAACTCAGCATTAGGAGCCGTATTAGGAGGTATTATCGGTGGTGTTGCCGGTAACGTAATCGGTAATAAGATGGATAAGCAGGCTAAACAGATTAAGGAAACTTTACCTGGAGCTGAAGTGGAAAGAGTAGGAGACGGTATTAAGATTACCATGAACGAAAGCATTGTAAACTTTGCTTTTGACTCTTCAAACTTAACTCCTACGGCTAAAACCAACCTGGATAAATTAGCAACAGTTCTTGTTGATAACCCGGATACGAATATTAATATCTACGGTCACACAGACAGCAAAGGTACTGATGCTTATAACCTAAGTCTTTCACAAAGAAGAGCAGATGCTGTAAAAGCTTATCTGTCAGGTAAAGGAATTGCGTCAAGCAGAATGATGACAAAAGGAGAAGGAGAATCCATGCCTGTAGCTACCAACGATACAGAAGAAGGAAGAGCTAAAAACAGAAGAGTGGAATTTGCCATTACTGCTAATGAAAAGATGATTAATGATGCCAAGCAAGGGCAGTAATTAATTTTATATAAATATTTTCGTAAAAGACCGCCTCGGCGGTTTTTTTTATATTTTTATGTTTAATTTTGAATTCACTATTTTTGTAACCGAAATAGCATAAATGAAGAAATATTTTAAACTCCTCCGTGTAGAACAATGGGTGAAAAACCTGTTTGTTTTTGTCCCCCTGTTTTTTTCCGGAAACATTACAAATTTAGACTTACTTACCAAAAGCATCTTTGCATTCATCATCTTTTCCCTTGCTGCAAGTGTTGTATACATCCTTAATGATTATAACGATATAGAAGCGGATAGCAAGCATCCTGAAAAAAGAAGAAGACCCCTTGCAAGCGGAGCTATTTCAAAATCCAAAGCTTTGGGAATCCTTGCAGGACTTATTATCGTAGATGTTGCCCTTGTATTTCTTGCGCAGCTTTATTTTCATGAACCCTTATGGAAATTTGCAGCAATTATAGGGTTCTATATCGTGATGAATCTGGCCTATACCTTTAAACTTAAGCATGTGCCGATCATAGATATCTTCATTATTGCCTTAGGTTTTGTACTGAGAGTTTTAGCAGGAGGACGCATAACGGAAATAAATATTTCACAATGGGCCATCCTACTGACCTTTGTACTCGCACTTGTTTTAGCCATCGGAAAAAGAAGGGGAGAACTCATCAATGCACAGGTTTCCGGGAAAACAAGAAAAGCTTTGGATGGGTACAACGTACAGTTTGCGGATATTGCTCTTTCCATTTCAGTTACCCTTGCAATTGTCTGCTACCTAATGTTTACCCTTTCGCCCGAAGTGCAGGGAAGATTTCATCAGAGAGTTTTCTATACCGTAATATTTGTAGTCTTTGCATTTTTGAGATATCTGCAGCAGACATTAGTTTATAACAGAACAGAGTCTCCTACAAAAATTGTGTACAGAGACCGATATATCCAGGTGACTTTAGTGCTTTGGGTAGCCGCATTTTTAATCCAGATTTATTTTAAAAAATGAAGCCGAATTTCACACAGAAAGTTGCCAACTGGGGAAATTACCCGGTTGTAGAAAAAGAAATAAGATCTGAGGACAGCTTTAGCAGAATAAAAGAATTTGTACTCAATCATAATGAAGTTATTGCCAGAGGCAATGGAAGATGCTACGGGGATGCCTCCCTGGGAGAAGCCATATTTTCTACCCAGAAATTAAATAAATTCATCAGTTTCGACCGTCTTAACGGTATTATAGAATGCGAATCCGGAGTATTACTTTCAGACGTGCTTGAAATCTCCGTTCCGCAGGGATATTTTCTTTATGTAACTCCCGGAACTAAATTTATTTCAGTAGGTGGGGCAATTGCTTCAGATGTTCACGGTAAAAATCACCACGCAGAAGGCTGCTTTTCAGAATACGTGACGGAATTTAAGCTGATGACTGAAAACGGAAACATTATCACATGTTCCAGAGAGGAAAATTCAGATAAATTCTGGGCCACCATCGGAGGAATGGGACTTACCGGAATTATCCTTACAGTAAAATTCAAACTTAAAAATATAGAATCTGCCTACATTCGTCAGGAAAGCATCAAAGCAGAGAATCTGGATGAAATTTTCAGGCTTTTTGACGAAAGTGAAAACTGGACGTATACAGTAGCATGGATCGACTGTCTTCAGAAAGGAAAAAATCTGGGAAGAAGCATTTTAATGAGAGGTGAACACGCTTTTCAGCACGAACTTCCACAGAATATTGCCAAACAGCCATTAAGACTGAAGAAAAAATTACAGCCTACAGTTCCGTTTTATTTTCCAGGCTTTGTTCTGAATGCATTGACGGTAAAGATCTTCAATCTGCTGTATTATAAAAAACAGACCAGAAAAGAAGTGAAAAACTTTATTGATTATGAAACCTTTTTCTATCCGCTGGATGCCATCACCGACTGGAACAAAATCTATGGAAAATCAGGTTTTATCCAATATCAGATGGTAATTCCGAAAGAAGCAGGCAAAGAAGGAATGAAGCAGATCCTCGAGACCATCGCGGCAAGCGGTAACGGCTCTTTTCTTGCCGTTTTAAAGCTTTTCGGGAAAAACAATCCTGAAGCCTACAATTCATTTCCGTTTGAAGGCTATACGCTTGCCCTCGATTTTAAGGTCAATTCAAAACTGAAAAAGCTTGTTGAAAAGTTAGACGATATCGTACAGCAGTTCGGAGGAAGAATTTACCTTACGAAAGACAGCATGAGCAGGTCTTCACTTACGAATTACCTTAAAAACATTCAAAGTTCAAAATTTGTGTCTTTACAGCACAAAAGAATTATAAACAACAATTCATAATGATAGTTCTGGGAAGTACATCTGAAGTAGCGCAGGCCTTTGTAGAAAAGGCTTTGCAGGAAGGAGAAAAATTTGAGAAAATATATCTTTTCACATCCAATAAAGAAACTACGGAAAGATTCGCAAGACATATTGATGTAAAGTTTCTGCAGCAGTCCGAAGTTATTGAAATTGATCTCATGAAGGAGATTGATTACAATACATTTGATCATGTCAGCTCAAATGTATTATTTTGTGCTGCGGGATATTTGGGAGACGGAACAGAGGAAGGTCTCTATGACAGCAGGAACACAGAAAAGATCATCAGTATCAATTATTCCAAATTGGTCCCGGTGATGAACTTTTTTGCACAAAAATTTGAGAGCAGAAGATCGGGAACCATTATAGGGCTTTCATCAGTGGCAGGAGACCGTGGAAGACAGAGTAATTTTATTTACGGAAGCGCAAAAGCAGCTTTTACAGCATATCTGAGTGGGCTCCGCAACTATCTTTTTGATAAAAAGGTACATGTTCTTACCGTAAAACCAGGTTTTATGGCCACTAAAATGACGGAAGGATTACCTTTGAACCCTAAACTGACAGCAACGCCAAAACAGGCGGCAGCCTGCATTTATAAGGCTTTCAAAAAGCAGAAGAATGTAGCATATGTTTTACCTGTATGGGGTATTATTATGATGATTATCAGGAATATCCCTGAGTTTATATTTAAAAAATTAAAGCTTTAATAAAAATGAAAAAATTGTATTGTTTTGATTTTGACGGAACCCTGACGTATAAAGATACCATGTTTATGTATCTTAAATTCTATGATTCTACCAAATTCAGGATACAGTTTTTAAGACATGTTCCTCTTTTCATTCTGTTAAAACTAAAGCTTGCAGAAACTGAAAAAGTAAAAAAGAGTTTTATAGGATCTATTCTGAAAGGACAGACCCAGGAAAAGATCGAAATGAAATCCAAACAGTTTTTCGAGCAGTATTATCCAGCAATTGTAAGAGAAAATGCCCTGGATTTCATAAAAAATATCGATAGAGATAATACACAGAGTTTATTGGTTACCGCATCACTGGATATCTGGGTAAAACCTTTTGCCGAAAAGCTTCAGATGCAGCTGATATCCACGCGTGCAGAGTTTAAGAATGGTGTTTTTACAGGAAATTTCATTGGCAAAAACTGCAACGGAAAAGAAAAACTTCTGAGAATAAAAGCGGAAATACACGATTCTAAATACGATAAAATTATCGCTTTCGGAGACACTTCCGGAGACAGACAGATGCTTAAGTGGGCAAATGAAGGTCATTACCAATTTTTTCACTAATTTTGGGTGGTAAAAATGTAATAATGAAAAGACTGCTTGTTTTATGTACTGCAATCTTAATGAACTGTACAGCTGCGCCGTCTCAAAGAGCATCAGATATGCCTGAAAATGCAGAACTGCTTGTTTCTGAGGCACAGGGCGGTACAGATGAAGTTGGATTTACTATTATTAAGAATGAAAAAGAATTCCGTAACGCTATTAAAGGCAGTTTCGGTCTTATAGATTTGAAAAAAGAGCCGTCCGTCAATTATCCTAAATTTCCAAAAAACAAAAAAGTGATCATGTATCATATGGGAATTTTCAGGTCGGGCAGTCACAGAATTACCTCAATCAGAAATATATCCGTAAAAAATAATGTACTGTACGTGGAAGTTCCGGGGATATCATCAGGCGGAATGGAAATTCAGGTGCTTTCAAATCCGTGGTTTATTTTTGCCGTTCCTTCAGATTACCAGTTTGCCTCAATAGAATTAAAATATTCCAATTAAAATGAACAAAATATATTTAGATAACGCTGCAACAACTCCTCTTTCAGAAGAAGTCATAGATGCAATGGTTGGCACCATGAAGATGAATTTCGGAAATCCTTCTTCCACCCACAGTTTTGGGCAGGAAGCAAAGATCCTTATAGAAAATGTGAGAAGGCAGGTTGCAGATTATCTTCATGTAACACCTGCAGAAATTATCTTTACTTCGTGCGGAACAGAATCGAACAATATGATCATTAAATCCAGTGTGGAACATCTTGGAGTACAGAGGATCATCAGTTCACCGCTGGAACACAAATGTGTATCTGAGAGTATTCTGGATATGAAAAGCAGAAAAGGAGTAGAGGTAAACTATATACGTCCCAATGAGAAAGGGGATATTGACCTTAATAAGCTGGAAGAGCTTTTAAAAGCATCAGATAAAAAAACGCTGGTAAGCTTAATGCATGCCAATAACGAGATCGGAAATATTGCAGACATCAAAAAGATTGCTGAAATCTGTAAAGCAAATAATGCCCTTTTCCATTCAGATACGGTACAAACGATGGCCCACATGAATCTTGATTTTTCCGATATCTTGGTAGATTTTGCTTCATGCAGTGCCCACAAATTCCATGGCCCGAAAGGAGTAGGGTTTGCTTTCATCCGAAAATCAACAGGAATGAAGGGAATTATCACAGGAGGACCCCAGGAAAGAAGTCTGAGAGCCGGAACTGAGAATGTAGCCGGTATCGTAGGTCTTGGAAAAGCACTGGAACTTTCCCTGAATCATATGGAAGAATATACCAACCACATGCAGGGCATCAAAGATTACGCAATAGAAAGACTTTCTGCAGTAATTCCGGGCATTAAATTCAACGGAAGAAGTGCAGAGAAGGAAAACAGCCTTTACACGGTTTTAAGTGCTTTACTCCCTTATAAAAACCCTTTGATCGGGCTTCAGCTGGATATGAAAGGAATTGCAATTTCCCAGGGAAGTGCATGTTCTTCAGGAGCATCAAAACCTTCGATGGTGATGATGATGGTTCTTTCTGAGGATGAAATGGAGCATTGTACGCCGTTACGTATTTCTTTCAGCCATATGACAACAAAAGAGGAAATAGACGCATTGGCAGCAGCTCTGGAAGAAATTTCAAAAGACTTTACTATAGAAAAAACAAATGTTGAGCATAGATAGTCTTATTGCTTAAAAATCGTAATTTTGAACATCCGATTAAGGATTGGAATAAGAATATAATATTAATTTAAATAAAAGAAACAAAATGGCTTTAGAAATTACGGACAGCTCATTTCAGGACACAGTTTTAAAATCAGACAAGCCGGTATTGGTAGACTTTTGGGCGGTATGGTGCGGACCATGCAGAACTTTGGGACCAATCATCGAAGAAGTAGCATCAGATTTTGAAGGAAAAGCAGTGGTAGGAAAAGTTGATGTAGACAACAATCAGGAAATTTCTACACAGTACGGCATCAGAAATATCCCTACAGTTCTGATTTTTAAGAACGGTGAAGTGGTTGATAAATTAGTTGGTGTAGCTCCAAAAGAGGTGATCGCCGAAAAACTAAGTGCACACTTATAAAAAAAATAACTTTGATAATGAATGCCTTCCATTTTCGGGGGGCTTTTTTTTTGTAAATAATTTGCAGGTAATGAAAAAAGGTGTAATTTTGCAATCACAAAAAAGAAACAACGTTCTTTACAACACAGAAAATGATCCGGTAGTTCAGCTGGTTAGAATGCCGCCCTGTCACGGCGGAGGTCGCGGGTTCGAGTCCCGTCCGGATCGCAAAAGTTTTATAATTTACTTTAAAAAAATTAGATCCGGTAGTTCAGCTGGTTAGAATGCCGCCCTGTCACGGCGGAGGTCGCGGGTTCGAGTCCCGTCCGGATCGCAGAAGTTTTCTCAATTTCTTTTTTAAAAAATTGATCCGGTAGTTCAGCTGGTTAGAATGCCGCCCTGTCACGGCGGAGGTCGCGGGTTCGAGTCCCGTCCGGATCGCAATATTTGTAAAGTCACCAATTTGGTGACTTTTTTTGTTTGTAATTGTTTGATAAACAGAATCATACCTGCTTATAAACAGGTTGGCTAAGTCCAGAATAAAATGGTGAAATTTTGAAGGTATTTCGTAAGCGACCTAATTTTTTACCATTCTATGTAATAAGAATTCTACGGTCTTGTTTATACTGTAAGATCTATATGCCTAATGTCTCATGGGCTGTTATAATTTACATTCTTTTCGTTTTCTAACTTAAAAAAGGGGAATTTCCTCTATGAAAAAGGGTGTATTTCCTGTAACATATTTTATATATTATTGCTTGTTTTGTATAGGAATCTTTGATAAAATAATGATTTATTAAAACATTCTTAATAAGCATATGAATTTAAAAACAATCATAGAGAAAATTGCCGGATTGGTTGATCCTGATGAAAATATGATCAGCATCACCAATATTGCTACCCTTAATGATGGAGATGATTTTCTAGAATTAAAATCCAGCATTACCCTATCTGTTGTAAATATTCAGGAAGATAAAACACTTAAAAACCAGTCTGTTTATCAAAAAAATACCATCAGCAATACTGTTGATAAATATGCACATCCTACAAAATACCTGAATATTTCTATTCTTTTTGCATCTTATAATAAAGACCATTCCCAGTATTTGGTTGGTCTCGAAAAACTACAGAGTATTATTGATTTTTTTCAGCAGAACAACTCTTTTTATTATCATTTGAATACTAATGAAGTAATTACATATTATACCTATGACGGTAAAAGTGATACCGAAAAAAAAGACTATTCAAAAATAACATTCTTATTAGTTAGTTTAAGTATGGACCAGCTCAATCAGATGTGGTCATACTTAGGTTCAAAATACATGCCTTCAGTTTTGTACGAAATGAGAGTGCTGCCTGTTCAGAAAAATACAAAAGTCAACGAAAAAGCAATCGAAGAAATTGGAATAAATCTGTGGGAAAATAATAAAAATGATCCTACAGGATTTTTAGAATCCGTAGTTCACCCTAATCCTTAAAAATAATTAAAAAATAAAGCCATGAATGTAAGTTCACTTAAAACACCCGGAGTGCACATCAATGAAATTGACGCATTCCCACCATCAGTAGCACAGGTAGCCACAGCAATACCTGCTTTTATAGGCTATACGGAAAAAGGACCGCTTGTTCCGGTAAGAATTACCTCTTTTATGGAATTTGAACAGATTTTCGGAAAAGCTCCAAGTCCGGACACCGTTACCATTGATATAGGAAATGACGTGTATACGGTAACTGAAAGTAAATTTAAACTGTACAACAGCATAAAATTGTTTTATGCAAACGGAGGAGGAACATGCTATATCGTTTCCCTCGGAAAATTTACAGATAATCCTGCATTCTCTGCGTCAAAAGACTTTACAGATGGTTTGGATTTGTTAAGAAGTTTTGATGAGCCCACCTTATTGCTTTCTCCCGATGCAGTTAATTTATCCGCTGATAATCTTGCTGCCGTTCAACAGCAGATGCTTCTTCAGTGTAATGATCTGATGGACAGGTTTTCAATACTGGATATCATCACATTATCTGCCCCGAATAAAACGGACTTAATTTCCAGCATTGAAAGCTTCAGGGATAAAGTAGGAAATATGAACCTGAAATACGGAGCTGCTTATTATCCGCATTTCAACATCAATTCCAGTTATAAATTCAGGTTTAGCAAAATAGATGCACAGGTAAATTTTGCAGGTATTTATGCTTCTGATCCTATTATTGCTCCCATGATCGCTAAATTTAAATCCCAGTATGATTTAGTTTATAAAGCTACAGCAACTACAGGATTTATTTTTGAATGGAATAAAGCTGCTTTTCAAACCAATAAAGACAAAGCGGTAATAGCAAACGACTTTTCCAATACCAATGCCTATTTCACAAAACTGGTAAACCTGTTGTCAAAACTGGGGAAAACATCCACCATTACCGATGCAGATTTGAAAATTTATGTTGAAAACACAATCTCAACATCATTAAAACCATATCTGCAAAGCCTGATTGATCTCAAGGCAGTTTATAATACATTGAAAGATCCTGCTACCACAAACGTTTTTGTTGCAGGAAAACAGATCAGCCAAACTATTGTAGCTGCTGATTTTGAATCAATCTGGGGTACTTTGGCCGTTTCATC
Source organism: Chryseobacterium shigense (assembly GCF_014207845.1). Taxonomy (NCBI): domain Bacteria; kingdom Pseudomonadati; phylum Bacteroidota; class Flavobacteriia; order Flavobacteriales; family Weeksellaceae; genus Chryseobacterium; species Chryseobacterium shigense. The sequence goes on from NZ_JACHLC010000001.1 coordinate 224,538, forward strand.
ATCCAATCCTTTCACGGGTAATTTAGAAACTACTCCCGCACTTACGGCAGATTTAAATAAAATACAGTTTGCATTGGACAAATTAAGAACATTGATTCTTAATGGAATGAACAGTGCCATGGCTTCCATCGAAAATTATATCGAACAGCAGGAAAGCACGCTGACTTCCAATATGCCGTTGTATGCTGAAATCGTTGCCAGATTATCCGTTTCTATGAATACTGTGCCTCCTTCGGGCGCTATAGCAGGAATTTATGCACAGACAGACAGGACAAGAGGAGTCTGGAAGTCCCCAGCAAATATCAGTATCAATGGAATTATTGGTTTAACAGATGATATCAATGATACGGAACAGGAAGACATGAATATTCATCCTACCGGAAAATCTGTTAATGCCTTAAGAAAATTTACAGGAAGCGGTTTCCTGGTTTGGGGTGGAAGAACACTAGCCGGAAACAGTAATGACTGGAAATACATTAACGTTCGCAGATTGGCCAATATGATTGAAGAATCTGTGAAAAAGGCATGTATGCAGTTCGTTTTTGAACCTAATGCTGCTCAAACCTGGGTCAATGTAAAAGGAATGATAGAAAATTACCTTACCACAGTATGGAATGACGGAGGTTTGGTAGGGGCAAAAGCAGAGCATGCATTTTTCGTTCAGGTTGGATTGGGACAAACCATGTCCGCCCAGGATATTCTGGAAGGAAGAATGATTGTTAAAATTGGGTATGCCCCTTCAAGACCTGCTGAATTTATCGTTTTGGAATTCAAGCAAATGCAACAGCGTTCATAAAAATAATCTTTACTAATCAAAAAAATTAATATCATGCCAAATACAGATTTTCCACTACCGAAGTTCCATTTTAGCGTTGCCTGGGGAGGTAGTAAAATAGCATTTACTGAAGTTTCCGGTCTTAATAAAGAAATGGATATCATAGAGCACCGTGTAGGATCAAGCCCCGAGTTTTTTAAAAAGAAAATGCCGGGATTGGCAAAAAACGGGAATATTACCTTAAAAAGAGGCGTGTTTGAGGGAGATAACGAGTTTTACGACTGGTACAATACGGTAGCCCTCAACACCGTAGAAAGAAGAAACATTACGATCTCGCTATTGGACGAAAACCATGAACCGAAAGTAGTCTGGAAAGTGAAAGACTGTTTCATCGTATCCCTGAAATGTACAGATATGAAAGCCGATGCCAACGAAGCAGCCATAGATACGGTGGAAATCGCCAATCATGGTTTTACATTGGAATACCTATAAAAGCTTGTCATGCCTAATAATGATCCCATAGTAGGTTTCCATTTTTCGGTAGTATTTGAACTGATGCCACAGTTTTCTATTGATACAAAGTTCCAGAATGTAAGCGGATTAAAGGCAACTGTTGAAACGGAATCCTATACAGAAGGCGGACAAAACAGGTTCAAACACAATCTGCCGTTGCGTTCCGGTTATCAGGATCTTGTTTTAAAAAGGGGGCTTACCTCCGATATGTCCGGACTGTCCATGTGGTGTAGCCAGGCCATAGAAAACTTTATTTTCCATCCGGCCAATCTGGTAGTGTCATTATTAAATGAAAATGGAATTCCCGTAAAAGTCTGGTATGTATCTCATGCCATTCCGCTGAGCTATGAATTCAGTGAATTTAATGCAGAAGAAAATAAAATAGTTGTAGAAACCATTACCCTGAAGTATAATTTTTTCAAAGAAATTCCTGTTCCGGGGTTTTAAAAAAAATAAAATGGCAATCGAGATCAAAGAACTGAGGATAAAAGTGAACATCACCGAAGGAAATGATGATCAGTTTCATATTGCTAAAAAGATGGACCCTGTAAAATTACAGGAAATGAAATCTGAAATAGTAAAAGAGTGTACCCAAAAAGTTTTAGAAAAAATTAAAGAAAAAGAAGAACGATGATACAGGCAGCTCTAGGCATTATAGATAAAATGCGGATCGAGGTTTTTCCTACAAAAGACTATGCCGAACCTCCTAATGAAACCATTTTTGTCCAGTTAAATCCCGAAAAATACACCATGAAAAATAATGTGGTGTTTTGCGAAGGACAGGCAATGGGAACTACGGGAAGCGATCTGAAATTCAATAAAATTGAAGGGGAAGAAGTAACATTCGATTTTTTGTTTGACAGTTCAGGCATTGTTCCTCAGGGAAAAACAGTAAAAGGAAAAGGAACGGATTCTCTTACAGGGACGTTAAGCGCAATCGGTGAATCATTGAAACCGGCGTATGTAGATCCTTTCGGGGAAGTTGAATCGGTGGAAAAGCAGGTGGAAGGATTCAAGGATTCTTTAATGAAATATGACGGGAAAAGTCACCAGACTCCTTATTTAAAATTACTTTGGGGAGGCTACAGTTTAAGCTGCCGGCTGAAAAGCATGGATATTGAATATTATCTTTTCAGAAAAGACGGAAGACCGGTTCGTGCCAAAGTGAAATGCCTGTTCAAAGGAACGGTAAAATATGAGTTGATGGTGGCTGAACAGAAAAAGAGTTCACCCGATCTTACCCATGAAAGAACCATCCAGATGAATGATAAGCTCCCGCTGCTGGCAGAATCTATCTACGAAAGCGATGATTTTTATATTGATGTAGCGAAAAGCAATAAACTGCTTAGTTTCAGGAATATAAATACAGGACAAAAATTAAAATTTCCACCCGTTAAATAATTACCATGTTATCTTTAAAACCATTTTTCCCATCAGAAACCCTGTTAAAATTAGAATTTTTAATAGATGGGAAAAATGTGGGACTGGATAGTTTGCTGAAAGATGCATCCATTAATTTTGAGCTGAATAAAATCCCCTTTGCAAAATTTACCTTTATTTCCGGCCAGCTGACAACGGACAGTAAAGAAAAATTACCTACCGATTCTTTGGTAAGAACATCCGATGATAAACCTATAGAAATAGAAGTGAAAGTCTCCTGTGAAAAAAAATCAGTTACTTTTTTTAAGGGAATCGTTAAATCACTCAATAAACAAAATGATAATGACCAGGTAGTTACGAAAATAGAATGCAAAGATGTTGGATTCAAGCTGGCATTGCCCGCCAAAGTGGATGAAAATAATAAAGACAAATTTTCTGATAAACTAAAAAAATATACTTCGGATGCAAAGCTTAAGCTGGGTTCTCATTTCGATGGAGAATATCTAAATGAAGCCATTACCCACAATTCAGCAACTGTTGCATGGGATTATTTAGTAGGGTTTTTAGATTCTGTCGGGATCATGACGGCTTTGCGAAACGGGGAATTCAACGGGATTGATCTCAAAAAAAAGCCGGAAAAAGAATCCTATGTAGCTGAAAACGGGCTTAATGTATTCTCTTTTTCAGGTAAAAAAGATCCTGAAAGAATAAAATCATCCGTTACTATCGAAACATGGGACATTGAATCCCAGGCGATAAAAAAATTCAATTCCGACCAAAAAGGGCCGAAAAATGAACAAACCGTAAAGCTCAATCAATCCACCTATAAACCGGCAACGCTCACACGGATTGCTGATGTGATCAAGGAAAAAAGCAATATTGCATCTGTTCATGGAAAAGTGACCACTTATGGCAATCTTGAAGCAAAAGCAGGAGATTATATAGGTTTCAGCAAAGTAAACAAGGATGTTGATGATCAATCATTTCTGATTACTGCCGAAGTTCATACTATTGAAAACGGCTGCTGGAAAACCGAGTATACGTATGGTTTTGAAAATGAAAAATCTTTTACAGAAAATACAGCCGGCGGAATCAACAACAGCCAGGCCCAGGTTGGGCAATCCAACTCGATTAACGGTCTGCAAATCGGGATTGTAACTCAGATTGAAGAGGACCCGGATAAGCAGTTCCGGGTGAAAGTGAGGATTCCTGTTTTATCTGAAAAAGGAGAGGGAGTCTGGGCAAGACTGGCCACACTTAATGCTTCAAAAGACATGGGAAGTTATTTTATCCCGAATGTAAATGATGAGGTCATTATCGGCTGTTTAGGGAATAATCCCGATACACCCATTGTTTTGGGAAGCCTTTACAGCAACGTAAATAAAATGCCTTTTCCCATTGAGAAAGAAAACTATATCAAAGGATTTGTAACCAAAGAAGGTACTAAAATCATTATGGACGATGAAAAAAAGATTGTCGAGATCAGTACCAAAAAAGGAAATAAAATTACCATCAGTGATGATGCAAAAGGCATTACGCTGGAAGATGAAAACAAAAATAAAATAGTGATGGACAATAAAGGAATCACTATAGAAAGTAGCAAGGATTTTAATGTTAAAGCAAAAGGAAATGTCCAGATTGAAGGGATGCAAAACACCATAAAATCCAGTGCAGTAATGGAATTAAAAGGATCATTAATTAAACTCAATTAATATGGGAACAGCAGCAGCAAGAAGTACAGATATGCATGTCTGTCCGGCTTCGGACGGACCCAAACCCCACGTGGGAGGCCCAATTTTATCGGGAAGCAATACTACAGTAATGATTGGCGGTTTACCTGCCGCAGTTGTGGGTGATTCATGCACGTGTGCAGGCCCGCCGGATACACTTATAAAAGGATCATCATCCGTATTAATTGCCGGAAAACCTGCCGTAAGAATGGGCGATTCCACAGCACACGGAGGACAGGTAATTCTCGGATGTTTTACAGTACTTATAGGAGATTAAAAACTAAAAACCATGACAGAAGATTCATTTTTAGGTGTGGGATGGGGATTTCCGCCAACATTTGATAAATATACAGGAACAGTTGAAACCGTTTCTGATGAAAAAGATATTCAGCAAAGCTTACAGATTCTACTCTCGACCCAGCTCAAAGAAAGAGTCATGAGATCCGATTTCGGATGCGATCTTACAGCGATGGTATATGAAAGCATCACCGTGACGTTACTCACCAAAATAAAAGGAATTATAGAAAATGCAATTCTGTTATACGAGCCAAGAATAGATTTGACAGAAGTAGATTTCAGCTCAACAGACGATCTTTCAGGCATTATAAATATTGAAATTATGTACCAGATACGGGCCACCAATTCCAGAAAAAATTATGTATTCCCATACTATCTGGAAGAAGGAACCTATCTGTAAAAAAAAGAAGTTAAAAATGGAAAACTGCAACACCATATTGTCCATACACAGCGGAATGGGAGCTACCCAGAACGACAGGTATAAAACTGCTCTGCAAACAGATTTTTTTCTGTTGGATGAAAGAAATGAGCAGGATTTCATTCTTTTCGTACAAAAGCTGTCGCGGTATGTAATGTATTATGACGGATTGAATATCGCAGATGGAAACTGGGCCGGTTTTTTTGAAAAAGAATCAACTTCCATACTTATTTTAATTGCCGGCTGGAATATCGAATTATTACAAAATTCTTTTGAAAGCAAGAAAAATGAAGTTTTATTAAATATAGATCTCAATACCCAAAAACAAATTTTAACAGATTACTTTAAAAGTATTGAAAGCGAGTACAATAAACTGCTGAGAAAGGCCCAGGATTTAGATAGCGATATTTCTGAAAAACAAAACCTTACCGTTGCCGCTTATTCTATTACTGAAAATTTCAATCAGGTTTTTATTCAGATCAGCAAAGCAACAGATATTGAAGCCTTATTTAAAAGCTACGTTTTTGCCAAAGCTTCACAACAGCTATTCGGGTTACTTTTGTCATGGAAGAGTTTTTCAAAAAATGCTATTGATTATCAGTTAAATAAATATTCAAAACATACACCACATTACGCACTTTTTCTTTCTTTTTTAAAATTATTAAACATTGCAAAGGAGAAACTTAATGAATTTACCAAAAAGCACCTGGATTTTTACTATAAAGATATACTGCGTGTAGAAAATCAGACTGCAAAGCCGGATTATGCCCATTTAGTGGTTACGCCTTATGACGCATCCCCTTTTTTAATTCCGAAAAACACCATTTTTCCTGCCGGTAAAAATACAGCCGGACAGAAAAAATATTTTGCTTCTACGGCTGATCAGACCATTAACGGAATTCAGTTGCACTCCTTATATAGTCAGTACAGAAAAGATGAGCAGTATTTTAAAACCGAAAATTTGCTTCCTTTCAATGCTCAGAATACAGGTTTTAATGCTTTTTCAACAACTGCAGCCGAATCTAAGGAAGGAATAATGATCGCAAGCCCGTTATTATATCTGCAAACTGGGGAAAGAACCATAAAGCTTAGATTTAATACTGCTCATTTCAATGCAGACGATTTCAGTTTTTATATGACAGGAGAAAAAAAAGTAATAGAACTTTCAGGGGAAAAAAATGAGGGAAATTATATCGTATTGACCATTCCTGCCACCGAAAAAAAGATTATTCCATTTAATAAAGAAATTCACCCCGAATTTTTAATAAAAACTGACTTTCCGGTCCTTAAAATTGTTCCGGACAACAGAAATATTATTCCATCTATAGACAAAATTGAAATTATTGTTTCCGTGGCCGGATTCAAATCATTTGTTTTAACCTCTGATCTCGGAGTAATAGATACGGAAAAGCCATTTTATCCTTTCAGTGAATTTCCCAAAACAGGAAACGGCATCACACTGGAATCCAATGAGTTTTTCATGAAAAAAAATGCTATTGCCTTTCTCAGTCTCGTTCCGGATGGACAGTCTGAAAATTATTTTGATCTGAACACAAAAAAATTCTTTCTGAATAAAGGAAAATATACAGATTTCGCAGGCTCTGATGGAGAAGCTCAATACTACAATGCCCAAAATACAAATACCGCAGATAATATCATTGGATTAACGAATCATTATCCTTTGAAGGAATTCAATTTTGAGGATATTTCAGACAACGGACTTACTTCAAACGGAAAATTCAGAATTGAACTGAACAATACAAACTTTAACAATGAAGCTTTTTTAGAAGCTTATATTACAGCTAATAAAGACTCTACAACATTACCGTACAAGCCAAAAATCAAGGAATTTATTTTCAATTATTCCGTATCAGAAGTTATTGATCTGAATACAAGAACCAATGAAAACAATCCAATAGAGCTTTATCAGGCTTTACCCTATGGATTTTTACCGATTGAAAAGGGGACATTTTATTTTTCAGATTTAAATATCCTGGAAGGAGCCGTTTATCTTGGGTTTGAACATGTTTCACCAAAAGACGGACTTACTTTTTTGCTTCAGCTGGAAGAAGGAACTGCCAATCCCTTATTGGAATCCGCGAAAATTTCATGGGAATACTTAGATAAAAATAAATGGATCTCATTTGAGCCCAATGCAATTGGTGATGAAACCTATTCGCTTACACAGTCAGGTCTTGTCAATGTTTCAATACCGGAATTTAATGTTTCTTCCAATACCATGTTTCCGGCAAATTTATTCTGGATAAAAATATCGGTTTCCAATATCCGGGCGGTTTGTAAATTCATAGGAATTCATACACAGGCACTGAAGGCTGTATTAACAGATTATGAAGAAACAGGAAGCACATTTTCAGAAATCACACCTGCAAAAACAATAAATTCAATATATGACAACATCGTCAATGTAAAAAAACTAGAACAACCTTATCCCTCTTTCGGTGGAAGACAAGCGGAAAAAGATACCATTCTGTATCAACGGATAAGCGAAAGATTACGCCACAAAAACAGGGCAATAACCTCATGGGATTATGAAAGAATTATTCTGGAAGAATTTCCTGAAATTTTCAGGGTAAAAGTATTAAATCATTACAGATACGACACGCAGATTTCCAATACTTCTGCGGGTTTTGTAACATTAATACCGGTTGCTAAAACTTCCAACGCAGAAAACATCAATTGGAAACCGATGCTGAGCCTTAATAAAATGACTTTAATAAAAAAATACCTTTCAAAAATTACGTCTCCGCATGTAAGGATTAATGTAAAGCCTCCGAAATTAGAAAAAGTAGAGGTCCAGTTTAAAGTAAAATTCCGTCACTCAGAAGGGATGGATACAAGATTATATATTTCAGAGCTTACCCGTACCATCAACCGCTATCTCAGTCCGTGGTCCTATGACGATCATTCCGAAATAAATTTTGCCAGCGAGATTGAGTTTTCATCTGTAATTCAATTGATTGACAATCAGTATTATGTGGATTACATTACCGACTTTAAAATCACCCAGTATGTTTTGGATGAAAACGGCAATACCACAGGAAGCCCTGTTCAGAATTTAAGTAAAATAACCCCTCAAACCGATTTCAGTCTGTTTGTTCCCAGTGAATCTTATCCCATACAGGAAATCTAAAAACTAAAAACCATGTTGACACAATATTACATAGAAAAAGACCGGAAATTGCCGCCTTCACAGGACTATCAGTTCCTGCTGAAAGAAGGGATGAAGTATGTGGAACAATTTGGAAATAAATTCTGGACAGATTATAATCCGCATGATCCGGGAATAACGATTCTGGAGGTTTTATGCTATGCAATTACGGAGCTGGGTTATCGTTCAGATTTCGATATCAAAGATATTCTGGCAAATAAAGACGGTTTTATCAGAAATACAACCTTCTTTACAGCTTCAACCATTTTTACCAACGCAGCTTTAACTGAGATTGATTACAGAAAACTTTTAATCGATATTGAAGGTGTTTCCAATGCCTGGTTATTACCTCTTAAAAATGAGATGAAAGACGGTTATTTCTTACCAAATGATTCTGAAGCCCAACTCTATTTAAACAAACTTGAAGATAAATTAAGTCTTCAGAATATTGATAAGCACAACAAAAAATTAGAGCGATTATCATTGTGGGGATTGAACAGAGTCAAAATAGAGCTTGACGAAGATCCCGTTCTTGGTGACCTGAATTCTTTATTGCTGAGATTCTCCTTCTGGAAAGAAAACCGATGGGTCAATATGAAGATCATCCCGCAATTCACCAATTGGAACCATCCGGATGCAGGATTATTCAAACTGATGAATACGCCTACGGAAATTACCATCAAAAGCGTTGAAAAAATTCAGGATATTGTTCATTTGATTGTCAACAGATATCCAGATCAGTCACAATCCCTGCGCTTCAGGATTTTTCCGGAAGATCCTTCAGAAATGGATATCATTCTGGATCATTTTGATCATGAGAAAAATACCTGTGAAGTGATTGACCTTTTTTATCAGAAAAAAAATAAGATCAAAGAAATATTTTCTAAAGTTGAAAACAGATTACATAAAAACAGAAACTTAACTGAAGACTACCTCTGCACAGAAGTGGTTGAAAAAATAGACATTGGAATTTGCACAGACATTGAGCTTGAAACAGGGATTGATCATGTAGAAGTCATGGCTCAGATACAAATTGCCATCGATAAAATCATCAGTCCGAAAATTAATTTTTACACCCTTTCGCAGTTGGTAAATGAAGGGTATCATTCCGAAGATATTTTTTCAGGGCCGAAACTCTCTCATGGCTTTTTAAAAGATGAAGAAATTGAAGAAGCACAGCTTCCAAAAGAGATCCATGCGTCCGATATTATTGCCGATTTAATGGAAATAAAAGGGGTGAAATCTGTGAAAAACCTGATGATGACCGCCTATAATATCTTAGGAAAGCCCATCAATAATGCCATGAATAAAAGCTGGGTCCTGGAACTTTCAGGAGATCAGAAGCCGGTTTTTAGTCCTGAAAAATCAAAACTGCTGCTTTTCCAGAAAAATATTCCTTTTCTGTTATCAGAAAACCAACAAATGCTGGTTGATCAAAAAGTAATCATGTACAAAGCACAGTTTAATCAGAAAAAACTCAAAGACACTTACTTTGATTTTGAAATTCCTAAAGGAGAGCATTTTGAGCTTCAAAATTACTACAGCATCCAGAATGATTTTCCTGCCAATTACAGATTGGGAAAGAATGTAATTTCCGAGAAAGAAACCGAACTGAGAAAGGCTCAGGTAAAACAGCTGAAAGGCTATCTCTATTTTTATGAACAGATTTTGGCAGATTTTTTCAATCAGTTATACAATGCTAAAGATATTTTCAACACCAATTCTGTCAGCAAAACATATTTCTCATACTATTTTGATGAAAATGTAATAAGTAAAGACAATTTTTACTGGAAAGATATATTGAGTTCAGATTTAAATAGTGCTTTGTTGCAGGGAGAATCTCCAAACGATGCCAGTTTGTACGAAACAAAAGATCAGTTTTACAGCAGGAGAAATAAAATCCTGGATCATTTGATGGCGCGGTTTTCTGAAAGTTTTAATGAGTACGTTTTTATGATGTACAATGTTGCCGGTGATACTTCGGGAATGGGCGAGATCAGCTTTGATTATGAAGATTTAATGATCGACAAGCAAAATTTCCTGAATGCATATCCTGAAATCAGCAGTAAAAGAGGTTTGGGAATGGATTACATGAATTCTGATGCCTTAAAAATGAAATCTTTCTGGAATACTGACCACCGGGGAGGTTATGAAAACAGGGTCGCAAAATTACTGGGAATCAATGAGATTGGATTGCGAAATATCGTTACCGAAGATGAAGATCCGCAAAAACAATGGACGGTAGAAACAAGTCCCGAACATTTTGTATTTAAAATTCTCTATCCGAATATCAGTTTACAGGAAAAATGGGATTGGGCGCAATTGCATTTTTTAGATCAGAATCTCTATAAAATAGATAATTCCGGAAGTAATTATTACCTGTATTTAGTAAAAGACACACAAAAAATAGCAAAATTATTTAAGACATTTCAGAATGAGACGGAAGCTTTTGAATACCTGAAAAAAATGATAAAAGCAATGAATCTGTATTATGAGAATTTTTATTGCCTGGAACATATTTTACTCAGACCGTTCAATTCTACTGTTTTTACAGATGAAGATCTATTATCGGTTTGTCTGAATGACGACTGTGATAATGAAGCCGATAACGATCCTTATTCTTTTAAAGCAACCCTGATTTTGCCGGGCTATCTTTCCCGTTTCAAAAGTATCGTTTTCAGAAAATATGCAGAAAAAATTTTCAGACAGGAAGCTCCGGCTCATGTACTTCTTAAAATTTGCTGGGTCAATATTTCAGATATGCTCAGATTTCAGAAAATCTACAGAAAATGGCTGGAAAATTATAGAATCTACCGGCAGAAATTCTGTAAAAATAAACTAAAAGCGGAAGATGAAACGAAATACAGAACGATACTTAATGAGCTTGTAAAAGCATTAAAAGAACTCAATACCATTTATCCGGAAGGTAATTTATACGATTGCCGGTTAAGCGAAACAACCAACCCTATTATTTTAGGAAACTCATCATTAGGAACTCTATAAACAAACACCATGGAAGCATATAACACCTCTGTTTATCCGGTTTTTGAAGCCGATCAGGTATTAAGCCAGAAAGAACTGAACCTTATCGTAAGCCATTTAGAAGAGCAGGACCGGTTAATAAGAAAAAATTTGACCGGAATAGGAATTGTTTGTGGTTCGGAACTTTCTTTTCCCTCACCAAACAGCGTAAAAATTTCCTGTGGAACGGCTGTTACCTCTTTAGGCTTTCAGATCAACTGGAAAGAAGATACTTTTTCCCACTACCACGATTTTGAAATTTCGGACCAGTTTCTGAAACCGGATTATACCAAAGAATCCTATCTTGATAAGTTTTTTAAATACACTGATGACTATACTGCGATTAAGAATTGTGTAGAGTTGCTTCCCGCCGGTTCCAACGCAGAGGATAAAAAACCGATACCCGCCAACTTTTTCAATAATAAGGTGGTTATCCTTCTTTTGGAAGTCACATTAATTGATCAGAAAAACTGCGTGACCACCAATTGCGATGATAAAGGAAAAAGGATGGAATTCAATGTAAGACCGTTACTTATTCCTATCAACGCCTCCAAAGAATTGTTGAAGGAATATGATATTTCCAAAACCTATTCAAAAATCGCATTTCCAAGATATAATGTTCCTTTTCAGAATGCTGTTGTTACGGGTTCTCAGGTTTTAGACGGCTTCAGGAAAGCGTATTCCGATACCCTGGTTTCGGGAATTTCAAATGCCGTTAAAGAGCTTTACCAGGATCATAAAAAGAATTTGTCAGGAACAGACCTTTCGGTTTTAGAATCGGTGAAAAGTAGAATTGATGAAACCGTAAATACATATAAATCAGGAGTTAATATTCAATATATATGGGACTGGATCTATGATATTACAGAAGCGTACAATGAGATCATAGATTTTAAGGAAATGTATCCTTCGGTTTGCTGTGTTGATGAAAACTGGTTTCCTTTTCATGTAGTTTTGGGTGGGAATTCCGTTTACGGAAATTCGTTCAGGACTCCTTTTATTAAAACTTCCGATTTCTCGAAAAAGGAAAAGAAAAAATCAGAAAAACTGGCACTTCTTTTCAGAAAATTAGCGCATCTGATTTCTTCATTTGAGGTGGTAAAAGTGAATGATATAAAAGTGACTCCTTCACAACATGGAAATTATCCATTATCAAAAAAATCAATCCCTTATTACTACAAATCAGTTTTAGAACTGAATAAAAAATGGAATCCGGATTTAACAGCTAAAAATCAAAACGATTCTGTCTTGTCTTATTATTCAGATTTAGCGGGCTACACAAATAAATTATCTGTTCAGAAACCTCTTTTATTTGATTTTGAACCCTATAATTTTTTCAGGGTTGAAGGTCATATCGGACTCAATTATAAAACGGCCATTCAAAAACTGAACTTAATAAGGGACAGCCACAATCTGTCTTTCAAAGTTACTGCGGTCAATGCCGTTGACTTTCTTAATAAAGAAGTAGATATTACAAAATTCGAAGGAAGATGGGATGATCTGGAAACAGACTACGATTTAGCCAGAAAAAGAGTATACAATATCACCGAATTTGCCATTAACTGGATGGATCAACATAAAGCAACATTAAGCAGCCAGGGGCTTATCGGAGTCGGAAGCATTGACAATTTTAAAAATATTCTTATACAGCTGAAAAACCTGCTTACCAATGATTTAAAGGAATTTCTGCCCAATTATAAAAGTTTTTATGAGATTTTCAAGCAGCTGAATTATGTCTTTCTGTTTCACAGATGGTGCATTCAGTTGAATAAACAGACATTATCAGTTTTAGCGGAAGATCTGATTGACCGTTTGGATGATATCAATGAACTTTTCTTAGATGATCCTTTTACCGTAATTTACGAAGAAGCGAATCTGAGATGGCAAAAAGTGTACAAAGACCTGTTTTTTTCCACCTTTATTAAAAAGCATCCTGGTCTGGAACATAAAGCAGGCGTTACCAAAGGAGGAACTTTTGTTCTGGTATATGTGGATTCTTCTATTTTCAAAGCTTCGGCTCCGCCCAAACAATATACTGCTTTGCTTACCGCAATTACAGCATATAAAAATAATTTCGCCATTGAAGACAGTGTTAAGCAGGATCTGATAAAAAGCGTAAAACTGACGGATTACAAATCACAGTTGATTACAAAGCCGGATCTTACAGCTATCGATAAATGTAAAGCGGAAACAGACAATATAAAGAACAGCCTGATAGAAGTGGCAAAATTTAACCTGAATGCTTATTATCCGGTAGAAATGAGCGGATTTATCCTTGGGAATTTAATAGATGTATTACAGTTTGAACCAAGCGTAAAACCCCAGGATAACAGTTTTCAGCAAACCGTTATTGCCGACTTCTTCCTACCTTATTCCTGTTGCGGAGACGGCAATACGCTGGAAGTGAAGATCGAAATCAACGAGCCGTTATCCATTTCGCTTGATAAGCTGAAATTCTGCCAGACAGATACCAATGAGCAGCAAATCGTGATCAAAGGAAAATCCGGAGGAAAATTTTCGGGAACCGCAAAAGATGCAATCGTTCAGAAAAGTGATAAATATTATTTGCAGCCGAATCACGCTTCGATAAAAACACCTAAAATCTATACACTTCAATATGAACTGGAAGGAGAATTCAGCAATACGATAGAACTGGAAATTGTAGCTCCTCAAGGTTTGAAATGGGAAGTTGCGCGGGATAAAAATGACGTTAATACCTTCCATTTTTCAAATCCTGTACAAGATGATCAACACGAATATGAAATTGATTTTAATGATGGAACCAAAATAACAACCAAAGAAAAACTGGTTTCCCACAAATTCGACTTTGATGACCTTAATAAACAGTTTGAAGTCAATATAGTACAGTTAGGCGAAACCTGTCCCAATCAGCAAAAACTCACAGTAAAACTCATAGGAGATTTTAATGTTTCCGATTTTAAATCAAAAGATTTTTTCACTGAACAATAATTTAAAAAATAAAAACCATGGCAACTAAAAGAACCATTATAGCAGAAATCGATACCAAAATAATTCCCAACGGAAATATCCTTGCAAAAGACACGAACAAGATCCTGAAAGATATTCTGGATTGCGATGAACTTAATTCTTCAGGGGGATCTACTGACGGATTTTCCTATTCCGGAGAATCTAGTGATGATAACGGGGCAAAGCTCATTTATTCTATTCGGGGAATAATTGGCTTATTTGCCAATTTTACGGTAATGATAAGCATACCAGATAATAACGTAAATAAATTATCATTTCCTTATGAAGATTTAAAAATGTTTGAATCACTGTCAACTGTAATGGTCAATTCTGAAAATATGCCTGATTTTTTAGTAAAGATCAGAAACAGTAAACCGGATAAAATTTATAAAGAATGGGGGCTTGCACCCAAAAAATACAGGATAGGATGTCTGAATTTAAGATTTGATGATAAGAATCTGTATTTCTCGATTGAAGGTCAGGAATGGGAAGATTCTTTAGTTGGCGGGGACAGCATTTTCACATCGTTTGCGATCCATAATCCTGGAATTAAAAAATTAAAATAAACCATGCATCTTCTCACCAGAAATACCTTCGATATACAGTGTGCTTCTTCCGATTTCGGGAAAGAAGTGCAAAATCAATTGGGCGCATTACTGGAGAAAGAATTTTATCCAAAACTTGATCATTTATTCCAAAAATATGATCAGAAAAATAAGGTTTGGAATATTGATTTTTTGAATGTAAATATTGAAAAAATTGAAAAAAAGAACTGGAAAGAAGAAATTGTTCGTCAGTCTTTATTGCAAATAGAGGAATATTTGAAATTATACAAACCTGTATCTATTGAAAATCATTACCAATTAACCGATGATTTTGCTTTGAATAGAGAATCTGCCGAAAACTCTTTGATTTCTGTAGAACAACAGGCAATTATTTTAATATTTCGTTTTCTGAAAACAGGAACTTTAGAAGAAAACACCATTTCCAAAGATCTGAAAACTATTTTGGAGCAAATTAATTTCACGGAAGATTTTATAAACAATCTGATTCTATTGTTTCGGCAAAATAATCAAAGTATCATACGATGGATATTCTCAGTACCTAAAAATGTAAGGGAAAAAATAAATGAATTTGTTTTTGATGATTTTAAAATCTCCGAAACCTTTTTAGAAGACCTGATCCGTACTAAAAAAGCGGTTGACAAAAATATTCTGAGTATTGCTCAAAAAATAAAAACGGTTCATCAACAATCACTTTGGCTGGAATTCCTGCAATGGATGAATTGGATGGTGTCAGAAACAAATGAGCAGGAATTATATATCCGTCAGTTTTTAGTGCAATCCGAAGAATATTGGAATATTTCAGAAACAGAAATAAAAATTTTACTCAGTTATTTTATAGAAAGCAAAAATAATTTCAAACCCGGAACGGTTCGTTTCCATCAGTCTGTTATTGAAAAAATAGAAAGTAAAGATCAGTTTGTTAATCAGAAAAAACTGGAAAAGGAGCCTGTTCATCATAATGTGAGTAAAAATAACTTTATAGAAAATGCCGGACTTGTTATTTTACATCCTTTTTTGAAAACCCTTTTCGAGAAATCAAATTTGTATGAGCATGATAGCTGGACAACAGAAATAAGCGTACAGAAAGCTGTACTGTTAACACAATATTTAGTAACAGGAAAAGACGAAATTCAGGAAAATGAACTTTTGCTCAATAAAATTCTCTGTGGTTATGATACAGGAAAGGTGATCAATACTCAGTTAGAAATTACGGATGAAGAGAAAGAACTGTGTAAAGACCTTTTAGAAGCGGTTTTGGAACATTGGAGTGTGATGGGTAAATCATCGGTAGCCGCTTTGCAGGAAACTTTCCTACAAAGAAATGCACGTTTGGAAGAAATCCGGGAAAATAGTTTTGAGCTCTGGGTAGAAGAAAAAGGCTTTGATATTTTATTAGATCAGCTTCCGTGGGGAATCGGGATGATAAAAACACCCTGGATGGGTGAGTTTCTACTATGTAACTGGTAAATGCTCTTAAAAATTCAGAAACCATGAAAGCAGAAAAAATAACGAAAAAAACAGCCGCTTCAAGAAGTTCTAAAAAATATTTTTTTGGAGCTAAAAAGAAACTGCGTGGTGCTTTAAGCAAAGAAAGTAAAGCCGTTAAAAAACCTGTTGCTGCTCCTAAACCTGTAAAAAAAGAAGAAAAAGAGAAAAAAGCTAAAACTCCCGCTGAATCTTTAAAAAAGCCATTTAAAGAAATAGAATCCACCGCAAAAAAATATCAAAAACATAAAGCCCCCCAAAAGGTCTCAGACGAAAAGTATGAGGCAGCACTTTTACCTTCGGAACAGGCCAATACATCCGTAGCAAACAGGCATCATCTTGATATTATTCCTGACGAAAAAAAAGAATTTAAAAAATCTGCTTTTAAAGAAAAACTGCAAAAACAGATTAATGAAACCATAGAAAGCAAATCCGATGCAAAAAAAGTAGCAACAAATGGTGTGGCAAAATCGGATACGGATCAAATTTCAGAATCCCTGCAAAAAGAAAAAGAGGCAGCAGGAGGAGAAATAGAAAGCGGAACTATTGTGCCCCCCGATAAACCTCTGACTCCGAAAAACGAAATCACCAGCCAGGAACCTGTTGCTTTGATTCAGGAAAAACAGGAATCCAAAACACAAACCACACAAAAAGCCAGTCTTGCTCCTGCAAAAAAAACTGAAGAGGAAACAGATTTCACAAAAGAAACCAAAACACTGGACGACCAGTACTCCCAGAACAATCTTTCCACGGAAAAACTGCAAAACAGTAATGAACCTTCCTTCATCGCTGCAGACAGCCAGAAATCTGAATCACAGGCTAAAGCGCAGGAACTTACCGACACCTACAGAAAAGACGAAAATAAAACCGTTGCCGGTACAAAATCGGGGAATGAAAAAGCAATGAATGCAGCTTACACTTCCATGCTGCAAAATAATTCTGATGCTAAGGCTGATATTTTTTCGAGTCAGAATGCTAAAAGTAAAGAGGAAAATGCAACAAGGGAAAAAATAAGAAAAGGGCTTGACGAAATTTTTACGGCAACAAACACAAAGGTTTTAGCATATTTTAAAACCATTGATGATTATATTGAAACCGTTTTTGGAAACAAAATGTCTGAAAACCTAAACAAATTTTCAGACAGAGTCGCCGATCTGCTCGATGAAAACACAGGATTTTTTAATGAACTTGGAGCTGCAGTTACCGGGGACGAATTACTAAGTGAAAAAAAGATATTCGATATTGCCAAGAAAGAATTTATTGAAAACATGCAAAACCCTATCGATGATCTTGTAAAAGTTGTAGATAATTGCCTGTTTCTGGCCGCAACCGAAGTGAAAAAAGGCAAAGCGGAAAAAGATAAATTCTGGAAACAGCAGCCGGATAAAGATAAAAAAACAGCAGGTGATATTTTCGATGAGGCCAATACGAAATTTGAAGGTCTGGAAAGCTCGATAGAAAGTAAACAGGAATCTATTATTGATGCTGTTACTGAGAAATTCAGTGCCGCAATGGATGAGCTGGATTCCAGATTTGAAAAAGCCAAAATAGAAAATATGAGTTGGCTGGATCGTGCAATAGCAGCCGTAAAATCAGTAATCAATACCATTATTGAACTTAAAAATGTAATACAGGCTGTTGCTAAAAAAGCGGCAAAATACGCCGAAGCCATTATTGATGACCCCATCACTTTCTTTGGAAATCTTGCAGATGCCGTAGGGCAGGGGTTTACCAACTTTAAAAATAATATAGACAAGCATCTTATAAAAGGTGTCTTACAATGGTTAACGGGATCAATTGGCGATGAAATTATTCTGCCCAAAGAACTTAATTTAGAAGGAATTACAAGTCTGGTGCTGCAGATTTTAGGAATCAGTATTAAAAAAATCAAACAGCTTGTGATAGATGTTATTGGTCAGGAACGCTTTAATTTTATAGAAAAAGGAGTAGATATGGCCATTTCTGCAGGAAATAAAATTCTTGATATTTTCAGGATTTTAAATGAGAAAGGCCTTGCCGGTTTGTGGGAATTTATCAAAGAAGAATTCAGTGATCTGAAAGAAATGCTGATAGAAAACGTAAAAACATTCGTGGTAGAAACCATCACCCAAAAAGCAATGGAATATTTGCTGTCACTTCTGATTCCCGGAGCCGGATTTATCAGAGCCGCACAATTGCTGATAAAATTTGTGGTCACTTTATTTCAGAAAGCCGCTCAGATCGTCAAAATTATTGATGGAATTCTGGATACTTTCGGTGATATTTTAAATAAGAACCTTTCTGCCGTCACTCAGAAAGTAGAAGATGTTTTCAGTAATTTTCTCAGCCTTGCCATCAGTTTTCTGGCTGCAGTTCTCGGCCTGGATGGAATTGTAGGGAAAGTACAGAAATTTATTCAGCAGAAAATAAGACCGAAAATTGATGCCATTCTTAAAAAGATCGCCTTAAAGATCAAACAGATTGCAGAAAAAATAGGTTTGATGAAATTGATTGACAAATCCATGAAAGCCGTGGAAAAAGGTAAAGCCTGGGTAGATGATAAAAAGAAAAAAGCAAAAGATACGGCCAAAAAATATGGCGAAAAACTATTGAATTTCTTAAAAATAAGGAAAACCTTCAAATCTGAAAACGGAGAAACGCATACCCTTTATTTTAAAGGAAAAGATGAAAACGTAACTTTAATGGTAGCAAGTAATCCCAAAACGTTTACCGACTTTTTAAAACAAATAGGAACTGTAAAAGGAAATAAAGCCAAAGCCAAAAAAGATGCCGAAACAGAATTTGATGCATTGCAGACCGCTCTGTCGAAAAAAAACATGGGCGCTACAGATGAAGAATACAAAACAGAACAGACAAAAAAATACGAAAAAGTAACCCAGCATGTCACCACGTTAAGCAATTATATGCCGCCTCTTTTTGATATTGAAGGGATAGGAAAATTTGAATTAAATTTCGGATCTTTGAATAAAAGCGGATACGGAACCAAAATGGAAGTGAAAAATCTGCATAAATCTACAAAACCACCTATTGGCTCGGTTCCGGGCGTTTCCAATGATTCCTATGACACTTTGCGCAAGAAAAGAAACGGAGGTTCTACCTATTATATTCTAGGACACTTATTAAACCATAACCTGGGAGGAAGCGGTAATGATTTCAGAAATTTAACGCCATTAACCCGTAAAGGAAACAAAGATCATAATGTGGATATTGAAGAAAAAGTAAAAGAAGATTTAAAAGCCGGAAAAGTAATTAATTATACGGTTGTGCCCAATTATGGTTCGCTCAATAAAGTAAAAGGAAAACCTGCCAATTTATCTGCTAAAAAGAAAATAATTGTAGATGCAGAAGAAAAAACTCCGGTAACAATAAATTATATTTTTGAATCCTGGAATAAAGAAAAACCAACTGAAAAATTCTCTAAAACAGATTCTTTTAATAATGAAACAGATTTTAAAAACGGGACTTACGAAGATTAGTTCCGAACCAGGATTGATTTTTACCATTTAAACTTTACTTATGCCATTTAAAGCCCTTAAACAATATATTATTTCGCAACTCACAGACGAAGAAACAACTGAGAATTTCGATTTTCAGAATTCGTTTTCGGAAGCACTGGGAAGAGAAACTTCGCACGAGGAAGCTGTTGTATTGCTGGTTGCTTTGGTTCCGCATGTTTTGCCGGGTTTTTTTGATGAGGTGATCAAAGAAGTATATCCTGAAGGTGGAGACTTTCCGGAACTGGGTGGAATAAGAACAGAAAACCACAGAGGAATGCTTCCAACCGGAGAAACAGTACAATGTATTTTAGGAGGAGAAGATATTAACAGCCGGTTGCTTATTCAACAATTATTTTCGCAGAATCACTGGTTCTTCAAAGAAAATATTCTGTATCTGGATGATGTGAAAACCGGAGAACCGGAAATGAGCGGAAGAATTATCCTTACTCCCGAAACGGTGCATATGCTTTTTTTCGGGGAAAAATTAAAACCGAAATTCAGCATCCATTTTCCAGCTAAAGAAACGATTACCCATATGGAATGGGAAGATCTGGTCGTCAATACTACGGTTCATTCACAGATCAACCAGATTAAGCTTTGGATAAAACACCATCAGACTTTAATGGAAGACTGGGGAATGAAAAAGCAGATACTTCCCGGTTTCAGAGCGTTGTTTCATGGTCCTTCAGGAACAGGAAAAACCCTCACGGCAAGTCTTTTGGGGAAAGAATTTAATAGAGCGGTTTACAGGATAGATTTGTCTCAGGTGGTTTCAAAATATATTGGTGAGACAGAGAAAAATTTAGAAAAGATATTTACGCTTGCAGAAAATAAAAACTGGATTTTGTTGTTTGATGAAGCAGATGCGCTTTTTGGGAAACGGACCAACGCAAAATCTTCCAATGACCGGTACGCCAATCAGGAAGTGAGTTACTTGTTGCAACGGGTGGAAAGTTTTAACGGACTGGTTATCCTTACTTCCAATTTTAAAAATAATATTGATGATGCTTTTTTAAGAAGATTCAATATCATCATTAAATTTTCAAAACCTACGGCAGAAGAAAGAATAAAACTCTGGAACAACATGATTCCTAAAAATATTTCTGTTGATAGTGACCTGATCAATCAGTTAGCTACAAATTATGAATTGACAGGAGCGCAAATTACTTCAGCTATTATGAATTCTTCCTTACTGGCAATTGAAGAACAGACAGATTCTCTTTCCAAAGACCATTTATTATGGGGTATAAAAACTGAATATGATAAAGAGGAAAGGAAGTTTGATCTTAATTGCTAATGTAAAAAAGGTAGAAGGCTCAACATGGAGTCAAAGTTTAAAATCTGTTATATTCCTGATATTACAACCAGTCGCACCCGGTTGAACCTTCGCGGGAAGGTATACACAGTTGGAACAATTTCGACATTATTTGCAGTGTCCTAACGCTTGTTAGTCGTATAATTACTACACTTTTTAAATTTTTTGTTGAAATTTTATTTTATTTGCCAATTACTTCTACATTTGGTGATATAGAAAAACAAATCACAAAATATTAATTGTTAAAAATTACTTACTATGGCACTTAATTCAAGAGGAATCTTAAAATTCAACGGAGGAGAAGGACAGAAACTGTTAAAGCTGAACTATAGTGTATCCAGATCTACAGATGTATCAGGGCGTGTAGCCTCAGATCCTTCCAATGCCCTTATCAAAGTTACCGTAGAAGCCACTGAAAAGTCTGATATCCTTGAAAGCTTATTGAACGGAAAATACAAACCAACCACAGGAGAAGTTACTTTCAACAAATCTCACGAAGAAGGAACTTTAATTACCTTAAAATGGACCAACGGATATGTGATCCAACACCAGGTAGAATTTGATGCCGTAGATGAAAACTCTATGTACATCAGTTTTGTAATAAGCGCAGAGACTATCGATTATGGAAATGCTGCTTATGAAGGTCTTTGGCCGAAAGCTTAATAAGCACTTCCAAAGAACCGGAAAAACAAAACAAAGACTATCCCTGCCAAAAGATGGTCTTTTTGTCCTACGATATAAAAAGGTATCTGGGTGAACAACATGTAATATCTTTAAATCACACACAATCACAAAATTATGTCATCAATATCAGAATCATTAAGAGGGGCTGCTTTCCGTCCG
Source organism: Chryseobacterium shigense (assembly GCF_014207845.1). Classification (NCBI taxonomy): domain Bacteria; kingdom Pseudomonadati; phylum Bacteroidota; class Flavobacteriia; order Flavobacteriales; family Weeksellaceae; genus Chryseobacterium; species Chryseobacterium shigense. Next base: position 246,535 of record NZ_JACHLC010000001.1, read on the forward strand.
GTGCAGAATGCAGAAGGTGTTTCCGAGAATCATCACAGCGGTATCAATCGTTTGGTAAAACTATCTCTGGTTATTGAAGGGAAAGTCATTAAATATTACAAACACTTCAAATTTACCCAAAGCTCCCGCCGTCATCATGAATTTACCCTGACCCTTGCCCACGATGCATTGGAAGACCGCCAGACGCATACCTTGGAAGAAGCCAATAAATTCCTTGGAAAACGTTTAACGGCAGTCATAGCCTATAAAGATATTGATAACAGTCCCGAGCGAACATTTGTAGGTGTGATTACCAGAGTAGGTTTCAGTCAGGAAAAAATGAGTCTTGGGAATATTGTTCTGTCAGGATACAGTCCAACCATTTTACTGGATGGTGCTCAGCACATTCAGAGCTTTGGAGGAAGCCAGCCTGTTAATATAGGAATCATTGCAGAAGAAGTCATTAAGCAAGGTTTAGACAAAAGCCGTTTCGATATCAGGATTGATACCCATGATTATTCCCAGATTATCTATAGCAGCCAATATGATGAAACCCATTACAATTACCTTGCGAGAATGGCAGAAGCCTACGGCGAACAGTTTTATTATGATGGGGAAGTGCTCCATTTTGGAAAATTACCCCTTCAGAACAAGCCTATCAAACTCATCTACGGAAGTAATGCCAATGATGTCAAAGTAGAGCTGAAGGCTCTTCATATCAAGCCCCAGTTTTACGGATACAACAGCAGTAAGAATGAAAAGCTCGCTTCCGGTTCTACGCCCATTCAGCATGTAGGAGATTTAGCTAAAACCGCTTATGGGAATAATAACGGGATATTTAAAACTCCGGCTCTTCAGGTTGCCCCAATTAAGGCATCCACACATCTTGATGTTGAATATTCCCAGAAAAGTACAGCAGGAAGTGAGGCTGTGGAGATCTTTACTGTTTCGGGGTCAACAACTGTTCCTTTCCTTCATCCCGGATGTATAGCAGATATTGAGATGCGTAAGCCCGACAGTAATGAAACTTCTTATTTCACTAAAATAATGATCACAGAGGCTGTACATGAGATAGATACAATTGGTCATTATACTGGTTCCTTTGAAGGGATAGCTGCGGACACAGGTTTTTTACCCAAACCTGAATTTACCATTCCTATTGCACAGCCTCAGATCGCTACAGTGATCTCAAATGCTGATTCTGAGGGACAAGGTAGAGTTCAGGTAAGATTTGACTGGCAGATGAATGATACTACCCATTTTATCAGGATGATGAGCCCCGATGCGGGAGGAACGGATCAGGTAACCCAAAACAGAGGCTATGTAGCGATTCCGGAAGTGGGGGATCAGGTGATGGTGGGCTTTGTACATAACCATCCGGATAGACCTTTTGTAATGGGGGGGATGTTTCACGGGCAAACCGGTTTAGGAGGCGGTGCCAATAATCATATAAAATCAATACAGACAAGGAGCGGAAATAAAGTTATTTTTAATGATGCAGAAGGAAGCATATATATAGAAGACCCAAGTGGAAATACCTATTTTATGGATGGAAAAGGAAATATCATGGTAAATGCCCCTAACGATATCACCTTTACTGCCGGAAAAAATATAAAAATGAGTGCCGGAATTGATATAACCTCTATTGCAGGCAGTAATATTTTATCAACGGCAAACGTAAACATCGTTTCTAATGCGGGGGTCAATATGATTGATACCGCAGGAAAAGATCTGATGCAGACAGCAACCGGCAATATTCATGAATCATCTGACATGAGATCTGAAATTTCAGAAAATGAAAGGAATATTCAGGCTAAGAAAAGTGACTCATATGCTGAAAAAGTTACAGTTGTCAGTACTAAACAAAATATGATTTTACAAAGTGAAAAAACGGTAAAATCACAAAGTGGCGAACAAGGAAATTCTCATTAAAAGTTTTTGCCATGGCCATTATAAAAAACGCAAAGAATATTAATATACAGGTTGCTCAGAATTATACTTCTCTAAGCAAAATTTCCCATGAGGAATCTGAAGAAGTAATTATTGAGGCTACTAAACAAAATCTTGAACTCTCCAGCCAAAAAAGGACAATCATGCAGGGATTTGGAAGGGAAACTAAAGAAAAGGAAAAATCAGATAATAGCTCAGGGCACGAAGGACCAATTATTACAATCACAAATCAAAAAGTTGGGTGGGGATATATCAAATTAATTGGAGCTGATGATAGGAAATTTAAAGGGAGTTATATCACTATGGGAATTCCCTTGTACAAAATGTTAGTGACTCACTCAGCAGATAAAACATTTAAATTTGAAACTATGGTATCAAGGGATTCTTGGATTGTAAACAAAATTGAAGGAGTACAGGCAGAAGTGTATAACTGTGCATTTGAGCCTAAAAATAATAATGAGTATGAAGGAGTATATATTGATGTTTACCCTCATAATAATGACACGGCCGCTTATAAACTTGAACAAAATAACTCAGATACACTTGCATCAGGAGAGCGCTATAACGATAAACGAGAGAAAGTATCATCTGCAAAAAGTATAATGATTCATGTAGGTGGTTATTATCATAACGAAAAAGATGCAACAAATGATAATAAGCCCCGCACAAGAGCAGGTGGATCATTAGGGTGCTTTGGAATCACAAATAAAGAAAATTCATTTAACAATCCATCTGATAATGAAACTAAAAACATTATCAATAAAATTAGACAAAAATCAGATGATGATACAATTTTTGGATATTCAACAGTTAAAATAATTATTGAAAAAAGACAAGATGTTGAGAGAATTAAAAAAGTTAATCTGCCTTATTAGCTCATATATGCTGATAAGTTGTGGACAAAAAGAAATTTTAGTAATTAAAGGAGAATCTATAAACAAAGGAATTCCAAAAATATATTCTCCAGATTGCTATGTGAAAAATTTAAACCATGAAATATTAATCAGAGAGGGTTTTTTATATAAAAATAATATTTTACAAAAGTATATCACTCCTCAATCAGAAAGCTTATTGATTGATAACATTAAAGAAAATGGAAATACAAAAGAAACTGAACCATATAAAGAGCTGGATTTAAAAAAAGTAAATAAAGAAATAATACTATTTAATCAAAAATATCAAATTTTACGCGCAAATAAGGATACTTTATTTCTTTCTCAGGATATGATTCTGATAGAATCTCCTCAGAGTATAAAATAAGTTTGTATTAAAGTTTTATTTGGAAATGATTTTTTGATATCAAATGATAAAATAATGACTAAAACAATCTTTTTTTCAGTAATTATCATGTTACTCGTTTCCTGTACAGGTAGAGTGAGTTTAACAATAAAATTTTCGAAATTATTTTTAAAAAGTCAGAGACTATATAAGAATCATGTTTAACAGCGCGGATAGTTTAATGTGTCCAATTAGATTTGATAATTTTTGTAGATAAATAAGATATTAAAAAAACATAATTAAGATGGCAGGCGTTGATTTTAGAACCACAACTCAAACTCAGAGGAGACTATTGTCTAGATATTTTGTTCGCGGTTGGTGGACTGATGTTAATGATATGGAAATTACAGAAGCATCCTATGGAGATACTGTAAAATTTCATTTACAAACTCAATCAATACCGAATGATCGTGATGTCATTTTAAAGTTGTTTGATGATGATACAGTTCTGAACACTTCTGAAGATCAAGAAGATGATCAAGTCGGACTTGTTTATTCAGAGAGTGGAAGACCTGCTTTACAGGATAGGATTGATCTTAATAAAAAAATTATTAAGACAATAACTCTTGATAATTTAGAGCTTTTTGCAAAAAATGAGAATGATGGAATACTCGAATTATATTTTAAATGTAGTTATGATAATGAAGTAGATATAAAGTTTCCTGACATGCCAACTAATTATCTTAAAGTGATTGGGACTCCAAAAATTTTGCTTGTTAATGGGCATTGGAATAGGGCAGCGCATGCAATGGGTATGTCCCCCGGTTCTGGAGGGGAAGGTTATTGGGATTTTTTTACCCGTGATGTTAAAAGATATAAAAATAGTGCTGATCAATATTTTGGAATCAAAAGTAAAGAACCATTATACGTTGATGGATCATCATCATGGGGAGGAAGTGAGAGCGGTTCTGAAAGAAAAACCAGAGGATATGATTATTGCAAAGAAAACTTCAATGAAATAAAGAAAGGTCTGGGTAAAGAAAAAATTTATTTAATATCACATAGCGAAGGGGGAGCTCACGCTGCAGGTATTTGTAAATATTTATCTGAACAAGGGATAGAAATAGGTGAATCTCTAATGCTATCAGCAGATGAAGGTGATGAGTTTTCTGTTGAGGGCAATTATCCATGTTATCAAATTGTTGCAGGGTATTTGAGTAAGGATTGGTTAACCAGAAAAACTATATTTCACATAGATCCTGTTGTCATGGATAATAAGGTTCAGGGGGTAAACAGATATGGTGTTTATATATCGAATGGAGGTTTTGGAACAGTTCATGGAATTACAATTGGTGAGTCGACTTTTGGATTAGTTAGCAAATTAAAAAATATAGTTGTAATACCTGCTCTGAATAGCAGAGGAGGGTCTGTACATCAGACCAGTCCTATGGATGAAGATTGGTACAGAATAGACGATTACGTATTATACAACAAAAAAATTGATTTGTATCCTCGATTAAACTCAAATATCTCCGAAGCATATTATCAAAGACAAGATTAATTATGAATAAATCAACCAAAAAAGGAATTATTATTTGCGTGCTTGTTATAGTATTTATAGCATTAGGTTTTATATTCAATCCTTTTTATTGGTTAATGCAACCAACAAAAAAAACTGAACAGCCGGAAACATCATTTCAGGAAAAACAGTATTTTCAAAAATTAGAAAAAAAATATAATGCAAAAATCAAAAGACTGTATTATAATAAAACTAAAAAAGAGGAAGATACATTATATTCTGATTATGCCAGTTTCCCTTTTGAGTATTCTATATCCATTGATATTCCTAAAAACGTAACTATTCAAAATGATTCAATTCTTAATATAGCTATAAACATTAAAGATAAAATTTTAAATAAAAATAAGAATCTGAAAAAAATAAGAATTTATAAGAATTATGAAACATATCTATATGATTATAATGCAACTAATGATACTATAATCCTTCAAAAATAATCGTTATAAAATGACAGCTTCTCATTTCCCCACTTCCACTTATTCCGTCATAGATAAAAGCCTTGTAAGAATAGGAGAACAAGAATATGAAAGCCTTCTTACTTACAATTTATTTGTGAAAACAGAAGAAGATCTGGATTTTGATATCAGTATAAACAGGACCGATTTTAAGGTTAATCAGCAGAAAATTGATACTAAATTTTTAGAAATTTCGAATCAATATATGGAGGCCCTGTTTCCTTTGGGATGCAATATTGAAAACTACACACTAAAGATTATTAATTTAAATGATATAAAAGAAAGAATTCTAAAAGAAGATAGTAAAATAAGAGATCAGTATAGCGGAGAAGGAGTAAATCATATCCGTAGCCAATTTTTGACAGCTACCGAAACAGATGAAAAACTTTCAGAATTTATCAACCAACTTCATTTCATGAAAGTTCTCAATCTTGGAATTCAAAAATTCAAGCAAAAGCAGGGATACTTTCTGAAATGGAACATTCTTCCCATTTGCTACTCAGAATGGAAGGGAAATATCAGCTATTCAACTGATACAAACAGTCTTCATTTCGAGCCAAAAATTGATAATGCACAGGAAATAATGGACGAAATCATCAATTATGTTCATACGCATGAATACAATTTAGATTTTGAAGAAGAAAATTTACCATTATATGCAGACTTCAACCATCTGGTAAACTATACAGGAAAAACAGGTAGGATGGCCAGCTCAGAAACCCATATCTGTATAGAGGTAAAAAACAAATTTTATTACCAGCAAACATTCAAAATAAACACAAAATAGTATGGCAGCATCAATCCCTTATATAGTTCAGACCGGAGAAACGTTGCAGGATATCGCTAAAAAACTGGGTATAAAAGACTGGACACAGCTAAAGGAATATCACAATCAGAATTCCGGACAGTCTACTTCAGATATCCCTTATTCCGGATTCACCTTGATGACTCCTTCACAGGATGAAATTTATGGCATGAACGGAGAAACCCCTCCATTAGATCCGGTAGAAGAGCAAAAAGATGCTGAGCAAAAACAAGAACAGGAAAAGAAAAAAGAAGAAGAGGATAAAAAACAGGAAGAATCTTCCAAAAGTGAGCATGACGGAAAATATTTCGTGGTACATAATGCAAAATGTGTCTGTGACAAAGCTGAAAACCCAAAACAAACAGCAGATTTACAGGTAACTTCACATAAAACAATTGTATTTAATGATCAGGCAGAGAAACTCGTGGCCACAGAAGATGATAAAACATTTATACCGCCTGCAGCAACTTTCGGAAAATGTAAACTAAAACCATCTTCCGGCGGATATTTGCCTTGCCAGCTTGCAGCAGCGCCTAAATGGAGCAAAACCTATGACAGCACTACTGTTCAGGATAAAAAAACACTCACTGAAATCTCTGAACTTCAGTGTATGGTGGGCGGAAAAATTACTATTGAAAAACACGGGCAGACCGATAGTGTAAGTAATGCACATGCAGACAATACCAATCCTTTGGAACTCGCAGCTGTGAATCCGGCCATTCAGCAGCCGAAGAAACCGGATTTAACCCCGGAAATTGAAAGTGTAGAAATTATCATCCCCCAAACTACTTAAAAGATGGCAATTACAATTTTACGTCCAAATCAGGAATTCACAGTAAAGGCAAATGTCACCCGTGGTGATACACAATTGGTATCATGGATTATTTTCAGCGGACATAATTCTGAATCTATGAATATCTTAGCATTTTATCCGAAAAACGGGGTTGAATTACACCATAATTTTCCAGATGAAGGAAAGTTTCGTTTAGCCGCCTACAATAAGGAAATTCAAACTAAAGAAGATTTTCAAGGCTCTGCAGAGCTTAAACATGTTGATGTTGAAATTAAATATAATCGATTAGACGGATCAAAATTAAGTCCTAAAAACCCTGGGAATTTCCTGGCAGGAGATGATTTCCGTAAAGATTTTCCGGCAGTTTTTGAAGCAAAATTTCTCATCAATCCTCCCAATCAGGAAGAAATAAGCCGGCTGCAATTCATTCTTGAAGACGGCTCAGGAAACACACTTAATGAGGGATCAAATGTTTCAAATGTGTTTACTTTTACTCCTCGAAATTCTAATGCAAAATATACCATAAAGGCAATATATACCAATGAATCGGGAGAAGCAACCCAACAGACATTTTCCGGAACTTCAAAGGCAATATCGGTAAGGGATATTACCCATGGAGCAGAGGTTGTGAGACCGGGAGAGCCAATGACCTTCAGCGTGACCAAAACACAATTCGGTGCAATAAGCAGTAACAGTGATTTTCCCGAACAAGGAAATATAAAATGGAATTTGGATAAGATATTAATAGGCACCGGAAGATCTATTACTATTTCCGGAAACCAGCTAATGCAAAAGAGGAAATATCATATTGAAGCGTATGCAACTTCGGCAGTAGGTAATACGAAAGGAAGCAATACAGACAATACAAAAAATGACTGGCATTTTGAGGTTAAAGAAAATATTGTAGAAAGTATAAAGAGTAATGGTAAAGCAAAGTTGGGTAAAAGTGTTGAGTTTGAGATTGAAAAAATGACTTTTCCTAATTATGATGCTGCGAAAGATGGAAGTCTTGTCTGGGAAATTACGGGTTCCGAAAATAAAAATGTTTCTTCAGGGACAAAATTAATCCATCAGTTTTCTATTGCCGGGGACTATACAATTGATTGTGTTATGGGGGGAAGAAAATCTCGAAATCCATTAAAAATAAATGTGATACAACCTAAAATAATATCTGATACAGCCAAATGGATTGATAATGATAACGGCGCTAGTGGGAATATAATCAAAGAGGCAGGATATGGCCAGGAAGTTTGTGCTTATGTAAAGTATGTAGGTTTAGAAAAAGAAGAGGCCGTTTTAGAAATATATGATGATGATAGTACAGGAAGTAATATCGTTTTTTCAACTACAGCAACTTTACCAGATACTCCTGGAGTTTACTGGCCATTTAAATTAGATGATACTGTAAAACAAAAAATTGAAGAAAAGGGTTTAACAAAACCTGGCGAACTATATTTTAAAATAATACCTAAGGATGCAAGTTTAAAAGTTGAGAATGGAAATCAGGCATTGGGGAAATCATTAAATGTACAAAGTGAGCCTAAAATTATTAATGCTTATTTCTGTGATGCAAACGACACTCAAAAATTTACGATTTCTCCTTTAAGTAAAGCATTATATTTTAAGGTTTATGCAGCTAATATGGTTGATAAAAAAGTTGAGATAAATTTTGCAACAGAGTCTGATGCTTATTGGACTTGGGATGAAGAATTATTATTTCACAAATGGAAAGATATTCAAGATAAATTTAAGAATGAAAAAATACGGGATACCAAAACCGCTACATTTAATAATAAAGGAGAAGTCCTTGTCCCTGTAGATTTATCTAAATTAGGTACTCCAAAAAACTATATTTTATTGAATGCAATGATAAAAGTCATTGAGGAGAAAAAAGAAGGGGAAATACAAAAAGAAGAACAAGGGTTCTATATGGCTCATGGTAATTTGGTAAGGCTTTTTCCTGATGCTACTTTACCAACAATCTCGGAAAATAATGGTGCTGTAAAAGTGGGTAGAGAGCAATTGAATGGTGGTGAAAATGGTACCTGTATCTGTAAGGAGACAAACTTAATTTGGGGAGGTCATCCAAATGTAACTTGCGAATTCAGAAAGAAAGTTATTGACATTAGTAAAAGGCAAAACTTTGATCCTAATGATTTGATGGCTGTTATGAAGGTTGAAACTTCCGGAACTTTTTCATCTTCTAAAATTGAATTAAAAGATACCAAAGAAAAACGTAAAGATGGAACATTTAAACGGGAATATAGGGGACTGACGAAGGATGAGATTATGAAATTGGACGAAAACTTTAGTGGTGCCGTTGGTCTAATACAATTTACACCTACAGCAATTAGTTCGTTGAATGAAAAATATAGCTTGTCATTAACTAAAAGAAAATTAGCTTTAATGCCACAGTTAGATCAGCTTGACTATGTAGAAAAATATATTGAATTATGGAAAAAAACAAAAAACATTACAAGTAAAATCTCATTATCTGATCTTTATGTATTAGTTTTTGCTCCGAATTATTTTGGTACTCCTGACAATACAACTTTGTATAAAGAAGGCTCAGATTATTATAACGCAAATGCAAGTGTTGATACTGATGGTAAAAATGGAATCACCAAAAATGAAATTGCAGCGCGAGCCATATTGGCTAAATCTGAAGGAGATGCATATAAAACATCTAAATTTAGTTGTGGTAATGGTAACAGTTCAAATAATAATATAGATTCCAAAGAGGTAGTTACATTTCACATTTATTTTGATGGAAAAATAGAAAAAAGAATTCCTAAGTCGATCAAAGAGGCATATAAACAAAAATATAAATATGTTTTTCATGATAAAGAGAAAAAAGAGCACGATATATGTGTTGTTGATTGGCATACAACAAGTAGAAAGCTACCTAGTAGGAGTAAATTATATAAAAAACCTACACACTCAAAAATATTAAGTGATGATAATATAAGTGAGGGGCAAACGCGACGAAGAGTTATGTATGAAAATGGTGATATTGCAGAGTATGGAAGTAATAATGGAGATACATTTTGGAGATTATACTCAGCAACAAATGAGAAAATTGAATTGATAAAAATGCCTGATACAGTTAATTATGTAAAATATAGTTTTTCAGGAACAAAAAGGATTTATACAGGACCTAATTACTTTGCTGGTTTTATAGGAGCATTGGCAATTACTGAACTTTCTGTAACTACTACAGGATCATGTTTTAGAGAGGGATCATGTTTTCCAAGCCAGTTCCATGTAAATGGTGAAAGTATAGATACTATTTATTTTGGAAAATTGGAAACCGATCAGAAATTTATAGACGCAATGAAATCTTTCCATTTTGGAGAAAGAAAAGTTGGAAATGATGCTTATTTTACGAAATTAAAAAATGTTTCAGACGGTGGAGATCTTCATGATTCTCACTTGCATTGCGGAGAATTTGACAACTCGAAAATTATAGAAATAAAAGAAAAGTAAATAATGAAAAATTATCTAATCATAATATTAGCTATACTTTCTATAGCCTGTATAAAAACTAAAAAAGAAATCACTGAAAATACAACAAATATCAAAAATAAAGATGATAAACCATTTAGAGAGATTGGGAATTCTCTTTTGTTAACGACAAAATTTGCAAAAAAATGGTACGTTCAAATTTATAATGAAGCAGAAGCAATGTCTAAGAATGATTCATTAAATCAAAACAATTTAGAAAAATTAGATTTTTTTGATTCTATGATAAGTAAAAAAATTATAAATCTTCAATACGAAAAAGATCTGGTTGATAAAAATACATCAAAAATAGATTCAATTTTTGTTATTGATTCGGCAAATTTAGGAAATAAAAAACTATTTTATGTTAAATCCTACAAAACTATAATTGAGAAAGGATACGATTTCCCTCCTACAGAAAAAAGTATTGATTTATTAGTTTATAAGAATAATATCTTATTCAAAAAAGTCAATATTTATTCTGATATAAGCTATCCTTTTGCGAAAAAAATAAATTTAGGTTATTTAAATACATTAGGTATTTTATATACTAAATCTTTCAATATTGATGAAGAAGGTGTAAATTTTTTAGGTGAGAAACAACAAGATTTAAATAAACTTTTAAAATAAATCTTGTTTATAAGCAGTTTATCAGGATATAATTAAATTATCAAAATGAAAACCCTATCATATATATCACTATTATTATTCTGTACATTTTCATGTAAGGATAATAAAATATCAAACCCTACTAAAAACTTAGTAGAAAATAGTACAAATAAGGTAATTACTTCAAAACTACAAAATACTAATATTGATCAAAAATGGTATGGTATCTATAAAGCACGATTTGATTATGGAAAAATTGGTGGGGTTAATGCTGGCTGGGATTTAGAAATTCATATTGATAGTAATCACATTACAGTATCAGGAAGTGGTTATCAAATAGGGTTTAAGGATGAGGTAACAGCCACAGAAGAAGAAAATAAATTAATTCTGAAATATAAAAAAAATATTGATGGTTACTCACTTGGAAAAAATATGAATCCTGAATTTATTTTAATAAAGGATAATGATAATTTTTATATTCAGTCAGAATGGATAGACTCTGATATTATTACAAAACCAGAAGCTAAAGGATTTATCATTTCAAAGAAAAGCCTTTAGCTTTATTCCCTTTTCAAAAATATATATTATAAGAATAGGGGGGGCTCCTTCCCACGAAATAAAAGTTGAGATAAAAAATACCTGCAAAGAAATAAAGTTCGATTCAAAAATAAAAAAGCTCTTTTATTTTAATGTTAAACTGGGAAGTGATAAAAGAAATGTAAATATCCACGATTGGTTCTAATTTCGAAGGTTGAAATAATTTTACCGAACTGTGTAAAAGGAATGCCTCTCAAACTGATCAGATTCCGACTGAATTCTACTGGAAGACTAAAAACAAGATCAATTAAGAACATAGATTTATAGTTGTACATTTAGTATATCATCACCAAAAAATACCTGGCTTTACATATAGACCTTACATTTTTACAATTTTTCCTGTTCCTTCAGTTCTATTTTTGTAATATTATAAAGAAATATTAAATGGAAGGAATAGATAAGATAGAAACAGCAAGAACAGTAATGCGTAAACTGACCATAGAAGACGCAGTAGATTTTTATACTTTAAATCTGGACAAAGAAGTATTAAAATATACGGGAGATAAGCCTTTTAAAGATTTACAAACCGCAGCCGATTTTTTGGCTGATTATGATCAGTATAAAAAGTATGGTGTCGGGCGGCTTGCGGTTATTGACAAAACCAGTTTAAAATTTATAGGCTGGTGCGGACTTAAATACAGTCCCGATAAAAATGAATATGATATTGGGTTCAGGTTTTATAGAAACTATTGGAATAAGGGATTGGCAACAGAGACTGCAAAAAAATGCCTTGATTTTGGTTTTAATGAACTTAAAATTGAAAGAATAGTTGGCCGGGCAATGAAAGAAAACATTGGCTCTATTAAAGTCCTTGAAAAGATAGGGATGACTTTTAAAGAAAGTTTTGATTTTGAAGGACACGAAGGCGTAATTTATGAACTGACAAAAAATAAGATATAAAATACTTCATCAGAATACTTTCAAAATGAAAGAGATTTAAAATTATAAACATTACGGAAGTGAAGACTTTTTACAGTATGGTATTTATTATATCAATTATAGGTCAGTTCGTTATTGTATATAGTTTCCCTGACCATGATGAAATGTCCTTCTAAAAAAACGACTGTAAACGGGATTGCCTTCACATTCCGCAATTTTATTATTTTTTGATCATTTTATGCTTTTAGATCGTATAAACTCTTTTTAAAATTTTTCCAGAATTAGGTTGTATAGTCTTTCCTGGCCTGCCACTGCAGAATTTATTACAACATAACATGTAGCTCTGTATAAATCTTTTGTTCCCGGAACAGCAAATGTAAGTACATTCTTTTCATTAAGGGCCATTGTTACTGAGCCTATATTTTTCCAAATATCCCAGTTGGTAGTGGTGAATGTATACTTTCCTGCAGAACCATTAAATGTATTAACACTTGAAGTTTGCCCTGCGGTTAACCATGTTTCTTCATCCAGTACTATTACATCAATATTTGATGCTGGTGCAGTTCTGAGTCTTATCTGCGGATAAACATCAGTAGTACTTGTACCATTCACAGGATATAAACGTATTTCTATCACACCCGCATTAATAGTCTGATTGGGATCAGCAATGGTGCCAAAATATTGTTGTTTTTGGATGCTGACTCCCGAAGTATCAGAACTTCCATCCAGATCTCCCACGCTTAAGGTTGTTTTACGGAGTACACCATTAGTATCTGCTGCCAGAATATAATCAGGGGTATTAGCAGGGTTTATTGTTCTGACTCTTGCGTCACCATTCACATCTAATGTAGATCGTGGATTTGCTGTATTAATGCCCACTTGTCCGAAAATGGCTGATGAAATCAGTAGCATTGCAGTTGTTGATAATAATTTTTTCATTTCTTAAATGTTTTTATATGTTTGTTTTCGGTTGGCAAAATTATAGTGGCTGGAATGGACAACGGTATAAAGTACTCACGTTAAAACACTTGATGCGCCCCTTAAAATCACTCAAATTTTTAATGTTTTGATTATTAAATGATTATTGCCTTTTGATAAATTGCTTAATCTTTACAGTTCATTAAAGAACAGCATCAGATTTATGCCTGATTCCAGATCGAGTTTTTTTCTAAGCCTGTATTTGATCGATTCTATCGCTTTATAGGTAGAATTCGTAGCTATGGCGATCTCTTTTGTTGTAAGTCCAAGCTTGATTAAGGCGCAGACTTCAAGTTCAGTATCATTAATTTTAGGACATCTTTCCCTTACCTTATTCATGAAGGCCGGATTAACTGTTAAAAACAGAGGCATGAAAGAATTGTCTCTTCTGCTGATTGATTCGAAAATATCAGCCAGCTTTACAGAATCGGTTTTTTCCTTTGATATATGGGTAGATTCTTTTGCCAGGGATTTGTTTTTTAACCAAAAATCTGCGATGTAATAAAAAAGCAGGCCTATTGCAAATGTGGCAGTAGCACGCAGGTAGCCAATATATACGCTGCTGTCTCCCAAAGATCTCAGCATATTATTTTTCTCCCTGAAAAAGAACAGCAGTAAAGTAATGCTTATGACAATTAATGAGAATAAAATAATTCTCTGTATATCCCTGAATAAAAAGAAAGTATATAAGTATAGCAAGCAGAAGACAGGTACAAAAAACAGATCCAGAGAAAAATAATGGCACAGAAAGGAAAAATACACTATTAAAATGATCATGTCTGCAAAACTGAGTTTTTCTATAACCGGCTTATTGATATTAAACAGTAAAATAAGATTGAATATCAAAGCAGTCAGAGTAGGGTATAACAGCATTTTTTTGCTGCTGAAAAAAAAATCAGCTACACATATGAAAAAGAATATAATTGAAAGTGTGATAATTGTTCTGGATAATAATTTTGTTTTTTCATTTTTAATTTTTTCTTTCATGTATCTTTGTGTTTAAGAGGTCTGGCAATAAGGAGCTATAGTAATTATTTTTGGAAAATATATGATTTGTGGTACCTGAGTGCAGCTTAAAATATCACTCAAAAACCCTTAATTCCACTGTTGTTGATATAAGCCTGATTTTTTTGCAATTATTAAAAACTGGCGTATATTATTTAGTTTATAAGTTACTTTCGCAAAAGTAGTTGATAGAAACAATCAAGTATTTTAAATGTAAACCGAATTTTAAATTTCACTAATATTTTGTAAATATTTGTAAATCAGAATTTTAAATAAGTTATTTTTGAAAAAAAGCATAATTATGATAAAGAACATTGTAGTAATGATGGCCGTTGTTTTCTTTATTTCATGCAACGGACAGAAAAATGCTGAATTTATTGGCCGGGCGTATGGAGTGTTTGATCTTAATAAAATCACGTTTAAAGAAAATCCGGATCATCTTTTATCTAAAGTTGAAAAATACTACCAGCTGCCCACAGAGAAAACCGTAGACGGAAAACTACTGGCTTACAAAATTTACAGAATACTGCCGGAATATGTAACAGAAGGAATGTTCAGTTTTAAAAATATAAAACTAAAGAAAAGAAAGATCGTAGATTTTTATGTAGACCCATCCAAACAATTGAAAGAGGTTGAGTTTTCTGCTTATTTAACTGAAAAAGAATACCGTGATTTGTTAGGCGGGCGTAAAGAATTTAAAGATATTACCCCTGAGAATGTCCGTAAATTCAATAATAATAAATATGAGATCCTCCAATCTACGGATCATGGGAGACAGGTAGAAACTACATTCTATATTCTTAAATCAAAAGACGAAGGAGAACCGGGTACGGATTATTTTCTTAGAGTATCCGTTAAAAGCATAACATTCTAAATCCGGAAAAACTCTTTGAAAATATTGGAGTAAATAATATCTGAGAGGCTCCGGCCTATGCTAAAACCAATAAACTGCTTTAAAATAATATACTATGATACCGTTTTTTTACGGTATTTTTTATAATGTCTTTTGGGATCCAAATTTAGGTCTGATATTTGCACATGATAGCCAAACTAAATAGCCGATTTTATTTATGAAAAACATATCTGTGAAAAAATCATTTTTATATGCACTTTTTTGTGCCGCAATGCTGATTTCATGTAAGAAGGAAATTGAAAAAATAAGCGATACTTTTAAGGATACCGTTTCTTCATCAGAAACCCCCGCTGTAGAAAAAGATTCTATTAAGAAAGATTCAGTGGTGAAAAAAGAATCTGTTCCGCCTGCCATGCAGGAAAACGGTTTTTATAATGCTTTTGTTCTTCCCAAAGATAAAAAACTCAGAGATTCCGTATATGCGGAATTCAGCAAAAAATACAGTGAAAAAGAGCGTTATGCTATTCTGGCATTAAACAGACTTGATTCTAAAAACAGATGGAATGCCGATACATTGGTAGTCCCTGCAAAGATAGACACCACACTTATGGAATATTCTCCCTTTCCAATGCAGCTTGATGTATTGAGCGGAGTGAAGAAGTTCGTCATCTTTTCTTATCCTATACAGGCTTACGGAGTATATTCCAACGGAAGCCTTGTAAAATGGGGCCCAACAAGTATGGGGAAAAAAGCTGCGCAGACAACGCGCGGACTTACTTTCGCGAACTGGAAAAAGAAACTTTCGATCTCAACAGTAAGCAGCGAGTGGAAGCTACCGTATAATTTTAATATCCATAACGTTGGAGGGATCGGCTGGCATCAGTATGATCTTCCGGGATATCCTGCATCACACTCATGTTTACGTTTGCTGATGAAAGATGCGCAATGGCTGTATTCTTATGCAGATACCTGGATTCTGAATCCCGGAGGAGCTACTACCAAAGCAAAAGGAACACCTGTAATGGTATTCGGGGATTACAAATGGGGCGGCAGAAAACCATGGAAAAAGCTTCTGGATGATCCCAATGCAAACAATATTTCAGTAGAAGAAATGACCAAACTTCTGGAACCTCATGTTGATAAAATGATCAGAGAACAGGATAACAGGGAAAAAGTATCAGACTCTATTAAAACAGCTAAAGCTATGGCTGCACCGGTTCAGAATGAAAAGCCAACAGAAGTTCCTTCTAATTGATTTTTTTCTCAAACTGTAGAGTAGATTCTTCCGCAAACTTTCTAAGCTTAAGCATTTCTTCTTTACCCTTATGCTGTCCGAATCTGGCAGCCGCATAGGTCAGGAAGATGAAGAACAACATAACAAATGAAGCGCTCAGAGCCCACGGGAACTCAGCGCTTTTTATTTGCTTTTCAACGTAGTACATGGTGAAAAAAGTCATCCACAGAATGGAAAAAGAAAAATAAAGGAACATGAAGAAGGTCCACACGGCAGAACTGGGACCGAATATTCCCCGGATAGCCGTTTCATCGTCTTCAATTTCTATTCTTAAAGACAGCCTGGGCTTCCAGTAATTGTCATATTGCGTTTCTACCCAGATGGTGGCTACTTCCTTATTGATATTCCCGGAAAACTCATCCTTATGTTCGGCAAGGTATTTTTTTAGATTCTCCGCATATTCTTCTTTGGTAAGATGGGTAAACATCTTGAATCTGGGGCGGGTTCTTATCTTATCTATTGTGCTTTCTTCTGTATTCATATTTTATTCCTGATATGGGATAGGGTCTTCCAATACAAAACTAAAGGTCATTTCCTTATCCATTCTTTTAATTACCATTGTGATACTCTTTCCTTCATCGGATTTCATCAGTTCCATGATCTTTTCCATGGTCATGTCGGAAGTCCGGCTCCCGTTGATTGTAATGATGCGGTCGTCTTTCTTCAGTCCTGCTTTAAATGCCGGAGAGTCTTTTCTTATACCTGCTATTGAAAATATAGGTTTTAAAGTAAATTTATACTGAAAATTATTGACTGAGGAAATTTCAGTAGTTGTCTCATATAATTTTTTGGGCTCAATTTTTACCCGGTCTTCCTGCCATTCCAGTCCATCCTGTTTAAAATCCAATCCACTCATATTAAAATGAAAAGGATCATCAAAATATCTGTTTTTTTTCAGGTATAACTTTTTACCCGGATAATCAAAAATAACTGAAAACCGGCGCATTATTTCTCCTCCAACAGATCCTTTTCTGTCTTTTACCAGGTTTACATGCTGGATGGAGTATTCATCGGGCATTGCGGTGAGCGGCATTTCAAATTTGAAATTTCCGAGATAAAAATTATGGATTCGGCTCCGTTTACCGTAGATATCTCCATTGAATCCGCGTCCCAGGTAATCATCAATATTGGGTCTGTTGTATACAAAATCTTTGATGAGGGTAGGGAAGAGCCATATCGCATCGCTGTTTCCAAGATCTATCAGCAGCTTTGAGCTTTTCTTTTCGTTGGTCATTTCCACATCAGCATTGATATAAGGTTTGTCTTTTTCCACGGTTATGGGAAGCTCTTCAAACTTTCGGATTTTCTTTTTAAATACTTCAGAATCCTGGTATACCGTTATTTTTTTTGAGGAATAATCTATCGAGATAGGATGATTTTTAAAAAAATGATAGCCGATAACACCGTTCACAGGAATTCCTATATGTGATGAAATGTTGAATTCTTCATCTATCACAATAAACAGAAGCATAGAAGAATTAATGATATTATCACCTATTCTGGCAATATTACGGTCAGATTTAAAACCGTCTATGCTCATACTGCCTCCAAGCCCTGAAAACTTGATCTTTTCAATATTCTGTAATTTGATCTCTTTATTATCCAAACTGAAAAGAATGGTTTCTGCAACCCCGGTATCAAGCATAAAAGTGAGCTCAGCCCCGTTAACATTGATGGGAATGAAAATAAGATTGTTGATAAGTTTAAAAGGAATAACCGCTTTTTTAGCATTTACCAGTTCAAAAGAGTTCTGTGCATTGATACAAATGCTGAAGAATAATACCAGTAAAAAAAGCTTGAGTTTCATTTACTGAATTTACTGAAATAATCCTTACTATCAATAAAAAAACATTCCAAATACAGGAATGTTTGTATAAACTGCAATGAAGCAGCAATGTCGGTTGAAATTATTTCAAATCAGGTCGGAACTATTTTGAGAAAAAATCCATCAGGTCCATGTAATTTTTCTGGTTTACCCCATGCCCGCTCATATATTCTCTGAAAGTAAAATAACAGCTCAGGTCATAAAGCAAATCTGCAGCTTTTCTTCCCCATTCCATTGGGATAACAGCATCATCTGTTCCGTGGGATACAAAGAAACGGAGCCTTTCCAGCTTCTTTTTATCTTTTACTATGCCGTCCAGAAGTTTTTCTTCAGGATAAGTGCTCAGGCAGGCCACATAATTGAACATATCAGGATGCTTTAAAGCTAAGGCATAACACAGGATTCCGCCCTGGCTGAAGCCGCACAAATGTACTTTACCTTTGGTAACTCCGTAATGATTAACAATTTTTAGTATACTTTCCAGCACTCCGTTCAAAGATTCTTTAGCCTGGGAAATATCAATGAAGTTTTCAGGATTGTTGAAATCGATATCAAACCAGGAATATCCCTCAAACTGGGTATCTCTGGGTGCTCTGAAGCTTATAATGAGCCAGTCGGCAGGAAGAGTTTCCCTGAAGCTGAAAAGATCCTGTTCATTGCTTCCATAACCATGAAGCATGAAAAGGACGGTTGTATTGGGAGTAATATGTTCCGGTTCTCTTACTATATAGTCTAAATTCATACAGCAAATATAATTAATAAATCACATTATAAATTCAAAATACAGTTGCCGTTTTTATACTTGGCTGCTTAAGTGAATATGCACTTAAATATAGACTGTTACTGTAATTTGGCTTTTTGATGATTTGATATTATTTGGAAAACTTTATTGGAAATTTTTCATAAAAATTATTTTTATATTAATAAAAAACTTATATTTGAAACATTAAAAATCTATTTGGAGAAATGAAGCAATTTTACAAATCAAAAAGTTTACTTAGACTTTCTTTTTTATTCGTTTTATTATTTTCGGTAATGACTGTATTGAATTCTTGTAAAAAGGATGACGATGATGACGAATTCACAGATCACATTGTTCAGTTTGAAGTAAAAACAACTACCGGAGGAGTGATCAGAGCTATCGTAACACAGGTAGGAACTACTAAAACTGATATTTTCGATCCTGTAGGAACGGTATGGGCAAGTGGTGAGTTCTTTGTGAATTCCGGACAGGCACAGCTAAATCTGGATGCTAAAGCGGATCTTCCGAGTGCGGATTCAGAATTGGTAGTTAATCTTTGGATAGATGGGGAAATTGTAAAAACCCAGAAGAAAATAGGAGCAGGGCCTATGGTAGCTTCTATAGATTACAGCTTCTTAGAATTGTAAATATAAATTTACTTATTATAGAAAAAACCGCTTTATTAAATTAAAAGCGGTTTTTTTATTTATCGTTTTCAATCATATTCTGTTGGATTGCAAGATTGATAAGCTCGGTAGAATTCTTTGCCTGAAATTTCTGTAACAAATTTTTACGGTGTGTATCTACGGTCAGTGGACTTAGAAAAAGTTCATCTGCAATAATAATACTGGTTTTCCCTTCTGCCAGCATTTGTAATATCTGCTTTTCCCTTTTAGTCAGCCTGGGTATCTGCAAATCGGTTTGAGAAGGTTTGCTGATAATCTGCCTGGCTTCATTGCAGAAAACAATATTTCCGGAATAGGCTCCCTGAATACACTTCACCAATTCATCTATAGAGGAATTTTTAAGAATATAACCGCTGGCACCATGTTGCATAGACTGCATAATAATGCTTCTTTCAGAACGGTTACTGAACATAATTACCGAAGTAGCCGGTGAATTTTTTTTAATTTTCCTGCACAGTTCAATACCATTGGTATCGGGCAGTGCAACGTCTAAAAGAACAATATCCACTTTATGGTTCAGGATAAAACCAATAATCTCCGAACCGGAGGTAAAGCTTTCTAAAACTGTGAAGCCGAGCTGGTTTTTCAGCATTATTTTTAATCCTTCAATGACAATAGGGTGGTCATCTATGATAACAATATTGATTTTATGAGACTGCATTGGTGTTTAATTCAATATTAATAATTGTTCCTTCATCATCCGAATTAATTTCCATTTTGCCTTTAAGATAATCAATTCTATTTTTAAGATTATAAAGGCCCATACTTTTGGATTTCCTGTAATCTTCTTCTTTAAACCCTTTTCCGTTATCTTCTACAGTAATCATGAGGTTTTCGTCGTACTGTGAACATTGCAGCAGTATATTGCTGGCTTCTGAATGTTTAACAGAATTGGTCAGTAATTCCTGTGTAATCCTGTAAACATTAAGCTGTACTGATAAAGGAGTATTTTTACTGATGTTAATAGCCTGAAAAATCACGGTCAGATCCTTTCGGGTATAGAACTCACATAAATCTTTTAGGGCTGCTTCCAGACCGAAGTTCAGCAGGGATTCGGGCATTAGATTTCTGGCAACATGTCTGAGTTCTGTAACCGAATTATCCAGTTGATTTAAAATTTTGTGAAAATCTTTATGCTGGTCTGCTTCAAGGTTGGCAGAAGACCAGGTTGAAAAATTTATTTTAACCCCGGCAAGCATTCCCCCAAGGCCATCGTGAAGATCTTTGGCAATACGGGCTCTTTCCCTTTCTTCGCCTTCCAGAATAGCTTTTGTGAGGGTAAGTTCTTCTCTTTGCTGAATTTCTTTTATGGTTTGCTGAAGGTTTATTTCACGCTGTTCCGAAATTTTTTTGTTCTTCTTAAAATTTAAAAATCCTAGAATAATGAAGCATGATGAAAGGAGGGATGCAAATCCCAGGATCCACATGTATTTGTTTTTTTTGCTGATTTCCAACTGTTTTTGAGCTAATTCCTTATCTTTTTCGGATTTTCTGTATTTTGCTTCAAGAACGGCAATGCTTTTATGGATCGAAACAGCATTGAGGCTGTCGAAAGAGTTTATATACTGTTCAGCATAAAGGTTACTTTTTGTGGTATCTTTTAATGCGGTGTAATTTTTGGAAAGCTCTTTCAAAACTTCCTGTTTGTTTCCCTGATAAGGTGTGTTTTTATATACCTCCTTCAGGATTGTATTGGATTTTTCATACTCTTTCAGTTCACTGTTAAGTTGTCCTTCAAATAGCTTTATTCTTTCTGCAATAGTATTATTTTTATATTTTTCGGCATTGCTCAATCCTGTGGCAAAAAGTTTGATAGCTTCCGGATAGTTTTTCTGTTTCATGTAGTAATATCCTAAAGTACAGTAGTAAAGCGCATAAAAATTAGATTCGGGATAATCTTTGATGATAGAATAGGTTTTCCCTAATTCTGTATTCGCTTCAGGCATTCTGCTTTCTCTGATTAGGGCATCTGCCTTTAACAAAAGAGATTCTCCCATAATAGCTTTGGATTGGGAAGTTTGTTTTTTTAGTTTATTTAAAAAATTTTCAACCAAGCCCATGTATTCTATTGTTTTTGTATAATTCTTAGCATTATAAAATAAAATGCCTATGCTTTTATATAAGGCTCCTGTCAGCTCATTATCTCCTATAGCTTTGGCCAACGGTATTGCTTGGTTGGTGATGATATTCATGGATTCTACTTCTTTATTCTGCATGATCCTGAATAACGCCTTATTTTGAAACATAATGATCCTTATCCTTTTTGCCTCGCTGCTTTTATATTTTTTCAGGAGCGATTCTATATTTGTGAAATCTTTCTCAAGAATGTTGGCGGCATCGGGTTTTGTAAGATTCATCAGAGATTGGTAGTAAAGCCCTATATCTCTATATATGGGGCTGTTAGATGAATTTTCGAGACCCTGCTTCAGGTATTTTTGGTAATTTCCGAAGTCTTGACGGGTAAAATAGGTGGCGGCAATCTTATAGGACTTAATAGCCTTTACCGTATCAACAGCCTCATTATTGGCAGCAGCAACCAGGCTGTCAAAATTATTGTTCTTTTTTTCGAGAGAATAGAAGTAGATAGACTGTGCATCAATGTTTTGTATACTGAGAAATAAGATTAATAATAAGAAGAATTTATTTTCATGTTTTTGTGCAATCATTATTTGTGTTATAAACGTATTTATGAATTTATTAAAAAATTCACATATATCTTACGTTATATTTCATGTTTTTATTGAAGTAAATGAAAAATACCTAAAATCTGGTAGATATAAATACTGGTTTTTTTGTATTGTTCCGCCCGGACGTACACTATAGTTTTGTGATACCCATCAAGACTAAGAATTTTATATAATATCAAAATACATTTAAAAATGAAAAAAATGATTTTTTTAAGCTTTGTTCTATTAACGGCCAGTGTCTCAACCATAAAGGCACAAAGTTTTTTGGACAAAATAGACCGGGCTGTAAGTAAAGTAGATAATGCTTCAAATACAGCAGATAGAGCATCTCAAACGGGTGGAAAAGTCCTGTCAATTTTTAAGAGAAAAAATAAAAACGATTCTGCTAAAAAAGAAGATGCTTCAGTTTCATTGAATAAAACAGTTTTTACCGTTGTAAACGGAAGCTTAACGAGTGTAAAAAATTTGAACTCTATTATAGAAAATATCAAAGGAGTGAGCAGTACGCAAATGAAATTTAATGCCAATAAATCTTCAATTGTGATTAATCATTCCGGGAGCACCGAAGATCTTCTTGAAAAAATACAGGCAAAAGCACAAAGTATTTTTACAGATAAAAATATTGAAGGCTTTGATGAAGGAAGCATAGAAGTTAAATTGAAATAAAAGACTTATCCGAATAAGCTGTTTTCGAAGCTGAAATAGTTTTTTAAGCTGATGATATATATAAAGAAACACCTTGATCCCAAGGTGTTTCTTTATATATATTGTTTACAGTTTTTACTGGACTTTTACAATAAAGTAGCTTTTCTTACCCTTTTGAAGTAATAAAAACTTCCCGTCAATCAGGTCACTTTCATTAGCTGTAAAAGTATCGTTTACCTTTTCTTTGTTTACAGAAACTGCATTTCCTTTAATCTCTCTTTGAGCCTCGCTTTTAGACTTTAAGAAACCTGATTTTTCAGAAAGAAGATCGGTAATGCTTATCCCCAGAACATCAGCTTTTGGAAGCTCTTTTTGCGGAACACCATCAAAAACTTCAAGGAAAGTTTCCTCATCAAGGCTTACCAGGTCTTCAGCGGTAGAACGCCCGAACAAAATTTCTGAGGCTTTAACAGCTTTTTCATATTCTTCTTTGCCATGTACCCATACCGTTACTTCTTCGGCCAGTCTCTTCTGAAGTTTTCTTTCATGAGGAGCTGTTTTATGTTCTTCAATTAAAGCTTCAATTTCTTCTTTTCCGATGAAGGTGTAGAACTTAATGAACCTTTCAGCATCTTCATCCGTTGCATTCAGCCAGAACTGGTAGAATTTATATGGTGAAGTTTTCTTTTTGTCCAGCCAGTAATTTTCCCCGCTTTCAGACTTTCCGAATTTGGAACCGTCAGCTTTGGTGATCAAAGGAACCGTTAATGCAAATGCTTCTCCCTGAGTCTTTCTGCGGATAAGTTCCGTCCCTGTGGTAATATTTCCCCACTGATCAGAACCTCCCATCTGAAGCTTTACGTTATTATTTTGGTAGAGATGAAGGAAATCATATCCCTGAATCAGTTGGTAGGTGAATTCTGTAAAACTCATCCCGTCTGCTCCGCCATCTCCCGAAAATCTCTTCTTTACAGAGTCTTTCGCCATCATATAATTAACGGTGATGTTCTTTCCTACATTTTTAGCAAAATCAAGAAAAGAAATGTTCTTCATCCAGTCGTAGTTATTAACCAGTTCAGCTTTATTGGGACCGTTACCTTCAAAGTCCAGGAATCTTGAAAGCTGGTTCTTTAAACAGTCAACATAATGAAGAAGGGTAGCTTCATCCAGTAGGTTTCTTTCTGCAGATTTTCCCGAAGGGTCTCCAATCATTCCTGTTGCACCTCCAACCAAAGCAACAGGTTTGTGTCCGTGCTGTTGGAAATGCGCTAAAATTTTGATCTGGATAAGACTTCCGATATGTAAAGAATCAGCAGTCGGGTCAAAACCAATATATGCTGTAGTTAGCTCTTTATTCAGCTGTTCATCGGTTCCAGGCATCATATCGGCAAAAAGACCACGCCATTTTAGTTCTTCTATAAAGGAATTCATCTATAATTTTCTTTAAAATTTTACGGGGCAAAGATAGTAAATTCAACAGAATGAAGAGTAAATGCAGGATGACAAAAAACTAAATGTACGGATCTGCTTATTACTCTCTTTGACTTTTCACTTAAAAAAATTATATTTGTTAATAATGAATGACGAACAGCTATTCCTGCTTATTCAAAAGGCAAAAGAAAAGGACCAGAAGGCCCAGACCAAACTCATCAATGTTTTTTGGGTGGATGTCTTCTCTTTTGTGATGAAAAAAGTAAAAGATGAAAATGATGCAGATGAGATCACGGTTAATGTTTTTTCAAAAGTATTGTCGAAGCTGGATATGTACGACCCTCATTTTCAGTTTAAAACATGGGTATTGACGATTGCCCAGAATACGGTTATTGATTTCTGGCGAAAAAGAAGCCGCGAAAACCAGGATCCTACCGAGAACCTTGATGAGGTAAAAAACCAGTTTGCAAAATCTCCCGAAGAGCTGATGATCTCTGATGAGGAACAGAAAAAAATCATCAAAACCATTGAGTCGCTGGATGCCAATTATCAAGACATCATCAGGCTAAGATTTTTCGAAGAAAAAAGTATCAAAGAAATTGCTGAAGAACTGGGGATTTCTGTTGCCAATACCAAAGTAAGGGTAATGCGCGCCAAGAAGGTCCTTGCAGAACTCCTGAAAAATAATGAGTTTGAGGATAATTAGTTCCATTGTAAATTTAAAACGAAGTTCAGCTTAATAATCTTAACCGCTTCATAAACCTTAATGGTTCAAATTGTTACAAATAAAGTTTTTCAAAAAAATAATTTCCATATTTTACATTATCTGTTCCATCAATTTTTCCGTTAGATGGTTTCCATTAAAAATTCCTTAACTTTGAACTTCAATTTTAGAAATGGAAAATTTAGTTCAAGATACTACCGTTCAGAAACCAAAGTGGATCCGAGTAAAACTTCCTACCGGAAAAAATTACAGAGAGTTGAGAACTTTGGTAGATAAATATAAATTAAATACCATATGCCAGAGCGGAAGCTGTCCGAATATGGGGGAATGCTGGGGAGAAGGCACGGCAACGTTCATGATCTTAGGAAATATCTGTACAAGAAGCTGCGGATTCTGTGGAGTAAAAACAGGGAAACCTCTTGATGTGAACTGGGATGAGCCGGAAAAAGTGGCACGATCTATCAAATTAATGAAGATCAAACATGCGGTTCTTACTTCTGTAGACCGTGATGATCTTAAAGACATGGGCTCTATCCTTTGGGGTGAGACTGTAAATGCCGTAAGAAGAATTTCTCCGGGAACAACAATGGAAACACTTATTCCGGACTTTCAGGGAATTACCAAACATATTGACAGGCTGGTAGCTGTGGCTCCTGAAGTAATTTCCCACAATATGGAAACTGTAAAACGTCTGACAAGAGAAGTAAGAATCCAGGCTAAATATGAAAGAAGCTTAGAAGTCCTGAGATATTTGAAGGAAGCCGGGCAGAGAAGAACAAAAACAGGCGTAATGCTTGGTTTGGGAGAAACAAGGGATGAGGTTTTCCAGACCATTGAAGATATCAGAAATGCTAACGTAGATGTGATTACACTTGGGCAGTATCTTCAGCCTACTAAAAAACATCTGCCGGTAAAAAAATTCATAACACCGGAAGAATTTGATGAATTCGGAGATTTTGCAAGGAGTTTAGGTTTCAGACATGTGGAAAGCTCTCCACTTGTACGAAGCTCTTACCATGCTGAAAAACATATACATTAAAATAAAAAACCACTCTCAGGAGTGGTTTTTTATTTTAAGATTCAAAGATTTAAAAATTGAAGGATTTAAAAATTACTGTGCGTTTAAATTCAATAGGGGTGGGCTTTAGCCCGCCCGTAACAATAATATTCCTCCGGCTTTAGCCAAATCTAATTCCTTATCTCAATATTCTTCAAATGCTTTTTCCTGAATTCTGAAGGTGTTTCTCCCGTATGCTGTTTGAACAGCTTGTTAAAGTAAGACAGACTCTCAAAGCCTACCTGGAAACAGACATCCGTTATAGAATAATCTTTCAGTAAAAATATCTTAGCCTGGTTAATCCTGTAGTTATTAACAAAATCCGTGAACGTCATATTCGTCTGCTTTTTAAAATAACGGCAGAAAGCCGGAGTACTCAGGCTGACTATCCTTGCAATTTCATTCACGTTTGGTTTTGCATCATAATTCTCGTGGATATAATCATAAATAGTTCCCATTCTGATCTTGTCATTCAGGAACCATTTTATCCTTGTGTCCTCTTTATTCAGCTCCTTTACTTCATCTGAAGCAGCAAGGATCTGCAGGATTTCAATCAGGCCTATCAGGGAATCAAAAGAGTTTTTATCTTTGATCTTATTAAGTTTTTCAATCACTGTCTTTTTTGTTTCACCTGAAAATGAAAGTCCCAGATATGATCTTTCCAGAAGTTTTTTAATGTTTTCAAACTCGGGAACGGGAATAATAATGTCCTGAAGAAAATTTTCTCTCATCTGTAATACCAATTGCCTGCAATCCGTCTGAACACCGTAATCAAAATTGAGATGAGGTACATTGGAACCTATCAGAAGCAGGTCGCTTTCTGTAAAAACTGAAATATCCCTTCCTACGTGGCGGATTCCATTGATAGCTTCTACATAAACAAGCTCTATTTCCGGGTGATGATGCCAGAAAAAACAGTTCTTTAAAGAGGGAGAAAAGAGCTTAAAAGATTTTCCGTTTTCAAACTCTATAATTTCTTTCTGGATTTTCATTGTGTTCTCTTTTGATTGATTCTGATTTTAAAATTACATAAAAAGGTTAATATGGAGCAAAATTTTATCATTTAAGGAGAAGTGAAAACAGATATTTCTCCCGATTTTTGCACTTTGAGAAATAGAGATGGACTGCCGTTTTTATTTTCCGACAGAATCATTTAAAATTAATTCGAAAAAATGTTTACTGACAATGAAGATTGATAAAAGAATAATACCGCTGGCTATAGGCGGTCTTGGGATAGGAACCACAGAGTTTACCGTAATGGGTTTGCTGCCCGATATAGCCAATACCTTAAAAATTACCATTCCGGAAGCGGGACATCTCATTTCAGCTTATGCAATGGGTGTTGTAATAGGAGCTCCGATTCTCATTGGATATTCCGTGAAATTTCCGCCAAAAAAAGTGTTGATGGTTTTAATGATCCTTTTCACATTATTCAACGGACTTTCTGCGGTGGCTCCTGATTATACCAGTATGATGATCATCAGGTTTATGTCTGGGCTCCCTCACGGAGCGTTCTTCGGAGTAGGAACGGTAGTAGCCTCAAGGATGGCAGGAAAAGGGAAGGAGGCATTTTATATATCCTTAATGTTTACGGGACTTACGGTGGCTAATCTGGTCATGGTTCCATTGGTCACCTATATAGGACATGTTTATCACTGGAGACTATATTTTGCAATTGTTGCATTGATAGGACTTTTTGCGATATTATTCCTGAAATTATGGCTGCCGGCCATAGAATCCAACCAGGATACCCATTTCCTGGAAGAACTTAAATTCCTTAAAAATAAGCAGTCATGGTTGGTTTTAGGAATCACAGCGATTGGATTTGGAGGACTTTTCACATGGTTCAGTTACATTACTCCTTTAATGACGATAGTGGCAGGAATACAGAGTAATCAGATGGCTTATGTAATGATTCTTGCAGGGGCAGGTATGGTAGTCGGGAATCTCGCCGGAGGATTTATTTCTGACAGATTGGGACCGGAAAAAACATGTGTATTACTGATTTTCCTGATGATGCTTTCCCTTGCAGGTGTATTTTTCCTTGCAGAATATAAGAGTATGGCACTTGTACTTACATTTGTATGCGGAGCACTGTCCATGTCCGTTGCCGCACCTATTAACATCATGATGATGAAAGCTGCACCTAAAAGTGAGATGATGGCTGCTGCTTTTATGCAGGCCGCTTTTAATATAGCTAATGCAATGGGGGCATTTTTAGGAGGAATTCCTCTGGAATATGGATTTTCTTTTAAATATCCTTCATTGGTAGGAGTGGGGATGACGTTCATCGGTCTGGCAATAAGCTTAAGATACAGATACCTGTATGGCAAAGAAACTGCTCCTGAAGATGAAGATACGGTTATAGAATGTGTACCCTGTGATAAATAGAATAACATAACAGTTGTACTGATCATACAGATTGTTTCAAAAAAGTTGCGGTACTTTAACGTAATTAATCAATACAAAAATAGACTCTGTTCACCCTGAACAAAGTCTATTTTTCTTTACAGATCTGTTTCAATTTTTGATAAGTTGAAACAAATTTTATAAAATAGTGTTACACTTCTACCTCATTGCCGTTTTTACACCAGTAAAGTGCATTGTACAGGTTTTCTTTAGGAAAAGATTTAAATTCTCCCGGCATCAGGACGCTGAAAATATCCGTAAATTTCTGCACGCCCTCTTTGTCTGTAACAATAGCCGTGCGGTTCCATTTTGTAAGATTTTTTAGTCCTAAAAATACATCTTCAAGCCATGCTCCTGTGGTAAACTTATCCAGATCAGTATCCAAATACAATAAGTAATTCAGTTCGCCAAACTGATCTACTTTTTCTTTTACATGAGGAATGACAAGGTTGTCAAAATCTTCTTTAGTCACTTCTCCGGTTGCATTGAATGCTGCAACATTTTCCGGAGCTTCTGGAATAATCGTTATCATATTTACTTATTTTTAATGTGGTTGGATTTTAGAACTGGGTACAATAATTGCACCATAAAATGATAAAAAACAGTTAAATTACTTATAAATGTTATTATTTAAATATAATATTCAATTATGGATCTGAAATCAAACGAACCTTTCTGGCTTTTAAAAAACGGATTGACAGCTTCCTATCCGTCCCTGAAATCAAATGAAGAATGTGATGTACTGATTATAGGAGGCGGCATTACCGGTAGCCTTGTTGCCCATCAGATGGTTAATGACGGCTATAAAACAGTCCTGATTGATAAACGGGAGATCTGTAACGGAAGCACTTCTGCTACAACTTCCATGCTGCAGTACGAAATAGATGTCCCTCTTTTTGAACTTGAGGAACAGATAGGCAGGAAAGGAGCTGTAGAAAGTTATAAAGCTTGCTCCGATGCTATAGATATCCTTGAAAAACTTACAAAAAAGATCCGGTCTGATGCTGGATTTAAACGAAAGAAGTCTTTGTATTTTGCTTCAAAGAAAAAAGATGCGGATTGGCTTAAAGAGGAATATAAAGCGAGGAAAAATACAGGATTCGAAGTGAAATGGCTGGAAGCAGACCAGATTGCAGACCAGTTTGGATTTGAGAATACATACGGAGGTATTCTGTCCAAACAGGGAGCAAGCATTGATGCTTTTAAATTTGCTCATGAATTATTCGAGCATAATGTAAAAAAGGGATTAAAAATATTTGATAAAACCGAAATGAAAAAGGTGGATTATCATAAAGGCTTTAATCTGGTGACAGTGGATAGCGGCTTTCAGATCAAAACGAAAAAAATAATTTACTGTATCGGTTATGAAAGCAAAAACCTGCTGAAAGAAAATTTCGTTGATCTGAAAAGCACTTATGCCATTGTTTCGGAAATTGATAATGATAAATTTAAAAATATAGGCAATACGCTGGTCTGGAACACGGATGATCCTTATATCTATATGCGGACAACAGACGACGGAAGACTTTTAATAGGGGGTGGAGATGAGGATTTTTATGATGCCGGAAAACGCGATTCCCTTCTGAACAAAAAAGAAAAAGAGATCCTGAAAAACCTGAAAAAAATAAAGCCGGATTATCATTTCTATACAGATTTCGTCTGGGCCGGAACCTTTGGAGAGACCAAAGACGGACTGCCTTATATCGGGGAACATAAAAAATTTAAAAACTCTTATTTTGTTCTGGGTTTTGGTGGGAACGGGATCACTTTTTCTGTAACGGGAATGGAAATGGCTTCACTGTTTATGCAGAATAAAAAGCACATTTTATCAAAGTATTTTAGATTCGGGAGGTAGATTTTGCTATTGTTTGGGTGTAAAATAGCGTTTTTTTAGTCTGCTTAATGAAACGGGATGCATTCCCAGGTAGGTTGCAAGATCTTTGGATTTTACCCTCAGTATCAGTTTGGAATTCTGCTGAAGCAGCTTCAGGTATCTTTTTTCGGGGGTTAAGTGTAAAAAGGAAGAGAACTTTAGGTAGATATCCATTGCCGTATTTTTCCAGAATGCAAGAAGAAGCGTTGTAATATTAGGGTAATCTTTAATGGTATTTTCCAGGTCATTATAATTGAACATAAATACGGAAGTTTCTTCCAGTGTTTCATAGGTAAATGATGAAGGATGTTTAAGCGTTAAAACTTCCATAGAGCCGTATACACTGTTTTCAGGGAACAGCCAGACGGTTTTGTTATTCTTGTCATAAGCACGCACCAGTCCCTTTTCAATAATACCTACCTGTTCAATTTGTTCACCTCTGTGCATAATGATCTTATTTGCGGGATAATTGACTACCTGAACCATTTCTCTCAGTTTTTCCTTATCCCTGTCATCCAAAAAATGATTTTGGTCAAAATAGATTTCTATAAATTCATTATAATTCATCTGATGTGTTTTTGTAATATCGAATTTATAAATATTATTTAAATTTCTCTGTTTAGTGAGAGATTAAATGTAAAGCTCCATGTTTTTTTTGTTTATTATTAACTTATGTTAATAAATCGTTTAACTGTAGCTAATAAATAACTCCTACGATGAGTGAAATATTTTTTTGTCTTTATCTAAGGCATACATTTGTTGTGCTATAAATAAATGATAATGAAAAGAAAAGTTATTTCAGTCCTGCTTTTTCTAATAGGAGGGCAGGTCTGGTCACAGGTAGGTGTTAACACCGATGATCCTAAAGCAATGTTGGATATCAATGGCAATTTACGGGTGCGTACTGCAGAGAAATGTCTTGACGAGGCATGTACGGAATCTATTTTGGTGAAAAATAGTGACGGATATGTTCAGACTGTTTCAAAAGATCAGGTATTTAATTCAAATGGCAGATCATATGTTTCCGGAACAGGGAATGGCGGAACGATGCTGGTCTCTATTTCGTTACTCCCGAACTGGGGGAAAATTTTGTTTGACAAGGAACTAATGGATGACCACAATGATTATGATCCCTCAATTGGTACATTCACAGCTCCTAAAGATGGAATCTATGCAGCATATGTACAGGTTAAAACCTCTTCTGTCGTTTCTGCAGGTGATTTTGGAGTGGGTATTTATGTAAAGAGAGGGTCGGCCGCACCGGAACTGATGGCTGAGGAAAGCTATGCAGGTATAAATGTTCTTTCCATTGACGTATCACCGTCTACAAGGAAAACGCAGTCTATTGTTTCGTTAAAGGCTGGCGATCAGCTTTTCTTTTGCGCAAAATCAACTCTTGCTACCCTTAATCTTATAACAGGGGCTTCATCTTCATTCACAATTTATCAGATTAAATAATTACTGTTGTTTCAATTTTAGACAAGAAAAACCGCTTCAAA
Organism: Chryseobacterium shigense; assembly: GCF_014207845.1. NCBI lineage: Bacteria > Pseudomonadati > Bacteroidota > Flavobacteriia > Flavobacteriales > Weeksellaceae > Chryseobacterium > Chryseobacterium shigense. The sequence continues at coordinate 278,608 of NZ_JACHLC010000001.1, forward strand.
AATGAAGCGGTTTTTCCGCAGCTATCAACTATATCCGTTTTTTCTGGCAAGCTCAAGAATAGAAGATTCAATAGCTTTTCCGAGATCATCAGAATCTGAATTTCCTCTTTTCTTCATTTCAGTATCAATATAATCCTGGCGTTTCTTAGAAAGTTCCTCAATTTCTTTCTGAATTTTATTCCTTTCTCCAGATTTTACAGCTACCGCTTTTTTAATCTCATCTTTACTTTTACCTTTTAATTCAGCCGGCAATGCATCATCCTGTACTGTGGCAATAAATCCGGCGTCTTTTTCTGCTTTGTCCACCAGGTCCCAGTGATCATTTTTGTAGGCATTCTTCTTAGATTTGGCAACAGTTCTTTCTACATAGTTGGAAACCGACTGCACTTCGGCATTTTTATCCTGGGCAGCCTGTTTAAGCTTATATTCAGAGCCGTGGCTTCCGTAGTAAATATAAGTGTCATTTAGTTTTGTGTTGCACTCTGAGATCCTTACATCATAGGGTGTTTCAATATAGATTACCTTTCTGTCGCTGTCGATATTGAAATATTTACCACCTCCCACAACGGCACCGTTCTGCCAGAAAGTTTGGGTTCCTTCTTCTCTGCTTCCACAGAAAATGGTATTCGTATAAATATTTTTGTTTTTAGCTTTCGAAATTACTTCTTTGTAATTCACCCTTCCCTGGTCAAACGGTTCATTTCCGGCAATATAGATCAGTTTCATGCTCTTTTCATTACCATCCCAGTTCAGGTTCATGGAGGCATCACGGATTACGGCACCGCAATATTCGCTTCCGCCATTGGTTCTGAGGGCAAATAATTTTTCTGAAACAAGATCCAGGTCCTGCGTAAGCGGTGTTACCTGACGGATATAATTTTCATCGCGAATACCATCGTTTCCGTATTCATAAAGGGCAATTTCAATTTGAGGAGCTTGCCCGTTGTACTTGAGTGTGGTTAAAGTATTTACAATATTCCACAATCTTGATTTGGCCTGATCGATAAGCCCGTCCATACTGTTCGAAGTATCCAGCAGAAGTGCCACCTGAATTTTATTTTCTTTTGATATAGATCTTTCCTGTGTTACGGAAGCCGTTTGTACCATTGTTTTTCTGCCTGATGTATTGCTGTTTGAACAGCTGTTGCCAAAACTTCCGGAGCTTAAAAAAGCTGTACCTGCTGTCAGTGCTAAAATTTTTAAAGTTGTCATAATATATTTTTTTATTGGTTATCTGTTGTAATATTGAATCTGCATATCTTTTGGATACTTCACCTCATAAGAGAAACTGATCTTGTCCGAACCTCCACTGCCGATATTTCTGTTCCAAAGAATGCTTCCCGTCTTATCATCAAAGCTTCCGTTGCCAATTTCCAGGGCTTTTACCAGGATTTTGGAATTCTCGCTGATCGGAAGCTGGTCGAGGACCTCCAGTTCGATGCTTTCTTTCGTATTATTTCTGATGCTGATCTGGTAAGATTCGGTATCCCATTTATTGCTGTTCAGCGTTTTTTGGGAAGTTTTGTCTTCCAGTTTGATCCTTTTTACCGTAATTCTTTCATCTACTCCCAGGGAGATCGGGAACTCGTCCTTCACATAATTGCTCGTGATATTGGTTTTTCCGATATAATTATCATCAAAATAGATATTGGCTTCACCGGAGATCAGATTGAGATTCTGCCAGTTTCTGATAAATGCCATCAGGAATACCTGGTTGTTCAGTTTCGGAACTGTGTGGTATTTGTAGACAGCGTCTATCTGCTTTTTGTCAAGGATTACATACTGTTCCTTTTCCTGGCTCAAAATGGTTTGATTATAATTTAATTCATAAATCACGTTCATCTGGCTGTCCGAAACTGTTGCTACAGGGATCTGGCTTGGCTTAACGGCTGCATCTTCTCTCATCTGGTAAGAATTGACCTCTTTAGCAGCTGCCTTCAGCCTGTAATTGGCCGTTTCAGACTGAGGATTATAAGCTGTGTATTCAGCAACATAAAGCGGGGAAAGGATCGGTCTGTCCTGGTTGTAAGAAGGCCTGTAGGTGGAAACAAACAGCTTTACGTTTTTCCAGTCCTGTCCGGTTTTCTGGTAGATTTTTCCTTTATAAACCATTTCAAGAGGTTTCTTTACAGATTCTGCACGCAGATCGTAAGACGGTACCCAGCCTGCATCAGAAACAATATAGCTTACCCCTAAGTTCAGATTGGTTTCATTGTCTGCAAGGATTTCAAGAAGAAGCTCTTTCCTGTTGGTATTTTTATTGGTTTGCTCTTCAGCTGATTGTTTGTTGATTTTGGCAATACTTTCATCCAAAACAGTTTTCTGTTCGTTCAGAATAAAAACCTGATTGTCGATTTCCAGCATTCTTTTCCTGTAAAACTCAGTCAGCTTGATCAGTTGTTCCTGCGGGGTAGATTTATCATTGGTGGAGACTTTCAAATTATCATTAATGATATTCTGCTCGCCGGTCAGGTTCTTGATCTGGATATTCAGTAAATTCACCTGTCTTTGCAGCTTCTTTCTTTCATCTTCCAGCTTTTTTTCACCTTCGGATAATTCATCGTTTTTCAAAAAATTACTTTGTGGAGTGATGGAAAGCAGGGTAGTATTTTTCTCAAGATTGATTTTGTAAGTATTTTCATCCAGATTGTTCGGAAGATTGATGATTCTTACCATATTTCTCCCTTTCTGAAGATTGACAGCTGTGCTTCCAAATACTTTGGCGCCCTGCAGGAATATGGTAGCCTGCTTTACCTCAATTTCTTTCTTTATTTCCTGTGCTTTTATAAACGAAACAGAAAATACGATGAGTAGTAATAAATAGCGTTTCATAGTTTATTATTTTAAATTCCTGAAGTAAAATTATCTGTATTTAAGGCTGAAAATCCGGAGACTTGGTGAATCCGGTCTTTCACTTGGTGAACCCGGAACCCTTATGGATAAAACAAAAACAGCCCTTTCGGACTGTCTTTTTAAATCTGTTAATTCTAAAGGATTTCGTATCTCGTCTTGATGCTGTATTTCAGCTTGATATTCTCGATATTGTCAAAAGAAAAATCTGCAGGGGCATCCGCTGCTTCCAGCTGAACATTTCTGATACTGCTTTTATAAGCTGCAGGAAGAACCGTGTCACTGGTATAATCTTCAATCTCAATAATTTCAATAGGGGCTCCTGTTTTTTTACCCATGCTTTCCAACAGATAATCTGCTTTTTCTTTTGCGGCTTTTAAAGCATTGATTTTAATGGTTTTCTTGAAATCGGAAATTTTAGTGTTCTTCACTTCTGCAACATTCAGGCTGCTTACCCATTTCTGGTTGAGGTCTTCAAATATTTTGCTGATATTTGCTTTTGTACCGGCCTTGAACAGGTAGTTTTTCGTAAACTTCCCGTTCTTGGCGTATACATTCTGGTACATAGATTTGAATTTGATATCCTCATTTCTTACACCATTATTTTTTAGGGTTTCAAACAGCTTCTTTTCATTATCAGCGAGGTCATTCTTGTTATCTGCCTTGATGCCGATACTGAAGATAATTTCGTCCGGTTCCACTTCCATTTCTGCAATACCTGTTACTTCAATTGCATTTTTCTTTACTTCCTGTGCGTTCACAAAGCTCCCGAGAGTAAAGATTCCGATCAATAAAAAATGTCTCAATTTCATAATTTCTTGTTTTAAATTCTAAAGTAAAATTACTGCGATCTGAAACCCGAAGCAGAGAAACTTGGTGAAATGAGGTTTTCACTTGGTGGATAGTTCGAGAGAGGAAAACCTTTACAGAATAATGTATTGTGAACCGTTAAGAGAATTTTAAGTTGCTAAGAACATTAAGGACAGGTTCAATTAGGTGCTTAATAAAATCCCGATGGTTCAAAAAAATAACCCATAATCTACAAAACTTGGTGAAACACATTGTTGACTTGGTAAAGAATAGAAAAGGTTATATAAACTTTTACTTACTTTGCATTAAAGATCTGGAATCCGTGAAATTAGTTTTTAAAATACTTTTCATTTTTATCCTTGCTGCAGGAAATTTCTGTACAGCACAGGATTCCACGCGGGTTACCCAGGCCTATAAATCTGCTGTAAGACTGAAAAAAGCGGTAGATAATAATGATAATAAAGGGGTTGCCGACAGTTATGTAGGAATTGCAAACGATTATTATAACCAGGGAAATTATGCCAAAAGCGAAGAATTTTTGGTTAAGGCCAGGAATATTTATAAAAATCTAAACGATAAAAAGAATCTGGAATCCGTGACCCGGAAAATTGCCCAATCACAGGAAAAGCAGAATAAAATAACTCCTGCGATAAGCAATTACAGCATGGCAGCCGACATGAGCTACAGTGAAAAAAGCAAAGCAGTTAATACCAATGATGCCGCAAGGCTCTCTGCTCCTACAACTGAACAAAAAGCTGAAGCCATTCAGGATAACATCAACATAACCCTTAAAGATAAGGATAAAGGAAATCTGGCTGAAAGTTACAGTCAGATGGCGGATATCAATATACAGCAGAAAAATATTCCCAAAGCAGAAGAAAACCTGAACAATGCCTATGTAATTTCCAAAAAAGAAGCCCCTCAGCAGGCTTTGGAGATCAACCGGAAGCTTACCGATTTCTATGTTGAAAACAGGAACTTTGAAAAAGCCATTGAAGCCAAAAAGAAAGTACTGAAAGAAGATTTTGTCAAGGAAAATTCACAGGAAAAAGTAAACCAGATTCAGGAGCTGGCTGATATTTATATCAAAAAAAATGATCCGGAAGAAGCCGTGGTCTTATTAAAAAATGCCTACGGAATTGCTTTGGAAAAAGGGCACACGCTCGAAGCTCAGAAAAGTGTAAAAAAGCTGGACAGTCTTTACAATATTTCAGGGAATACCGGAGCTTCAGTTTCGCTGTACAGGGATTTTCTCGGGAAACTTCCCGATCTTGTTTCTAAAGACAGAAGCCTGGTAGACAATAAAATACTGGAAGATACCGAACAGAGAATTTCCCAGCTTGAAAAAGAAAAAGAGCTGAAAGATGCCCTTATCCGGAAGAAAAATGTCTTTAATTACAGCCTGATTGGAGCTCTGGTTCTGCTTACCGGACTGATCGTATTTATTTTCAGGACTTTGAAGAAAGTTCAGATCAAAAATAAAAAAATTGCGCTGCAATCATTACGGCGTGAAATGAATCCGCATTTTATCTTTAACAGCTTGAACAGCGTTAATCATTTTATTGCGACCAATAATGAGCTGGAAGCCAATCAGTATCTCACAAAATTCTCCAAGCTGATGCGTGGTGTGATGGAGAATTCCACAAAAGATTTCATTCCTTTTCAGCAGGAGCTGGATTTGCTTCAGAATTACCTTGCTCTTGAAAAGACCCGTTTTGCAGATAAATTCGATTATGAAATTGAGGTAGATGAAAGCCTGAATATGCAAAGCCTGAAAATTCCCGGAATGCTCATTCAGCCGTTCCTTGAAAATGCAGTATGGCACGGATTGCGCTACAGAACTGAAAAAGGATTTTTAAAACTGAATGTTGAAAAAGAAACCCGGCATTTAAAAATAACCGTTGAAGACAACGGAATAGGTATTGAGGAAAGTAAAAAGCAAAAGACCCAGCACCAGAAAACCCGTGAAGGCCGCGGAATGAAAAATACCCTGGAAAGAATCAGTTTGCTGAACGACCTTTATAAAAAAGAAATTTCCTGTTCCATAAAAGACAAAGAAAACAATAGTGGGGTTTTAGTAACCATAAAGATCAATCTGACCTGATCGAGAGTAAAGAAAACTGCCCGTAATCTGCAATCTATTACCTGAAGAAAATGAAAATAAGTGCTGTAATCATAGACGATGAGATCATTGCAAGAGAAGTTCTCAGAAGTTATATCACAAAATACTGCCCGCAGGTAGACATTGTAGGAGAGGCGGAAAATATCAGAGAAGCAGTTCCTTTAATTGCTGAAAAGCAGCCGCAGCTTGTCTTCCTTGATGTTGAAATGCCTTTCGGGAATGCATTTGATGTGCTGGAAGCCACCAAAGAATTTTCTTACGAAACCATCTTTATCACGGCATTTTCCCAATATTCATTACAGGCGCTCAATAAATCGGCAAGCTACTATATTTTAAAGCCTATTGATATTCAGGAACTTATTCTGGCCGTCAATAAAGTAGCGGAAAGTCTTGAAAGAAAAGAAGAGCTTAACCGTAATAAGATCCTCCTTGAAAATTTAAAATTAAAACCTGAAAAACAACAGCTTATCCTCCCAACATTACAGGGATTTGATGTTGTGAAAACTGAAGATATCCTAAGGCTTCAGGCAGACGGAAACTTTACACAGGTTTATCTTACCGATGGCTCTAAAAAAATGGTCTGTCGCTTCCTGAAACATTTTGATGATCTGCTTGAAAATCCGTTTGTAAGAGTTCACCGTTCCCATATCATCAATGCAGGGTTTGTAAAATCCTATCATAAAAGTGGAACCGTTATGCTATCCGATGATACGGAAATTGAAGTTTCAGGCAGTTTTAAAGATAATTTCCTGAAAGTCTTTTCCTGAGATTTATTGTTCCTTAACAGCTTAAAGGCATTATTTTTGAAGTTTTACCACAATCACAAAATATTCTGGTTATGAAAACCCTTCATAAAATTGCGGTTCCCGTCACATTAGGTGCTCTGGGACTGGTTATTTATCATTCTTTTTCCACGGGAATACCAAAAGGAGCAGTGGCAGTCAAGAATTTTGATGCTAAAAAATACCTCGGAAGATGGTACGAAGTTGCCCGTTTCGATTACAGATTCGAAAAAAACATGGACAATGTTACTGCTGAATATTCCGAAAACACCAACGGCTCCATCCGTGTTGTTAATAAAGGCTACGACTACATTAAAAAAGAATGGAAAGAATCTGCAGGAGAGGCAGGATTTATAAAAGACAAAACAGACGCCCGTCTTAAAGTTTCATTTTTCAAACCGATCTGGGCGGGTTATAATGTCATTGATATTGATGAAGATTATCAGTATGCCCTTGTTGCAGGAAGCAGCCTGAAATACTTATGGATTCTGTCCCGTACCACAAACCTTCCTGAAAGTATGAGACAGCGTTTCATTGAAAAAGCTAAAAAGATTGGTTATAATACCGATGATCTCATCTGGGTGAAGCATAATCAGTAGTAGTTTCCCCATCGCCGGTAATTATAGTTTTAAACAGTATCAGTCAAAGACAGAAAAAATCATTTTATCTTGTCACAGCCACAGATTTTCCCTTCATTTGCAGAAGATTTTTTTTCAAGCATTTATATATGGAAAAAGCTGTTCTGATTACCATCGGTGATGAAATCCTTTCCGGAAACACCGTTGATACCAATTCCAATTTCATTGCCACAGAGCTTAAAAATATAGGCATACAGGTTACGCAGATCTTTACCATTTCGGATGAGATTGACACCATTAAAAACACTTTAGAAGCTGCTTTTAAGGTGGGTGACCTTATTATTACAACCGGTGGTCTGGGGCCGACAAGGGACGACAAGACCAAAAAAGCACTGGCAGAGTTTTTCAATGACGAAATTGCGCTGGATGAAGTTACTTTCAACCATCTTAAAAATTATATGGAAAGGCGGGGACGTCTGGATATTCTCGAAAGAAATAAAGAGCAGGCCTTTGTTCCTTCAAAATCTGTTGTTTTTCAGAACCATTATGGAACAGCACCCTGTATGATGATGGAGCAGGATGGGAAATTATGTTTCAGCCTTCCCGGAGTTCCCTATGAAGTAAAACCGCTTATCAAAGACCAGATTATTCCTTATTTAAAAGAAAAATTCAATCTTTATTATCTCCATACCAGGATAGTTTCCGTGGTGGGAATTCCTGAAAGTATTCTTGCAGATATCATTGAAGATTGGGAACTTGCCCTCCCTGAAAACCTTGCCCTTTCTTATCTGCCCGTAGGCACCCGTGTAAAGCTGAGGATAACTGCTTCAGGAGATAATGAGAATGCTTTGAAACAGCAGACAGAAGATGAGATCCAGAAACTTCTTCCTTTGGTTGGCGACCATGTTATTGCAGTATCGGAAGACAAAATAGAAAAAATTCTGGCAGAAATCCTTACAGAAAGAAAACTGACCATTTCCACGGCAGAAAGCTGTACCGGAGGTGAACTGGCAAAAATGATAACATCCAATTCCGGAAGCTCAAAATATTTCATGGGTGGTATTGTAGCATACGCCACGGAAAAGAAAACAGAAATTTTAAAAGTTTCTAAAGAGACCGTACACCAGTTCACGGTAGTAAGTGAGCAGGTAGCTGGCGAAATGGCAAAAGGATGCCAGGAATTATTCGGTACTGATATTTCACTGTCTACTACAGGAGTTGCAGGCCCCGGCAGAGGTGAAGACGGTAAGGAAGTAGGCACTGTTTTCTACACCATCAGGATCAATGAAAAGGAAGTTACTTCAAAACTCTATATGCCACATCTGGAAAGGCTTGATTTTATGAATTTTGTTTCCCAGAAAGTGATTCAGGATTTGGTGGGATTGTTAATTTCAGAATAATTTTTTTGCCTGTTCATGATTAAAATAATTAATATTCGTTGGTGTTAATTTTTTTTATTGAAAAAAATCGTAACAAATTGTAAAAAAAACAGACATATATTATAAAATTGCTATCATAATGAAAAAACTAACGCTTTCTTTGTTTTTATTGGCAGGCATTTGCTCACTCAGCACAGTGAACGGACAGACAAAAGCCGTAAAAACAGCAGTTAACAGCACAGATAAAGGCTTGGATATTGGCCTTATGGATACTTCAGTACGCCCGCAGGATGATTTTTACAACTACGTAAGCGGAACCTGGATGAAAACAGCGAAAATTCCTTCCGATAAACCAACCTGGGGAAGTTTCAACAAGCTTGCTGAAGATACGGATAACAACTCCATGACCATTCTGAACTCTCTTCTGAAAGATAAATTTGCTGACGGAAGCGAAGGTAAAAAGATCCAGGACCTGTATGCTACTTATATGAACATGCAGAAAAGAAATGCAGACGGGGTTAAGCCTATTCAGGGGAATCTGAATAAAATTGATGCCATCAAAAATATGTCTGATCTTCAGAATTATCTGATCTCTGTAACTAAAGACGGCGAAAATACTTTATACGGTTGGGGTGTTGATGCAGACCTTAAAGATTCTAAAATGAATGCAGTTTACTTAGGAGATGCTTCTTTAGGATTAGGAAGAGATTACTATCAGAAAGTAAACGAAAAAAATACGGAAGCTATTGCTGAATACCAGAAATATGTAGCTTCCATGCTTAAAGAGTTAGGTTACAAAAATGCTGATGCAGCTGCAAAAGGAATTGTTGATTTCGAGAAAAGCATTGCAAAGACTTATCTTACCAACGAGCAGAGCCGTGATAATACATTACAGTATAACCCAAGAACAATGGCTGAGCTTTCAACATTGGTAAAAGGCGTTGATATTCCTGCTTATCTTAAACAGGCAGGAGTAAATACAGATAAGGTAATTATCGGAGAAATAGGGTATTACAAAGATTTCGATAAACTGATCAATGCTCAGAACCTTCCCGTAATCAAAGATTATCTGAAATTCCACATGATTCACGGAAGTGCAGCTTACCTAAGCGAAAAGCTGGGAGATATGAGATTTGCTTTCTATGGCAAATATTTAAGAGGCCAGCAGGAGCAGAGAGCTTTAAACAAAAGAGGTTTCGAGCTTATCAATGGAACTCTTGGTGAAGCTTTCGGAAAATTATATGTTGAAAAATACTTCCCGGCAGAGGCAAAAGCCCAGATGGTGGAACTGATCGACTATTTAAAGAAAAGCTTTGCCGTTCACATCAATAACTTAGCATGGATGTCTTCTACAACAAAGGAAAAAGCAATGCAGAAATTGAACAAATTCACTGTAAAAGTTGCTTATCCGGACAAATGGAAAGATTATTCAAAATTAGATATCGTTCCTGAATCCAAAGGAGGAACATTATACTCAAACCTTCAGAATATCTCTGGATGGCAGTACAACAAAGATTTAGCGAAAATCGGGAAAGCTGTTGATAAAACAGAATGGGGTATGACACCGCAAACGGTTAATGCTTACTACAACCCGGTAAACAACGAGATCGTATTCCCTGCCGCTATCCTTCAGCCGCCTTTCTTCAATCCTAAAGCAGATGCTGCTGTGAATTTCGGAGGAATCGGTGCTGTTATCGGTCACGAAATGAGCCACGGATTTGATGATTCAGGTGCCCAGTTTGATGCAGACGGAAACCTTGTAGACTGGTGGACACCGGAAGATAAAGCCAACTTCGAAAAAGCTACAAAAGCGCTTGCCGCTCAGTATGATAAATATGAGCCTGTAAAAGGAACTTTCGTAAATGGTACTTTCACAAACGGTGAAAATATCGCTGACTTAGGCGGAGTAAACATTGCTTACGATGCCCTTCAGATGTATTTGAAAGATAAAGGAAACCCGGGACAGATCAGCGGATTCACACAGGATCAGAGATTCTTCCTAAGCTGGGCAACCGTTTGGAGAACTTTATCCAGTGAAAAATATATGGTCAACCAGGTGAAAACAGACCCGCACTCTCCGGGATATTTCAGAAGCTTCGGTCCGCTCATCAACGTTGATGCCTTCTACAAAGCATTTGATGTGAAAAAAGGAGATAAACTGTACAAAACTCCGGAAGACAGAATCAAAATCTGGTAATCATTACCAAGAAATAACAAAACCGTTCAGCAATGAGCGGTTTTTTGTTTTACTATGGCAGGTTGCAAATGGTTGATCATAGGCTATAGGGATTTAAATATTTAAATAATTAATTTTAGTTTGAATAACTGTTCTCTGCACTCCCAAGCTCTATTACACTCTAACCCTAAAACTCTCCAACCCGTAGTTATTTATCAATTATCGTTAATCACCTATCATTAAAGTTCGTATATTTGGTAAGTTTGTATACAATCAAAAATTATCTTTAATGAAAAAGCTAAATATTGGAATACTTGCCCTTTCCGGCATTGTATTTTTAAACTCATGCGGAACGGCCAAAACGGCAGGTACAGAAACCAAAACTGAAACTACGGCAGCTGTTGCAGAACCTGTAAAAGAAGAAGTAAAAGAAGAGGGGATCAATTTATCATATATGGATAAAAGTGTTCGTCCGCAGGATGATTTTTTTAGCTATGTGAACGGAAATTGGGTGAAAACTACCCAGATTCCTTCAGACAAAGCGAGCTGGGGTTCTTTCAATGCTTTGAGAGAAAATGTAGATGATGCTTCTCTGGATATCCTGAACAAAATTTTATCAGAAACGTATTCTGCAGGATCTGAAGGACAGAAAATCCAGAATCTGTACGCATCTTTCATGGATGTAAACAAAAGAAACGCAGAAGGATTAGCTCCGATTAAAGGAGACCTGGCAAAAATTGATGCCATTAAAAACCTGAATGACCTTCAGAAATACCTTCTCGAAGCTACAAAATTAGGCGATAATTCATTTTATGGATGGAGAGTAGGAGCAGATATGAAGAATTCCAACATGAATGCCGTATACCTTGGAGGTCCGGATCTCGGATTGGGAAGAGACTATTATCAGAAAGTAAATGAGGCCAATACCAAAACCCTTGCAGAATATCAGACTTATGTAGGAAAACTGTTTGATATACTGGGAAATAAAAATTCGGTACAGGCTGCTCAGAATGTGGTAAACTTTGAAAAACAGCTTGCCAATTACTTATTGACTCTGGAACAGAACAGAGATGCCAATTTAAAATACAACCCTAAAAATGTATCTGAACTTTCAGGACTGGTTAAAAATATTAACCTCGCAAAATATCTCAAGGATGCAGGTGTAAATACAGATAAAGTAATTGTTGGCGAATTGAAATATTACCAGAATATGGATCAGTTCATCACAGAAAAGAACCTTCCTTTGTTAAAAGATTACCTGAAATATCATTTAATTAACGGCAACGCCAGCAACCTGGATGATAAACTTGAACAGATCAGGTTTGATTTCTATTCAAAATACCTTCAGGGCCAGAAAGAACAGCGCCCGATGGACAAAAGAGGTCTTACCCTGGTAAATGGTGTTCTTGGTGAAGCTTTCGGGAAACTATACGTTGAAAAATACTTCACTCCTGAGGCAAAAGCCCAGATGGAAACCTATATCGATTACCTTTTGAGATCATTCAAGCAGCATATTAATGATATCGACTGGATGTCTCCTGCCACAAAAGTAAAGGCTCAGGAAAAACTGTCTAAATTCACCGTAAAGATTGCCTATCCGGACAAATGGAAAGACTATTCCCAGTTAAAAGTAGAATCTCCGAAAGAAGGAGCAACATTATATTCCAACCTTCAGAACGTATCAGCATGGCAGTACCAGAGAAGTCTTGATAAAGTAGGAAAACCGGTGGACAAAACAGAATGGGGAATGTCTCCGCAAACTGTAAACGCTTACTACAGCGGATCAAACAACGAAATCGTTTTCCCTGCAGCCATTCTTCAGCCTCCTTTCTACAACCCTAAAGCTGATGCAGCCGTAAACTTCGGAGGTATCGGGGCAGTTATCGGTCACGAAATTTCTCACGGCTTTGATGACAGCGGTTCACGTTTTGACGGAGACGGAAACCTGAACAATTGGTGGACAGATGAAGACCGTAAAAACTTTGACGCAAAAGTAGGACAGCTGGCTGCCCAGTACAGCGCTTACGAGCCGGTAAAAGGAAGCTTTGTAAACGGTAAATTTACAAGCGGTGAAAACATCGGTGATCTTGGTGGGGTAGCAGTAGCTTATGATGCCCTTCAGATGTACCTCAAAGATAAAGGAAACCCTGGAAAAATTAGCGGATTTACCCAGGATCAGAGATTCTTTATGAGCTGGGCAACAGTATGGAGAACAAAATCTACAGACCAGTATATGATTAACCAGGTGAAGACAGATCCTCACTCTCCGGGAGTGTTCAGGGCATTCGGTCCACTGGTGAATCAGGATGCATTTAATAAAGCATTTGATATAAAACCTGGAGACAAAATGTATAAAGCCCCTCAGGACAGAATAAAAATTTGGTAGAACAGCCAAAAATTGTTAGAAAAGAAAAACGCATCAGAAATGATGCGTTTTTTATTTATTTTTTCATAGTTTAGTGATATCGTAAAGTCATGATTTTACGTTACATATATTAAAGGTTAAATTAAATATTTCAAGAAAAATCTTTACAAAATTTTGTATGTTACAGTTTTTTTTTAAATTTAAACATTGGATTGGTAATTTATTCGAATCATCGGTAAATTACTCAAAAACAGATCCAAACCAAAATCAAAAATCTCAAAATAATAATAATATGGCAATGTTTAATTATGGTGTTGGCGGCAACGAGGTAAAAGTGGACGCTAATGAAGCGATTCAGGAAATACAGGAAAATAAATCGCTGATAGTGAGCCAGCTTACAACAGAGGAATCTTATACCCCTGAAATTGTAACAGGTTTAAAAACAGTAGATGATGTCTTCAGGCATTTTCAGCCTTCTGTAGCTGTACAGCACGAAACAGAAGACGGTGGTGTAGTAGAGGAAGAATTCCGTTTTCAGAATCTTGCAGACTTTACACCAAAGAATCTCACTCAGAAATCAGATTATTTACAGCAGCTCAGCATGGAGCAGGAGCAATATAACAAAATTGTACGCCAGCTGAAAACCAATAAAATTCTGCGTAATATGCTTGAGAATGAACAGACAAGGGCTGCATTCATCGAAGTATTGAAAGATGTGGCACAAGAACTTGAAAAATAATTATTTACACTAAATCAAATCATGGATAGCAAATTACAGGCACAAGAAAGCCAACAGCAGGGTCAGCAGCAACACTCAGGGCAGCCGAAAGGTAACCCGCTTGCAGAGCTTAATAAAATGGGAGGTTTTGGCTTTGTTGAATCCGTTGTAGACGGTATCGCCAATATGAACCCAACAAGAAAAGCAAGGAAAGAAATTTTCCTGACTGATAATAATAAATCTGACGAAAGAAAAGAACTCCTTCAAAAAATAAACCTTTGGGTAAGTCTTTTGGAAGGAAACGAATCTGCAGATAAAATGGCAGATACATGCAAAACCAAAGCACAGGCTGCCGATCAGAATTTAAAAACCAATCTAAAAAATACACTTGACTCAGTACGTTTACTGGAAACCAACTACAGAACTGTAGCCCAATTCTATAAAAATACGGAACTGGACAAAGTGGATAACGTAAGCATCGTTAATGCAAGCCTTGAACAGGTTTCGGATCTGGATAACCCATTATTCATCGATGCTATTTCCGAGGAATTCAAAAATTATTATGACCGTTTAGATCTTAGAGATAACTATTCCATCCTGGCAATACCCGGATATTTAGGCTCAAACAAAGTCATTGAAAAATGGGCTAAGATCTGTAACGAGAACAAAGTAATGATGGTTACCGACTTCGCTAACCTTGATAAGCCGGATGACGTTGTAGATTTATTCCATTCCGCAAACCTTACCGGAGGAGAGCTGCATAGAAGTAATGTTATTATGACATGTAACTGGCTTGTAGGCAGAGGAAAAGCTGAAGAAGTAGGAGAAGAGGAAAACGTAGAACTTCCGCCTTCCACTTCACTGGCAGGAAAAATCCACAAAACTTTAATGTCCCAGGTAGCAGCAGGTAAAAAGCACGGGAACATCAACGAAGTGGACGCAGTAAAATTCGAACTGAAGAAAAGCGAAATTTCCCAGTTGGAAAAAATGGGTCTTGTTCCGATGGTTAACGAATACGGTAAGATCATGGCATTCTCTGCGAAAACATTGTTTACAGGAGATAACATCGGTCTTCAGACTTATTCCGTAGTACGTGTATTCGACTATGTAACCAAAGTTTTACTGGACTTCCTGAACAGAAGAGCCTTCGAAAACTGGAATGCCAAAAATGAAGACGATTTGAGAAGACAGATTGTAACCTTCCTTGACAATATCAAAGGACCGGATAAACTGATTGAAAAATTCAAGATCGTTCGTTTCGAGCAGGACAGAGTAAATAAAGACAGAGTATGGCTTGATATCCGTATGACCCCTTATTTCCCTACAAAAAGCTTCGTTATTAAATTAGACGGGCACAAAGGAGATGACGGTAACGAATGGGATGCACAATATACTCAGGAATAATAAGAAACCAAATTTAAATAAAAAAACCGATGCATTTTTACATCGGTTTTTTACTTCCAAATCATATGAAAATTAATGTGATCAATAAAAGATTAAGCTTTATTCTGCCCTTATTCCTGCTCATTATCTTATCAGCATGTGAAAAAAAATACCAGGCACCGGATCACTATGCTGTAGATCTTTTTAAAGACGAAAGGCAGCAGGGAACAGCCTATATCATGAATGAAGAAGAGTGTTTTGATGGCAGCGAGCTGGTTATTGCAAGTTCAGAGGTAAAGCTGGCCGACAGTTCAAAAGGAAGAGGCAAAAACTTCTTTCTCTATAAAGTAAGATCCGGAAAAGTTCTGAAAACGATAAGAGATTCAGTGGCAGATTATCCTTTCATGTTCCTTTCCGATCAGAGGCTTAAGCTTAAAAATGATTCAGTTTACCTTTACCTCAAAAAGCTTGAAGGTTTCCGGTTCATTGCGGCAGAAAGAAATCTCAAATATCAATGGCTGAAGGCAGCTCCGGTGTATTCTGTTAAAAAGGATAAATAATTTTATCTTTGCATATTGTGAGTCCGGAGTCTATCAACTTTTTTAAGAATAGGTTGTAAAGAAAAATATGCTTCGACTCCGCTCAGCATGACAATCTTTAATCATACCGTTGTAAAACTGTTAGTATTAGGCTTGTCATGCTGAGCGGAGTCGAAGCATTTGAAAACCATTCGTTGAAACTCCCGCAACCATTTTAAACAGATAATTTTTTTGAAAAAAGATAATAGAAGCTCAGATTTTCTCCATATAGGAAACAAACTCCTGAGCTGGTACGGAAAAAATGCAAGAGATCTGCATTTCAGACAGACAAAAGATCCCTACAAAATCTGGATCTGCGAAATTGTTTTTCAGCAGACAAGGATTAATCAGGGGCTTAATCACTATAATAATTTCATTAAAAGGTTTCCCGATGTGAAGACTTTGGCTGAGGCTGAAGAAAATGAAGTTTTGCTTTACTGGAAAGGGCTGGGATACTATTCAAGAGCCATTAACATCCATAAGGCTTCACAACAGATTATGAATGATTATCATGGCGTTTTTCCTGTTGAGTATGAAGAGATTCTAAAATTAAAAGGAGTGGGGAAATATACGGCAGCAGCAGTTTCAAGCATCTGTTTCGGAGGCAAAATGCCGGCTGTTGACGGGAATTTTTACAGAGTTTTAAGCCGTATTTTTGCTGACGATTTTGATATTTCAAATTCAAAAGCCTTTTCTTATTTCTCCCAGCTTGCAATGTTGGTCATGCCGGAAAATGTAGGTGATTTTAACCAGGCTATGATGGATCTTGGTTCAGAAATCTGCAAACCTAAAAATCCTCTCTGCGGCGAATGTCCTGTAAATGATGACTGCCTCGCATTCTCACGGGGAAAAACATCAGAATATCCTGTAAAAACAAAAAAAGTGAAGACAGAAGACCTGTCGTTGAAGTATTATTTTGTGTGCAGAAACGGACAGTTTTTAATCAGACAGAGGAAAGATGATTTCATCTGGAAGAAATTGTTTGAATTCCCTACCACTATTTCCAGGGAACTTGAACCGTTTATCACAAATGTTAAAACCTTTACCCATAAGCTTACCCATAAGAATCTTACCATAGAAATTTTCAGGGTTGAAGTTGATTCAGAAGCTATTTGGAACACTTTTACAGTTAAAAACCAATACATCATTACAGACTTTGAGGCTTCTCATGATAAATCTTTTCCCAAGCCTTTGGAAAACTATATCCAAAACTCACTGAAAGACTGAAATTTGTCTCCCAAAATCTGAAATCTAATTTGTACTTTTGCAAAATGATAAAAAACGTCATTTTTATTTTTGTATCACTGCTTTTAATTTCGTGCGGAAAAGACCATGTTCCGAAACCTTACGGGGAACTCCGCCTGGAGTATCCGCAACCGAAATATCAGAAGTTTGAGAATAACTGTGCCTATACCTTTGAATATTCAGATTTTGCATCCATTTCTGATGCTAAAAAGCCTTGCTGGTATTACATAAATTATCCGAAAATGAAAGCAAAGCTCTTTGTGACCTACTATCCGATACAGAATGATTTTGCAGATCATATCAAAGAAGCCGAAAAAATGGTCTACGAACATACCATTAAAGCGAGTTCTATAGATACCAAATCATTTGAATACCCGGACAAGAAAGTATACGGGAACTTCTATGAGCTGAAGGGGCAGAGCGCTTCCAATCTTCAATTTTACATTACAGACAGCACAAAACATTTTGTGACTGCTTATTTATACTTTAATACAAGGCCAAAACCGGATTCTCTGGCCCCGGCAGTAAACTATATCAAAAATGATATGAAACACCTGCTGGACACTTTTGAATGGAAAAAATAATTGACTTTAAAATACATTGAAAAATATATGAAACTTTTAGTTGTAGGAAGCGTTGCATTTGATGCAATCGAAACGCCATTTGGTAAAACTGATAAGATTTTAGGAGGAGCAGCCACTTATATCGGTATCACTTCTTCTGTTTTAGGCGTTAAATCTGGTATTGTTTCCGTTGTTGGAGGAGATTTCCCGCAGGAGCACCTTGATATGTTCACAAACAGAGCAATAAATATTGAAGGAATTGAGATCGTAAAAGAAGGAAAAACATTCTTCTGGTCCGGAAAGTACCACAATGATCTGAATACCAGAGATACTTTGGCTACAGAAGTGAACGTTTTAGAGAATTTTGATCCGAAAATTCCAGATTCCATGCAGGATGCGGAAATCCTTTTGCTTGGTAACCTACACCCGGGCGTTCAGTTGTCCGTACTGGAAAAAATGAATAACCGTCCTAAGCTGGTAATTCTTGATACCATGAACTTCTGGATGGATTCAGCATGGGATATTCTTATGGATATGATTGCTAAAACTGATGTGATTACCATTAATGACGAAGAAGCAAGACAGCTTTCAGGAGAATACTCTTTGGTAAAAGCAGCTAAAAAGATCCATACAATGGGTCCTAAGTATGTAATTATTAAGAAAGGAGAGCACGGAGCTTTACTTTTCCACGACAATAAAGTATTTGCTATTCCTGCACTTCCGCTGGAAGAGGTTTTCGATCCAACCGGAGCAGGGGATACTTTTGCAGGAGGTTTTGCAGCTTACCTTGCTAAAAAAGGTAAAGTTGATTTCGAAACAATGAAATCCGCTTTAATTGTAGGTTCTGCAATGGCTTCTTTCACTGTTGAAAAATTCGGAACAGAAAGAATTGAAGAAGTAAACGAATCCGATATGTTCAACAGATTGAGACAATTCAAAGAATTAACAACATTCGATGTTGAACTGCAATAAATAAGTCTTTTTAAGAAATATTTATAATAAAAAATTTAGACTGATTCGTTAAGAATTCTAAATTTGCAACTTGTTTAAAATAGTAAAATGACAAATAAACTAAAAATCACTTTTCTTCTTGGGATTTTCATGATGATATTCTCTTCAAACATGAATGCTCAGCTAAAACCGGGAGAATTAGTGGATGGTATTGCTGCTGTTATCGGGGATGAAATTGTTTTGGAATCAGATGTAAATGAGCAGATGAACTATGCCAAACAACAGGGAGCCTCCGAAACTGATAAATGTGACTTCCTTGAAAACCTGATCAGTAACAAACTTCTTGTTTACGAAGCCAAAAAAGATACATTAATTGAAAACCGTTCTGCAGCTATTAAAGAGCAGGCCAATGCAAAGTACCGTCAGCTGCTTTCCCAGTTTCCGGACGAAAAAACAATGCTTGCTGCCTATAAGTTCAGAAACGGGTATGAAATGAAAAATGCTATCGAAAAGATAGATGTAGACCAATACTACGGACAGGCAAAATACCAGCGTATTACTGAAAAAGCAGACGTAACCCCTAATGAGGTTACCGACTTCTACAACCTGTATAAAATGCAGCTTCCGGAAGTAAAAGATGAGATCTCTTTAGCACAGATTATGATCTATCCTAAACTTACAGATGCCCATAAGGAAGACCTTATCAAAAGACTGAAAAAAATAAAGGCAGACATTGCTGCTGGAGAAACTTTTGAAAGCCAGGCCAGGATCTATTCAGAAGATGAAGGATCTGCTGCGAACGGAGGACTTTATAAAAACATTTTCAAAGGGCAGATGGTAAAGCCATTTGAAGCAGCTGCACTCAACCTTCAGGAAAATGAAATTTCAGATCCTGTTGAATCTGAATTCGGATATCACATTATACAGCTGATCAAGAAATCAGGGAAAGTGTACGATGCAAGACACATTCTGTTAAAAGCTACCCCTACCGATGATGAAATCAAAACCGCAAAAGCAAAACTAGACAGTATCAAAGGTCTTATTATTGCCGGAAAGATTACATTTAAAGATGCGGCTTTTAAATTTTCAGATGATAAAAAAACAAAATTCAACGCGGGAATCATTTCCGGTGCAGACGGTTCTGATAAAATTGAAAGAGAAAGTATTCCGGGATCTATCACTTACGAATTAGCAGGTCTGAACAAAGGAGATATTACTTCTCCCTTTGAAGACGATGATAATAAGAGAAAAGTTATAAAGATCATTAAAATGGAAGATGTTATTCCTGCACACCAGATCACACTGGAAACAGATTATAACAGGATCAAGCAGATGGCTCTCAATAAAAAGCGGAATGAAATGATTGAGAAATTTGTCAACTCTAAACTGCCAACAACATTCATATCCATTGACGGACGTTACGACAGCTGTAATTTCAAAGCCAACTGGAAAAAAGAATCAATCAAAAAATAAATACAAAACCTTCAGAATTTCTGAAGGTTTTTTTGTGCTGAAATTTAAGAAAACTTCTTATTTTTGATAGAAACGATAAAGAATGGATTATCATTTTTACAGGAAAAACTTTGAAGAAGCGGCAGAAGATATTTTCTTCAGGCAGTTTGAAGATCTTGGTCTGAAATTATCCGTTGAAGAAGTTTTGCAATCCGTTGCATTGAAAATTTATAAACCTGAGTGGTCAAATGATTTTAAATCTCAATTAAACTCAAAAAGCAGAATATTTTTTTCGGTTTGGGTAAATGATAAAAGCATTAAAGAAGGAAAACTATATTATAATATTCATGCTTTAAAACTTCGTGAGCTGAAAGGCTATAAAATTTCAAGCAGAAATTTCGCCGGAATATTCAGAAATAAATTTATTGAATATCAGAAAGAATGGAAAAACGTAGATGTAAATTTCGGCCCGTTAACTTTAATGGAAGGCTGGATCCATTTGAATATCGAAACCATTCAAAATGATATTATTGATCTGGCCCGGAATTTTTTAAAAATAAGTCCTGTTATTGATGATACTCTGGATATATTTAAAATTTAGTAATCCTTTATTTAAAACGATTTTACACATTTTTTATTCATTAAAAACAGCTGTTTTTAGTATTTTTACGCATGAGCAATTTTATAGATTTCAATTCGGCAAAAAAACTTCATGACATGAAGACAGATCAAAATAGAATTACAGAGCTTTTCAACATACAGTATCCTATTATTCAGGCCGGAATGATCTGGCATTCAGGATGGAGGCTGGCTTCGGCGGTTTCTAACTGTGGCGGATTGGGACTGATCGGGGCAGGAAGCATGTATCCTGACATCTTAAGAGAAAATATTCAGAAATGCAAGCAGGCTACAGATAAGCCTTTTGGCGTTAATGTACCGATGTTATATCCTAACCTTGAAGAAATTATCCAGATTATACTGGAAGAAGGGGTAAAGATCGTTTTTACGTCTGCCGGAAATCCTAAAACCTATACGGAAACCCTTCAGAAAGAAGGAATAAAAGTAGCCCACGTAGTATCTTCTACCAAATTTGCGGTAAAATGTGAAGAGGCCGGAGTAGATGCTGTTGTAGCTGAAGGTTTTGAAGCTGGGGGGCACAACGGAAGAGATGAAACCACTACCTTCTGCCTGATCCCGAATGTGAAAAAGCATATTTCCAAACCATTGATTGCTGCAGGAGGAATTGCATTAGGCTCACAGATGAAAGCCGCGATGATTTTAGGTGCAGACGGCGTACAGATTGGTTCCCGTTTCGCTGCTACCGTTGAAGCAAGTGCCCACGAAAACTGGAAAAAGAAAATTACAGAGCTGAATGAAGGAGATACCCATCTTACCTTAAAAGAACTGGCGCCTGTAAGAATGGTCAAAAACAGGTTTTTCAATGAACTGGAAGACATTTACCTGTCAGGAAGAAATAAAGAAGCTTTGGTAGCCTCATTGGGAAGGGCAAGAGCCAAACGCGGAATGTTTGAAGGAGATATGGAAGACGGTGAGCTGGAAATAGGTCAGGTTTCTGCTTTGATCAACGATATATTACCGGTAGAAACCGTTTTCAGTAATTTATTGAAAGAATTTAAAGAAGCAAAAGAACCGGGCTTATAGAAATCTGAATTACATGGAAGAGAGAATAATTGAAGTAAGAAATCAGAAACTTTATATAACATACAACAATACATTTGAAGGAAAGCCTGTTATCATTTTCCTCCACGATTCCCTGGGCTGTGCACAGCTTTGGAGAGATTTCCCGTTAAAATTGTCAGAAATGACGGAATGTAATGTTCTGCTGTATGACAGATTGGGATATGGAAAATCCGGGCCGATGCTTACCCACGAAAGACCGGTGAATTATATGGAACTGGAAGCCGATCTGCTGAATGATCTGTTGACCGAACTGAATATAGATAACGTTATTCTGTTCGGGCACAGTGATGGCGGAACCATTGTCCTCATCACCGCTGCCAAATATCCTGAAAAGATAAAAGCCGTAATCTGCGAAGCAGGACATATTTTTGTAGAAGATGTTACTTTAAAGGGCGTTTACGATGCCTGGGATGCCTACAAAACAACCAGCCTTCCCGAACGGCTGGCAAAATATCATGGTGATAAGGTGGAAGTACTTTTCAGAGCCTGGACGGAAACCTGGACCCGTGAAGATTACAGAAGCTGGAATATTGAATACCTTTTAAAAGATATTCAATGCCCTTTATTTTTTATTCAGGGAGATGCTGATGAATATGGTACTCTGGATCAGGTTGAAAAAACAGTTTCTCAGGTAAGCGGCGCGGCAGAAAAATTTATCATTCAGGAAGCAGGGCACACACCGCATAAAGAGTTCCCGGAACTTGTTCTCGGTAAAGTATCGGAGTTTATTGGAAAAATATATAGTTCAAAATAGTACTAGCATCTTGGTTTAGCAGGGTGCTTTTTTAGTTGGAGTAATGAAGAATAATAGCTGGAAATTCTATACAAATTGTACAGCTTATTTTTTTAGCATATAAAGTGTACATGTTTTTATTTTGATAAGCTTCAGTTTCAGATGCCTGTCATCAGATTAATGTAGTTTTTATATTGCATCATGTACAAGTTTTGATGAAAATATGAAAATAAATTGTTTATTTTTTGGTAAATTTTAAAGTAATTATTTTAAAATTATGAACCTTTTTTGATTAGGTTTTTTTCATGGACTGCAGATATTGTTTGCTCATATTTTTCCATAAAAATTGCATGAAAATTACATTCAAAATCACTGTAATGTGATATTTTATTATCTATTTTTGAAACATCAAACAGGGATGCAGAAGATTCTAAAAACAGATTTGATGAAAACATTCCCCACCCATAAGAGATCTCTGAAGTTCCCCTTATGTTTTTAGTAATGAATAAGTTGTGTTTGAATGAATGGAATGATTCCATGTGGAGATGTAGCTTGGCTGCATCTCCTTTCTGTATTAATGAGTTACAGAAGCTTAAGTTCGGCAGTTAAATTCTCCTTTGCCTGTTTTTCATATAATTCCTGGAAAGGTTGAGTTTTAAAAATAGGTTCAAGTTCCAGGAAATGTTTCAGTACTTTTTTTCTTCCAGGCTTGTAAAGAATATCAGGATATATGGAATATTCCTTCCTGATTTTCCGTGTATAATCAAAATAAACTGCAGAATCTTTCCCCAGAACAGAAAGGTCCGCATCCAGCAGATAGTTCGTGTCTTCGTCATCTGATTTCTGGTGGGATTTTGTTGCCAGGATCCTGCTTTCTGTTTTTGAAATCATATCCTGACTCACATTTATTTTTTTAAGTCGCTCCGCAGCATATAATGCACTTTTCTCTTCATTGGATTTTGAGGTAGCATCATAAATAACATCATGATAAAAAACAGCGAATGAAATACTATGATAATCCTCAATATGTATTTTCACATTTTCCAGTTCTGTGAACATATTTTCCAGGTGCAAAAGATCATGATAATATCTGCCTTTCCCGGAATATTTTGTTTCAATTTCCTGCCACAGGCTTTCAATAAGAATCTGGTCCTTTGTAAAATGAAGACAGAGATCCGTAAACTTTTCCTTTAAACTCATGATGGGGTAAGTAAAAAAGGAACTTTTAAAAAGTCCCTTGATTTGCTTCCAGTACTGCTTTCAGTTCAGCCCAGCCTCCGCCGTTATAGCCTTCTTTCAAGCCTTGTCCGTTAAGATATTCCAATGCTTTTCCGCTTCTGTTTCCGCTTCTGCAGAATAAGATAACCGGCTTTTCAACAGATAAAATCTCTTCTTTTCTGTCCTCCACTTCTCCTAAAGGAATATTTTGCGCACCTTCAATATTTCCGTCCATTTCAAGCTCCATTGGCTCACGAACATCAATTAATTCATAATTTCCAGACTTTATAACTTCTATTAAAGACATAACTGTTTAATTTATTTAGATTAAAAAATAATAACGAAAATACGTAATTTTTTCCTTAAAAAATACCCTGTTAAAACTTAAATTTTCACAAAAATGCTTAAAAATTACGATCTGTCCATCTTTTATCCAAAAACAGAAGATTGGTAAATTAATCTTAATTTTGCAGAATGGAAATCCTGAATACCGGTGCCGAAAAATATTCCCAGCTCATAAAGTCCAAAGCAGAACATTTTGGATTTCAGAGCTGTGGTATCTCTAAAGCAGGATTTTTAGAAGAAGATGCTCCAAATCTTGAAAAATGGCTTAAAAATAATTTCCATGGCAAAATGAAATACATGGAAAACCATTTTGATAAAAGACTGGATCCCAGATTATTGGTAGAAGGATCAAAATCTGTTATTTCATTATCCTATAATTACTTTCCAAAAGAAAAGATATCCACACTGGACAATTATAAGATCTCAAAATATGCCTATGCAGAAGATTATCATGAAGTGGTAAAAGAAATTCTCCGCGAAATGGTTTCTGAGCTTCAACAGGAAATAGGAGAGTTTGGGTTCCGGGTTTTTGTAGATTCTGCGCCTGTTTTGGAAAGGAGCTGGGCAAAAAAATCAGGAATTGGCTGGGTAGGAAAAAATGCCAATCTTATTACCAAACAGAACGGTTCCTTCTATTTCCTGGCAGAAATTATCTGTGATCTTGAATTAGTTCCCGACCATGCCACTACAGATCATTGCGGGACGTGCAGAAAGTGTATTGATGCCTGTCCTACAGATGCCATTGTTTCAGAGAAGATTATTGACGGGAGCCGTTGCATCTCTTATGCAACCATAGAACTCAAAAACGAAATCCCGGACTACTTTCAGGACAGGATGGAAGACTGGATGTTCGGATGTGATATCTGCCAGGATGTGTGTCCCTGGAACAGGTTTTCTTCACCCAATCTTCAGAACAGGTTTATTCCGAACGAATCATTGAAAAACTTTAAAAAAGAAGAATGGAAGGAAATTACCCAGGAAATATTCTCCGAGATCTTCAGGAAATCTCCTGTAAAAAGAACAAAATTTGCAGGTTTGAAACGAAACATCGAATTTCTGGAACGTTCTTCGGATAAACTTTAGGATAAATTTTTGGTGACAAATCCTTTTCTGGAATTGTAGGGTTCCAAAACTTGGGAGGATAATCAGCCATCCTTTAAGTAGCAAGCCTTAAGGAGGATAAGATTTAATTCAATAATAATTTTCTGAAAACTTTTCCTAAAAGAAAAATTGACTTTCAGGAGACCAATGTCCCACAGAAAATCAACGTTTTTTTTGTACTCTTTTTGGAGCTGTTTTTACTCTTATTTTAAATCTTTTTTGGGATTTTGTATTTTTACGCATATTTGTGAATATTTCGTAACTAAATTTAATCATTTTTTCGATTAAAACAAATACTTTTACAGAAAATTGAAGATTAAATTTTATTAAAACATGACTGTGAAAATTGCATTATTATATGTCCTGAAAACCATAGGAATTATCCTGGGAATTGTTGCCTTATATGTTATTATGGCGCTTTTGTTGCCGCTTATAGAAGTTTCTGCGGATCATACTACACAACCGAAAGACATCCCGATTTATATTTACACCAACGGCGTGCATACAGATATTGTCATGCCTGTAAAAAACGACCTTCAGGATTGGAGCACAAAAATTCCGTTTTCCAATACAAAATCAAAAAGTACAGATTATAACTATATAGGAATAGGATGGGGCGACAAGGGTTTTTACCTGGATACTCCAACCTGGGCAGATCTGAAGTTCTCTACTGCCTTTAAAGCCGCATTCTGGTTAAGTGATTCAGCAATGCACTGTTCTTATTACAAGACCATGAAAGAAGCTGAAGACTGTAAGATGATTATGATCAGCAGGGATCAGTATAAAGATTTAGTGAAATTTGTAGAAGATAAATTCGACAGGGATCAGAACGGAAACTTTATTCTCATTCCTACCAACGCTGTTTATGATGTAAACGATGCATTTTATGATGCTAAAGGAAAGTACAGCTTCCTGAATACCTGCAACACCTGGGCAAACGATGCACTGAAAGCTGCAGGACAAAAAGCCGCATGGTGGACCCCCTCTGATGTTGGGATTTTCAGACATTACAAATAATTTTTAATGAAATTTTTCACTGTAATGCTCTCAGCTTATCTTGTGCTTTCATGCAGTAATGAGACTAAAAAAGTTCATTATGCTGTAGAAAATTCTGTGGTTCAGGCAAAAAGGCCGGAAGCGGATTTGCAGGAAGTTAAGGTAAAAGCAGAGGAAGCTCTGAAATTCTGCACTTCAAAAAAGCTCAGCACGGATTTTTGTATTCTGATTGATATGAGCCTTCATTCCGGTATTAAAAGGTTTTTTGTATGGGATTTTAAAAACAGGTCCGTCAGCAAAAAATATCTTGTGGGACATGGCTGTGGCTCAAATCCGTGGAGTTCAGACGGTTCAAGGGACAATCCGCAATTCAGTAATGAAGACGGAAGCCATCTTTCATCCTTAGGAAAATATAAACTGCAGGGAAGAGGCTACAGCGAATGGGGAATTAACGTAAAATATCTCATGCACGGTCTTGAGGAAACAAACAGCAATGCTCTAAAAAGATATATCGTTTTCCATTCCTGGGATAAGATGAGCGATGATGAAGTTTTTCCCAAAGGTTCCCCGGAAGGCTGGGGCTGTCCTACCATTTCCAATAATGCCATGAAGGAAATTGATCCAATGATTCAAAATTCTGAGAAACCGGTTTTGATGTGGATTTATAAATAATTTTCAAAAAACTGTTATATAAAAAAATAAGGAGCCGCGAGGGAAACGGCTCCTTTACTTTTCATCTTTTTTTCATTTGTGTTTTTAGAATCGTATGTCGAAAAATGAATAAATATCAATTTTGTTTTTACGTAGATGAAAAGAATTAACAATTATAAAATAATCCTTCTAAATAGGAAGAGAATCCTGAAATGGGAGTTAAGTTAGGATTGATCGTTCTTATACCTACCGGTGCTTGGAATATATCTGGAAAATATATTTCGGTTGAGAATAATTTTTTTCATTGGATAAGGTATTTATTTTTTTTGTTTGTGTTTTATTTTAATGTATGATCCGGAGAAAACTCTGCTGAATCTGATTCATATGCCAACAGGCATTCAATCCGTTATTCATTATTATCTTTGTCAATCATTTTGTTTTTTAATCTAAATTTTATATCAGATTTTAATCTTTAAAATTTTAAGAAGCGATCATTTAAAAAGAATGAATATATTTTATCATGCTAAATGTGAATTATTCTCTTCTCAAATTCTGGTGCAAACTTATTTTATTTATTTTTTTTACAGAAAAAATCAGATATGACATAGATATTACATGTGCTTAACTATTTGTTTTTCAATGATAAATAATTTAATACAAGCTGGAAATATTTTATCCGAATTTTAATGTAACATCTATTTGAATATATTTTGATTGTACAGGTTATGTTTTTTTTTATTTGTGAATAAATAGAATATTATAAATGAAATAAACTAATTGTTAGATTAAAATACATTAATGCTCTTTTGAAAAATATGTATCATTATATTTAAATTATATAAAATTTTTAATGCTGAATTGAATGTATGTTTATCAATTCCATCCCAACTTTATATTAATAATTCAATTTTGTATGGAAAAACAATGAATTGGTACTCTTTCTGATATACTATTTATATGAAACACCGCCTTTACCGCGAGCAGCAGCTCCACTGCAATATAGAAACCGCATGGAATTTTTTTTCCTCTGCCAATAATCTTTCAGAGATCACCCCAAAAGACATGAACTTTATTGTACTGACGGCAATGGAAAATGATAAAATTTACGAAGGAATGCTTATCGATTATTACGTTTCACCATTATTGGGGATAAAAATGAAATGGCAAACAGAGATTCTCAAAGTGGATTTCCAAAAGAGTTTTATAGATTTTCAGAAAAAAGGCCCTTACAAACTCTGGCATCATCACCATGAATTTATTCCCAACGAAAATGGAGTTTTGATGAAAGATACCATAAACTATGAGCTTCCAATGGGGTTTTTAGGGGAAATAGCCCATTCCCTTCTGGTGAAAAAGAAGCTGGAACATATTTTCAATTACCGGTTTGCGGTACTGGAAAAAATATTCGGTGAAAAATAGATGTAAGGGAATTCAGGAAATCGGGTAATGTTTTTTTAAATTCCGGTTCCTGATTCATCTCAAAGATAAAAGCCACCCTTACGGATGGCTTTTTTTATTGTTTTACAAAATCTGTGATTATAAAACAGATCTGTTATTTTATCAGTTCAATATTAACTGCGGAAAATCCTTTTGGAGATTTTTCTTTCTCGAAAGAAACTTTGTTTCCTTTTTTTACAGGATGTGCACAGCTGTTGTTGTGAAAGAAAACATTTTCTTTGGTATTGTCTTCCGTAATGAATCCGTATCCTTTTTCACTGTGGAAAGTAATGATCCCGGACTTTCGGATATCTTCCTCAATAATCGGAGCTGCACCAAGCTGAATCTCATCAAGGCTTACTTCCTGTCTTTCCCTATCTTCAGGAGGTGTAGAGGTAAGTCTTCCGAACTCATCCACATACATGAAAACATCTTCCGATCCTTTATTGTTGTTCGTTTTACGTTCTTCGCGTCTCAGCGCTTTTTCTTTTTGCTTTTCGATTTTTTTCTTGAGATTTTCTTTTTTAGAAAAAGAGTCTGCCATAAATTATTGTAGTATTTAATTTTAAATTGTAATATCTGTTTGTCTGATCTGCCTGTGTTTTTACTGCAGTTATCCGTCCGCTCTTCTTTATGAGATCAAATATAAAAACCAGTTTGTTTGGTTATTCATCAGTAAAAAAGAAGAGATTTTAAAAAATGAGGCGGCTGAAAAAGCGGAAACTGAAAAGAAAGAATTACTATACTATTACAGATGGCAAAGCCAGTGACCTATTAATTAATATACAAATATACGAAAATAAACCGGATAAACCTATTTTAAATCATTGATTATCAAAAATGTATTTTCTTACATAAGGCAGAATAATCATTTATCATTCGGGATATAATAAAAAAATCCCCAGCGTACTGAGGATTATGAAAAATAATATATTATAAAAATGAAGTGGTGTATAATATGGTTCATAAAGCAGCAAATGCTATGCCTAAAACTCACTTATTTTGGATTTTCTTTACGAAAATGCCCAATTTCAGAGCCTTTTACGGCTGTATCCGGCTGGTATGTAACGGGATATATCTATTATGTGGTAGGACTGTTTTTTTTAATTTAATTTCGGGTTTTAAAGAAATAAATGCAGGAATTCCGGAATTTATAACAACTTCCGTTTCTGGCTCCGTTCTTTTATATACACTTTCAAACCTTTTATATGTAAGAATTACGCTTCTTTTTTGTGAATCTTTAATTTAGATTCATGAAAAAGAATTTCTACCTCCGTTCAGCGCTTTCAGTTATTTTACTGATGCATAGTGTGATATCTGTTTTCAGTGGGGATGTCAATAATTTTGGGCGTCTTTATCTTGATACCATTGGTTTCAGGCCTTTCGGGCTTTACCTGGCCTGGGCTGTGAAACTTATTCATCTTTTTTCCGTATTCCTGATCTGGTCGGACCGGTATATTAAAGCAGTTTCCATCTGCAATATGTTCATCCTGATTTTAGGAATTTATTTCATCCACTGGCAAAATGGCTGGTACGTAGTAGGAGGGGGTACTAATGGCATCGAATTCAATGTTCTTTTAATATGCTGCTTTCTTCAGCTTATCTTTACTAAACAGGAGGAAAAGTGCTGTTCATAGACCATTATAAGGGTTTGGCTGCCTGAATTTTTATTTTCCGCCGAAAGATGGTATTTTGCATAGCAAATCCTATTACCCTTGAAGCCAGGCAGAAAATCAAAGTTATATGTCCATCTGCTCTTTTGGATACTGTACTATATTCTGGAAGTTTATCTGGACTTTTACTGGTCAAGGTATCAGTTTCCTGATGTAGAATGGGGAATCAGACTCCGGAATACAATTATTCTGGAACTTGGATATCTTTTGGTTAAAATTCCACTGGCATATGCCCTGCTGTATATATACGAGAGAACAGATATAAAAAGAATCCTTACTTATTTTCTCTCCGTTGTTATTATCATTGCTGCCGTTCTTGAGCACAGATTCTTCACCCATTACATAATCTATCCTTATATTTATGATATTGCTGAAACACTGGACGGAAAACAGTCTTCAGGATTTATCAACGGGCTTGTAGCATTCAATTCCTTTATGGATCTTATCTTTATGGCAGGTCTTATTTTTGGAGTCGAAATTACGAGGCAGAAAAATTTGCTGAAAGAGCAGATATCACAGTTAAAATCAGAAAAACTGGATCAGGAGCTTACCATGCTCAAAGCCCAGATCAATCCTCATTTTTTATTCAATACGCTGAATAATATTTATGGAATGGCCCTCAAAAAAGCTGATGAAACACCAGATGTAATCCTGCAGCTTTCCAAAGTGATGAGATACAACATTTATGAAGCGTCTGAGCGGTATATTTCCATAGATAAAGACATAGAAAATATTAAAGATTTTCTCCAGATTCAGAAGATCCGCCATTATAACCTTGTGATACGGTTTAATGAAGATATTGATCATCCTTCTCAGGAAATTTCACCGCTTATTTTGATTCAGTTTGTTGAAAATGCTTTTAAACACGGAGTATCTGAAACTTTAGGCCAGGGTTTTATTTACATTGATATTAAACTGAATAACGGAGTTCTTCGTTACCGTATTGAAAATTCAAAAGAAGAAAAGCCCCACGGAAACTCCACAAAAATAGGATTAAAAAATATCCGCAGACAGCTCGAACTGCTTTACCCGAAGCATATTCTCACCGTTGAAAGTACAACCGAAAAGTATATTGTAACCCTAATTATTGACCTTAATGACAACTTCCGCATCTAAAAAATACAGCTGTATCATTGTAGAAGATGAACCGATAGCAGCAGAAATCCTGGAAAATTTTGTTTCAAGGGATGAAGAACTTCAGCTTATCGCAAAATGTTCCGATGCCGTTTATGCCGGAAATCTCCTGAACAGACATACTATTGATCTGATGTTTCTGGATCTGCATCTTCCGGTTATAAAAGGTTTCGACTTCCTTAAAAAATTAAAAAATCCACCTCTGGTCATTGTAACTACTGCTTATCATCAATATGCTGTGGAAGGCTATGAGCTTGATATTGTGGACTATCTAATGAAACCTGTTCCTTACGACAGGTTTACCAAAGCCGTTGAAAAATTCAAATACCTCATGTGTGCTGAAGAAGCATTGCTGGAAGCTGCGGACCGTGAGCATATTTTTATCAGCAGCGGTAAAAAGCAGATTAAAATTGTTCTTCATGACATCTTTTTTATTGAAAGCCTGCGGGAATATATCCACATTCACACCAAAGCCGGAACAATTACTGTAAAAATGGCGATCAGCAGGATAGAAGAAAGCCTGAATCCCGAAATGTTCGTGAGGATTCACAAATCCTATATTATTTCCAAACCGAAGATCGAAGTACGCTCTGCCGGCATGGTACAGGTAAACGGTAAAAAACTTCCGATTGGCAGGACCTATAAACCGTCTATTGAATTATAAACCTTCATAGACCAAAAGCCTTATTTGATAGCTGTTTCTTTTATCTTCATTTAATTTTAAGCAACTTTGGTTTGTTAAACATCAGTACATAAAAATTTGAAAAAAGAATAACCGATTACGATAATTAGAATATATGTGGATGTTAGTATTCTGGCTGTAGAATACGGATTGGCTTAATGATCTTAAGCCAGTTTTTGTTTAGTGTAATTCAGGAAAAACCCTCTGAAATTATTAATTTCAGAGGGTTTTAATATTATTTTTTAGTGTCAGGAAACTTTTATTTCCCTTTTGTCCCGGATACTTTTAATAATAAAGAACAGTCCCAGGAATAAAAACGGAATACTTAAGATCTGTCCCATGTTCAGGCTCATTCCCTGTTCAAAATCAACCTGGTCTACTTTTATAAATTCAACAAAAAAACGGACAATGAAGATCAGCAAAGTGGTAATCCCGAAATAAAAACCTTTTCCGGCTTTGAAGATATTTTTCTTATAAATAGAATATACCAGAAAGAAAATGATCAGA
Organism: Chryseobacterium shigense; assembly: GCF_014207845.1. Taxonomy (NCBI): domain Bacteria; kingdom Pseudomonadati; phylum Bacteroidota; class Flavobacteriia; order Flavobacteriales; family Weeksellaceae; genus Chryseobacterium; species Chryseobacterium shigense. The sequence goes on from NZ_JACHLC010000001.1 coordinate 310,738, forward strand.
TAAGAGATTGCCTCATATAGTTGGGCCGGATGTCTTGGAATATCGTCAACATGCCTGAATATAAATGCCCACGGAGCATCAGAAGGTGTTCCTATGATTTCAGAATTCATCAGATTGCCCAGCCTGATAAATGCTCCTGCCAAAGGTGTTGCAATAGCGATAACGTCCAGAACAGTCATGAATTTAATAGAGAATTTTCTGGCATAGATCAGAAGCATGATAATGAGCCCGATTCCGCCACCGTGGCTTGCCAGGCCCGCATACCCTGAAAAATGATAGGCTCCGTCTGGCCCTTTCTGAATGGGAAGGAGTATTTCAATAGGATGCTGGGAATAATATTCAAAATCATAAAAAAGACAATGCCCCAATCTTGCACCCACTAAAATCCCAATGAAGGCATAAGAGAAAAGAGCTTCATGAGCCTGACTGCTCAGATTTTCTTTTTTATAAATAGATTTTAAGATCGTGTAGCATAAAACCAGACCGGCAAGAAACAACATTCCGTAATATTTCAGGGGAAACCCGGCAATATTGAAAATTTCAGGACTTACGTCCCAGTTAACATATAATAAGTTCATTGAAGATAATTAATCGAATTATTTTTTCAGGCAAATATAGCGGGATATAGCCGTTTTTAAGGAACAGAAGTGAAACTTTAGGATATTTTAAGGGAATATATCATGTTTTGACATAATTTTCATTTTAAATCTGAATAAGGATAATGTGATAACTTTCGTAAATTGGGATAATTTTGTTCTGTACAATTTTCCCGGAACAGTAATATGAAACATTATGCAAACAATACTAGGCGCCAACGGACAGATTGGTGAAGAATTGGCAAGAGAACTTAAACGGAACTATACATCAGATATCAGGATAGTCAGCAGGAATGCTGCAAAAGTGAATGCTACGGATACTGTATTTTCAGCAGACCTTTCGGACAGGGAGAAGGCGATTGAGGCTGTAAAAGGGAGCGAAGTAGCTTATTTTACCTTAGGATTACCCATGAATTCGGATGTATGGGAGAAACGGTTTTCAGTAATTTTAAGGAATGTAATTGATGCCTGTAAGATCAACGGAACGAAGCTTGTGTTTTTTGACAATACTTATATGTATCCTCAGAACAGTACGGTTCTTACGGAACAAACTGCTTTTTCGCCTGTCGGAAGAAAGGGAAGGGTGAGACAGGAAATGGCAGATATGCTCCTGAAAGAAATGAAAACAGGACAACTGGAAGCCGTCATTTGCCGTGCCCCTGAATTCTACGGACCGGGCAAAACGCAAAGCATCACCAATACTTTGATCTTTAATAATATCAGGGATGGGAAAAAATTAAAAGTTCCCCTGAAAGATAACACACTGAGAAGCCTGATCTGGACACCTGATGCCAGCAGGGCAACTGCGTTGATCGGAAATACTCCTGATGCATTCGGGCAGACATGGCACCTGCCGGTAGATCAGGATAAACTTACTTATAAACAATTCATTGCCTTAGCATCCCGGATTTATGGCAGGGAGCTAAAGTACTCTGTCATTCCGGAATTTATATTTAAGATAGGTGCTTTCTTTAATAAACAGGCAAAAGAACTTCAGGAACTGCTTCCAAGGTATGGCTATGATAATATTTTTGATGATTCTAAATTCAGAAAACGCTTTCCGGATTTTAAAGTCACATCTTACAGGCAGGGAATAGAGCAGATAAAAGAGGAACAGCGGGCAAAAATGCCATAATTTTATTATAAACAAAAACCTCTTACAACGGGGTAAGAGGTTTAGCGGGTATCATCAAAAATAGAAAATTGTTCTGTTTAAATAAGTGCCCGTTTAAACGGTATATTCAAATTATGCCAACTTTACGTTAACTGCATTTAAACCTTTGTCGCTTTTTTGTACTTCGAAAACTACTTTATCGTTTTCACGGATAGATCTTGTGTCTAATCCTGAAGAGTGTACAAAAATATCTTTCCCTCCGTCTGCTGGAGAAATAAATCCGAAGCCTTTTGCTTCATTGAAAAATTTTACGGTGCCTTCTTGCATTGTAATAAGTATTAAAAATTATTGTATTAATTATTGAGGATTTTTTCTGAATTTTTTTAGAGAAACAATCCGTCTATATGATTTCTATTGGGTTTTTCAACATGGTATCCGCAAACTTCCGTATGTTGAACGACATGGTTGCGGAAAAAAATAGAGTTTGTCTTTTTAGGGGAACCAGTTTTAAAATTTTTTTTACATCTTCTGAAAATCCCATATCAAGCATTTTGTCAGCCTCATCCAGAACCAGTATTTCTATTTTGGACAGGTCGATATGTCTTTGGCTTACTAGGTCCAGTAATCTTTCGGGGGTTGCGATAAGGATATCCACTCTCTTTCTCAGGGCTGCCAGCTGGCTTCCCGATAATACGCCTCCAAAAATGGAAAGCTGCGATAATGGTAAATATTTACTGTAGATTTTAAAACTTGCTTCCAGTTCTAAAACAAGCTCCCGTGTTGGAGCTAATATTAAAATTCTTATTTCTTTATGATCTGATGTATTTCTTTTTAGAATCTGGAGTATGGGCATTGCAAACGCCGCCGTTTTTCCTGTACCGGTTTGAGCGTATCCTACAATATCCCTTCCTGCTAAAATGTGTGAGACAGCCATGTACTGTATCTCCGTAGGTTTGGAATATCCGGCTTCTGTAACAGCCCGGACTATGGGATTTATTAAATTTAAATTTTTAAAACTCATTGTATTCTACCGGATATCCGGTTCTGAGTGGCCAAATCGGTTAGGATCTGAATTGTTGTCCTGTATTAAGAATAATGAATATCAATTCAGATAATCTCTATTTTTAATTTGTTATTTTACTTTGCATTAACCTGGACAATAAATTCAGCTGGGGAAAATATTTGCTGAGCTTTGCAATATCATATCGTTCTTGTTCTCAAGCAGGATCTTTACAAACCCATACCGTTTTTGAGCTTTATAATTACTTTTTTACCCTGAAAATCAGGAAAGTAGTACTAAAAAATATTTTAAAATAAATTTTAATCGGGTAGCTGGAAAAGCAAAACTGAAAGAGAAAAATGATGATTTTAAACTATGACAGAATAGCAAAAGGCAGAGACCTGTTTTTATAAATGCATTGCAAAGCTACAATAAAGAAACTGAATAATAATGGGTTTAAATTGTTGATTATCAAAAATTTATTCGTAAATACCGCACGCTTATTCATTTAATCAGCAGTTGTATCTGAAAATTAAAAGAGAACAGGTCTGTTAAAGGATAAAAATATATGAACTAGATTTCGCCCATTACATACATGTTTTCCATGGTAGGAACTGCACTGCCGCCCTGTTTTTCCAGGGTTATGGCAAATGCCTGTGCTTTCGGAATACTCGCAAGGGCTGTTCTGCTGTCTTTTTCTTCCGTATACATTCCGGCACTTACAGGTTTTCCGTCTGCAATAGCCCATAACTGGTACTGCATGCCTTCCGGTGCTTTTGGTAAACTTTCGGCATTGAGATAAACTTCTTTTGTTTTTTTATTCCAGAAAACCATTGCTTTGGAATCCGTGTGCTTTTCCACACCTTTCAGCATCACCATCTGCATATCAGGATTGGAGAGCATACTGATTTTCTGATTCATTTTTTGAATAGCAAGTTCCTGTGAATTTTTATCAGCCTGTATTTTTGCAATTTCTTCTTTCGTTTTTGCCTGACTATTCATCCAGAAAAGATTTCCGGCAGCACTTACAAGGAATAATACTGAAGCAGCAACCGCATACGTTTTCCAGTTGCTTTTTCCTTCAGTCCTCATTTCTTCCTGAGGTCTTACGACAGGAATATCAGGAATAATTGGCTGTTTTACTTCGTCAGTCTGCTCCTTTTGGATCTTATCCCAGATCTTAGACTTTAAATCTGGTGGTGGTGCTACGGCCTGGCGTGATGCCAAATCTTCCAAAGTTTTTTGCGCTTCTTCAAAAGCTGCTTTTACCTCTGCATTGTTTTTCATCACACACTCCAAAATCCCTGCTTCTTCGGGAGAAGCAAGACCTAGAATATAAGATTCTATAATTCCGGATGATATGTATTCTTTTGTGTTCAATTTATTGATAATCTTTTAACAAATCCTTTAATTTCATAAGTGCATTCCGCATTTTGGTTTTCACCGTTCCCAGGGGTATCTTCAGCTTTTCAGATATTTCATTCTGGGTATATCCCTGGTAATAAGCCAGGTTAATAAGTTCCTGTTTATCAGTTTCCAGACCTTCAAGCACATTGTTGAATCCGATAAAGTCAGAAGAGTTATTGGTCGTTGAAAGTTCTGCAGAATTATATACGAAATCCGGAAGCGGCTGGTTTTTAAGTTCGTTTTGAAAACCTTTTGATTTTAAATAATCTATTGCCGTATTTCTGGCAATATTAATCATCCATGTGTAAAACCTGCCTTTTGATGAATCATACTGGTGAACAGCATTCCAGATTTTAACAAAAACATCCTGAATAATTTCTTCCGTATATTCTTTTGACTGTACAATTCGGAGGACTACACCATACAGTGCCCCTGCATAATGATCGTATAAATAATGAAAGCCTGATTCGTTTCTTTCTTTAAGTAATACGATAAGCTCTTCTTCCGAATAGGTTGTTTTAATAGCGTGATATTTTCATGTCAAATGTAATAAAATAAAACATATTACAAATAACATCCGAAAAATCTTTTATATCGTAAATGTTTTTATGGATTAAGTTAAAATTATCCAATACAAAAAGATCATACACTTTTTATGCGGTACTAAAATTCAAAACAAATGAGCGGTTTTAAAATATTTAATAAAAAAATCAAATTTTTAAATCTGAAACAAAACCAACCTCGTAAATGGTAGATAAGAACACAATTCAAATAGATATTAATTTAAAAAATCAACACATGGACACAAGATCAAAAATCGCAGTTCTGGCAATGATAACTTTATCATTTGCTTTCAGCGGGAAGGTAACTGCACAAACGATGAAAGAAAAAACAGTGATGGTAGGCGGTGCAGCAATGTATCCCTCCAAAAATATTATTGAAAATGCGGTAAATTCTAAGGATCATAAGACTCTGGTAGCTGCTGTAAAAGCCGCAGGTTTGGTAGAAACCTTGCAGGGGGCAGGACCTTTTACCGTATTAGCTCCTACCGATGCAGCCTTTTCAAAACTTCCGAAAGGAACCGTTGAAACTCTGGTAAAGCCTGAAAATAAAGAAATGCTTACCAAAATCCTGACATATCACGTTCTTGCAGGAAAATACAGTGCAAAAGATATCTGGGCTGCTGTAAAAGCAGGAAACGGAAAAAGTATGATGAAGACTGTGGAAGGCGAAGGATTAACATTTTGGACCAAAGGAAAAGACCTTTATGTACAGGATGCCAAAGGAAAGAGTGCAAAAGTGACGATAGCTGATGTGAATCAGTCAAATGGTGTAATCCATGTGATTGATACGGTGCTCATGCCGTAATGTTTTAGTTTTCAAACAGCATAAATCTTTATGCTGTTTTTTTTCTCCTTTTTAAATAATCCTAACACTTAAATCTATAGTATTATGAAAAAAACTATTAGTGTTTCTAACCAGGGAGCAACCCTGGATACAAGCAGAAGAAATTTTTTGAAACTGGGAGGTATAGGCCTGGCTATGGCAGGGCTTACACTCATCGGTTGTGATGATGATAATGACTTCGAATTCATGGATGATAAGATTTTTGATCTTGGAGCGGGAGACGTAGGAGTTCTGAACTACGCCTATGCACTGGAACAGCTGGAAGCTGATTTTTATACCAAAGTAGTCAATAATTTTTATTCCGGAATCTCGAGTGCTGAAAAGCAGGTCTTTACAGATCTTTATCATCATGAAGTCATTCACCGGGACTTTTTTAAAGCAGCTATCGGCGGAGTAACCGCGAATATTTTGCCCACTCTTGAATTTCAATATCCCAGTGTGAATTTTAATGACAGAAATTCTGTTCTGGCTACAGCAAAAGCATTGGAAGATACAGGAGTAGCCGCATACAACGGTGCAGGAAAGTATATTACCAATCCGGCTTATCTGGTAATTGCCGGAAAGATTGTTTCTGTAGAGGCAAGACACGCTTCTGCAATCAGAAATATCATCAACCCGGGATCAACAGATTTTTCAGGTGATGATGTAATTGATGCCAACGGACTGGACCTTGCCAAAGAGCCTAAAGATATTGTTATGGCGGCAGGAGGGTTTATAAAAACTCCTTTCACATGGAAAGAAAGAGGAATCAGCTAATTATTCATTTTCAAAATCTACAGTTATGAACATTCTTAAATTACTCGATAAGCTTTCTAATGATAAATTTTTTACCAAAGAAGCAACAAGATTAGAAACCCTTACCAATATTTCAACATTTGGAAAAAAAACTGCCGTGGCTGCTATTCCGTTAGGATTGGGAGCGCTAATGACAACTCCCGCCAAAGCGGAAACTTTAGACAGTACAGTTTCCGGAAGCGTTTTTAAAAATGCCCTTACAGATGCCTTACAACTGGCATTGGTGCTGGAATATCTGGAAAATGAATACTATGCAATGGGACTGGCAGCAGCAGGGTTGATTCCCAATTCAGACCGGCCTGTTTTCATGCAGATCTCTAAACACGAATCGGCTCATGTTGGATTTCTGAAAAGTACACTGACTTCTTTAGGAGAAACTCCGGGAGCAAAACCAACCTTTGATTTTACCGCGGGCGGAAGTTTCATGCCTTTTACAGATTATAATCAGTTCCTTATCCTTGCCCAGGCCTTTGAGGATACCGGCGTTCGTGCCTATAAAGGGCAGGCTGGAAATGTAATGGCTAACAAAGCTGTTTTGCAGGCAGCACTGCAGATACACTCGGTAGAGGCAAGACATGCTTCACAGGTAAGAAGAATGAGAGCAAATAAAGGCTGGATAGAATTGGCGGATGGAGGAAATATGCCCTCTGCAACCAATCCTGTGTATGCTGGTGAAGATAACGTAAATCAGGCCGGATTCAATACTGGAACTGCCTTTGGAGCAGCAGCAGGATCTGCGGCCTATGATGAAATTTTAACAGGAAGTGAAGCTCAGGCAATTGCAGGCCTGTTTATTGTCTGAAGTGATTTTTTTATTATTTTAGGTGTGAATCCTATCCTTAGACTTTTTGAGGATAGGATTTTTAGGATACAGTGATTTTTAATCTAAGAATAGTGCCTAAAAGTTTATTTACAGAACAAACGATCTTTTGGATTAAATGAAAAACCTCTGAAAATCAAATGATTTCAGAGGTTTTTTGTACCCGGAGCCGGGCTCGAACCGGCACGGTTTCCCACTGGTGTTTGAGACCAGCGCGTCTACCAATTCCGCCATCCGGGCTGCTTTAAATTGGTGTGCAAATATAGAAACTTTTTTTAATGTTCAAAAGCTTTTTAAGAGAAAAATTTTAAAATTCTATCTCCAGACCGTCGTAAGCCAGATGCATTCCTTCCGGAAGATCCTTATCTTCAATATCATGCAGTCCGAGATGGTGACTGATGTGTGTTAAGAATAGTTTTTTAGGCTTAAGCTCTTTAAACAGGGCAATTACATCAGGAAGAACAAAATGGGCAGGATGCGGATCGAATTTTCTGATGCAGTTTAGAATCAATACATCCAGATTTTGGAGTTTTTCCTTTTCCGTATCCGAAATAAAATTGGCGTCCGTAATGTATGCCAGGTTTTTAAACTTATATCCGAAAACTGTAATTTTGTAATGAATCACTTCAACAGGAGTGATTTCCGTATCTAAAACTTTAAAAGGTTTATTCTCAATTTCGTGAAGCTCAAAAGCGGGGGCTCCGGGATATCTTACATCAGTGAAGGCATAGGGAAAACGTTTCTTGATCTCTTGTCCGACTCTGTGATAGCAATAGATAGGCATGTCTTTTCCGCTTTTAAAGATCAGAGGGCGCATATCATCAAGCCCGATCACGTGATCATTATGTTCGTGGGTGAGAAGCGCAATATCAACATTATTTTCATGGTTGAGAAGCATCTGTTCCCTGAAATCAGGTCCGCAGTCGATCAGTATTTTCCGGCTTTCCTCTGTAGTAATCATTACTGAGGAGCGGAAGCGTTTGTCTTTGGGATTTTCGGAAGTACATACTTCACATGTACAGCCTATAACGGGCACACCCTGGGAAGTACCGGTTCCTAAAAATTTCAACTTCATTTTCTTTTGAGGTTGGTTTAATTTTGGTAAATTTACGAAAAATTTTACGTCCTAATGTATCAGAAACTTACTCCGAAACAAAAAGCATTGACAATTAATCTAGATCCTACTATTTATGGTACTTTCGCGGAAATTGGAGCAGGGCAGGAGACTGTTCGTCACTTTTTTAGAGCAGGAGGGGCTTCCGGTACAATTGCTAAGGCAATGTCTGCTTATGACAAAGATTTCAGTGATGCCATTTACGGGAAAGAAGCAAAAAACAGGTATGTTACCCAGAACCGTCTCCGTAAAATGCTTCGTTATGAAGTAGCATTGATCGAAGAAAGGATTTCAAGGGACAATAACCCGAACAGAAAATTTTTCTCTTACGCGAATACGGTAACCACCATTAATTTTGATAAAACATTAAAGGGCCACGGCTGGGTAGGAATCCGTTTTCAGACAAAGGAAAATGAAGATTACAATGAGATCGTGATCCACGTAAAATTCAAAGAAAATGATGCTACCTTACAGCAGGAAACTTTAGGAAACCTTGGAGTAAACCTCATTTTCGGAGCTTTCCATTACTACGACAACCCAAGAAATTTAATTGAATCTTTATACGATGACATTGCAAAAGACGGTCTTGAAATTGACATGATCGATTTCAGCGGTCCTGCCTTTGACTATGTTGACAACAGGTTAATGTCTCTACAGCTTGTAAAGCATGGAATGACAGATGCAGTGATCTTTAATTCCCAGGGAAGCAATATGCTGCCTGCCGATGTTTTATACAAAAAAAATATATTTGCGGTAAGAGGAAGCTTCAGGCCGGTAACGAAAGTGAATATCGACATGCTTAAAAATGGCCTTGAGATGTTCCAGAAAGATGCAACATGCACTCATGAAGAGACGGAAGTGCTTATTGAAATTACTATTTCAAACCTTAGGGCAGATGGAGATATTGATGAAAGGGACTTTATGGACAGGGTAGATATCCTTGGCAAACTTGGTTATACCGTAATAATTTCAAACTTCTCGGAATATTACAGGCTGATCGATTATTTTGCGTCCTATACAACCGAAGATATCGGTGTTGCTATGGGGGTGAATAACCTTTTGATGGTATTCGATGAAAAATATTACCAGGATCTTTCAGGCGGTATTCTTGAAGCATTCGGGAAATTTTTCAGAAACGGAATGAGAGTTTATCTTTATCCTTATAAAGATCCTGAGACCCATGAATTGCTGGATTCTTCAAATCTTAAAGTAGAAGAAAATTTAAAAGAGCTTTATAAATATTTCAAACACAATAACCGTATCGTAGACATTATCAACCATAATCCGGAGTTCCTGGAAATTTACTCAAGAGAAATCTTAAGAAAAATTGCAGGTTGCATTAAAGGTTGGGAAAATCAGGTTCCCGAAGGTGTTGCAGAAATGATAAAAGAACGTGGAATGTTCGGCTATAAAGAAGAACTTTCCTTTAAACAATTCTCCTAAAAATAAATAAAATGTCAGAAATAAAGAAAAGACTTTCTTCCATCCTTGAAAGTCCAAAGCATAATACAGAAGAGAAGCTTGAAAAAGTTTGTCACTTGCTGGATCAGGAAATCTCTTACTTCAACTGGACGGGTTTCTACTTTAAAAACGGAGACAAAGACGAGTTGATCCTGGGCTCATATGCAGGAGCGCCTACAGATCATACCATTATCCCTTACGGAAAAGGAATCTGCGGGCAGGTGGCTGTTTCCAATGAAACATTCGTAGTTCCGGATGTTCATCAGGAGAGCAATTATTTAAGCTGTTCCATTGATACAAAGGCCGAAATTGTTGTGCCAATTTTCAAGGACGGTAAAAATATTGGCCAGATTGATATAGACTCCCATACTATAGATCCGTTTACGGCTGAAGACCGTGAATTGCTGGAGTGGCTTTGTAATGAGGTTTCTAAGATTTTATAACTGAATTTTCAGATTAAAATATAAAAAAATAGCTCCGGTTTCAGACCGGGGCTTTTTATTTTAATCTGGTGGCTGAGGCTCTCGAAGCCACCAGTTGAGTGGGTTGAAGTGTTTTTTTTCAAAGTTGGGATTTTTTTGACCACCCCGTCAAATCTTCGATTTGCCACCCCTCCACGGGAGGGGAATTCTGATCTGCGAATGTATATCGGTGTGAAAATCTTTGATTTTGGAAAAATTAAATACTCCTCTTCTCTTGCGGTAAAATTATCGCTGCATGGCATGAATATCAGCCAATAATTCCCTAAAATAATCTCCACATTTTGCAATATGTGTTCCGTACCATGAAAATGCTTCTCCATCCACGATTATGATTTTTTTGTCGGGATAAAAAGTTTTCATCTCTTCAATATGTTTTTCTTTAAAAGGAAACGGTTCAGAAGAAAGCATAATAACATCTGCATCAGCAAGATCTCCCATCCGGATTTCAGGATAACGGGTTTTATCTTTACATATATTTTCAAAGCCTATTTCTGTTAAAATTCTATGAATAAAAGTATCCGAACCGATCGTCATATAGGGATTTTTCCAGATGAGGTAAGCTGCCTTTACTGTTGAATGAAGTTTAGCCTGCTCCAGAACATCATAAATTTTGAGGTTAAACTGTTGTGCTCTTTCTTCTTTGTTAAACAGATTTCCGAGTGCTTTAAGAAGGTAATAATTATCTTCAATGGTTTCAATATTGGTTACCAGAACTTTGAAATCTTCCATCAGCATTTCCACCTGCTCTTTGATGTTTTCCTCTTTATTGGCCAGTATGAGATCCGGTTTTAATGCTTTGATCTTATCAATATTGATATTTTTTGTTCCGCCGATAACCGGTACGTTTTTTACTTTATTTTCGGGATGAATACAGAATTTTGTCCTGCCGATGACTTCATTTTCGGTAAGACCTAAATCGAATAAAGCTTCTGTAACAGATGGAACCAATGAAATAACCCTCATGTCAGATTTAGAATGTTTTGCTATGTATCCCAAATTTAAAAATAAAAAGATAAAACAATTCATTCATAGGTTAAATCTTTAGAATGATTATTTGTTTTCTATAATCGCAGGCTCATTCTTTTTATTAAAAATAAATTTTTCTCTAAGATTCGTTGTAGGTACTTCAAAGAATTTATAAAGGATGATTGAAAATGTAATCGTAAGTGCCCAATACAGAAAATAGAAAATAGGGGATATAATATTATAATTGGTTGTAAAATCTCTCCACGGGATATTTTTTAAAATAATTCCTTTTATAAGGGCCATGTGCGTCAGGTACATTGAATAGGAAATAAGGCTGATAATGGTGATCAGATTTCCGATTTTGTACTTTGATTTTTTTAAATTGGAAAGGTAAGGAAGCAGCAGTAATGTAGCTATTGAAGTCAGGCTGTAATCAAAGACTACATTGTAAAGGTGTAGTGGTTCAGGGAATATTGCCGACAAAAAAATCCATTTTTGGATCAGGAATATAGAAATACCGGATATTAATAAAATAATTGGGATGGATTTCCACAGTTTTGAATAATAATAACTTAAATACGCGCCGATAACTCCATACATAATGCTGTCCAGTCTGAAAAGTACCTGGTGATTGAAAGTCAGCGCCTTTTGAAGATCTTTTTCAGCATGAATAGTATATCTTAAAAAAGTAATGAAAAACAGAACGGCCAAAGCCGTGATCAGTACTGAAGTTTTAGGTTTTAATTTAATGAAAATAGTCAGAATGAAAATTAAAAAAGGAACGGTAAGATAAAACCATTCTTCTACACTCAGGCTCCAGGATTCTGTAAAGTAACCGGGAGTAGGGTAATACAGGTTCTGACAGAAAATATAATAGCTTTTTATAGTCCCAAAAGAAAATGCGGGATCTGTAAGGCTGTAGCAAACAGTGAGGATGCTTAAAATTAAAAAATAGGCAGGTAAAGTTCGGAACCATCTCTTTACCCAAAAATCCAGCAGTAACGAAAATTTAGGGGTATTGTTTTCTAACTGTTTAATTAAAATACCGCCGATTAAAAAGCCGCTTAACACAAAGAAAATAGTAACACCGTCAAATACGATATAGTTAAGAAAACTGTCTGCCTTTTCAGAAAATATAAATCTGCCGTGAGAGATAATAACCGTAGTGATTGCAAAAAATCTGAGTATATCCAGTCCGAAAATCCTGTTGTGATTGAGCTCTTTAGAGAATAGAGAATACAGTTTATCCAGTTTAATTGTGTTAAAAAAACTATTCATCATTCGTATTTGTGAGTTATTAGTAAATAAGTTACAAATTAACTAATTTTTTGATAAATATCTATTTAATTTTAATGAATATTAATTAATTGTAAATGTTTATTATTGTACCGGTTCCTACAGTTGCATATTATGATTGATTAATCATAAATTATTCAATTGATTGTGTAATAATTTAATAAAAATTAAAATTATAAAAGTTTCCCGGTTAAGAAAAGCCCGGCAACGGAAAAATAAATAATAAGCCCGGTAACATCTACAAGGGTTGCTACAAACGGAGCAGAAGAAGTGGCAGGGTCCAGGTTTAGTTTTTTCAGAATAAAAGGAACCATAGAACCGGACAGTGTTCCCCAAAGAACGATCATCACAAGAGAAACGCCTACGCTTAAACCTACATAAGGCCAGTATTCTCCATAATTGAAAAAACCTGCCTCATGCCAGATCATAATTCTTAAAAAGCCGATAACTCCAAGAATACCACCGAGGAATAAACCGGTGAAAATTTCTTTTTTCATCACATACCACCAGTCTTTAAGGCCAATTTCCTGAAGCGCCATAGCCCTGATGATAAGGGTTGCAGCCTGGGAACCGGAATTCCCTCCACTGGAAATAATAAGCGGTACAAATAAAGCAAGTACCACAGCTTTCTGAATTTCATCTTCAAAATAGCCCATTGCAGAAGCGGTCAGCATTTCCGAGAAAAAGAGAATAATCAGCCATGTTCCTCTTTTTTTCACCATCTCCATCAGGGAAGTCTGCGTATAAGGATCATCCAATGCTTCAAGACCCCCGAATTTCTGGATATCTTCCGTATTCTGCTGTTCAATCTGGTCAAGGATATCGTCAATAGTCACAATACCTACAAGAACACCTGCTTCCGTAATAATGGGAAGGGCAGTTCTGTCGTATTTTTCGAAATAAGTTACCGCATCTTCTTTTGAGGTAGTGGTGGTTATGGCAACAAAATGATTGTCTGTTATATCTGATATCAATGTGTCTTCTTCAGCTAAAAGCAAGCTTCCCAAAGCAATATCATCAATCAGGCGGTTTCTTTCATCCACTACATAAAGGTGGTTCATGGTTTCCACTCTTTTACCAACCTTTTTGATCTGCTGGAGACACCTTTTTACCGTCCATTCCTTACGGATCTGGATATAATAAGGGGTCATCAGACGGGCAATAGAGTCAGAATCATACCCTAAAAGCTTCAGGGCGATCCTTCTTTCCTGCGGGTTAAGATGATTGATGGAATATTTAATCAGTTCATCCGGAAAATCTTCAAAAAGAGAAGTTCTGTCGTCCGGAGTCATTCCGTTCAGGATTTCAGAAACTTCCTCACTTCCGATACTTCTGATGGTATCTTCTTGAAAATCAGGATCAAGATGGGAAAAAACTTCCGCTTTGTATTCTTTCGGAACCTTTAAAAACGCCAGTAGCCTCTCGTCAGCAGGAAGGTTGCTAAGAGTTTCGGCAATATCGGCAGGATTAAAGATAAGTTCGTCTCTGGAATTCAAAACGTGAAATTTTAGGATATGCAAAAATAATCCAAAAATTTAAGACTGTAAAGGAAAGCGGTAAAATTAAGGATTAATTAAAGTCTGAAACAGGATATAATGTTCTCATGAAATAAAAAACACCCGCTGGTGCGGATGTTCAAAAATTAAATTTAGTTCATAAATACCTATAGCCGGACTGGCTCTAAACATTTAAATGGGGAGCATTTCCCATTACAACAAAATCCGACAGAACAAGGTCTTGTTGGTCCGCATTGGCTATAGTCAACTCCGCCATTGATCTGTCTTTGTTGCTCTCTGTTGAGTTTCTTCAAATTTTTCATTATGTAGTTTTAAATTGTAGAATTAGGAAAGAACATTATTTATCATAAAGTACCTATATTAATCTTGAATAGGTCCGCATAAAGGATAGGGGGAAGGTAGACATGTTTTTCCTTCACAACATTCACCTGGCCAGCATTGTGATGAAGTGTCACATCTTCTTTCGATTCCACTTCCTTTGATTGTTTTCTGTTGCTTTCTGCTAAGCTTTTTTAAATTTTTCATATTATATAAGTTTTAATTTGTAGAACTAAAGTAATAAAATTAATTTAATTATTCACCAATTGATGAAAATATTTATTCAATAATTACTACATTTTGAGTGAGTTACGTGAATAGAATGAAAAAATACAGTTAAATAAAGATTTGAATGAATGCTTTACACTTCTGGAATGCCGCAATCTTTTACACGACTAATTTCTTTTGATTATATTAAAAAAATAACCAAAATGTATTGAGAAAATGGGTCGTTAAAAACGGTTAATGTAAGCAGTGAAATGTGAATTGCCAATTTTATAAACAGCTATAAATTGGCTTGTAAGGCAAAATTAGTTCTTAACTTATAGTTCTGCCCCGGTTGAAGTCTTAAGCTTTCTGAGTTTTTTCAGAATATCTTTTATTGCACCCTCGGTTCCTATTTTAATGGAATTTTCAGTGGAGCCCAGAAGACGCATATTTTTCCGGTACGTATCATAATCTGCTTCTGTAATCAGGTTTCCTCCTGAATCAAAAAGCTTCATGCTTACCACCACCTGATTGGAAAACACATATTTGCCGATTCCTACCTTGAAATATCTTACTTTGGGAACAACGGCAAAATCTGCATCGTTATTCATGCAATAATCGGTAATGGTTTGTTTTTCAATACTGTCGAAAGGGATCTGTACTTCTGCTCTGAGCATTTTATTCTTTCTTCCGCTGAAATTATCCGAAACGGCAGTGAAAAAAGCAAGATTGGTAGGTTCCTTAATTTCTTCAATATCAGGTTCTACCTCAGGATTGAAGTATAGGATTTTTTTTGTTTTACTGTCTGCATTTTTCTGCGCTTTCACCGAAATAGCACCGATAAGTAAAAAAGTGCTGACAGTTGTAAAAAGTATAATTTTTCTCATTGTGTAATTCGTATGCAAAATTACTGCCTTTTCACCGGATGACATACAATTTATTAAGAAATTTTTAACATTTTTTTCTATCAAATTTGATACATGGAATCAATAATGTTTTGCTGAATAAAAAAATAGTTGTAATTTTGCAGCCGTTACATAATAATCATTAAACAATATTGGAATGTACTTAACAACAGAAAAAAAGCAGGAAATTTTCGCAAAACACGGAAAATCTGCAACAGACACAGGAAGTGCTGAAGGACAAGTTGCACTTTTCACTTACAGAATTAACCACTTATCTCAACACCTGAAGGCTAATCGTCATGATTTCGCTACAGAAAGATCTTTGGTAAAATTGGTAGGTAAAAGAAAAAGTTTACTAGATTACCTTAAAAATAAGGATATCGCAAGATACAGAGCGATCATCGCTGAACTAGGTTTAAGAAAATAATCTACAAAGATTGTCAAGATAAAGCAGCTTCGAAAGAAGCTGCTTTTTTTTATTTGGGGAAATCTTCTATATTGGAAAAAAAAATAATAACTATGAAAATACGTTTTAAAGATGAAAAACGGACAATATCGGGAAAATTGCTCAAGGATGAATATAGAGTTGTAGCCAGAGAGGAAGATCTCGAAGGTGGCTATACCTATGTTTTCTTTGATGAAAACTTTCAGGACATGAGAGTTAAAGATATTGCGGTGGAAATTATCGATAATGATATGTCCGACATGGTTCAAAGAAATGATCTTTCATATGGAAGAGATCTGTATGTTAATGAATTTTTGGCAGAGCTCCTGGAACTGAAAAGAGGACATATTATCAGCGTACAACATATTCGGGCGGCAAGTAAAGCCTTCAGGTATTTTGAAAAATATAATTATGAAATTCCCGATCATTATAAGAATACAGCCCTGAATGAAAACTATAAAATGAATCTGATTGAAGGCTTTCTGATGGCAGTAAACCCCTATATTGAAAGAAAGTTTATCGGCGGAAATTATTTTGAAAGCTTTGAGTTTTATAAAGGAAATGCAGTTTCAGAAATAGAGCTTAAGCCGGGGGAAACTATTACTGAGCTTGATGTTACCGGATACAAAATGCTTTTGAAAGACTTTATTGAAAGTACTTTACATGATACAGATTCTAATGAAATAAACTCTAAAATGTTTTCGAATACACTTTTTGGTTTAATTGATTCTCTTTTTATATACGATATCAGCCGGATTTTTTCCTATAAAACTTTCTATAATAATTTTTTTGTGATAGAGCACAGAAACGAATATTATTACCTGAATCAATTTTGGTGGGGATAAACAAAAAACCTGTTAGAAATAACAGGTTTTGTATTTTGTAAAGGTTAGCCGTAATTAATGTCCTGATTTGGATTCAGTAGTTTCTACATGTCCTAAATACTTACTGCAGTAGGCCCCAAAAATCAGAATCACCAGATAGCAGAACACCGGAATGATAAACGAATGCTGTACCCCAAACTGGTCCGCCAGGTATCCCTGGAAAATAGGAACAATAGCGCCCCCTAAAATAGCCATTACAACCAAAGATGATCCCTGGCTGGTATATTTGCCCAAACCTGAAATAGCAAGTGTATAAATATTGGAAAACATAATAGAATTGAAGATCCCGATTCCCAGAATACTATACATCGCCAATTCACCATGATTAACCATTGCAGAAATAAGAAGTACAACATTTACAGCTGCAAAAATAGATAATGTTCTTGCCGGAGCCGCTTTACCGATAAAGAAAGCAACAAAATTAAGCGCAATAAATACAAGGAAAAAACTGATCTGTGCAAAACTCAGATCTACAATACTGAAAATAACAAGGAAAACAGCTGTTGCTGCACCCAGCATATATATTGCCTTTTTCCCTTGGCTTAAGGACTGATTTAACGAAATAGCTCCAAGAAAACGCCCGATCATAGCGCCTCCCCAATATAGCGAAAGGTAGTTTTTACTGATCGCTTCATTAAAATTCATCGTTTCTTCAAGAAAACTGATGATAAAACTTCCCACTGCCACTTCGCCACCCACATAACAGAACATGGCAAAAACCCCGAATTTCAGATGATTGTACTTCAAAGCACCCCAGCCCTGTACAGTTTCTTCAGATTCCGTCTGGAATGACGGTAATTTCACTCTCGAGATTAATAAAGCTACCAATAAAAGGATTCCGGCAAAAATAAGATAAGGAATTCTTGTTGCTACCGCGCTGAAAGTTCCGTCCGGCTCAGAGAAAAGCTCGAAGATCAGATGGCCTCCCAAAACCGGAGCTATTGTTGTTCCGAAAGCGTTGAAAGCCTGAGTCATATTAAGGCGGCTGGAGGCAGACTCTCCGCTGCCAAGCAATGAAACATAAGCATTGGCCGTAATTTGAAGAACTGTAAAGCCCAGTCCAAGAATAAATAAAGCACCTAAAAATAACGGATAATAAGAAAAAGTTGCTGCCGGATAAAACAAGACACAGCCAAAAGCTGCAAGGAAAATACCGAACATGATTCCTTTTTTGTAACCTGCTTTATTAATAGGGTCTCCCTTTGAGATCGAGATCAGGAAATAAATAAGCGAACCTATAAAATACGCTCCGAAAAAACAGAACTGCACCAGCATTGACTCGAAAAAGGTGAGCTTAAAAAGCTGTTTCAGATAGGGGATCAGAATATCATTCATACAGGTGATGAATCCCCACATAAAAAAGAGCAGTGTTATTGTCATTAAAGGAACCGTGTAATTCCTGCTCTGTGTTTTTACTTCTTTATTGATCATAAACATTTATTTATTTTGAAAAGAATTATTAAGCTCTTTCGGTTATTTTCGTGTGCTGTATCTGTAGTTTGAGAAGCAGGGCAAATAATAAGACAGCGACCCGCTTTTCTGCAAACAGTATCCTTTATTTAGTATAAAGATTCTATTTTCACTTTTTGAGACAATAATACGAAAATGACCGGGTTCTTTGATGAATTTTCTTTGAAAATAATTTTTATCAGTAACGAAATTGGATAAATAAGAGGAATGTTCTGTAGATAATGTTTACATCTTTGATAATAAAGTGCCCGATCTCATCATCCGGAATGCTATTTCTGAGGCTGAAAATTTAATATTTCATTATTATATATTACCTTTGCAGACGAAAATTTAAAGAGTTTAAATATTAATTCATACTCAATACGGAGTATTAAGACGACAAATTTATGAGTATACCTCAAGCGTTTACAGAAACGATTACTCTTGCAGACGGCAGAGAAATCACTATTGAAACGGGGAAATTGGCAAAACAGGCTGATGGATCTGTGGTAGTAAAAATGGGTGGAACAATGCTTTTAGCAACTGTTGTAGCCAATAAAGAAGCAAATCCTGGTGTAGATTTTTTACCGTTAACGGTAGATTACAGAGAAAAATTCTATGCAGGTGGAAAAATTCCCGGAAACTTCTTCCGTAGAGAAGCAAGACCTTCCGATCAGGAAATTTTAACAATGCGTTTGGTAGACAGAGTTCTGCGCCCGCTTTTCCCTGAAGACTTCCATGCTGAAGTTCAGGTAATGATCTCCCTTATCTCTTACGACGGAAAAGCAATTCCGGATGATTTAGCCGGTTTGGCTGCTTCTGCGGCAATTGCTATTACAGATATTCCTTTCAACGGACCAATGTCTGAAGTAAGAGTGGTAAGATTTGACGGTAAACTGGCAATCAATCCAACCTATGAGCAACTGAAAGATTCTGAGCTTGATATTATGGTAGGAGCTACCAAAGACTCTATTGTAATGGTAGAAGGAGAAATGAAGGAGATTTCTGAGCAGGAAATGCTGGAAGCCATCATCTTCGGTCATGCTGAAATCAAAAAACAGATTGAAGCTCAGGAAAGATTAGCTGAAAAAGTAGGTAAAGCTTTCCCGAAAAGAGAATACAGCCACGAAGATCACGACGAAGCTATTCGTGAGAAAGTTTGGAAAGAAACGTACGATAAAGTATACGAAGTAGCAAAAACTCCATCCGGAAAAGATGAAAGAGGAGAAAAATTCAAAGCGGTTCGTGAAGAATTCCTTGCACAGTATGCAGATGATGCAGAAGAACTGGAAAGAGTAACCCCTTTCGTAAAAGTATATTATCATGATGTAGAAAAAGAAGCAATGCGTCAGATGATCCTTGAAGACAATATCCGTCTTGATGGCCGTGATCCTCAGACGATCCGTCCGATCTGGTCTGAAATTGACTATCTTCCGGGAGCTCACGGTTCTGCAGTATTTACAAGAGGTGAAACCCAGTCCCTGACTGCCGTAACACTTGGTTCCGTAAAAGATGCAAACATGGTGGACAGCGTTATCTCTCAGCACGACGAAAAATTCTTCCTGCATTATAACTTCCCTCCATTCTCAACCGGTGAAGCAAGACCTTTAAGAGGAACTTCAAGAAGAGAAGTAGGACACGGAAACTTGGCTCAAAGAGCATTACAGGCAGTTATTCCTGAAGAAAACCCATATACCATCAGAATTGTTTCCGATATCCTTGAATCAAACGGTTCATCTTCAATGGCAACAGTTTGTGCAGGAACACTGGCATTAATGGATGCAGGTGTACAGATTACAAAACCGGTTTCAGGTATTGCAATGGGGCTTATTACAGATACAAAATCAGGTAAATTTACCGTACTTTCCGATATTTTAGGAGACGAAGATCACCTTGGAGATATGGACTTCAAAGTTACAGGTACTGCAGACGGTATCACAGCTTGTCAGATGGATATCAAAATCCAGGGACTTTCTATGGATATCATGGAAAAAGCTTTGATGCAGGCTAAAGACGGAAGATTACACATCCTGAATAAAATCACCGAAACTATTGCTGAGCCAAGAGCAGATGTGAAACCTCACGCTCCGAAAATGGTAGTAATGGAGATCTCTAAAGACTTCATTGGTGCAGTAATCGGACCTGGTGGAAAGATCATTCAGCAAATGCAGAAAGATACGGATACCATTATCGCTATTGAAGAAATCGGAGAGATCGGACGTATCGAGATTGCAGGAACAGACAGAGAGAAAATCAATGCTGCTGTTGCTAAAATCAACGAAATTACCTTCGTTCCTGTAGTAGGAGAGGTTTACAAAGGAAAAGTAGTGAAAGTAATGGATTTCGGAGCTTTCGTAGCCATTGCGAAAGGTACTGAAGGACTTCTTCACATCTCTGAAATTGAGTGGGCCCGTCTTGATAAAGTTCCTTATGCAGAAGGGGATGAGGTAGAAGTGAAATTCATGGGTTATGATGACCGTAAGAAAATGAAGCTTTCAAGAAAAGTACTTTTACCAAGACCTCCAAGACCGGAAGGAAAACCAAGACCGGAAGGCCAGGGAAGACCTGACAGACCGGCAAGAAATGAAGGAAATGCACAGCCGGAAGGTGAAAAACCTGCCGTAGATCAGCAACCATCAAATGAAGCTTAAGATTAATTCTTATATATAATAAAATCCCTCAAATTGAGGGATTTTTTTTGTCAGGCTGAGCGGAGCCGAAGCCTTTTCAGTAGTATTATTTACCAGATTTTTACCCTTTCTTCAGGTTTCTTATAAAGCTTATCACCGGCCTTTAAGTCAAAAGCTTTATAGAACGCTTCCGTATTCACTAAAGGTGCAAAAGCTCTGTACATCCCTGGTGTATGCTCATTAGTTTTGATCTGGTTTACCAAAGCTGCTTCCGTATAAAGCGATCTCCAAACCGTTGCCCAGCTCAGGAAAAATCTCTGATCCTGACTGTAACCACTTATCTTTCCAGGGTTTCCTTTATCCTTTAAATACATCTGCAAAGCATCATATGCTATGTTTACACCTCCCAGATCAGCAATATTTTCCCCGTTGGTAAAGGTTCCGTTTACAAAAGTTCCTTTTACAGGCTCATACTTGTCATATTGTGCTGCAAGAGATTTTGTAGCTTTTTCAAAGTTGGCTTTATCCTCGGGAGTCCACCAGTCCGTAAGATTTCCCTCTGCATCAAACTGTGCTCCGGAATCATCAAAGCCGTGGGTCATCTCATGTCCTATTGCCCCTCCGATACCTCCAAAATTCACCGCAGGATCCGCTTTTGGGTTAAAGAATGGCGGCTGAAGAATAGCGGCAGGGAAAACAATCTCGTTGTTTTGTGGGTTGTAATAAGCATTTACCGTTTGCGGAGACATACCCCATCTGGATTTATCAACCGGCTTTCCTACTTTGTCAAGAGCCTGCTGGTACTGCCATTCGGAAATATTCTGAAGGTTTTTATATAAACTTCCGCCCTGTGCTTCAGATAAGATAGTAAGCTTGGAATAATCTTTCCATTTGTCCGGATAAGCTACTTTTACAGTGAACTTATTAAGTTTCGTCAATGCTTTTTCCTTTGTGGTGGAAGACATCCATGTTAAATTATTGATATGCTGGGTAAAACTTTTCTTCAAATAATCAATCAGTTCCACCATCTGTGCTTTGGCTTCGGCAGGGAAATATTTTTCAACATATAACTTCCCGAATGCTTCTCCCAAGCTTCCATTAATTAGTTCATAGCCTCTTTTGTTTAAAGCTCTCTGCTCTTTCTGGCCACGAAGATATTTGCCATAGAAACCGAATCTCATTTCATCCAGCTGCTGTGTCAGGGAAGCTGCATTTCCGGATAAGAGATTGAATTTTAAGTAATCTTTGATTACATTGATGTTCTGTGGTACAAGAATGTTGTCAAGATTTTTATAATAATTAAGTTCCTCAATAATTACTTTATCTGTCTGTACCCCGACTTTTTTAAGGTAAGCAGGAAGGTCTGCATTTTTAACCAAAGCAGAAAGTTCAGCCATTGTTCTCGGATTGTTCTGAAGATTGATATCGCGGATCTGTTCGTTAGTGAGCAGAGTTTTGGCAATGGATTTTTCAAAATCAACGATTTTTCCGGCGGCTTCCTGGGAATTTTTATACCCCAGAACATTCAGCATTGAAGCTATATATATTGTATATTCTTTAATGGCTTCCGTATTCTTTTCATTGACTTTCTGATAATAGTCACGGCCCATTCCCAGGGCACCGCCACCAAGATATACAGCATTCATTTTAGAGTCTGCAAGATCTGCGCTCACTCCCCAGCCGTAAAAAGGATTGTCACCCTGTTTTGTAGCTGCTGTAAGATATTGGTTCAGATCTGCAACAGTTTTAATGGCATCTATTTTAGAAAGATTCTCTTTTAAAGGAGAGATTCCGTCCTTATTTCTTTTATCCATATCCATATAGGTCAGATACAGATTCTGTATCTTTTTGCCTTCACTTCCATCTGCAAACTTATCTTTCAGAAGCGAATTTAAAATAGAGATTGCATTATTGTCCGTACTTTCTCTAACCTGGTCGAAACTTCCCCATCTGGAACGGTCGGAAGGAATTTTGGCTGTTTTCATCCACTTTCCGTTTACAAAATTATAGAAATCGTCCTGCGGACGTACCGATGTATCCATAAAGGATATGTCCAGTCCCGGATCATTTCCGGCAGAGGCTACCGATGTTGCATTAGGCCCGGATTTTTGAGCCTGAACTGTTTCAAAGGCTAATAAAGAGGCAATAGCCAATAAGGTGATGTTAAGTTTTTTCATAATGCTGTTCTTTATTGTTAATTTTTATTTTTCCTGAGCGATTTTATTATCAATTATGCTCCGATTCTCTGTTTCAGATCATCTGCGCCACCGGTTTTTCTTGGCTGCCCGTTTTTAGAAGAACCGAAATTGTAGGTATAAGAAATGGTTGCTACACGGGAATCCCTTTTCACCACAAAGTTTTCCACATAATTATTGAAGGTTGTCTGTGCCTTCGGATTGCTTGTGAAGAAAATATCATTGAAAGAGAATTTCAGTGTGCTGTTATTTTTAAATTTCTTCTGAGCCCCGATGTTCAGGTACCAGTTCGGTTTTACATCCATATAAGCATATATTTCCCTTGCCTGGTAATTTCCGGTAAGCTCTGCGCTGAAACCGTTTCCAAGTTTAAAAGAATTGATGCTGTTAAGGCTAAAAGTAAAATTCCCTTTATTGTTGATCTGTGTTCCCGAAACATTTCCTGTATAAGACCCGTAGTAAAAATTGGCGCTGTTGTTCATATCCCACCACCTGGCCACTTTTACCGGAGCAATCAGGTAAAGCCCGAAATACGATGCAGAATTTAAGTTTTCATTCGTCTGAACTGTGATATTTTCCCCGTTTTCCGTAACGGGTTTAATCACGTCTGTAATGTTGTTTTTCGTTTTACTGTAGCTTAATGTCGCAAAATATTTACTGTTCATGCTGTAGGTCAGCTCATAATTCATTGTTGTCTGCGGGTTCAGATCAGGATTTCCTGCCTTATAGGTGGTAGGGTCCAGGTAAAATTTGAAAGGATTCAGCTGATTGTAGCTTGGCCTTGTAATTCTCCTGCTGAAATTGATTTCCAGGTTGCTTTTATCAGTTACATCATAAGAGAAAACTGCACTTGGAAACAGTTGCGTGTAATTCTTTTTGTTCACCTGGCTGGTGGTGAGCTGTGTTCCCGTTACATTGGTATTTTCAGCCCTTAAGCCGAATGTAGCACTGAACTTTTCCCATTTTTTAGAAACATTTCCGTACAAAGCATTAATATTTTCCTCGTAGATAAAATGATTGGTTTTGTTAAGATCCAGTTCCGGAACGCCTGAACTTGCATTGAAGAATTTCAGGTCATTATCTGCTTTTACAAAACTCGTTTTGATGCCGGCTTCCAGTTTCCATTTGTCTTTAAGATTTTTCGTTAAATCAGATTTTAAAGAATAAATATTCAGGTTTCCATCAATATCACCCTGCAGAATATCAAGGGTCTTCAGATTTGCGGATTTTTCATAATTCCTTGTTTCAAAATTCTGAAGTGAAGCATTTGAGTAGTTGATATAGTCAAAATCCGTGGTGATTTCTGATCCCAGAGAATCAATTGTATATTTATGATTCAGGTTGAATGAAATATTCTTCCAATGGTCATGAGAACGGTTCTTTGTGGTAAAACTGCCGTCAGGAAGATGATCATTCCCCAATATTAAGCTTGAATTATCACCTTTCGGATCAAATTTATTGCTTACAAAACCTATGGAAAAGCCTAAGACATTTTTATCATTCATATAATAATCCATTCCTGTTTTGGCAATGTGATTCCTGAAATTGAATTTTAAAAAGTTATCCTGCAGATAGGCTTTGTCGAAAGTATCACCGGTATAAAAATTCCTGTCCAGAACAAGATGATTATAAAATTCCCTGTACGCAAAACTGTAATTTGCAAAAATGTTCACCTTTTTATTTCGGTGGTTAATGCTGAAACTGTTATTATTTTTGATGAATTTTCCCGTTCCCAGGGAAGTTGAGATACTTCCGTTTGTTCCTTTCCGCTGGTCTTTTTTTAATTTGATGTTAATGATGGAAGTTCCGGCCGCATCATATTTTGAAGACGGATTGGTGATGAATTCTATTTTTTCTACGGTTGATGAAGGAATTCCGCGCAGATACGCTGCCAGATCAGTTCCCGTCATCGGTGTGTTTTTTCCATCGATCTGTACCAGAAGGTTTCCTTTTCCCCTGAGGCTGATGTTATCATTGCTGTCCACATTAACTCCCGGGGCTTTCTCAAGTACCTCAAAGGCAGAGTTTCCGGTACTGGCAATGCTGTTTTCAACGTTAAGGATCATTTTGCCTTCCTGACGTTCAATATAAGGCTTTGTTTTTGTGATGGTTACTCCTTCAATAGATTTTACATTAAGATCAATAGGAGCGAGCGTTTTGTTTTCCGCTATCTGGATATTATCCGATTGATAGACTTCGGTTCCGTTTTTACTGATCTTTAAACGATAGCTTCCTTCTTTAAGATCATTAAAGGTGAATTTTCCATTCTGTTCCGCAATTTCTGTTTTTACCAGTGCATTTCCGGAATCAAACAGGTTGATTTCCATTTGCTCGGTTTTTTCTCCGTTAATATTTCCCGACAGTGAAAAATTTTGTGTACCCTGTGCTGAGAACAGGCTGCTGAAAAAAGTCAGTGTCAATGTTAGTAAAAGTAAAAATATTCTGACCATTGTGTTTATTTTTTAGGGTTGATACAGTTTTCGGATATTTTGAGCAAGGCATTATTCATAATTTCCAGCTCTTCTTTTGTTATGTTGTCTAAGGCTTTTTTTCTGTTGCCTTCTACAATTTTTTGCACATCTTTAATGATCTTTACTCCGGATTCTGTTACCTCGAGATTGGTTTTCCTCCGGTCTTCAGTATGGGTTTTACGGATCACATATTGCGATTTCACCATGATGTCAATAATCCTTGTCACCGAAGCATTATCCTTAAAAACCAGATCTCCTATCTCATTCTGAGTAATCCCCGGGTT
Source organism: Chryseobacterium shigense (assembly GCF_014207845.1). Taxonomy (NCBI): domain Bacteria; kingdom Pseudomonadati; phylum Bacteroidota; class Flavobacteriia; order Flavobacteriales; family Weeksellaceae; genus Chryseobacterium; species Chryseobacterium shigense. Next base: position 336,501 of record NZ_JACHLC010000001.1, read on the forward strand.
TTCCAAAATTGCTTTGATGATCAGCCATTGGTCAATTGTAATAGTAAAACCGTTAGCTTTAAGCTGGCGCTGTGCATAATTTCTGTATGATCTGATTGCTTTATCTATATTGTAGAATATGATTGAATTTAATTTCTCCATTTTTTTATTTAAATTAAAATGATTAATCAATAATTGATGTATCAACTAATTTGTAATAGATTTTTTTACTTTGTTACAGATTATTAAAAATATTTTTTTGAAAAGCAGAAAAAACTTGAAGCCGCTCAGCTTGAATAGTAGAAAAAAGAAATCTGCTCCATCTGCTTAATCCGCGAGGAAATATTTAACCTTTCGCAGATTAAGCAGATGGAGCAGATGTTTGTGTAGAATTTATTTGAATGATTTTATTGATGAATCATCTATATTGTTTTAAACAATATATCAACCTGTTTTCTTGTATTCTCATCAGGGCAGACTTTATAAAATTCTTTAAGAAGATCCAATGAGGATGGTTTTTTAGGATACTGATTGTTTTGGAGAAAATTTTTCAAAGCTTCATTCACTTTTTCTTCCCCAATCAGTTCGCTTAATTTTACCATAGCCACAGCTCCTTTGGAATAGGAAATATGAGGGGTATCCCCTATAGCTTTATAGATCGGGCGGTTCTCAGAAAGTCCTTTTTCGTTATCATAAATCTGTTGGTGTACTTTTATTCTTTCCATCATTTTTTCCTTGCTGTGCATTTTTTTGTACAGCATCATTTCAGTGTACATAGCAAGAGTTTCTGTAAGCATTACGGCACCTTCTCTGTCATCAGGATTAATCTGACTGTTTCCCCACCACAGGTGAGAAAGCTCGTGCCCCGCAAGCTCATTAATTACATCCTGTTTCTTATCTGCATGAATATTGGCATGGAAAACCATATCTTCAGGCATAAAAACCGCAGATGGGTAGGCCGTTGCAGCAAATCCCCTGGTAAAAGATGAGATTTCAGCAAAATTGACGGTTTTAAATGGATATTTTCCAAAATTCTGAGTACAGTAATCCAGTGTGATTTTTGCATTTTCAAGCAGGTGGTTTACATTTTCAAAGTGCTTTTTGTGATAAAATACATTCACTGCAATGCCTTTGTAGAGAACACTTTTTACCTCATAATCTGCCGAAGAAACTGCAAACCGGAATGGGATGCTTTCTGCTTTATACTGAAAATAATTACGTCCTGATTTGGTCCATTTTTTAACCAGATCTCCGGTGCCTATGGCGGTTTGGCTTCCTTCTGTGGAAACAGTCATGTCTAAATTGATAAAATCTTTTCTGAAAACTTCCGGGGCTTCCGGTTTTTTCAACTTTTCCAATATTCTGATGTGATTGTCTTTACGCAATTTTTCATCCTGAATTTCTTCATCTTTCTGATATCCTATTACCGGATAATACCTGCTGATCCTCATAAAAGAACCATTTTCTATAATAGCATTAAAAGACTGGTGCCCGTTTACAGCATACCATTTATATGATAGTTTGAAATCAAGATAAGCGGTACCGTTGGGTTGCATGGGTTGCCTTAGTTTAATTTCTGACACATCTTTACTTATTTTTATTGTTTCAGAATTAGCTTGCAGAGAAGCGGATTCCATCTTAAGGTCAGGATTGAAATGAACCAGGATTTTATCAATCGGCTGATCTGTAACATTGGTCAGCATATATTTCCCGGTAATCTCATATGAGTTTTTGGAAGGGTATAACCTGATTTCGGTAACAACATCTGAAATTTCAGGGTGAGGCATATTTTCATATTCCTTAAAATTCTTTTCGTACCGAACAGCTTCTATGACTGCTTTTTCTTCATTCTTCGGAATATATCCTTTCATAAAGAAAGTTCCGGCAAAAACTCCTGAAAGAAGTAAAAAAAAGCTGGAAATAAGTAAAATAGGATTTCGTTTTTTTGTTCTGAAAATTTTATGAATCATCCATAAAAATGTAATGATTCCGGAACCAAACAGAAGTCTTTCCACGAAAGCAAAAGCATATGGTCCATATCCATTAAAATCACTGTAGGAGCCTTTGAAATCTGAAAAAATTCTTAACAGCGGATAGGGAAGTATTTTCCCCGAAGCGGGACCTGTCAGAAGAAATACGGCTAAAACGGAAACTCCCAGAGCGATAAATTTATTTCTGATATTATGATTGACCAGCAGGATAAACCCTGAGAAAAGCATCAGCGGAAAAGTATTAAAAAGGAAAACGGGCAGATAAGCTTTCCAGTCGATATGAAAATATTGGTAAACTGCCTGAAATATAATGCCTTCAGTAATTAGAATTCCGGTAAAGAAAAAAAGAAGGATACTAATGGAAATAAAATGTCCGGTAAGTTTACTTTTCGAAAAAAAAGTGGTGTTTTCGATCATGGAAAATCCTGATGAGTGACTTCTCCAGTAAAGATCATTAATAAAATATGCCACAAGCAAAAAGCCGAACAGAGGGAAATTTTCTGAAATTGTAGTGGCCATAAGACCTGACCCTGCATATTTCTGGGGAAGCCGGATTCCCTTCTCTATCTCAGCAAACATTTCCATCCCGATGAAAAAGAGTAACAGTATAGAAACCGCAGGAATAGTAATGCTTCTGAAAAGATAAATAAGATCAACCCTTGCAAAGGATAAGATGGATCTGAGTATGTTTTTCCAGCCAAAATCTGTCTGCGATACCCTATAAGTAAAAGTTGGAATACGGATAACTTCAGATTCTGGGATGGCTTTTTTGCTCTTTCGCTTTGAAATATCGGAGAAAGAAAACAAACGATAGGTAAATAGCAGAAATACTGCAGAAATGATCAGGAAAATAATACGGTTAAGCAATAAATAACCTGAAAGAGGTATAATTAAAGTGTTTTTTTGTTGAACAGAAAACGCTCTTGCCTCAAAAAAATAAGCTGATAACCCGAACGGATCCAAAACAGAAGAAATATGCTGTGTTTCTACTGATTGTGGTAAGCTTCCGGCCATAAACGGTGAATTGGAAAAAACCAAAACCACCATATACAGAACATACAAAAGCAATCCGCCTACTACAACCATAAGCTTTTTCTTAACAGCCAGCGAAACGAAAAACAGGAAACTGCATACAAAAAGGCAGTTGATAAACCCAAAAATCAGCATTGGATACAAATAGTATCCTATATTGAAGTAAGACTGCATTTCACTTCCTGTCCGTAAAATCTGACCAACAAGAAATCCTGTCATTAAAAGGGAAAAGCTTAAAAAAGTCTGCAGGAAATAAGTAATGAATTTCCCGCTTAGATAAGTCCATGTAGAAAAGGGAAATGAGAATAGAATAAGATCAAATTTTGAATCCTGATCCTTAAAAAGCAACTGTACAGCAAAAATTACAGCAATAAACAGGATTGAAAGACTTAACATTCCTGTCATAAAACCGATGGTATAGGGAGAGTTCAGGTAAATACCATCTCCTGCCGTAAGATTGAACTGATTACCGCAGAAAACACCGATGCTTACTAAGATAAAAGCAATAAGATAAGCAGGCCAGCGCTTGGAAATGCGTCCGGCTTCAAATAAAAATATAGCGTTCATGATTAAGGTTTTTGTGTGAGAGTATGGAAATAAACGTGCTCCAGAAGTGGATTTACAGCATCAAAACCCTCAGGCTTTTCTTTTGAAAATACCGTAATGTTAAGCTCTCTTTCAATCAGTTGCCGGCTGATGATCTCGTGGCTGGACTGATAATTTTCCAGTTCACTTTTATCTATCGGTTTTGACCATATTCTGTTTTCCAGTTCAGAAATCAATTCTGCCGGTTTTCCTTTTCTGAGGATCTGCCCTTTATTCATAACTGCCATTTCTGAACATAGATTTCTGACATCTTCCACCAAATGGGTGGAAAGGATAACAATAACGTCCTGACTGATTTCGTTCAAAAGGGAATTGAAGCGGTTACGTTCCTCAGGATCGAGGCCGGCAGTAGGTTCATCCACAATAATGATCTTGGGATTTCCCAGCAAGGCCTGAGCGACACCAAAGCGTTGTTTCATTCCCCCGGAAAAAGTATGGACCTCTTTTTTCCTGAATTCTGAAAGATTGACTTTTTCAAGCAGGTTGAGAATCTGATTTTTACGCTCGGTTTTATTGGTAATTCCTTTTAATATGGCAATATGCTCCAGAAGATCATAGGCTGAAACTTTAGGATAGACCCCGAAATCCTGTGGAAGAAAACCCAGATTCCGCTTGATGTGGTCAGGATCTTTTGAAACGTCTGTCCTGTTAAAAATAATATTTCCGGAAGTCGGTTTTTGCAGTCCTACAATGGTTTTCATTAATGAGGATTTTCCGGCACCATTCGGACCAAGCAGGCCGAACATACCGTTTGTGATATCAAGCGATATATCTTTAACCGCCTGATAACCATTTCTGTAAGTGAGGCTGAGGTTGTTGATTGTTAAGGTATTCATATGATGAGGTTTGGATAATAGATGGATAAGGCAGACCTGTATGGCTGCTTAAAAGAAGGAAGTTGGAAGAAGGAGGATGAAAGTTATTGAGGAGGAATCAGGATTTTAGATTGAGGTTAAGATTGATATGTTTTCAAATTTTAGACCTCGAAACCGTATCCCGTAACTCAAAAACTATTCCCGGTACTCAAGAATATCACCCGGCTGGCATTCCAGGATTTTGCAGATGGCTTCAAGGGTATCGAAGCGCACTCCTTTGGCTTTGCCGGTTTTAAGAATAGAGAGGTTAACGGGTGTAATTCCCAGTTTTTCTGCCAATTCTTTACTCTGCATTTTTCGTTTGGCCAGCATGACATCTAAGTTGACTATAATTGGCATGTTATATAAATAGGTCTTGTTCGTTTTGCAAATGTAGTCCTTGCTTGAAGATATTCGCAAGAAACAGACAGAAAATTCCAAGCATGAAATGGATAAAAACCAGTCCCCAGATAATACTTTCAACTTCCACAAAAAAGCTTGCTGTAACTACCACAGGCAATGGAATGAAAATATTATACATGTAAAATCTCTTAAGCTGAAGTATATTTTCTGTTGTAAACAGTTTTGACTGAAAAAATACTTTGAAAACTAACGCCGAAAGCCAGAAAAAAATTCCATAGGAAATTAAAACCAGTAAGAATGAGAAAATGATATACGGATAATTATTTTCAATGTTCAAAAATGGTTGCTCCGTAAAAGGATAATTGATGTGAAGAAACTGACCGTTCTTGTAAGGTGTAACAGCAAAACCTGTAATCAAAGAGAACATGGAGTACGCTAAAGTAATCAGGTAACCTGCTGATAATACGATGCAGATATAGTACAGGATTCTCGAAATAATTTTGGTCTGGTTCATGGCAATAATTATTTAACTATTGCAAATGTATAATTAATTATCGTAAAACAATAATTATTTTAAATAAAATTTTATTTTTGATATAGTTTCAGAAGAAATTAAATCTCTCGAGAATTGGCATTTCCAGTTAAATTTAGTGATAAAATAAGGAAACATTTGTGTTTCAACTTATTGCTGTACAGTTTCTTGATAAACATTCGGTTACAAAAGATGCATTTTATTATATTTACCATTATAAAACTGAACTTTTCATGAAAAAAATACTTTACTTTTTATTATTTACACTATATTATACAAGTCTTCACTCCCAGGCGCCTTCCATTCAGTGGGGAAAATCATTGGGAGGAAGCCTTGGTGATTGGGCTTATTCTGTAGAACAGACTTCAGACGGCGGTTATATTGTTGCCGGAATGTCTAACTCCGTAAATGGAGATGTTACAGGCAATCATGGAGGTTCCGATTATTGGGTTGTAAAGCTTGATGCTTCGGGAAATATGCAATGGCAGAAGTCTCTGGGTGGAAGCGGTGCTGATACAGCACAATCTGTCCGGCAAACTTCAGACGGCGGATATATCGTAGCCGGATATTCTCTGTCTGCAGATGGGGATATTACAGGAAATCACGGAAATTTTGATTATTGGATTGTAAAGCTTGATACTTCAGGAAATATACAATGGCAGAAATCGCTGGGTGGAAGCAGTAATGATTCAGCACAATCTATCCAGCAAACTTCAGATGGCGGATATGTTGTAGCCGGATATTCTATGTCTGCAAACGGAGATGTTACGGGAAATCATGGAGGCTCTGATTACTGGATTGTAAAGCTTGATATTTCGGGAAATATACAATGGGAAAAATCATTTGGAGGAAGTGGTGAAGATGAAGCCATGTCTATTCAGCAAACTGGTGATGGCGGATATATTGTTGCCGGCTCGTCTGTTAATTCTACAGATGGAGATGTTACAGTTAACCATGGGAATTATGACTACTGGATTGTAAAACTGGATACTTCAGGGAATATACAATGGCAGAAATCATTAGGCGGAATAGGCAATGATATTGCACGTTCTATTCGGCAGACCTTTGATGGAGGCTATATTGTTGCCGGAATCTCTTCTGATTCAATAATTGGAGAAACTCCCACTTATCCGGGCATTCCTGATTACTGGGTTGTAAAATTAGACGGAGCAGGGAATGTACAGTGGCACAAACTTTTCGGCGGAAGCGGGCACGATAATGCAGAGGCTGTCCGGGAGACGGTGGATGGAGGATATATTGTTGCAGGCTGGTCAGTGTCTACAGACGGACATGTTACCGGAAATCATGGTAATCGTGATTACTGGATTGCAAAAATTGATAATCTGGGCAATCTTCAGTGGCAAAAATGTCTGGGAGGGTCCAATGTTGAATATTTAAGCTCTATTGAGCAGACTAATGATGATGGTTATATTATTTCAGGAGGTTCTTTTTCTACCAACGGAGATGTTTCGGGAAACCACGGATCGCTTGACTTCTGGATAGTAAAATTACATCCGGCTCAACTGGGAGTTTCTGAAAATACTCTGATTGATAAACCTCTTCTGTACCCGAACCCGGCAAAAGATCATGTGTTTCTTGACCGCCTTCCGGGTGAAACCGTTGTAAGTATTACCGATAGGTCCGGAAGAAAACTTTTCAGTCAAAAATACAATGATGAAAAGATAACTGTGCATACTGCGCAATTTATAAACGGAGTTTATTTTGTTCAGGTTCAGCATAAGGGAGAAATCATTCTGTCTGAAAAAATAATTATAGAGAGATAATCTCAATACATCAGGTTACATTTATAAACAAAAGCACTACAATGGCTTATAGTATTGAACTGGCGGACAGGATTTGTGAACGGCTTTCAGAGGTTTCTGGTATTGATATTCAGGAAAAGAAAATGTTCAGCGGATTGTCCTTTTTGGTTAATGGCAAAATGTGCATCAACGTAAGCCATGATAACATGATGTGCCGTTACCATCCCGATCTGGAAGAGGAGGTTTCAGAGAAAACAGGATTTCTTCCGATGATGATGAAAAGGAAACAGCTTAAAGGATACTGCTATGTGGAACCTGCGGGATTTCAAAAACGGGATGATTTCGAATACTGGATTAAAATATGCCTGGATTATAATATAGTTGCCAAAGCTTCAAAGAAAAAATAATCTTACTATTCTTAACTAACTTCTGATATTTTGAAATGTAACCATTAAGGTCAGTTGAGTTGTTAAGAATACTAAGATTAACTGTACAATTTTTCCCGTATTTCTATTAAGATTTTCTCTGTCTTTTCTGCATCCGGATAATCGGGAAGAGTAGAAATGGAATGATAATATTCTATAGATGCTATCAAATCCTCTGCTTTTTGCATAACGGATTCATAAGACCAGTTTCCGGCTTTGATTTCCAATAGTTCATCCCTGTTATCTACACGGATCTGCAAAGAATTTGTTTTGAATATCTGTTCACAGGACTGCAGTAAACGGATGGTATGCATCATGTTTTTACTGTCATAGTTCTGTCCGTGCTCCTGATTGACATTGTAACGGTCTTCATTACGTTCGGAAACCCATTTCCAGTATTCCCTGTAGTCTTTGCAGTAAGTGGAGTAGGCATCCAGATTGCAGAAGAGATACGCTGCCGGCTTTTCGTCTTTCGGAACGGATGATACGGAAACCTGGTTGGCTTCTTCATGCTGTATAATTCCTTTATAACCAAAATTTCCGGATTCATCATAAAACAGGGCATACATTCCTTTGGTATTCCCGATATTGGTGAGTCCACATTTTTCCTGTATTTTACCATTCTCTGAAAGCCATTTTTTCAATGAAACCGAACCCTGATCTTCAAGAATATAGCAGAAATCAAGCACAGATTTTCTTTCTTTTTCTATTGGATTAAGGATCTTTTTGTTGAGTCCTTTGGCTTTCCTGATCTGTGAAACAGCGTATCCGGCAAAGGTATCTTTACATAATTTTGATAAGAAATCTTCAGTCCGGAGAAGATTCATCAGGGGATTTTTATAAATAATACAGTCTTCCGTACTCGCCAGCACTTCCAGGATATTAGGATTGTTTTTTTGTAACAGTTCCACAAATCTTCCGATCTCGTAATAAGTAATATCATTCGTTTCATTGGAGATCTGAGGAATATAATTCAGTCCGAAAAACTGATCTTTGGGAAGATAATAAACCCCACGTATATCCGTGTCGGAATTTTCCGTTGCAAGTCCGAAAGATCTGCTTCCAGAAATGGTTTCGAGGAGGATGAGGTTATTGTTTTTTAGAAATTCAATAGTCATAGTTTCATTTTTATAGATTCTTCACACAACTTTCCACAATCACTTCCAAAGCCTTCTCCGCATCACAGGCATATAAACCTGAACACCATGCCGGATTCGCTTCAATTAAAGCCCAGCCTTTTCCTTTGATCATTCCAAAATCAAGAACGATGGCTTTTGGAAGAGTTTCAGAATATTGCTTAATGAAATTATTGAAAAATTCAGACAAATCTTTTTGCTCGGTTTCAGAGAGCGGACCTGTGTTGAAACTGTTGTTTCGCCAATATGAAGAATGGGTCTTTATTTCATTGTTTAAAACAAAGCATCTTACTTCCAGTTCCCATTCCACAATTTCTGATGTGAAGACCATGCTGTTCAGATCCAGGGAATCAAATCCTTTGATATCCGTTATTTTTTCATAGACACCGGCTTTGAAGCTTTTAAAATCAGAACACTTGATAAAAATATTTTCCTGATCGATATTTTGCTTCAACTGACCATAAGAAATTTTGCGTTTTGTAAATGTTTCAGAAATTAAGGAAAGCCAGTTGTCATCAGGTTTCAAAAGCGTCAGTCCACACTGGTCCGAAACAATTTCCGCATAAATATCTTCGCCATACACAGCAATAACATCATCCCGGAACTCTTCCGGAACATTCCATTTGGCATTGAAACGATTCAGCTCGTAGGGCGAATTAATCGATGCTTTTTTCAGGTTATTGCTGTCTTCCGTATACATAGGCGAAAGCGCTATTATATTTTTCATTGGATGTGTTTTTACATGGTATGTTTTTTTAGTATCAGTTCACTTACCAAACGGTAATGATTTAATATTTTATATTGTATTTCCGCTCCGTTGAATACTATTTTTTCACTCATTCCATGATAGCATCCTCCGGAATATCCCTTTTTATCGCTGGTAAGAATCAGGTATTCTGCGCCTCCGCAATCAGAATAAACATCCATTACGATCATGAGTTCCTCCTGATTTCTGCCGCGTTCTTCATAACATTGATCAAGGAATGACAAATCTATATGTTTGGCTTCGAATTTATTTTCTTTAATCATAAACTCGCATTCTCCTTCTTCCATTATTTTCTGAAGCCATTCATAATCTGCTTCTTCTCCGAATGTCTCATAGAATCTTTTGACTATATAATTCACAAAATCTTTTGTATAAAAGATGATTTCATAAAGATAATCATGTCTTTCTTCCCAGAAAACCCGGTAATAAAAATTAGTTTCAGGAACCTTGTATTTGGTGAAAAACTCTTTATAAACGTCAGGCACAATCAGTCCGTATTCTTCCTTAAGATATTCACATCTTTTGATGAAAGGATGATTTGAAAAATCTGGAACAGTAATTTTTCGCTCAGGGATTGAAGTGTTTTTCTTTTTTAAAAAGTTAAATAGTTTCATCTTTTTTATTTTATTATTTCCCGGAATATCCTCTCCATTTCACTCTTGTCGGCTTTTCCTGCGGTAAGGTTTTTAGACCTCTCTTCATTTTCCAGAACAGTTTTTTCCAGGAATCCAAAGAGTTCCCAATCGTTCGGATGGTAATAAGATTCTCCTTTGGTAGCTTTCAGCGCGACCAGATTTTCTATCTTTTTTCGGGTATAATCATCTGTCAAAACTAATAATTTACTGAATAAAACCGGTGGTACACTTCCTTTTTCTATGATCCATTTTCCGGTCAGTGCCGTTCTGAGGCAGTAAAAATAGCTTTTCAGTTTTACTTCATCGCTTCTGCAGGCTTCCAGATACTTTTTGCTCATGCTCAGATAGTGATAAGAAACTGCTATGGGTGAAAAGCAGGCATCTGCCAAAGGCCTGAAGAGTTCAACAAATTTTTTATTCTCTTTATACACGATAGGAGAATAAAACCAGCTCAGTAAGGCTGCGTTAGATTTCAGTAACAGATGAAAAGTCTTACGGAGATCCCACCCGGAACCGTCCAGATCATCTTCAGTCATGAATTCTATGGTTTCATCTTTATCCCACGGAGAAAGGTACCAGTCTTTTTCATGCCTGTAGATAAAGCGTATATCATAATCGCTGTCCGGAGATGCAAAACCCCAGGCTCTGCTTCCGGATTCTACTGCCAGAAGGATTTCCACGCTGCGTGTTTCCTCTATTTCTTTTATTTTGTCCAGTATTTTTGGTGTCATTTTGTTTTAATTTTAATGCAAAGTAAGAGGGTAAGTGCGTAGTCTTTTTGCGTAGAAAAATAAGCTGTGGAGATTTTAGGATTGAAGAATATCGAAACTTAAAATAAAAGCTATAGATGAACAACAAAAGCAATTATATATAAAAAGAGACTGCACATATCTATGACAGTCTCTTTTCAATAAAATTAAATTCTAACTACTTCTACGTTTAAGCAGTAATCTGCTTGGGTTCTTTTCCTTTATCTTCTTCTTTTTTATCTAATTTCTCAGATATTTTTTTTACAATGTATTCTATTGCAATAGGTGCTATAATGGCAATCAATGCTTTAAATATTCTTGATTTCATAGTATGATTTTTTTAATGTCATAATTAATACAATTTCCAAGCCATTTTGAAAATACTGCTGGTGGTGGGTGTTGCAGAGGGCAGGAATGATGAGGTTTGATTTTTTTATCACCCCGCCAAATCTGCGATTTGCCACCCCTCCTGAGGAGGGTAATTCCGATTCTATTGCTTTTAATCATTATGGAAATCAGAAATCTTCACAAAACTTATATGATCTTCTTTTCACAAATTTTGTCACTTAAAATAACTTAAGTGCTAAAAACTTTTGTGCCTTTTGTGGTTAAAAAATCAGTTTTCATCCGGAACAATTAAATTCTCATAGTTCCTGTGTCCTGCCTTGAATTTATCCTGCAGCCTCAATCTCAGATTTTTAGGCTTATGAACAATCAGGCAGTCTCCAAAGCCCAGAAACAGTCTTTCCAGTTCAAAATTAATTTGAACGCAGATTTTAAACAGGGTACCTTCTTCACTTTCGCTTATAATTTCCTGGCTTTTGTGAAGCGGTTTTGTTTTTACATAGGGTGCATTTGAGGAATCTACAAAAAAGACAACATTCCTCGGAGCCATAGTTTCGGAAACTGTAACACCAACAATATCTTTAAAATATTCATCGCCATCCAGGTCTTTGTCAATATACTGGATATTTTCCTCTACATCAATCTTTTCCATCCTGTCCAGGGCTAAATTATACATTTTACCCTTATGCAGGCAGATCAGGAACCATCTGTTATTAAATTCCTTCAAAAGCTGCGGATGAACAATATAATTACTGGATTCTCTGGCGGTAAAACTGCGGTAAATAATATTCAGCACCTTTTTATTTGAAATGCTTTCATACAGGATATCAATATGTTCAAGTCCCTTCAGCTGCTCATTTTTATCCAGATGAATGATAGATTTCTGTCCTGTGGAATGGATGGAATCTTCCAGTTTCTGAATCACTCCGTTCATCTCTTTGAACATGGAGAAATCTTTAAACTGCTTCAGGATCTGAACTGCATTATTCATGGCTTTCAGGTCGCTTTCGTTCACAGAGATATTATGAATGCTGTATTCCGGGTCGCTGTATCGGTAATATTTTCTTTCATATACCTCAATGGGAGCTTCATAGCCGAATTTTTCACTCCGCATATTCTGCAGGTCGAGCTGAACTGTTCTCCTGCTTACATAAGATTCTTTGCCTTCAAATTCAAACAGGGCATCGGAACATGCATCGATGAGATCTTCCAGGGTATATTTCCGGTATTTGTTCTTAAGACATTTATCTAATGTTTTGTAGCGGATCAGGGCATTTTTATTGGATGACATGGCGTTTGTGTTTTGGATAAAGTGAATGGTGAGTAGTCACTTGCGCAGCAAAAATTCACCATCGATTTATATTATTTCTCTTTCAATGCTTCTCCTTCAAAGGAAATTCCTTCCCATCCGTATGTTATAAAATTTCTGATATTCTGATGGTCTGTTCCTTCAGGATTATTTAAAACATCTTCCCTGTAAAATTCTCCAAAAAGAGAAAGCGCCTCTTCTTTTGATAATTCCTTAAGTTTTGCAAAACTGAAAACCTTACATGAACCGTTATTCTGACCAGCTTCATTTACTGTATCTCCATTTTTAAATGAAGTTGGTTCAAAATCATAATGTTCATCAATATAACTAATAACTTCTTTGAATTGAATAGTTTCAGGATTGCTTTTTAATTGTTCTAATAACATATTTTTTTAGTTTAAATAATTGTGTTATAAAATAAATAGGGTTAATTCTGCTGGAAATCAAATGAATAAGTCGGTTTGTGCGTTTCGGCTTCCTTCATTTTTCCACTTTTTTACAAAAATAATTAAAATAATTTTATCTGCGCAGAAATATTGCGTACTTGTACTCTTACTTTGCACTATCAAAAATGAAAAGACAAATGGAATTTAACGGAAATCACTTAATTGAATTAGGATACAGGCCAGCCAAATGGTTTAAAGATGCTATTACCCATATCAACGAAAATAATCTGGATGAAATTCAGATCAGAGAATACCTGGATCAGTTCAGACAACCGGATATTATCCCGCTTCACGAAACAGCAAAAGATTTTATCATCAACATCAGAGCTGAACACGAAAGTGAAAACGATAACGTAGAGAAAGTAATCAATACCATGAAAGTGCTGATGAAAACACCTACATTAACTAAAGGAGCCTTGATGCCGGATGCTTGTCCGACAGGGCCTGAAGGATTGATTCCGGTAGGTGGAGTAGTTGTTGCAGAAAATGCAATTCATCCGGGATTTCATAGCGCAGATATCTGCTGTTCTGTGATGCTTACAGATTTTGGAAAAACAGATCCTAAAGATGTGCTGGATGCAGCTCATTCAGTAACGCATTTCGGATACGGCGGAAGACCGAGAGGAGAGCAGATGCCAATGTCTCAGGAACTGATGGATGCATTCAGAGAAAATGAGTTCTTAAATGATGAAAAGTTGATCAGTATTGCCCGTTCTCATATGGGAACACAGGGAGACGGAAATCATTTCCTGTTTGTAGGTAAATCTAAAAATACAGGAAATACTATGCTGGTGACTCATCACGGTTCAAGAGCTCCGGGTGCAGCGCTTTATGATAAAGGAATGAAAGTGGCTAACCGTTTCAGACAGGAAATTTCCCCTGAAACTTTAAAAGAAAATGCCTGGATCCCTTTCAATACGGAAGAAGGAAAAGCATATTGGGAAGCACTTCAGTTAATAAGAGCATGGACCAAGGAAAATCATACCAATATCCATGATGCTGTTTTGAATAAACTGGGAACGGAAAAACAGGATAGATACTGGAACGAACATAATTTTGTTTTCAGGGATGGTGATCTGTTTTATCATGCGAAAGGAGCCACTCCGCTGGATGAAAAATTTATGCCGGATATCACAGGACCAAGACTGATTCCTCTGAATATGTCAGAACCCGTTTTGATTGTTCAGGGAAAAACCAACGGAAGAAACCTGGGATTTGCCCCTCACGGAGCCGGAAGAAATTTCAGCAGAACACAGCATAAAAGATCATTGGCCCATAAAACGGTTGAAGAAATTTTCAATGAGGAAACCAAAGGACTGGATATCCGTTTCTTCTCCAATGAAATTGATATTTCCGAGCTGCCAAGCGCCTATAAAAGTGCTAAAAACGTGAGAGCACAGATAGAAGAATATGGACTTTGCGAAGTTCTGGATGAAGTGATGCCTTACGGATGTATTATGGCAGGTGATGTAGGGAAAAATGCACCCTGGAAGAAAAAGAAGAAATTCAGAAAAGCATAATTTTTAATTTAATATAAATCTTGAAGGCATAAAACCTGAAAGATTATCAAAAAAACTAATAACCCAACCTTACAGGTACAAAAGCCTGTAAGGTTAATGAAAACTATTTCATAACGGAAGGGGCAGTAGCTCAGATGGTAGAGCAACAGAATTACTTTTCGCTGCAGGCAAATAAAGTTCCTATGAATCCCAATTGTGTGTCACAGGTTCGAGTCCTGTCTGCTCCTCAAAACAAAGAAAATGCTTATATTCACGTATCAGTCATTTTCATATATTAAAAAATTAAAGGCAAAGAAAATTCCTATAATTTAGAATTACTTTCCGCCTTTTCACAAATTATAAGGCAAAGGGAGTTCCTATATTTTTTGGATAAATTACTCCCCGCTTTTTATAAACTATAGGTAAAAGGAGTTCCTGTATCCTTCACTTTTAATGATTTTACTCCTCACTTATTTTTTAAACTTAAAACAATGAAAACACTACAATTATTCAATGCTGTAATAGCCAGAAAATCCGGTGAAAAGCCATTCATCTCTAATGAAGGTTTTATCATTGAACCAGATGCTGTATGGGCGAAAAATGAGATCATATCTTATTATGCAAAGGAAAAATTAAACGGAAATGATCTGAACAAAACCTTTCATAAATCCTGGGAGAAAATAAAGAATACCTCCAGAATTGAGTTGCTTTTTGAACAGATCAGACATTATATTTCAACGTATGGAAGCAATTTCCAAAGTGAAATCTATATTCCTGATGAAATACTGAATGTTCCTGATATGAAGCTGGTTTTTAAAGTTATAAAAGCCTATTCTGCAGAAGAAATGCAGGAAAAGTGCCTTTCTCTTTTGAGATCAGGAATTGCCTTAAAAGAAGAAACCATTGATGAACTGCTTTATATTTTACATACAGAGCTGGAATACGATTTTACAGGAAAAGAAAACATCAGAAATAAAGAAGCTGTTATAAAAATAGCCGATCTGTACGATATCTACCCTGAAAATCCTGTTGAGTTTTTCCGTTACGTTATTTATAAAACGACCAATACTACACTTTTAATCAAAAGTGATGATCTGATTGATTTGATCAGGCAAAGTAAATTTAACCCAACCTATCTGTTCGAAAGCTTCGGAATGGAAAAGATGGCGGAAATTTTTAACAGATTCAAGCCGTTATTCCTTGCTTACAAAAACAGGGCGCCTAAAGCGATCAATAAAATTTCAAAGCTGTCTAAAGTACATCATAAACCATTGATTTCAAATCCGTTGAATGATGCTACGAATACACTATTGGAAAACAGCGATTGGCACTGGCTGGACAATGCGACACCGTTTGCATTATTCAAAGCACTGTCAGCATGTTATTCAAGAATGTATGGCCAGGATACGTTTGTTTACAGGGTGAGAAATGGAAAGTCATGGGTTAAAAAAGGTAAGGAAACTTACGTGAATCAGTTCAACTATGATTTTATTCTGGATTATCTGAAGCTGAAATATGAAAACCTGTCCGGAAAGAAATTCTATTTCCCTGAGAATGTAGAATTTGCATTGCCAACTTCTGAAAAAATGTTCGTTGGAAATATTCCTACCGGAACCCGTTTTTATGGTGAAAGACTGGCTGTAGGTATTTATTGGGAAGATCAGTGGGGTGCCCGTGACCTTGACCTTTCAGGATTGAATATTGCCGGAAAAATAGGCTGGAATGCAGCCTATAATTATGGTGACGGACAATTGATGTACTCCGGAGATATGACTTCCGCTCCTAACGGTGCCGTTGAATATCTTTATGCCAATAAAGGACTGTCTACACCAACCCTTATCATGAATAACGTTTTCAGCGGAGATGCAAACTGTGGATATAAAATCGTAATTGGAAAAGGAGATAATATTTCCTATGATTATATGATGAACCCTAACAGTCTCTTTGCCGAGGCCAGATGTAACTCCGTCCAGAAGCAAATGATCCTGGGAATGCTGGTGGCAAAAAACGAAAAGCAATGTTTCGTACTGTTGAATTTTGGGGCCGGACATTCTCATGTGTCAGGAAATAGCCAGGTTTCCATGATGGCAACAAGTGCATTGTATCAGCAATGGTACGAAGCCATGTCGTTCAATAACCTTATAAAAGAGCTTGGAGCGGAGATTACAACGGAAAAAACAGAAGCCGATTTCGATTTCTCACTGGAAAGCCTTGAAAAAGATAGTTTCACAAAGGCTTTTAAGTAGAATAAAATATGAAATAAATAGTATAATGATATCTACTTAAACAAGCATTTAATTTTTATATGAATTAACATATTGATATTCATCAATTTATAAAACTTCTAAGTGTTAAAATCAAATAAAATGCTTCTCTTGGCACGATTTTTACAGCCTATTGCATTAGTAAAATTTAAAATTAGAGTTATGAAAATGTTAAAACAAGCAATATTACTGGCTGGAATCTTAACAGCAGGTATCGCAAGTGCACAGAGCTCAAAGATGAATAATATGATCAAGGTAGGTGCAAATGCTGGTTTGGCAGTTCCTGCGGATAATCTTTCTGCAGCTGTAGGGGTAGATGTATCTTATCAGAATTTGATCACTCCGGGATTTGGGTTAGGTATTGCAACAGGATATACTCATTATTTTGGGAAAAGTAACAACGGTTATGATAACAATGATGTAGGAGTAGTTCCTGTAGGAGCTTTAATAAGAATTTATCCTAAGCAAACCGGTTTCTATTTTGGAACAGACCTTGGTTACGGGTTCCTTGTAGGAGACGATAAAGTGGCTTCCAACAGTTCTGTCGCCAGACCGGACGGAGGTTTCTACATCAAGCCGGAAATCGGGTACCACAACAGGGATTGGAATTTCTTTGTACAGTATCAGAAGGTTTTCGTAGGTGATAAAGGAGATCTTGCCGGACAAGACTATAATGTGGGGAACATCGGAGTAGGATTCGGGTACAATATACCATTAGGAAAGTAGTTAGATTTATATATAAACAATTATTAACCAAACCTTTTTATGAAAATAAAAAGGTTTTTTGCTTCCCTGCAGGATTTACGAAAACTATTATTATATTTGATAAAATTTGAGGTTATGATTTTGAATCCAAAATTTCCGCTTTATTTACCAGGAGTAGAGAATACCAGTAATGATAATGTTACGATTATTGGTGCGAGTCTCCGTGAAGATATAACAATCTTAGGCTATTTTGTTTCCGGTAGCGGAGGCCTGGAGATAAAAACTCAGAATGAATATGTTACCAAAGAGTACACTTCATTTTCTGAAATATTGAGAAAATTCATTCAGGATAATCAGCTTGCCGGTGTGAAGCGCCTGGCTGTGGCTGTTCCCGGACCTGTAATTGATGGTAAAAGTAGTCCTGCAAGATTAGGCTGGGACTTAGATATTGAAGAATATACCAGAGAGTTTGGATTTGAGAAAGGAGATATGCTGAATGACCTTGAAGCATCCGCTTACGGAATGGCGCTTCTTGAAGACAGTGATCTGGACCCGATCTATACCAGCGGGCATCTTGAAAAAGGAAATGTAGCGATCCTGGCTCCCGGAAACGGACTGGGTGAAGCAGGATATTTCTTTGACGGTAAAAACCTGAGGCCTTTCGCAACAGAAGGAGGGCATTCGGAATTCTCACCGAGAACGAATGTTGAAGTAGAATTTTATCAGTTCCTGAACAATATTTACGGTATTGTGAGCTGGGAAAATGTACTTTCCAAAACAGGACTTTTCAATATTTACCGATTCCTGAGAGATGTGAAAAGGCATCCGGAGCCGGAATGGCTTGCAGAACGTTTTGCAGGAGGAAACTTCGTTGAAGAGCTTTACAAGGCTGCTGTAGAAGAAGATGTACTCATCTGTAAAATTGCTTTGGATACCTTCCTGGAATTCCTTGCAAGAGAAGCAAACAACCTTGTGCTGAAGCTTAAAGCTACCGGAGGGCTATTGATTGCGGGAGATATTCCGCAGGCAATCAGGGAATATATAGACAAAGGAAAATTCTACGACAAGTTCAAGATCAGCGACAAGATGGAAGGACTGCTGAAAAGCACACCGATTTATCTGATTAAACAGAACCACACCGCATTAAAAGGTGCCGCACTGTACACCGCTTACTATCAGAATTAAAATACAGAACTCCGGAACTCCGGAGTTTTTTTATAGGATGATATTATTCATGAAAATAATTGGT
Source organism: Chryseobacterium shigense (assembly GCF_014207845.1). NCBI lineage: Bacteria > Pseudomonadati > Bacteroidota > Flavobacteriia > Flavobacteriales > Weeksellaceae > Chryseobacterium > Chryseobacterium shigense. The sequence continues at coordinate 355,149 of NZ_JACHLC010000001.1, forward strand.
TTTATTGATATACATCAATGAAATCTATCAGATAAGTTGGCTACATTTGCACCATTAAACAAGTAAATAACTTTATTCAAATGAAAAAAATATTCTTATTAGCAGTTTTAGCTGGTGGTCTTGCATTCGGACAGTCAAAAAAAGTAGTGGCATCTGATGTTCACTGGTGGGGATATAAAGTGGCAAAATCTGAGGCCAGCTCTCACGACGGAACAGTGAAAGTAAAGTCCGGAGACATGGTGATGAAAGGAAACAACCTGGTAGGGGGAAGCTTTGTACTGGATATGACTTCTATCAACTCAACTGACCTTTCAGGAGAATATCAGCAGAAACTGAACGGGCACCTTAAGAACGGTGACTTCTTTGAAGTTGAAAAATTCCCGACTGCTTCTTTCAAAATCACTTCTGTAAAGAAAAACAGCGATAAGATCTATAATTCTTTAGTAACAGGAAACCTTACCGTAAAAGGAAAAACAAACACAATTACTTTCCCTGCGAAAATTGCTTACAGCAAAGGTGTAGTAAGTCTGGTTTCAGATAAATTCTCTTTCGACAGACAGAAATTTGATGTTGCTTACAAGTCTACAATGCAGGATGTTTTTGTGAAAGATGACATCGAAATGCTTGTAAAGGTAACTGCTAAATAATTTAATCAAAAAAAGATTATTAAAAGTGTAGAAGTTCTACACTTTTTTTTATTTTTGTTGAATTGTAAATAAAAAAGAATGAAAAGATTACTATTGTTTGCTATGATGTGCGTAAGCATATCATTTGTTTCTGCACAGAAGAAATTTGATAAGGTTTCAAAAGTCACTTCATCAGAGATCAGGTGGTGGGGATATAAAGTTGTAAAAACTGAATCTTCTTCACATTCAGGGACGGTAAAGCTGAAAAGTGGAAAGTTCAATTTTGATAAAACGGTTCTGGTAGACGGAGAATTTGTTATTGATATGAGAAGCATGATGGCAGGAGATGTTTCAGATGAAGATCAGGTAAAGCTTACCAATGATCTGAAAAGTACCAATTTCTTTGAAGTTAAAAAATTCCCGATTGCGAAATTTCACCTGACTAAAATTATTCCTTTAGCAAACAGTGAGTATAATTCAACGGTATACGGTGATGTAACTATCAAAGGCGTAAGAAAAACAATCACTTTCCCGGCGAATGTATACGTAACTCAATTTACAGTAGTGGTAGAATCTGCCAAGTTCTCACTGAACAGAAGAGACTTTAAGGTATTCTACCAGTCTTCCCTGAAAGATTACTTTATCAAGAATGAAATGGATATCCAGTTCAAAGTTTCTACAGAAAAGCTGGATAACGATAACAGAGTTCCTGTAAAGAAAAAGAAATAAGTAAAATATACTTTAAAATATGATGGACGGTTTTTATAAATCGTCCATTTTTTATGAACGAATACCAGGTTTTTTATAAATTAGTACTATGAAAATTTATGTAGTAAGCGGTCTCGGAGCAGACTTTAAAGTATTGGAAAGACTGGAATTTCCCGAGAACTGTGAATTAATTTTTATAGACTGGCTCATTCCTGAAAAAAACGAGCCCTTTCATTCCTATGTTGAAAGAATGGCTGAGAAGGTAGATATTTCCGAGCCGTTCAGTCTGCTGGGGTATTCCTTTGGCGGTATTATGGTACAGGAAATCAATAAGCTGAAACCTGCACAAAAAGTGGTGATCATGGGAAGCATCAAATCAGATAAAGAAAAATCTAAATTTATCAAGACCGGTGAGATCACAAAAATACCCAGAATATTTCCTGTAGGGATGTTCAACGATAAGGCTGCAAACGTATATTCCGTGGTCAGAAAGCTCTTTGACCCTAAAAATCCTAAGATTCTCCAATACTTCAGGGTAAGAGATCCTTATTACCTGAAATGGTCCGTAGAAAAGGTTTCAGAGTGGAAATTTGAAGAAACGCCGGAAGTCATCCAGATATTGGGAGATAAGGATATTGTTTTTCCTATTAAATATTCAAAGCCCGATTATGTGATCAAAGGGGGTACCCATCTTTTTCCTGCCACAAAATATAAAGAAGTATCCAAAATATTGAAAGAAGTATTTGTTTAAAGTGGTAAATTTGCATTTTGATATAATTTTTTAAGGGGTATTTTGTAAAATTATACGTTTTTATAAAATTTATATTTAATTTTGATAGGGTTAAATGTAAATTATATGAAAGTTGGTTTAAAATGGGTCGTTTCATTCTCCGTTATTACCCTTGTGGCATTTGGAGGATTATTCTGGAGTCCTATTGCAGATTTTCCCAATACGGGAGAATTTCTCAGTGAAGATAAAATCGTAGGTGCAGATGTAGCATGGATTCTTGCCGCAGCTGGCCTTGTACTTCTGATGACACCCGGACTGTCATTCTTCTACGGAGGAATGGTGGGGAAGAAAAATGTGATCTCTACCATGTTGCAGAGCTTTATTGCACTCGGGGTTATTTCTATTTTGTGGGTTGTTATTGGGTTTTCCCTGTCATTTGGAGATTCATTAGGCTTTGAGATCAATGGAGTACACTACGGAATTATCGGAAATCCTTTGAGTTATCCGTTTTTTAGCCGTGTGGGTGTACTGCCTCATAAAATGATGGCCTCTACTATTCCTTTCGTGCTTTTTGCCCTTTTTCAGATGAAATTTGCCGTTATTACCCCTGCGCTTATCACCGGTTCTTTTGCTGAGCGGGTACGCTTCATCTCTTATCTGCTGTTCATGGTACTTTTCAGCCTGTTCATTTACACGCCGCTCTGTCATATGGTATGGCATCCGGACGGTCTTTTGAATAAATATTTTGGCGTAAAGGATTTTGCCGGAGGAACAGTAGTTCACATGAGTGCAGGCTTTGCTGCTTTGGCAGGAGCTTTAGTCCTTGGAAACAGGAAAAATCCGCATCATGAGCCTTCCAATATTCCTTATGTTCTTCTTGGAACCGGAATGCTTTGGTTTGGATGGTTCGGGTTTAATGCAGGATCTGCTTTAAGTGCCAATGCCTCCGCGGCTGTAGCTTTCGGAACTACTACCATTGCTTCCGCCTCTGCCATGATGACCTGGATATTCTTTGACCGTATCAACGGAAGAAGCGTCTCTGCACTGGGAGCCTGTATCGGAGCTGTAGTAGGGCTTGTAGCCATTACTCCCGGCTGTGGTTTTGTAAGCATACCGGAAAGCCTTTTTATTGGTTTTATAACCGCTATAGTTTCCAACCTGATGGTCAACTGGAAAGCCCTGAAAAAAATAGATGATACCCTTGACGTCTTTGCCTGCCACGGAGTAGGAGGAATTATGGGAATGATTCTCACCGCCATTTTTGCCCATGGTGAAAATGCCAGCCTTCTGCATGGAGGAATTGAAGTTTTTGCCCATCATATGGCTGCCCTGGTACTTGTTTCAGCTTTTACATTCTTTGGCTCGCTGCTTTTATATAAAATTACAGATTCAATGATCACTCTCAGAGTTTCGGAAGAGTCTGAAAATAAAGGGCTTGATATTTCCCAACACGAAGAAAGCTTAAAATGGTAAATACCAATCATTAAATAAATGATAAACCTGATTCCAGACTGGTCCTATTAATATTTTATCACGTATCTTTGTTAATAGAGGAAAATGTGCTATGATTTATGGAATCAATATCGGTTTTTGAGATTATTAAAGTAGGAATAGGTCCATCCAGTTCACACACGATGGGGCCCTGGAATGCGGCTTCTGCATTTATCAGAATTATAAAAAGAGAAAGATCAATCGCAGAAGTAAAGGAGGTTTTCCTTGAATTTTTCGGTTCTTTAGCTAAAACCGGAATTGGTCATGGGACGGATATTGCCGGAATGCTGGGACTGAATGGTGAGGATTTTAAGACCATCAATACTTCAAAAATTGATGAGAAAATAGAAAAGATAAAAAAAGACCAGACCATTAATCTTGGCGGAGAAAAAGAAATCCCTTTTATCTATGGATACCATTTGGTTCTCAATATGCAGAAATCCCTTGATTTTCATCCTAACGGAATGATTTTTAAGGCTGTTTTTGAAGACGGAACTGAGCTGGTTCAGGATTTTTATTCTGTGGGAGGAGGTTTTATTGCAAGCCAGGAAAAAAACTCCATACAAAAGCAATGTGTACGAACGTTGTATCCATGCCACCACGGTTCGGATATTATAAAATACTGTGAAAAATTAGGAATTAAAAGGTTTTCGGATCTGATCCTGATTAATGAAGAAAGCTGGAGATCCCAGGAAGAAACCAAACAGGAAGCACTGAATATCTGGCAGAATATCAAAGAATGCATCTACAAAGGTGTTAATAAGGAAGGAATTCTTCCAGGAGGCCTGAATGTAACCCGAAGAGCAGCTGGAATCAACAGGAAGCTTCTGGGAGACAAGATCTATAAAAATATGGATGAATGGTTTCAGCTCGTTGTGGACGCTGAGGAAAACTTCACCAATATCAATAAATGGATTGCCTGTTTTGCACTGGCAGTCAATGAAGAGAATGCAAGCTTCGGAAGAATTATCACAGCGCCTACCAATGGGGCCAGCGGTGTGATTCCGGCAGTTTTAATGTATTCCCAGGCATTTACAGAGTTTACCAATGAGGACGATATTGTAAGATTTTTATTGGTAGCCGGTGAAATTGGTACACTGTTTAAGAAAAATGCAACCATTTCTGCTGCAATGGGCGGATGTCAGGCTGAAATAGGAGTTTCATCGGCAATGGCGGCGGCAGGGCTTACGGAAATTTTGGGCGGAAGCATCGGTCAGGTACTGATGGCGGCAGAAATTGCTATGGAACATCATTTGGGACTTACCTGTGATCCGATCAAAGGACTTGTGCAGATCCCATGCATTGAAAGAAATACAATGGGAGCCATGAAAGCAATTACAGCGGCCAATATCGCTCTGGAAAGTGATCCTGCAAAAGCAAAGGTAACACTGGACGAGGTGATCCAGACGATGTGGGAAACCGCTTTGTCAATGAGCGACCGCTTCAAGGAAACTTCAGAAGGAGGACTGGCGATTGCGGTAAACGTTCCTGAATGTTAAAATAAGAACATACTTTTTAAAATAAAAAATCCTTAGATGTAAGTCTGGGGATTTTGTATTGAAAACCATTAAGATTTGAAGAAAATAAAGCTTCTCTGGTTATTATTTCGGGTAAAATAATATTTGAAGTGTCAATAAAAACAGATATTTTTACCAAAAAAATAAATACCATGAAAAAAATTATTACACTATTGTGTATAGCTGCTTCTTTAGCGGTCTATTCACAAGTCAGTATTCCGGAAACTTCACAGAAAGGAACAATCACTACTCAAAACGGAATGACTATACAGTATAAAGATCTGAAATTCAGTAAAGGAAAGGTTACCTATAAAAATGTTGAAAATGGAGCTGAGGAATTTCTATATGAAAATTCTGTAAAAGCAGTTCAGGAAGTCCATGCAGGTGAAATTTCAGAAACTCCGGCTGAAACCCCGGTGATATCAACTGCTGAACCGGAAAAAGAAAACCTAAAGTTTACCGATAAACATGATATCAAAAATTATCTTCTGCAACAGAAAGATTCTGAATATATGAAAGGAAGAGCAACCAACAATCTGGGAACAGCATTTGTAGCGGGAGGAGCAGCATGTTTCCTTGTAGGCGGACTTTTAAATCTTTCCCAAGCAAACAGTACCAGCGTAAAAAACGGCGAATCAAAAGGCTCTCCGGTTCCACTGATTATTGGCCTTGTTGGAGCAGGAGTGGGGGTAACCTTAAAACTGGCAGGGCACTCTCAAATGAAAAATGCGGTCAATAATTACAGAAATGCAAACAATTCAAAATTCACTCCAAGCTATTACGTGCTAAATGACAGTAATGGGGTAGGGCTGATGATGAAGTTTTAATATACCAGTAAAAAGTTGAGATAAAAACTACGAACCGGCAAAACGATTGTTTTGCCGGTTCGTAGTTTATTCCTGATCTATCTTAATATTCCCCTGATCCTGTTCGCATTACTGATCAGTTCTTCAAGGTATTCATAGTTTTCTTTTTCCAATGCAGCCTTGAATTTTCTGAGCTGGGTAATGTGCTCATTCAGAACATCAAGCACATTCTCCTTGTTTTGCTTAAATATGGGTACCCACATTTCCGGATGCGATTTGGCAAGACGTACAGTACTGGAAAAACCGGAACTGGCAAGCTGGAAAATAGTTTCCTCTTCACGCTCTTTTTCCAGAACGGTATTGGCCAGCGCATATGATGTAATGTGGGAAATATGTGAAATATAGGCGGTATGAATATCATGCTGCTCGGCATTCATATAAATCAGGTGCATATCGAGGCTTTCCGCCACTTTTTCTACCAATTGAAGAGCGTCTGCAGCAGACTCTTCCTTATTGCAGATGACTCCTGCTTTTCCTGAAAAACTGTCTGAAACGGCAGATCCGGGACCATTGTTTTCCGTACCCCACATCGGGTGGAATGCTACAAATCTGGAACGGTTTGGGTGACCTTTTACAGCGTTTACAATTCCTGCTTTGGTAGATCCGGCATCCATTACTGTCTGCTTATCAGTTATAAGGTCCAGAACACTTGGTAATAGCTTTCTGGCTGCATCCACAGGTACGGCAATAATGATGAAATCAGCATTTTTAACGCCGTATTCAAGATCTGTACCTGCATCAATAATATTTAAATTCAGTGCTTCAGCAATGTGCTGCTGATTATTATCGATTCCGTAGATGAAATCTGCAATGCCTTTCTGTCTTAGTTTTAAAGCCATTGAACCCCCGATTAAACCTGTACCAATAATACTTATTTTCATCTTTTTAAATTTTTAAAATAAAAAACCCCGTCCCAGGACGAGGTTTTAAGTTATGTTCATAAGAATCCCTAGCCCAGATCTGAGTTAAAAATTCCGTAATAATATGTTCCGTTATTGAAATTCACGAAGCGAAGGTATAAAATATTTTTTAAACTCAGGATATTTTCGGGTTAAATTATCGTTTGAATCCACATATGGCTTTCATTACTAATCTGCACTGTGGATGATTATTCTTTTTACATCTTTATCCGTTTGTTCCAGGCTTAAAGTTGTAACTCCGCCTGCAAACAGGAATTCAATTACAGTTTTTTGTGGAGAAACGGTGTAATCTATGGATATTAGACCGTTTTTATTTATTTCTTTTGTAATGTTTTCTTTTGGAAGATCAGTTAGCAGAAGTTCTGATTGTTCTATTTCCTTGTCTTTTATTGTTCTCTGGTAAACTTCGTCAATATCAGCATTTTTAAAGGTGCAGATCTGCTCCGTTTCATATTCAATTTGCTTTTCAGTACATTCTTTAGATGCTGAAGTTTTTTTTGCGTTTGAAGATGTGTTTGCTGTTACAGCTTTTTTTGTTGGAATGCTGTCCTTTTTAATTATCAGGGCTTCATTCACTGTTTTTTCTGATTTGTTTTTACAGCTGGCAAGCATAAGAAGACTGAGGCAGACGAAACTTACTTTTTTCATAGATGAGATGTCGAATTTATTTTTAAATTACTTTTAAGATTGAAAGAATGCTTTAAAAATAATGAATATTCCTTTGGATTGATAAATTATTCTGCAGATTCTCCGGCAGTGTCACCCTATGCAGGAAGGTTCAACCGCCGGTTCTACAGTTCCATCCCGTTACTGGTTATGCGTGTATTGAGTTGGAGTTTTTAACCAATACGGAAATGAAAGTTAATATGGACTGTGTGGACTGTTTTTATGGGTTAGAGATAATAAGGGTCGAGGGAATATCAGATAACCACAGGCTTTTGGTGTCGATAAGGTTTTTCCAGCTTTTGCTGCTGACCAGCATCAGATCCTGTGAATTCAGGAATTCCTTTTCTATTTTTTTCTCGTTGTATAAAGTGATATGGTTAGGGGCTACCTGCTCAATACTTCTGATAAGTTCCTTTACCTCAATATTGTTACGGATCTGTCCCGCAGCATCCAGAATAATGATCTGTGAATTGTTATTGTTGATCAGTCTTTTGGCATATTCAAGCAGGTAAAAATCGCTCAGGTTAAAAATAGGAACAAAAACTCTGTCTGCAGATTTGAAGTCCTTTTCTACCAGAACTCCCACCGGAATATTGGTTTTATCAAGAATCTGAAGGGTGAAATCATCAAAAGGAGAATTGTTGAAAATATTTCCTTTGCCTTTTACCGTATTCAGAAGCTTTTCCGGGTTAATGATCTTGGTGGTGAATCCTAGCAGTCTTCCAAGCAAACTTCCTTCGTACATAGATTTTCCCAACATGATGAGAAGTAGATCGTAATTTCCTTTATTTGAAATACCGGCAAGATCATTCTGAATATCTGTAGAAGCTTTGAAAAGGGTCGTGACTTCCAGTTTCAGGTCGTGAGAAGTTTCAATAACGTTTTTAAATTGTGCATCTTCATATTCATTGATGTCATAGGCATGCATTTCATCTACCGGAGCAATATTCATCGCAGTAATGCTTTTATTGCCGTTCATTTTGTTAGTGAAATCATGGGCTAGTTTCAGAAGTGTACTTCCGGATTCAGGTTTGTCAAAAGAAAGAAGGACCCGGTATTTTGAATCATTATTGTCGTGAACTTCTTCATCGGAACCTTTTTTGGATTTAAAAACAAAATTGATAAAGTCTAAAGCAGGCCCTGTCATAAAAGTAGTGAACAAAGCCATAATAACCAGCATGGCAAATATTTCCGGACTTAATACTCCCAGATCATATCCGATATTCAGTACAATAAGTTCCATTAAGCCTCTTGTATTCATCAAAGCGCCAATTGTTAAGCTTTCTTTCCAGTTGATGCCGACGAAGCGTGCAGTAAGGGCACTTCCTGCAAATTTTCCTGCTACAGCTGTTATTATAATTAAACCTGCGGTCATCCATAAATGCCCGTCATTCAACAGTCCGATCTGTGTACGGAGCCCTGTAAATACAAAGAACAGCGGAAGAAGAAGAACCAGGGCCACATCTTCTACTTTATCGATGAAAAGGGTACGAAATTTTGCATTTTCCGGCATGATTGCTCCGGCCATAAACGCACCGAATAAAGCATGAATACCAATTACTTCGGTTGCATAGGCGGAAAGAATAAGCGTCAGGAAGAAAATAGCTACCATTGGTTTACTGATGGTATTTTTTCCTGCCTGCAAATCCCCGATTCTTTTCAGAAAAGGTCTTACGATTTTGATCATGAAAAATACATAAGCTATTGCCATAATGATCACATAGATAGAACTTGTGAATGATCCTGCTTTTACAATGGCGATAACCGCTGCAAGGATACACCAGGCTGTGATGTCGTCTGCTGCGGCACATGTAATCACAATTGTTCCCAGCTTGGTCTTCTGGAGGTTTCTTTCCTGCACAATTCTTGCGAGTACCGGGAATGCCGTAATACTCATTGAAATAGCAATAAACAGGGCAAATGATGTAAACTGAATACCTTCCGGTGCAAATTCCTGATACACGAAATAAGAAAGTCCTATTCCCAATGCAAAAGGAATAATGATACTGGCATGGCTGATGACCACTGCATCATGGGCTTTTTTTCTTAAAACACTGAGATCCAGCTCCATTCCTACGATATACATAAAGAGGATAAGACCTATCTGGCTCAGAAACTGTAAGTTACCCAACGATTCTTTAGGGAAAAGAAAAGCTGAGAATTCAGGGAAATACATGCCTACCAACGATGGACCCAAAACAATCCCGGCAATCATTTCACCAATTACTGTAGGCTGTTTGATCTTCATACAAACCCATCCGAAAAGCCTCGCAACAAGGATAATGGTGACAATCTGTGCAAGAAGAAGTGCGAGGGGATGATGAAGATTTGTTTTAAAGGATTCCTGGAAATTTTCCCATGTGGAACCTGTATTGGTTTTCGTTACAATATTTTCCTTGATTTCCAATGTTTGACCTTCTATGATGAAGAAGTACATCAGGCAGGAAAAAAAGGCTATGGTTGCTATGTAAAAAATTAAATTTCTGTATTTTCCCCAGTTCATGATTCCTAATATTTTAAATGCAAAGTTGATAAGAATATATGAATGTTAAATACTATTCTTTCTAAAATGTAATAAATGTTCTGAAAAATGTAATAAAAAACTGATGGAAGAATAATCCGGTCCGGATTTGAAAATTCCTGCTGCATACAAAACGTTTTTCATGATAAAATCATTTAATCGGCAACAAAAACAGGCTGTATAATTAATGCAAAAAGATCAGGTATAATGAAACTGGCACATTCTGCAGTGAAACCGTAAATGTCTGAAAGATTTACTTTCCGAACAGTTCCATTAATGAATGTTTATAAGCTTCTCCAATCTGAAGCTTTAGAAAATGATCCCCTTCCGCCTGAATGGTAGTAATAATTTCATTGGTTGAAAATATTTTGATAGAAGACAGGGCAATAATTTCCTTTTTGTTTACCTGTGCGAAGTCTTTTTGGGGAAGCATTTCAAGAAGATTCTTAAAGCTGAGGTTTTTCAGGACAATTGTAGTTCCGTCATTCAGGATAATATCTTTGTCGCGGCTGTCGATTTCCGATGTTTTAATGTAGGCAATCTGTTCTGTGAAAATCACAGTTCTTCCGATATTGGTGTTCCATTCAATCAGATCCTTTTTATGGGGAATGTCTACGAGTTCTTTTGCTTTTTCGAAGGCTTGGATGAGTCTTTCCTTTTTGATGGGTTTTCTCACATAATCTACCACATTCAGGTCGAAGGCTTCTGCTGCATATTCTTTGTAAGCGGTGGTAAAAATGATCTTTTTGGAACCGGAAATAAGTTCTGCCACCTGAAGCCCTGTCATTCCGGGCATTTCGATATCAAGAATACAGAGATTACAGTCGATATCATCTATTTCATTCAGGAAAACTTTGGGATCATTGAATGCTTTTACCACTTCTACACTGTCAATCTGTTCGCATAGAAGCTTTAAGTAACTGATTGCCAATAGTTCATCATCAAGAATAACGCATTTTATCATAGAATTCTCCTAAATTGATTTTTAATTCTGCTGTGAAAATACCGTTTTTAGAGCTTTTTTCAAGCTGATAATGATTGCTGTAGATCATCTTAAGCCTTTGATCCAAAGATTGGCTCCCGAAACCGCTGTTTTCCTTTTCAAGAATATTTTTTAATGATGCCTTGTTGCTGACTTTCATGATGAATATTCCGTTTTCAAGCTCCATATGGATTGAGATGAAAGAATCCTGTGCCAGAAAATCGGTATGTTTAAAGGCATTTTCAATAAGGTCAACAGAAATCAGTGGGGCAAAGACTTTTTCTTCATACACTGCGTCAGATTTATTGATCCTTGATTTAATCCTGAAATCAAAAAGAGGGTTGATCTTTATTTTATTAATTTCTATTAGGCTTAAAGCGAAATTCAGTTCTTCTTTCGGGCTTACGAATTTATTGTTGCTTTCATACAGGATATAATCCAGAACATTTGCAAGTTTATCCAGGGACATATAAGTCTGGTAAGCATGAGACTGTACGGAGTTCAGTATATTTTTAAAAAGGTGGGGATTCAGTTTTGTACCGATATGTTCCAGCTGAACTTCATTCAGTTTCTGTTCGATGATTTTATTTGCTTCGGAAAGTCTGGTATTTCTCTGCCTGATCCTGCTGTTCTGGCTGAACAGGTAAATGCTGACCGTAAGCAGAAAGAAAATAGCAAAAACTCCAATAAAGATCAGGTAATCGTGGATCATGTAGTAATTGCCTCCCATAAAAATAGCTTTTAATGATCTTTATATAAATTTAGCAAAAGATCTCCAGGATCATTTAAGTTTTTTAATACTGTTTAAAGTTGCTGTTTCCTCACATTTCTCAAAGGTGATCTCGTAAGAAGGATTCTTCTCAGGATAGGTCAGAACATAGTCAGGACAAGGTTTTTTCTGTGCATGACTTTTATCGAAATCTACTTTTCCTTTGGTAATGATACTGTCTTTTACAAACTTTTCATCAATCTTATAAGTACTTATTCCGTTTTTGAAGTCTTCCGAATATTTGAATTCTTTAGACAGGGTTTCGGCTATTACACGGCTGTTGGGAAGATATCCGCTGCAGCTTGCCCCTTTTTTGTTTAAGATAAAAAATACGAGGAGGAGTCCCGGAACAAGGCCTATTAAATAGAATTTAAGTTTTTTCATTAGAAAATTAAAAGATTGATATCGTGGTAAGTAAGTCCGAAACGGTCACAGATCACTTTTTTAGTATGCCTTCCTTTGTACATATATAAACTCTGTTTCATTTCATTTTTGCGGATCAGCATATTTTCAAAGCCGCCTTCTTCATCGTAATTCAGGATATAGGACAGGAAGAAATTGGAAATGGCTTTTGTTGTGGTTCTTGGCATTCTTGACGTAAGGTTGGGAAGTCCGCAGTGGATCACGCCATGTTTGATAACATACGGGTTATCCATGGTTGTAAGTTCGGAGGTTTCAATGACCTTGCCGTTGTCTATCGTAATATCAATGATGACACTGCCTTTTTTCATTTTCGAAACCATTTCTTCGGTAACAATCGGGGTCATATTCAATCTTGGAAGCGCACCTATCACAACATCTGCACGCCTTAATGCTTTGCTTAATTCTTTAGGATCGATAATGGAAGTAGGAACACGGCTGTCTACAAGGGTATGAAGCCTTCTCAGCTTTGAAAGTGAATTATCGAAAACCCTCACGCTGGCTCCAAGTCCGATGGCTGCTTTTGTGGCAAATTCTCCCACGATTCCCGCTCCTAAAATAACAACTTCCGCAGGTCTGACTCCTGTAATGCCGCCCAGCATCAAACCGTTTGATAAAGCAAGAAGTTCTGATGCATATAAAATAGAAACGGTACCTGCAATTTCACCTATCAATCTTACCAGAGCAAGCTGCTTGTATTCATCCACGATAAATTCAAAAGCGATGGCATTGATCTTTCTTTCGGCGAGCTTCAGGAAATAATCTTTGTCTCTCAGGTTGATCTGAAGTGCTGAAACCAGGTAAGTATTAGGTTTCATGTACTCAATTTCTTCTTCTGTGGGAGGGTTGACCTTTAAGATAAGATCCTGTCCGAAAGCCTCTTTGGGATCATTGGTGATCTTTGCCCCGGATTCGGAGTACTGAAGATCTGTAAAAAAAGAACCTTCTCCGGCCCCTGCTTCTATGATAAGCTCATGGCCATGTTCTACCAGTACCTGTACTGCATCCGGAGTAATGCATGTTCTCCTTTCGTTAAGACAGGTTTCCTTTGGAATTCCAATACTGAACTGTTTTCCTTTCTTGATCACTTCCAATTTTTCTTCCTTCGGCATCAATTCTTCTTCAGTGAAAGGAGTAAAAATATTTGTAGTACTCATTCTTTAATTAAATTAGGTCTTACAGGTGGTTATTTTACTATGAATTAATAAGCAAAGATACATAATATTTACTCGAATGACACTTCTCTTTCATCTCCTGTATTCACGATGCTCATTGTGTGGTAGTTAAGCCCGTAGAGCTCTTCCTCATACACTTCCGGCCATTCTATGATGCATAAAAAAGCATTATCGAGGTATTCTTCGATGCCAATGTCATATACTTCTTCAATATTTTTTAGGCGGTAGAGGTCAAAATGATAGATTTTTCCCTTCGGTGTATTGTATTCGTTCACAATAGAGTAAGTAGGTGAGTTCACTTCATCATCACTTCCGAGATTTTTAAGGAGAAACTGCGTGAAAGTGGTTTTCCCTGCACCAAGGTTTCCTTTTAAAAGAAGGATATTATGTTTTAAGCCCGGAAGTATGTTATTGACAATTTCCTGCCAGTCTTCAATCCTGTTAATAATGAATTGCATAAAAGTAATTTGTGCAAAAATAGTAATAAAAATACTTGAAATATATAAGTAAACATTATATGATTGTAGTTTTTAAAGTTTGAAATTTCTTATTTTTACATCATGATTTCCAAGCAGACCATAGATAAGATTTTCTCAACGATACGGGTAGAAGAAATTGTAGGAGAGTACGTTCAGCTTAAAAGAGCAGGGTCTAATTTCAAAGGGCTCAGTCCTTTTCATGAAGAAAAATCTCCGAGTTTTGTCGTTTCACCAAGCAAGCAGATCTGGAAAGATTTCTCAACAGGAAAAGGAGGTACCGCCATTTCTTTTTTAATGGAGATCGAAAATTTTACTTATCCGGAAGCCCTTCGTCATGCTGCCAAAAAATACGGAATCGAGATTGAAGAAGATCAGCGTGAATTTTCTGAAGAAGCAAAACATGCCCAGACCGAAAAAGACCAGCTGTATAAAATTCATGAGGTTGCCAACTCTTATTATCAGGATATTCTTTGGGATTCGGAAGAGGGGAAAAGCATTGGTCTGGCTTATTTCCGGGAACGTGAGCTTAAGGATGATATCATAAAGAAATTCCAGCTGGGATATTCGGCGGAAAAGAAAAATGCCTTTACTGTTTATGCCGAAGAAAAAGGATATTCCAAGGAAATTCTTGAAAAATCCGGCCTTTCCATATTCCCTGAAAATACACCCGCCGGTATAGACCGTTTCCGTGAAAGGGTTATTTTCCCGATCCACAGTTTTTCAGGAAGGGTTTTGGGTTTCGGGGCCAGGATTCTTAAAAATAATGTAAAGACCGCCAAATACCTGAACTCTCCGGAAACGGAAATTTATCATAAATCTAATGTACTTTACGGTTTAAACCAGAGTAAGCAGGCCATTTCCAGAAAAAATATCTGTCTTCTTGTGGAAGGTTATATGGATGTTATAGCACTTCATATGGCCGGAATCGAAAATGTGGTAGCCAGTTCCGGAACATCCTTGACAACAGAGCAGATCAAATTGATCAAAAGACTTACAGAAAATGTAACGATTCTTTTCGATGGTGATAATGCAGGAATCAAAGCCAGTTTCAGAAGTATCGACATGCTTCTGACCGAAGGAATGAATATCCGTGTCCTGCTGTTTCCTGATGGTGACGACCCGGATTCCTTTTCCAGGAAACATCCGCAGGAATATGTTGAAAAATTCATTGAAAATGAGGCAAAAGATTTCATTGATTTTAAGGCTGAAATTCTTTTAAGGGAAGTTGGAAACGACCCGATTAAAAAAGCTGAAGCCATCCGGGATATTGTAAAATCCGTAGGTTTTGTTCAGAATGCCTTGAAGAGGGAAGTTTACCTGAAAGAGGTTTCCAATAAATTCGGCTTATCCGAGCAGAGTCTTTTCAATGAGCTTGATGTTCAGAAGCAGATCACACAGAATCAGCATCAACATGTTCAGCAGCAGAAAGAAAAAGTTCAGCCAAAACTTGAAATCGTACCGTTAGATGAGGAGAAAGAAGATCCTTACCTGTATGATGTGCTGTTCATGGAGAGCAAACTTGTGGATCATATGCTGATGTTTGGAGATATCGTGCTGAAAAGAACAAATGAAAAGAACGAAGAATACCAGATCACAGTTATTGAAGAAATCCTGCTGCATTTTGAAGAAGAGCAGTACAGCTTTTTGGTAAAAGGCAATGAGATTATCATTAACCAGGTGAAAGAAGGCATTCAAAAAGAAGAGCTGAGAAGCGGGAATTTCTTTGTGACTTTTATGGATGAAGAGATCAGTTCGAAGGTTGTAGATGCTTTAATGCCTCTGGACGAACTGGAAAACTGGGGTTCCCGAAATATTTATCCTCCCAATTACGGCGATAAAATAGCAGAACAGGTACAGGGTGACGTACTTTTGCATAAATACAGATATATTGATTACCTGATTAAGGAAACAGCAAGACAGCTGGATCAATACAGTGGCACTGATGAGGTAAAATATTATGAACTGATCAAAAAGATCACCCTATTGAAACAGGCTTCCATCAGACTGAGCGATATTATTGAATATTCACCGATCAAAGGGATCTATATCGACAGGAAAAGATAAGTTTGCAGACATACGGCTGATCATCAGGCAGGTATTCTGTGACAAAAAGTCCTATAAAATTTTAGGAATAAAAGTTGTAATTTAAACTTCGAAAAAAATATTTAATAATACATAATAGAAATATGGACATTAAAAAAGACTTCAGAGATTTCTCTGTAAAACATTTAGGAAACAGCGGTCTGGCTACCGATCAGTATATGGGAATGTACGGCCCAACAAACCTTACACCATATATCATGGAAGAAAGAAGATTGAACGTTGCACAGATGGACGTATTTTCACGTCTGATGATGGACAGGATTATCTTCTTAGGAACAGGAATCGACGATCAGGTTGCCAATATCGTAACAGCACAGCTTTTATTCCTGGAAAGTGCTGATCCTTCTAAAGATATCCAGATCTACATCAACTCTCCAGGAGGTAGCGTTTATGCAGGCTTAGGGATCTATGACACTATGCAGATCATCAAGCCGGACGTAGCAACCATTTGTACTGGTATTGCAGCTTCAATGGGAGCAGTTCTACTGGTAGCAGGAGAAAAAGGAAAACGTTCTGCACTTAAGCATTCAAGAGTAATGATTCACCAGCCTTCAGGAGGTGCTCAAGGGGTTGCTTCTGATATGGAGATCAACCTGAGAGAGATGTTAAAGCTTAAAAAAGAGCTGTATGACATTATTGCCCAGCATTCAGGCCAAACCTACGACTGGGTTGAGAAAGCTTCAGACAGAGATTACTGGATGACTTCTGAAGAAGCAAAAGGCTACGGAATGGTAGACGAAGTTTTACAGAGATCCACAGAGAAAAAATAATTTCATTTTGGAATATTGAAAAACGCACCGGTAAGGTGCGTTTTTTTATTTTAACCACAAAAGAAACAAAAATTCTGAAAAAAAGAAAGTTGCTTAAGCTTAATGAAAACCTTAATCGATATTCAATAATTAGATTGTTAGAGAAACCGGCGGCCTCGAAGAGGCCGCCGGTTTTGATTGTATATTGTTTGCTAAATTCAATAAGAATGGGCTTTAGCCCATTTACTGAAAATAATATTCCCCCATTGGCTTTAGCCGAAATCTATGAATTGAATCCCTCAATAATTTTAGAAAAATCCTCCAGTTTTAAAGCTGCACCTCCGATCAGTCCACCGTCAATATCAAGCTGGGAGAAAATCTCTTTGGCATTATCCGGCTTCACAGAACCTCCGTAAAGGATAGAAACTTCGTCAGCCACTTCCTGTCCGTATTTTGCAGCAATGATGCTTCTGATATGTGCATGAATCTCCTGAGCCTGTTCCGGAGTAGCCGTTTCCCCTGTTCCGATGGCCCAAACCGGCTCATAAGCAATAACCACTTTCTTGATTTCTTCAGCAGAAAGGGTGAAAAGAGCCACCTCAGTCTGGTTTTTCACTACTTCAAAATGCTGCCCTGCTTTTCTCTGCTCAAGGGTTTCGCCGTTACAGTAAACAGGGATCAGGCCTTTATCAAGAGCTAATTTGATCTTTCTGTTGCAGTGAGAATCCGTTTCACCGTGATACTGTCTTCTTTCCGAATGCCCGATCAGTGAACCGGTAGCATCAATAGACTCAAGCATATCGGCTGAAATTTCACCGGTATAGGCACCGCTTTCATGCTCGCTCATGTCCTGGGAAAATACACCGATTTCATCTTTTTCGAAGATATCTTTAGCCATCATTAAATATAAAGAAGGCGGTGCAATCCATACTTCGCAGTTAGTGGTGTTGCTATTTTTATAGCTTAGTAATTGAATCATCAACTGTTGTGCGTCAATGACATTTTTATTCATTTTCCAGTTTCCTGCAACTATTTTTCTTCTCATAGTTTATGTAAAAATATTTATTGATTTTATTGATCACTGTGAACTTTTCCGGAAGCCTTCTTGCTTCTCTGCGGTTGGCCCTTTTTATGCCAGATTCCACAGATTTTTCAAAAGCTTGTAGAAAGTATGTTCCTCATCAGTCACCTTATTATCAGCTTTAATTAATGTTTTAGCGAATTCTGCAAACTTCACACGTTCATCCTCCGTAGAATCATCGTGGAAGCATCTCGCATGAAATTCAAAATGATCCTTCCATTCCTCGGCCTGTAAAAGAGCCAGGGTTTCCAGCTCATTGTCAAGATTCATTCTGAAAGGAAATTCATCAGCCATATATTGTTGAACCAGCATTCCTTCCTCAGGAGCAAACTCTCCGTCTACGGAAGAAAGAATCATTAAAAGATGATAACCGGCGATTGATTTATTTGATTTTTGCATTTGTAAATGTATGTTTAAGTTTAGTGTTTAAATTTGATAGTTGATAATTGCGGGTTCCGTGTTTCGGGATTGATGGTTTTTTACAATCTACCTGTTCACAGTATCTATTCTAATCGATATAGTCCTTCGCAGGCTGTTTGTCCACAATTTTTCCCTTTTCCAATACCAGCACAAACGGATTGCTTCTCGCTATCGTTTTGATTGCAGTTCCGTCCATCATAGCATTTTTAATGGTTTTAAAAGTATTCGGATCCGTAGAAACACCATAAATAACAGCTCCTTTCTGAGCATTAACCTTGGCTTCAACTTTCTGAAAAAGATCAGCGGAAACTTCTTTCGGATGATAAGAGAAAACCAGGATTGCTTTGGGTGCATTGATAATTTCATCTGTAAGTTCCAGCCCTGTAGGATCTTCAATTTTGAATTTTACGATCTCGGATTTATAACCTTCTTTCGTAAGGACAGATTCATTCTTTCCTTCCTCTATTTTCCATGGGGAACCTTCTGACCAGTATTTTGTTTCCTTAATATAATCATCCTGGTTCACCTTTAAAACTTCTCCTGTTTTCTGATTTTTAAGCGAATAAAAAGTCTTGTACTCAGAAGGATTTTTATTGATCTTTTCCTTTTCAGCCTTTATATTGGTCCCGATCTTATAATCACGGAAATCAATCAATGGTTCATGCATAATGCCTTGAGCCATAATGTAAATCATGATCAGTGAGAAAAGCCCTAAAATAGAATATCTTATTTTACTGCCAGACTCTTTTGTTGTACCGCCATAAGTATCTTTTTTACTGAATTCCTTTCTGTAAAGGATAAACAGGATAACAAGACCGGCAAGAAGCACAATATCTTTGATAAAACTCTGCCAGGGAGTAAACTTCACGGCATCTCCGAAACATCCGCAATCCGTCACCACATTGAAATAGGCAGAATAGAAAGTAAGGAATCCAAAAAAGATACAAAGGGCAATTAACGCCGAAAGGGTAAACTTCAGTTTCAGCTTCAACAGCAGCATAAATCCTAAGAAAAGCTCCAGCACAACTACAATGACTGAAAACAGAAGCGCAAACTTTTCCAGGAACGGCATATTGAAAACCGGGGGAGCAAAATATTCTTCCATTTTGAAAGAAAATCCTACCAGATCCAAAGCCTTAACAAAGCCTGAAAGAATGAAGATAACAGCAATAATAAAGCGTAATAAACCTTTGACCATATGAATTTATTTTTGAGGTTCGGAAATATTTTCTTTTTCAGAGAACTTGATCAGGCAGAAAACAGCATAATTCAGCATATCAAAATAGTTGGCATCCAGCCCTTCAGAAACAATAGTTTGCCCTTGATTGTCTTCAATCTGCTTCGTTCTCAAAACTTTCTGGTAAATAAGATCAGTGATGGAGGAAATTCTCATATCTCTCCAGGCCTCACCGTAGTCGTGGTTCTTTCTTTCCATTAAAGCCTGGGCTTCATCAGCATATTTATCGTAAAGATTTAAAACCTCTTCCTTATTTTCATTAAAATCATTGGAAAGTCCCTTTTCAAGCTGAATAAGGCCAATGATAGAATAGTTCACAATCGCAATAAATTCGCCCTCCTCACTTTCATCCACCATTTTTTTATCCGTCATCTGAAGCGTACGGATTCTGTTTACTTTAATATAAATTTGATCCGTAATGGAACTGGGTCTTAATACCCTCCATGCAGCCCCATAATCTTGTAATTTCTTGCTGAACAGATCACGGCACTCACTAATAACTTTCCCGAACTGTACTGATGTTTTTGACATAAATTCTCTTAATCTTTCAAATATACGAATTAGGTTTTAGGTAGCAGGAATCAGCGGTTGATTTTTGTCAGAGTTTGGGGTTTTGAGTTGGAAGGTTTTAGGGTTGCGGGGTGTAGGCTTCGGGGTAGGAGTGTTAAGAGTAGGAAAGTTGGTTGCTGGTTTATTATAGGAAAATTTTAAAATGAAGAGACTCTAAGTTTGACATTTACCTAAAAAAATATTCGTTTCTACCCAATCCTTTATCAACGAATAATAAACCAGCAACACTACATTTCGCAATAAGTCTTAATTTTGCAGAATATCATCACCTATCAGTCATCATTTATCAATCATAAACAAAGCATGCTTTCAAATTCCCAAACCCTCAAACCCTCCGACCCTCAAACTCTCCAACCTTTCCATTCCATCAACTGCAACGGAAAACTGGTAGAACTGAGCACTCCAAAGATCATGGGTATCCTCAATCTTACCCCGGATTCTTTTTCCGATGGAGGAAAATTCAATAATGAAAAATCAGCATTGGAGCATGCAGAAAAACTACTGAAAGATGGGGCAGAGATTATCGATATCGGGCCGCAATCTACCCGCCCGAATGCAGAATTTTTGAACAGTAAAGAAGAAATTGAGAGAATAGGAAACGTAATTTCCAGAATAAAAAAAGAATTTCCGGAAGCATTGATTTCCCTTGATACATTCTATGCGGAAACTGTAAAATTCGGATTTAATGAAGGTATCGATATCATCAACGATATTTCGGGAGGGCAGTATGATGACAAAATGTTTGACACTGCAGCTGAGACAAAACTTCCTTACATTCTCATGCATGTAAATCCCTCTTATAAAACCATGCACGATAAAATAAAATTCGAAGACATTACACTTGAGATCAACCGTTATTTTTCCGGAAAGACGAATGAACTCCTTGAAAAAGGGGTAAAAGATATCATTCTTGACCCCGGTTTTGGTTTCGGAAAAACAATAGAAGATCAGATGAAAATGATTGATGAAACCGGATATTTAGGTTTGAGCAAATTTCCCCTGTTGATAGGCATTTCCAGGAAATCATTCATCTATAAACCGCTTGGAAAATCTCCTTTGGATATCAACCGGGAAACTCAGAAACTTCATATGAAAGTGTTGGAACAGGGAGCCAAAATTTTAAGGGTACATGATGTAGCTGAAACAGCCGTAACAATCGGGGGATTTTGCGAAAAAAATAAAAAGTGTTAAAAAAACTTGCGCAATATTAAAAAATCAATACATTTGTATCATGAATTTTACGAATCAGAAAAATATTATGGTCATTTCTAATATTATTGTTGTAATTAACAGCAGTAAAGAGACGGCCTTATAAAATATTTTAGATTAAATTATATAAGCCGTTTCATATGTTGAAACGGCTTTTTTATTTCAAAAAATTATGTATCAGTTATTAACCGTAATTATTGTCATTATTATTCCCTTGCGTTTGTGAGAAGGATAGACTATGACTGTACATATTCAGGCCCTCTCACACTATGAGAGGGCTTTTTTTATTCCCGTTTGTTAATTTTTTAAACCCTATACAATGTATTACAGCGACAAAACTATCGTGTATTTTGATGGAAAATTCCTGAAGGCAGAAGAAGCAGGAACAGATCTTTACGGACAGTCCCTTCATTACGGTTACTCCGTTTTTGAAGGCATAAAGTCCTATAAAACAGATCACGGAACCAGAATATTTAAAGCAGAGGAACATTATGAAAGACTGAAAAAATCAGCAGAACTGATGCATATTCCATTTGATTATACGGTCCGCGAACTTACAGATCTCACCTATGAACTTTTAGAACGAAACGGCTTTAGTGATGCTTACATTCGTCCGCTAATAACCTGTTCTCCCAACATGTCCCTGTCAAAAGGCAAAAAATCTTACTTATCCCTCCTTGCCTGGGAATGGAGCAATGGCTATCTCGCAGATAAAATGAAAATCATGACTTCCGGTTTCCAGCGCCCGAATCCCAAAGCTTTTAAAATTGAAGCCAAAGTAGGCGGACATTACGTTAATTCCATTCTTGCCTGCCAGGATGCAAAAGACAGAGGATATGATGAAGCCTTGTTACTCGATGAAAACGGAAATGTTGCCGAAAGTTCAGGAGCCAATGTGTTCTACGAAAAAGGAGGGATGTTATTTACCCCGGCAAAAGGAAACATTCTACCGGGAATTACAAGGCAAACCGTTTTTGAAATATGCAGTGAACTTAATATTCCCGTTAAAGAAACCCTCTTTAAACCTGAGGAAATGAGAGGAGCTGATGCCGCTTTTTTCTGTGGTACGGCAGCTGAAATTGTAGCATTGGATTCTTTGGATGATGTTCCTTTCACCAAAAACTGGGAAGATACAGCAGGTAAAAAGATACAGCAGGCCTATTTTAAACTGGTAAGAACAGATAAGAGTTCTGTTGTTGTAAATTTTTAAAACATAAATGATTAATTATCAAATTGATATGTGCATTTTTCAAACAGTTGGATATTGTAGTTTTCATAAAAATGAAAATGAAAGAAATATTACAAACTGTAGTTTTGGATCGAAATTAAGTAAAAAACTTTATTGATGTCTTCCGGAAATTAAAATTTTTTATACAGCACCTGAGATATCATAAGAACAGCAAATGCAGGATAGTATGTTAAACAAATATTCAAAAACATTTACACAAAACAGAGAACAGCCCGCCGCAAAAGCAATGCTTTACGGAATAGGCTTTACAGATGAAGATATGCAGAAAGCCCAAATCGGAATTGCCAGTATGGGCTACGATGGAAATACCTGCAATATGCACCTTAATGATCTTGCAAAATTCGTAAAAAAAGGAACCTGGGATCACGGACTCGCAGGATTGATTTTCAATACAATAGGTGTAAGCGATGGGATGAGTAATGGTACAGATGGCATGCGTTACTCACTGGTAAGCCGTGACGTTATTGCAGACAGTATAGAAGCAATCTGTGGAGCTCAATACTATGACGGAATCATTGCATTACCGGGGTGTGACAAGAATATGCCGGGAACCATCATTGCTATGGGAAGACTGAACAGGCCATCCATCATGGTATACGGAGGAACCATAGCTCCGGGATGTTACAAGAATGAGCCACTTAATATCGTTTCAGCTTTTGAAGCTTTGGGAAAAAAGATTGCCGGAGAAATTTCAGAAGAAGATTTTAATGGGGTTATTAAAAATTCCTGTCCCGGGGCAGGGGCATGCGGAGGAATGTACACTGCGAACACCATGTCTTCAGCCATTGAAGCATTAGGAATGAGTCTTCCGTATTCATCATCAAATCCGGCATTGAGCAAAGAAAAACAAAAAGAGTGCCTTGAAGCGGGAAAATATATCAAAATATTGCTGGAAAAAGATATCAAACCTTCAGACATTATGACCAGAAAGGCCTTTGAAAATGCCCTTCGCCTGATCGTTATTCTAGGAGGAAGCACCAATGCGGTTCTTCACTTTATAGCAATGGCAAAAAGCGTTGGTGTTTCTGTAACTCAGGATGATTTCCAGAAAATGAGTGACTGCACGCCCGTATTGGCAGATCTTAAGCCAAGCGGGAAATATCTGATGCAGGATCTTCACGAGCACGGGGGAACACCTGCTGTAATGAAATACCTGTTGGAAGAAGGTTTACTGCATGGCGACTGTTTAACAGTTACCGGAAAAACTATCGCTGAAAACCTTGAAAATGTTCCCAGTCTGGATTTTGCAAAACAGAAGATCATCAGACCTTTATCAAATCCTATCAAAGAAACAGGACATTTAAGAATACTCTATGGAAATCTAGCAGAAAAAGGAAGTGTAGCAAAGATTACCGGAAAAGAAGGAGAAAAATTTTCAGGAAAAGCCAAAGTATTTGACGGAGAAAAAGATCTCATCAAAGGCATTGAAAACGGAAGGGTTCAGCACGGAGACGTAATTGTAATCCGCCATGAAGGACCTAAAGGAGCACCCGGAATGCCCGAAATGCTGAAACCCACCAGCGCACTGATCGGGGCAGGCCTGGGCGGAAGCGTAGCTTTAATTACCGATGGACGCTTCAGCGGAGGGACTCACGGTTTTGTGGTAGGACACATTACTCCCGAAGCCCACGAAGGCGGCCTGATCGCTTTTGTGAACGATGATGATCTTATTGAAATAGATGCAGTAAACAACATCATCCAGTTAAAAGTGTCCGAAGAAGAAATAGAACAGAGAAAAAAAGGATGGCAAAAACCTGAACTTAAAGTTAAAAAAGGACTGCTATACAAATACGCACTCACCGTATCATCAGCGGCAGAAGGTTGTGTAACAGACGAAATCACTCAATAAAAATATAATGAAGAATCTAAATGTATCCACAGAAACAGAAATAAGCGGCAGCCGGATCATCCTTGAAGCATTTCTTCAGGAAGGGGTAAAAACCATATTCGGATATCCGGGAGGGGCCATTATCCCCATTTATGATGCCCTTTACGATTATAAAGATAAGTTGGAACATATTCTGGTCCGCCACGAGCAGGGAGCGGTCCATGCCGCACAGGGACTGGCAAGAGCCTCCGGAGAAGTAGGGGTGGTATTGGCTACCAGCGGCCCCGGTGCCACCAATCTGGTAACTGGATTAGCAGATGCATTATTGGATAATACTCCGGTTGTATGCATCACGGGGCAGGTTTTTGAACATCTTTTGGGCACAGATGCATTTCAGGAAATAGATGTGATGAACGTTACCAGTCCAGTTACCAAATGGAATTACCAGGTAACCGATGCCGAAGAACTTCCTGAAGTATTGGCAAAGGCATTCTATATCGCAAGATCGGGAAGACCTGGCCCGGTACTGATAGATGTAACGAAAAATGCCCAGCTGCAAAAGGTTTCGGATAAAGGGTATACACCTTGCGATTCTTTAAGAAGTTACAGGCCGGATCCTGTTCCCGATATGAAAAATATTGAAAAAGCAGCCACTCTGATCAATAAGGCGGAAAAACCATTCATAATTGCAGGGCAGGGAATTATGTTAGGAAAGGCAGAAAAGGAATTTCTACAGTTTGCTGAAAAATCGGGAATTCCTGTTGCATGGACTGTTCTGGGAATGAGCGCCATTCCAACAGATCATCCTCAGGCCGTTGGAATGGTAGGAATGCATGGAAATTACGGTCCCAATATCCTCACCAATGAATGTGATGTCCTGATTGCCGTAGGAATGCGCTTTGATGACCGTGTAACCGGAAGACTTGATCAGTATGCAAAACAGGCTGGTATCATTCACCTTGATATTGACAAAGCAGAGATCAATAAAAATGTAAAAGCTGATGTTCCGGTTCTTGGAAATTGTAAAGAAACATTACCGCTCCTTACTGATCTGATAGAGCCAAGAGAACATACAGACTGGCATCAAAAATTTAAAGATTGTTACAAAATTGAACATCATAAGCTGATTAGCCTTGAATTATATCCTTCAGAAGGAGAAATTACCATGGGAGAAGTAATCCGGCACCTTAACGAAATGACAAAAGGAGAAGCAGTTATTGTAACGGATGTAGGACAGCATCAGATGGCGGCTTGCAGGTATTCAGATTTTAAACATTCCAGAAGCAATATTACCAGCGGAGGATTGGGAACCATGGGATTTTGCCTGCCTGCTGCTATAGGAGCCGCTTATGCAGGAACCAGACGTCCGGTCATTGCGGTAATGGGAGATGGAGGCGCCCAGATGAATATTCAGGAATTGGGAACATTGATGCAGTATCAGCCGGATGTTAAGATCTTGATTCTCAATAACTGCTATCTGGGAATGGTAAGACAGTGGCAGGAGCTGTTTCACGAAGAAAGATATTCATCGGTGGATATCCAGAGTCCTGATTTTGTACAGGTTGCCAAAGGATATAATATTCCGGGAAGAAAGGTAACTCAGAGGGAAGAATTGGAAATAGGTCTCAGTGAAATGCTTCATCATAAAGGAGCTTTCCTTCTCGAAGTAATGACAGGAAAAGAACACAATGTTTTCCCCATGATTCCACAAGGGAAAAGTGTTTCCGAAATTGTACTGAATCATAATAAGGTTTAAGTTCATATGGAAACTTACATTTTAAAATAAAATCAGTCTTTTATTTCGGAAGTATGTGTAGAATTTTTTTACCACAGGTTTCACTGATTTGCACAGTGGATTGCACATAATTTTAACAACTTCAATAAAGTATACCATAAATATCTGTGAAAATCAGTGAAATCTGTGGTAAATGAGAAAAATAGATTAAGGCAAAATAATATATAAGGATCAAGTTTAAAATATAAAATAGGAAAGAAATGAAATCAGAAAACAGAGAATATACCATCACTGCTTATACGGAAGATTATTTAGGACTTATCGGCAGGATCAATGCTATTTTTTCAAGGAGAAGAGTTCCCATTGTGAATTTCAATGCAGGGCCTTCCGAGATGGAGAAAGTGAAAAAATTTGTGATCGTTATCAGAGAAACGGAAGAATCTGTACAGAAAATCACCAGGCAAATAGAAAAACAGGTAGATGTTCTGGAAGTTCACTATCATAAAAATCCATATCTGACAGTGGTAGTACATGCCAGCTGATCAGAAATACAATCAAAAAAATAATAATTGACAACAAATAAAAATTTTAAGAAATGGCAAAATTGAATTTCGGAGGAGTAGAAGAAAACGTAGTGACAAGACAGGAATTTCCATTGGAGAAAGCACAGGAAGTATTGAAGGGTGAGATTGTAGCAGTGGTAGGATATGGAGTGCAGGGACCAGGGCAGGCACTCAACCAGAAAGACAACGGAATCAATGTGATTGTCGGACAGAGAAAGAACTCAAAATCCTGGGATAAGGCAGTAGCAGACGGATTTGTACCCGGAGAAACCCTGTTTGAAATAGAAGAAGCCCTTCAGAAAGGAACCATTATCTGCTACCTTTTGAGTGATGCAGCCCAGATTGAATACTGGCCCAAAATAAAAAAATACCTTACTCCCGGAAAAGCATTATACTTTTCCCATGGTTTTGGAATAACTTTTAATGAGCGTACAGGGATTATTCCTCCCGCTGATGTTGATGTTTTCCTGGTAGCGCCTAAAGGATCAGGCACTTCCTTAAGGAGAATGTTCCTTCAGAACCGCGGACTGAACAGCAGTTTCGCCGTGTATCAGGATGCAACTGGAAAAGCAAGAGAAAGAGTAACTGCTTTGGGAATAGCCATAGGGAGCGGGTATTTATTTGAAACGGACTTTAAAAAAGAAGTATTCAGCGATCTTGCAGGAGAAAGAGGAACATTGATGGGAGCTGTACAGGGAATATTTGCGGCCCAGTATGATGTGCTGAGAAAAAACGGGCATAGCCCCTCCGAAGCGTTTAATGAAACAGTAGAGGAATTAACACAATCCTTAATGCCGTTGGTAGCAGAAAACGGAATGGACTGGATGTACGCCAATTGCAGTACCACAGCCCAAAGAGGAGCATTAGACTGGTGGAAACGTTTCAGAGACGCTACCTCTCCTTTGTTTGAGGAACTGTATGATAGTGTAGCTAAAGGAAATGAGGCTCAACGGTCCATTGACAGCAACAGTAAGCCGGACTACCGGGAAAAGCTTGAAGTGGAGCTGACAGAGCTCAGAGAAAGTGAAATGTGGAGAGCAGGCAAAACCGTCCGCAGTCTAAGGCCTGAAAATAATTAAAAACAAAATGAACGATGAAGCAAACGTATCCTTCAGTTTTAACTAATATCTATAAGGCTGCTGAAAGACTTAAAAGCGTCATTGTAAGAACACCTTTGGCCGTAAATAATAATCTTTCCGATCTCTATGATGCCAGAATAAGCTTTAAACGCGAAGATCTGCAGCGTGTAAGATCCTATAAAATCAGGGGAGCTTACAACAAAATGGCTGTGATGTCCTCTGAAAGCCTTGCGAAAGGTGTAGTCTGTGCCAGCGCAGGAAATCATGCCCAGGGAGTTGCTTTTGCCTGTAATACCATGAAAGTGAAAGGAACCGTTTTTATGCCTTTACCCACACCGGGACAAAAACTGGAACAGGTGAAAATGTTTGGGGGTGACTATATAGATATTATTCTTTACGGGGATACTTTTGATGAAGCGAAAGATGCAGCAGTGAAGTTTTGTAAGGATCATCAGGGAGTATTCATTCATCCTTTTGATGATCAGGATATTATTGACGGCCAGGCTACAGCAGCACTGGAAATTCTCGAACAGTCGGATGAGCCTGTTGATTATCTTTTTGTCCCGATAGGTGGTGGAGGTCTGGCGGCTGGTGTTTGTACGGTATTCAGGGAATTGTCTCCGCAGACGAAAATTATAGGAGTGGAGCCTTCCGCAGCAGCAAGCATGAAAAAAGCACTGGAAAAAGGAAAACCGGTGCTTCTTGAAAACATCAGCCGTTTTGTGGATGGAGCTGCTGTACAAAAGGTCGGGAATCTTAATTTTGAGCTTTGCAAAAATGTACTGCATGATATGGCTCTGGCGGATGAAGGTAAGGTATGCGAAACCATTCTTTCACTCTATAATAAAGATGCCATTGTGGTAGAACCTGCCGGAGCTCTTTCTGTAGCTGTGCTTGAAAAATACAGGAATGAGATCAAGGGTAAAAATGTGGTATGCATCATCAGTGGAAGCAATAATGATATTACACGTATGGAGGAGATCAAAGAAAAAGCTCTTCTGTATGCAGGTTTAAAACATTATTTTCTGGTAAGATTTGCCCAACGCCCGGGAGCTCTGAAGAATTTTGTTCTGAATGTCTTGGGACCTAATGATGATATTACCACTTTTGAATACACCCAAAAAAATTCAAAAGAAAAGGGAATAGCTGTCGTAGGCATTGTTCTGAAACAGAATCAGGATTTTGATCCGCTGATTAATAATATGAAGAAATATGATTTTTTCGTTACCTATCTGAATAATGATCCGTCTCTGATGAATCTGTTCACCTAGAAATATTTTATAGGTAATTGATTTTTGTAACGATTAGAGAATCGACATAGGAAAATGGAGCGTTAAGAAAATAAACCCTGTGAACGTTAAGAAAATTCTACTGAAGCGTGGGACAGCTTTTGATCCTAAACATACAGTGTTTCTGCGCAAGTTTTAGAATTTTTAGAGAACATGATTTATTTTTAGCGGAAGTTTCCCAGTCTTGAATTTTTGATTCTTTTGTTTCAAGACAAAAGAACAATATTATATATCTCGCATATTTTGCAAATTTTGCAGATTTTTAATAAAAAATGGGTATCTATAACTGTTACAAACCGACATTGGAAAATGGAGCGTTAATAAAATGAATCCTGTGAACGTTAAGAAAATTCTAGTGTCCGAAGCGCGGGACAACTTTTGATTCTAAACATACATTGCTGCCGCGCAAGTTTTAGAATTTTTAGAGAACAGGATTTATTTTTAGCGAAAGTTTCCCGGTCTTGAATTTTTGGTTCTTTTGTTTCAAGACAAAAGAACAATATTATATATCTCGCATATTTTGCAAATTTTGCAGATTTTGCAGATTTTTAATGAAAAATTGGTATCTATAACTGTTACAAACCGACATAGGAAAATGGAGCGTTAAGAAAATAAACCCTGTGAACGTTAAGAAAATTCTACTGTCCGAAGCGCGGGACAACTTTTGATCCTAAACATACAGTGCTGCCGCGCAAGTTTTAGAATTTTTAGAGAACAGGATTTATTTTTAGCGAAAGTTTCCCAGTCTTGAATTTTTGATTCTTTTGTTTCAAGACAAAAGAACAAATAAATTCTTTGCTATGCTCCTCGCAATGGCGGGAAAAGCTTCGGCGGCCCATTCGGGCCGCCGAAGCTTTTAGTTATCTCTCAAGCGTAAAATTCGGAATAACCTTCGGACGTTCAGCCTCATTGGCTACTTTCCACGATGTTCTGTACATCCATTCCGTCATTTTATAGAGCTTTTTATAATTGATGTTTTCAGATTCATCCTGTGGTGTATGGTACTGATCATGCAGTACGCTGGTAAAAAACACCGCAGGAATTCCGGCTTTGGCATATGGAAGATGGTCGCTTCTAAAATAGAAATACTCTGCATGATTAGGGGAATCCCAGTCTTTTAAATATTTGAATTTCGTACTTTCATTATTAGCATCTTCGGCCATTTTTACAAGCTCTTCAGAGTTTTTATGCGGAGCATTTCCTCCAAGAAGGGCGGCTTCATTGTTATCATTTCTGCCGATCATATCACCGTTCAGTACTGCTACAATTTTTTCTTTCGGAACAACAGGATGTGCGGCATGCCATCTTGAGCCCAGCAACCCCCTTTCCTCAGCTCCATGAAAAACAAACAGGATGCTTCTTTTTCCGGGCTGCTTTTTATAGGCTCTGGCCATGGCAAGCAAAGCAACACATGTACTGGCGTTATCATCGGCACCGTTGTAGATCGTGTCATTTTTTACAGGATGCCTTATTCCGTCGTGGTCCTGATGTCCGCTGAGTAAAACGTATTCTTCTTTAAGCGCAGGATCTGTACCTTCAATTTTTCCGATGATATTCACGGATGGATATTTGTAGGTTTCTGTCATCAGGTTCAGAAAAATTTTAGGATTGTTCTTTACCCAGCCGGCATTTTCTCTTTTGATCCATAATACGGGAATGTTGTCCGTAATCTTTTCTCTCAGGCCTTCAACACCATAGGTTCCTCTGGTCATTTGGGGAAGAACTTCCACCCAGCTGTTTTCAGAAATATCGTCAGTGATAAAAATAATTGCTTTTGCTCCCAATTCATAAGCTTTGCTGTAATATTTTGTCCTTACGAATCCCGGATATCTTCTCACAAAAAGCGTCATTTCCTGGTCAATATTTTTGTCAGATGCATTAACTGTAAGAACTTTTCCTTTGATATTCAGTTTGGAAAGCTCTTCGGGCTCGGTATTTCCTGCGTAGACAATTTCAGAATCAATGGAAGAATTGACAGGTTCTGCTACCAGGAAATCTTTCCACAGTTTAAGACTGCTGTTGCCAATTTTCAGGCTGCTTTGAGGTGTCACCTGATGTCTGTACATATCAAAAAACTGGAAAAATGTACCGTTGTCACCGGCAGGTTTCATTCCGGCTTCTTTTGCTTTGTCGGCAAGCCACATGGAAACTTTTAATTCGTCCAGAGTTCCTGCTTCACGGCCCCAAAACTGATCTGCGGCCAATTCATACATATCTTTTCTCAGATCCGTTTCTTTAATGGCTGATACCAGAGGTTTTTTATAATTCTGTGCATGTCCGAAGCTGAACATGAGCAATCCTATTAAGGAAAAAATATAATTCTTGTTCATCAGGTTTTTAATTGAAGTTAGCCAATTTATCAGAGAACTGTTTGGAAAACTCTTTTCTGTCTTCCTCTAGTTTTGCCTGTTCTGAAGGCAGGATATAGTTGAAAAGGATTTTATCTTCATTATCCAGGAATATAATTTCCTTTTCATTACCGTCAATCATCTGGGAGAAAATTTCCCACATTGAAGTATCTTTTAATTTTAATAATTCAAAAAACTGTTCCGCTTTTATTTCGATTCGCTGCATGTTTCGTTTTTTATGTATTTATGTTATTGGTTAAAATTCCAGCAGTTTCAACTTAAACTGGATGGCAAAATTTTGTTTGAAATTGGGAGTAGTATAGTATCCGACCCTGTAAAACAAGCCCAAATTGAAGTAGCTTGATAAAAAATTATTCCATTCAAGGCCTATTTCCTGATAAAGATGATCCAGCTTTCTGAATTTGAATTCATGATATTCAGGATGTTTCATATCTCCGATGGTTCCTCTCAGCACAAAATCAAAGCTGGAAATATTCTGCCCGAAACTTTTGAAATACAAAGGAAGTTTATGGGTAAAATAATAGGCAACAAATCTGTCATTGTAATACTTTCCGCCTTCCAGTGTTGCAAAACCGAGGTATGAAGTAAGGTTGAAATTGAAATCTTTTTTCGGAGATGCCAATCCGTTCATGGTAAAGTGTTTCCAGATCGGAGCTTCCCCGATTACCATTCCACCGTAAAGCCTGAATCCGGTAGTGCCGAACATTGTTTTAAAATTGTGTACAAATAATGCATCAAAACGGGTATAATTGAAATCTCCGCCTAAAATCTTGTAACTCTGCTCATAGTTGAAATACAGTTCAGGGTATTTCTGATCAATGATGGATTTTCCCTGTGGAGTCATGATATTGGTAGAATTCGGGGAGTATTTCAGGGTAAATAAAGTATTGAAATTATCAAATTCACCGCTTCTTCCCCTGAACACATAATCAAATTTAGCTTCTTCAATATTTCTTTTTGCTGCAAAAACCAGGGTCAGTCCGTTTGTTATATCATTCAGATAGGAGAGGGAAGCGCCCCGGAAATGATAATATTTATCATTATTAAGGTTATTTCCATAATTCATCATTCTCATCTTGAAATTCCAGAGTCTTCTGTAAAATTCGCCTGATGCTGTTACATCATTATAATATTCAGCCCTGAAAAATGAATTTTTGTCAAGAGAGGTTTTTATATCAAGGCCAATTCCGTATTTCCATTTATCATCCTTGAAGCCATACGCGAAATAATAATCCGGCGAGAAATAAGGGTTGAAAGTTTCATTCAGTTTTGCCTTTAAGCCTAGCCTGAAACCTTCATATAAGTTATAATTCACAATTTCATCCACTGCAAAATCTACGATTCCCATGCGGATCTGTCCGTTGATAAGTCCTGTCAGTACTTTTGCTTTACTGTCAATATCATACTTTTTGCCGAGGCTGTCTATCGTAGTGTATGTATTACTTTCCCGTTCCGTCAGAGGATCAGTCCTGTATTGATCTAAAAGGTGTCCGTCTGCATTTTTTACGGAGAAAGTGTAGCCTTTGAAATCATTGCGGTTTTGCTCAATGGGCGATTTGAAATCAAAATAGGTGGAGGTGAGGAAAGCATAGGTCCCGAAACTGGTTTTGTCCTTTTTTTCATGGTGCTCCTTCGTTTTCTCCTTTTCATCCTCTTCCATTGCCACCCGGCTCATTCTGAGCTTTACTTTTTCCTGTGCCAGAAACCATTTATTGTTATAAAAAACCCAGGTACTTGTAATGATACCGTCGTTTTTGTTCTTGCTGAAGTTTTCAATTTTCTGAATGCCGTAGGTTTCCGTATCCACATAGATGGCTCCGTTGTATTTCCTTCTTTTGTCCGGCTTTTTGTAATTCACTTCACGGAAGCGGATCACAAAGGTTTTTCTTCCGTTTACCTCAATGGTATCCGAAAGGAAAAAACGGTAAAGGCCTCTGTTTTCCTGCTTGATCTGATTGGGAACTTTATCTCTGTTGCTCTGCTGCATGGCAATCATTTCATAGATGGGCTGCTTAAGACCGGAAATCCTGTTGTCCAGAATATTGATCTTTTCACCGTACTGTTTGGAATATAAAAATTCCTGAGCCCTTTCCCACAGGAAGAGCTTGCTTTTTGAAAAGATCTGTTTTGCGGAAATATCATCCAATGAATCTTTTTCCCTTTTTTTCTTAAAGAAATTGGAGTCGTTGAAAAACTTATTAAACTGGGTAATGCTGTCCTGATCTATATCCATAGAAACCTTTTCGTAAGATTTGAAGGAATAGGAGTCTAAGCTTTTCGGTGAATTTTCCCGGAACATCTTGTTGACCTTTTTAAGGATCTCCAAAGCTCTCGGGTCACTGCGGTCTTCAATGACTACCGTTTCAATATCTGTAGTTTTTAAAACTTTTTTCAGCATTGAAATCTCCATATCTGCTTCTACAGCTGCTGTTTCTTTCTGATATTTTTCTGCCTGAATTTCAATGGTTCTGCAGGATGACTTAAATTCCAGGCTGCCCTGGATATCTGTAAAGCCTAAGACTTTTCCGTCACAGGATATTTTGGCATTGGATATAGGTTTTCGGTCAGTTTCGTCAATAACCCTGATCTTTGATTGGGAATAACCAAAGAAATACATCAGCAAAAACAATAAAACTAAAAACCTTTTCATGCAAAAACTAGATCAAAAGTAATAATATTTCTTGTTTAAAGAAAGTTTTTATGATTTGTTAATACATTGATTTAATCTAAACTTTTGATAGAGAAAATATAGAAAAAAACTCCCGGAGATCCCGGGAGTTTAATGTTTATTATATTAAAGAATATTAATTCTAGATAGTTAAGGCTTTCTGGTAAGCATTTTCCAGCCCGTCAAGGTTTTTACCGCCGGCTGTTGCAAAACCCGGATTTCCACCGCCGCCGCCCTGGATCTCTTTTGCAAGATCTTTTACGATGGTTCCGGCTTGGTAATCTGAAGCTAAATCATCAGAAACTCCTACTGTGATCATAGGTTTTCCGTCTGCATCAGAAAGAATAATGGTTACTGAGTTCGGGATTTCTCTTTTCAGCTGGAATACAATGTCTTTAACGGAACCTGCATCCAGAGAGGTTTTCTTTACCAGTAACTGTTTGTTTCCTTTTTGTTCATAAGCATTTTTCCAGTCTCCGATTTCGCCTTTTGCTTTTTCTTTTTTGAATCCTTCAACTTCAGCTTTTAATGAAGCATTTTCTTCGATCAGTTTTTCAATAGATCTTACAACGTCTTTGGATTTCAGCAATTGGGAAAGTTCAGTAATCTGGTTTTCTAAATTTTTGAAATATTCCTCAGATTTATCTCCGGAAATAGCTTCAATTCTTCTGATTCCAGCCGCTGCAGAACTTTCGGAAACAATCTTGAAGTGACCGATTTCGATGGTATTTTTTACGTGGGTCCCTCCGCAAAGTTCCTTGGAGCTTCCGAACTGGATCATTCTAACATTATCACCATATTTTTCACCGAATAAAGCCATCGCCCCTCTATCCAGAGCCTCCTGAATCGGAATGTTTCTGAACTCCTGTAATGCAATACTTTCTTTAATTTTCTGGTTTACTTTTTCCTCCACTAAAGCCAATTCCTCCTCAGTCATTTTATTGAAATGAGAGAAGTCAAAACGTAGATAATCCGGACCAACGTAAGAACCTTTCTGTTCAACGTGAGTTCCCAGAACTTCTCTTAAAGCCTCATGTAAAAGGTGGGTTACAGAGTGATTAGCCTGTGAGTTTTTTCTGTCAGCTGCATCAACTTTAGCATAGAAAACAGCTCCGGCATCTTTAGGAAGGCCGTTGATTAAAGAAATAATCAGTCCGTTTTCTTTTTTAGTTTCTAAAACTTCAAAGCTTTCAACAGCATTTTCCAGAACTCCTTTATCTCCGATCTGGCCTCCGCCTTCAGGATAGAAAGGAGAGTTGCTTAATACCACCTGGTAAAATTCCCCGTCTTTATTTTCTACTTTTCTGTATCTTGTAATATAGGTATCAGCTTCAATCTGGTCGTAACCTACGAAGTTTTCAGCTCTTTCCTCCAATGTTACCCAATCGTAAACTTTCTGGGCAGAATCAGCTTTTGAACGTAGCTTCTGCTTTTCCATTTCCGCTTTAAAACCTTCTTCATCAATGGTTAAGCCTTTTTCTTCCGCAATAATTCTTGTTAAATCATCCGGGAAACCGTAAGTATCGTACAATTCAAAAACCTCTTCGCTAGGCAATACTTTTGAGTTGTCTGCAATGGTCTGCTGAATTAATTTTTCAACTCTGATCAGTCCGTTTTCAATAGTTTTCAGGAATGAATCTTCCTCACTTTTAATTACTTCAGCAACCAGTTTACCCTGTTTTTCAATTTCCGGGAAGAAAGGTCCCATTTGTTCCTGAAGTACAGCTACAAGCTTATAAAGGAAAGGTTCTTTCATACCTAAGAATCTGTAAGAATAGGAAATTCCTCTTCTTAAAATTCTTCTGATCACATAACCAGCTCCACCGTTTGAAGGAAGCTGCCCGTCTGCAATAGCAAAAGCAACGGCTCTGATGTGGTCTACCACAACACGGATGGCAATATCTTTTTCGTCTTCTAAAATTCCGGTATATTTTTTACCTGAAAGTTCTTCCACTTTTGCGATAAGCGGTGTGAAAACATCGGTATCATAGTTGGAAGATTTACCCTGAAGCGCCATGCAAAGACGTTCAAAGCCCATTCCGGTATCCACGTGCTGTGCAGGAAGTTTTTCCAGGGATTTGTCTGCTTTTCTGTTAAATTCCATGAAAACCAGGTTCCATACTTCCACCACTTGCGGGTGGTCGTTGTTGACCAGTTCAAGTCCGGAAACTTTAGCTTTTTCTTCCGGAGTTCTCAGATCAACGTGGATTTCAGAACAAGGTCCGCAAGGTCCGCTTTCTCCCATTTCCCAGAAATTATCTTTTTTGTTTCCATTGATAATTCTGTCTTCTGAAATGTGTGATTTCCAGAAATCATAAGCATCCTGATCTCTTTCAAGATTCTCGGAAGCATCACCTTCGAAAATAGTAACATATAAGTTTTCTTTTGGAATTCCGAATACTTCAGTCAGCAATTCCCAGGCAAAAGCAATAGCATCTTTTTTAAAATAATCGCCGAAAGACCAGTTTCCTAACATTTCAAACATGGTGTGATGGTAAGTATCTCTACCTACATCATCCAGATCATTGTGTTTTCCGGAAACTCTCAGACATTTCTGTGTATCGGCAATTCTTGGAGCGGTAGGTGTTTTGTAACCTAAGAAAAAATCCTTAAACTGCGTCATTCCGGAGTTGGAAAACATAAGGGTAGGATCGTCTTTCAGCACAATAGGAGCTGAA
Organism: Chryseobacterium shigense; assembly: GCF_014207845.1. Lineage (NCBI taxonomy): Bacteria > Pseudomonadati > Bacteroidota > Flavobacteriia > Flavobacteriales > Weeksellaceae > Chryseobacterium > Chryseobacterium shigense. Next base: position 391,846 of record NZ_JACHLC010000001.1, read on the forward strand.
GGAACGATAAGGTGGTCTTTACTTTTAAAATAATCTAAAAATTTTTGACGTATCTCTTGTGATGTCATAGTATTGCTTTGCTTTTAAAACTATCAGATTTTTGATAAGATGCAAATTTAAGTTTTTTTTTTACGGGAAAGCGTAAATTATTACGGATTTCCGTAATAAGAAAAGTTTACACATTGATTACGAGAAACGAATTAACAAAGCAATCTCATATTTAAAAAAGCAAAAAGTTGAAAAAATTATTTAACTTTCTGAAAATTTTTTAATCTTGAAAACAAAAGCACATAAACTGGCTCAATGGGCAATAAGTATTATAATAGGATATCCTATTTTAGTTTTGCTTTTGATGATTTTTATTGAAGACTTTTCAGATTCAACAGGAGCTATTTTAATTAGTGGTGTTATTTATCTTTCAGTTCCGATACTTATTTCAACCTGGTTTTTAACAATCTGGAGTCTGAAATTGGAAAAAAGATTTTTAGGTTATGTATCACTTGCTTTTACACTTTTATACACTATTATTTCGATAGTGTTTTTCTGTGCAATTAAACATGTAAAGATGTGTTGATTTTTAAGGTTAATTAGGATTCAATATGACAAAAAATGAAACAATCAAAAATTGGATAGAACAATATTCCGCACCATTGCTGAGAAAAGCGGTTTATTTACTTTCAGATAAAATTGATGCGGAGGATGTAGTGCAGGACGTATTTTTAGCCGCATTTTCGTCCTATGATTCTTTTGAAGGAAAAAGCCAGCCGTTAACATGGCTTACGGGTATTTTAAACAGAAAAGCTGCTGATTTTTACCGCAAAAAATATAAATCGGAGCCGGAAATCAGGCTGGATCATTTTTTTGATGAAACAGGTTCCTGGAAAAACGACGGTGTTTTAAACGACTGGAATATTTCCGAGAAAGAACCGGAACTTTTAGACAATAAAGATTTTAATAAAACCCTGGAGGACTGTATTGAAGATTTGCCCTCCAGATGGAAGATTCCGCTGAAAATGTATTATCTTCAGGAAAAAAAAGCACCGGAAGTGAGTCAGGAATTGGAAATTTCCACGACTAATCTGTGGAAGATCCTTCAGAGAAGCAGAATGCAGCTGAGGGAATGCCTTGATATCAACTGGTTTGCCAACTTATAACCATATCATAAAAATGCTGAGAAAACTGATTCATATTCTGTTCCTGCCATGCAGTAAAGCTACGATGCTGATGGAAAAAAGGAATGCACAAACGATCTCCCGAAAGGAAGACTGGCGGCTTTCCATGCATCTGAAAATCTGTAAATGGTGCCGTGCTTATGAAGAAAAACTGAAAATTTTAGATGATATTTTAAAAAGAACGCTTTCTCAGAAAGAAAATATTGAAATTAATGATTCTGATATTCAGGGTTTTAAAAATAAAGTCTTGGAAAATTTAGATCTTTAGAAAAAATACTGTCAGGATTTTGAAATGGTTCCGACTATACTTTTGAAAACAATAAAGTATCATTCAAAATCTTAAAGACATGAACGGAACAACTCAACTTAACCTGGAATCGCGACTATATAAAACAGGATATTATATTTCGCTTTTCGGAGCTGCACTTATCTTATTCTGGATCGGGATATTCAAATTCACTCCTACCGAATCTGCTGCGATCAAACCTTTGGTGGAAAACCATTTTCTTACTTTTTTCGTATATAAAACAGCAGGGGTTCAGACGGTGTCAAATGCTATCGGAGCGATAGAAATTATCATTGCATTATTACTGATATTTAGTGTGAAATTTGCATCTCTGAGAAAGTATGCCGCAATCGGGATGATCATCACATTTCTGATAACACTGAGTTATCTTTTCACGACTCCCGGAATATGGAAAATAGTGGATGGACTTCCTGTTACAGATTTTTTTATTCTGAAAGATCTGATGTTATTGGGATTTGGGTTGATGATTGTACAAAATAATAGAAATAATGGATAAAAAGAAAAAAATGAAAAATATATTTATCGTGCTCGGAATTATTCTGGGTATTGCAGTTTTTGCTGCCGGATCAGGGCTTTTAAAAAAATCAAAGTCTAAAGAATTAACCAAAGAAAGAGAAAACCAGGAAATTATGGATAATAAGAATGTCAGAGAAATTTATTTTGCAGGCGGATGTTTTTGGGGTACGGAACACTTTTTCCAGCAGATCCGCGGAGTTGTAGGAACCGAAGTGGGGTATGCAAACGGAAATACCCAAAACCCTACTTATGAAGAAGTGGTAAGCCATACCACAGGTTTTGCAGAAACGGTAAAAGTGAAATATGATCCTGAACAGGTTGATCTTAAGCTGCTGATTGATCTTTATTTTAAAACAATTGATCCTACAAGTATTGATAAACAGGGAAATGACAGGGGAAACCAGTACAGAACAGGAATCTATTTCACCAATAAGAAAGATGAGACTATTGTAAAAAATGAAGTTTTAAAACTGGCCGGAAATTACTCTAAACCGGTAGTTGTAGAAACAGTTGCTTTGAAAAATTTCTATAAAGCGGAAGATTACCATCAGGATTATCTGGATAAAAATCCGGGAGGCTACTGCCATATTGAACCGGGACTTTTTGAAATGGCTAAAAATGCCAATCCTCTTCCTGAAGTAAAATACCAGAAGCAGGATAAAAAAGTCTTAAAAGAAAAACTGACTGCCGAACAGTATAATGTAACCCAGGAAAACGCAACGGAAAGACCTTTCCAAAATGAATACTGGGATGAAACCCGTGAAGGAATTTATGTAGATATTACTACAGGCGAACCATTATTTATTTCAACAGATAAATTTGAGTCCGGCTGCGGATGGCCAAGCTTTTCAAAACCGATCACCAAAAAACTGATCGAAGAAAAAATGGACAAATCTGCCGGAATGGTGAGGGTAGAAGTAAGAAGTAAAACCGGTGATGCCCACCTGGGACATGTTTTTACAGATGGTCCTGCAGATAAAGGAGGGCTTCGTTACTGCATCAACAGTGCTTCGCTGAAGTTTATTCCAAAGGCTGAAATGGAGAAAAAAGGCTATGGAGAGTACATCTCTTTGCTGGATAAAAAGTAATTATAAAGAGAAAGACCGCTGAAAGGCGGTCTTTTTTTATTTAATGGACATTTGAAATCTTTCCTTTATACTGAACATCGAAATATTCACCAGAAATAAAAAACCGAACATTATATAAAAAGACTCTTTTGGAAGTTGGGTAAGCTGCGATTCAAATACTTGAAATCCTTTTAGCCATTTGTTATTGGGGATGTAATTATCAATAAGTCCTGTACCACACCGGGTAAATGATGAAGCATCCAATTCCTGAATATTTGGGTTAATATAGTGATGGGGGACAAAAAAATGCCATGTTTTTTCCGCATCAAGTGTATGGGCTATCTGTCCTGCTAATTCTATATCATTAAACAATGCAATGAGATCATTATAGGTATTGCTGTCATCTAAAATAAATTCAATACCTGAATTTTTTTCATTCCTTCTTTGTAGATTTTTAATTTCTGTAACATACAGTTTTGTATTCTCTTTTGCTTTATTGGAGGGTACTTTTATTTTTTTATAATTCCAGTTTCTGTAGGGCTCAAAACTTAAAAACGATGTTTTTTCTCCCGGTTTTGTTTTGGGTGGAAGCCAGATATCCATAACAGTAAAATTAATTTCTTCAAATTTCCGGTTTCCGTAATACCAGAAAAGCAGCGGAATTAGTACTGCACTGATCAGTCCCGGGAAATAATAGATCTTTTTCATACCTGTCATTTTGATTAAAATTAATGAAAAAATAAATACGTGAACAGGCAGAACCTATTTTTAACATTATAATCAAAAACAAAAAAGTGATCCGGGGACCACTTAATTTTTCAATCTTTAAATCATTCAATCTTTCAATTCTAAAGCTTACCAATCCCTTTTTCTGAGGATCCAGTAAGAGCCTCCAATAAAGATGACACACCAGATAATGCATGCAATCATACTTTCTGTAGGATAATGGGTTTCAAATTTTACTCCCATTACTTTTATAAGATTCAGCCGCATTAACGGATTAGGAATTAAATTGGACATGCTTTCCAGCGGTAAAAGACTGGTGACAAAAAAATCATTTTCCAGTGCGGCCTTCCTTTGTTCACCCTGAATTCCACTTAGTTTCTGGTAGGTTTCAATGCCGGTAAGAATCTTTTCGGCAACCCAATAGGCGAAGAATCCCAGGAATACAAACATGGATTTTCTTAAAAGCACTGAAAGAAACATCAGGAAACAGAAAAAGGTAAACAGCTTCACAAAATAATTTCCGATATAATAAATCTCTTCATAAACTTTTGAACCATCGGTCACTTTAGAATATTGATGTCCCAAAAACATAGTGATCACAAATACGATCAGCGTGGAAACAGCAGTGAAAATAGTAATGGTTAAAAGCTTTGATCCGATGAATTCTTTTCTGTTCAGTCCGTCAATGGTATTCTGCTTGAACATCCTGTTCGTGAACTCCTGGGAAATCGAAAAAACAATGATGAGCCCCAGAAATATCTTTAATAAAGCAACAATCCATGTGGTGAAATTCCAGATTTCCGGGAAATTATAGATTCCCTGTTCTTTTAAATTGATCGTTCCTCCGAGAATATCCAGATCTACAAGTCCAATAAAAAGAAGTGCGATCAGGATGGCAAAATATAAGAAAGCAAAAATCCTGAACGGTCTGTAGTTCAGATTTTTATAATATTCCAGTTTTAATAATTTAAGCATGGGTATTCGTGTTTTTTACAAGTTCAAGGAATTGGGACTCAAGGGACAGTTTTTTCTTCGTTAAATGAGAAAGATAAATCCCTTTTTCGGTAAGTTTCTGGTTTAAGGCTGATGCAGAGACAGAAACATCTTCACGGATCTGTGCTTTGATGATCTCACCTTCGGTTTTCACGGATCTGAACCATTGAAGTTCTTCCAATGTGTTTATAAGCAACGCATTGTTATCAGCTTTTAACTCAAAATATCCGTTGTTGGCTGTCATTTCATCCACTCTTCCACAGTAAATGGAATTTCCTTCTTTCAAAACAATAACATGGCTGCAGATCTTTTCAATCTCGTCCAGAAGGTGGCTGGCAATGATAATGGTAATACCCTGTTTGGCAATATTACTGATGATCTCCCTGATCTGGATGATTCCTTCAGGATCAAGTCCGTTGGTAGGCTCGTCAAGGATCATTACCTCGGGATTGTTCAGCATGGCTGATGCTATGGCTAAACGCTGTTTCATTCCCAAAGAATAGGTTTTGAAAGCATCTTTTTTCCTTTCCAGGAGGCCTACTGTTTTCAATACTTCATCAATTCTTGTATAAGCAGTTCCTTTGATCTCAGCTACAATTTTAAGGTTAGTTTCAGCATCCAGATAAGGGTAAAAATTAGGCTGTTCTATAATAGCTCCTATCTTTTTCAGCGTATCAGGATCAGTGCCTTTCCTGCCAAACCAGTACCAGTCTCCGCTGGTAGGGTTAATTGTGGATAAAAGCATCCCGAATGTAGTGGATTTTCCGCTTCCGTTGGGGCCTAATAAGCCGTAAACATTTCCCTTTTCCACATCAAAGGAAATATTGTTTACTACAGTTCTCTTGAATTTTTTGGTTAAATTCTTTACTGACAAAATTTTTTCCATGTAATTTGTTTTACATAGTAGTAGTGTATGTAATTAAGAGATTGTTACAGACTTTTGAAATTTTTTTAAAATGATTTAAAACCAACTACCTCTGAATTCAATGTAATAAGATCCGGATTACCATTGTTTTATCAATGTAACTATTTGTATGGTAATAAAGACCAATTGACAAATATCTATAATCACATTACAAAAGATATGACTATGAAAATTATTAAATGGATAAAACGTTTAGTGATGGCGCTGTTTTTAATTGTCGTTCTGCTGCTGATTGCCGGATTTATCTTTGAAAAAATAGCAAGGGCAAAAGCAGAGAAAATTCAACCTGACGGGCAGTTTGCTGAGGTTGAGAACCATAATATGCATTATCTGGAAGAAGGAAAAGGCGGTCCGACAGTCGTTTTTGAAACAGCTTTCGATCCTGCGGGACATCTGCAATGGTATCACATTCAGAAAGATCTTCCTAAAGACTATACTACGTTTTCCTACGACAGGTCCGGAATTCTTTGGAGTGAGAGAGGAACAAATCCCAAAACAGGAGACAAAATTGCCGAAGAACTTCATACACTTCTGGAAAAATCCAAAGCTCCCAAACCTTATATTCTTGTCGGCCATTCTTTTGGAGGAATGCTTACCCGGTTTTTTGTGAAAAAATATCCGCAGGATGTTGCAGGGGTAATATTGGTAGACAGCCAATATCCCGCTGACGAAAAATACCTGTCCCCCGAATTACACAAAATGGTTAATCAGGGCTTACCCGGAGGATTCCTGAAATTTGCAAATACATTCGGAGCGGCAAGGCTGATGTTTAAAAATATGTTCCCGCTGGAGAAGCAATACAAATATCAGAATTCACTGATGCCTGTACTGCTCTATAAAAGTGCCGATGCTACACTGGAAGAGCAGGATCACATGAAATCTATTAAAGCGGAAGCGTCTTCCATCAACTCTTTTGGTTCAATTCCTTTGTACATTATTACTGCAGGGGACAAAAAAAGATACGACAGTTTCATTACAGATAAAAAAATAAAAGCCGAAATGCTTGATGCATGGGATAAAATGCAGAAAGACCTCCTGAATTTATCCACCGACAGCAAACAGATCATTGTACCTGTTGGCGGGCACTATATCAATCAGGATCAGCCGAAGGTTATAGAAGAAGCCGTAAATGCTATGGTTAAAAAAGTTACGGATAAATAAAAAATACCTTCCTTCCTGTTTTTTCCTTTACAGCATCAGACGGGTTCAGGTTAAACTTTACTGTATTTTCAATAGATTTTTAAGATTAAAATATTAAATTTGATAGAATTAATCGGTAGTTTATGAAGTTAATTGAGTTAGCTAAAGAGCTGAATGTTTCCGCAGAAGCCATCAAAAGGTTTATCCAGGATTTCGATCTTGAACTGGGTGTCTGCATCAGTACAAACTTTGAAGTGAAAGAAGATTTCGAGAAGTTTGCCCGTGAGAATCTGGATTTTTTAAAGCTTTATGAAAAAGATCTGGACAAAAATAAAACACTGGAACAGATTGCTGAAGTAATCAATCAGCCTAAAGAAAAAATAGAAGAAGCAATTAAGGAAAACAACCCCAATATCTTCGATAACGGTTTTTTCCGTTCATCAATTTCAAGTTATGGTATTGATAATAAACTGGGTGGAAATTACCAGTTCGTCTATGATTATTTCGGGCAGAAAACCAGCCTGAAACAGAGAGATTTTATCGGATACAGAGATTTGTTTTTCTATATATCAGGCGTTTTAGAACCCTTCTTAAATCCTCAGCAGATCAAAGACTGGGGTATTCATAAACCGGCAGGAATCGTTTTGTACGGACCTCCGGGAAGCGGAAAAATATTCTGGGCCACCAAAATTGCTGAAATTATCGGCTACCAGTTTAAGGAAGTTAAAAAACATTACCTGGGAACCTCTTTCATAGACGGAAATAAAACCAATTTCAATGATTTTCTCCTCACCATGATGAAAGAAGAAAAAGTCCTTCTTTTCCTTGAAGATTTTGATGAGATCATGATGGAAAGGAGGGCAGAAACCGATATTGCCTCCTGTAATCTGGAAACCCAGGAGCTGATCCTGCATTACATCGGGAAATTTGAAAAAGAAGAACTGCTGATGGTAGGGTCTGCAAACTCCGTTTCAGAGATTGATGAAGAAATTCTTGCTCCGGGAAGATTTGATGTAATGATTCCCATATTCCCGCCTAATGCTGCGGAACGTTCAGAGATCATTCTTTATGCGATGACCAGTGAACTTGAAGAAAATTCCCTTCTGTATAAAATTCTTAAAAAGAACAAAGCCGATAAAGTTCCGTTCTGGCATGAAGTCTCATCCAAAATGAAGGCATTCAGTAATACCATGCTGATAGATTTCACCCAGAGTCTTAAAAAACGCCTTAAAAATCAGTATCAGCGAACAAGAGATGAAAACCTGAAGATCGATCAGCACCTTTTGGAAGCAGCATTAAGAGATGCCGCAGGTAAACTCACCGAAGAATACCTTGAACAGGTCGCAAGATTCCTGGCAGATACTATTATCAATAATTTCGATGAATTTAAATTCAGGATTCAGGCCCTGAAAAAAGAGCTGGATACCTATAAAGCTGTTGAAGAGCCAAGAAGGGCAATCGGATTCCAGCATAATGGGGAAGAAGGTGAGGAAACCGGCCAGGGATAATTTTGGGCTGAGAAATTAAATATTACTTATTACTCATGAACAGCGTCTGGGAACTCGAAACCTTTTACAGAAAAAGAGATATCATCATTATCGGTGCCGGATTTTCCGGCCTTTGGACCGCCATATCCATCAAAGAGAAATATCCGGAAAAATCAGTTTTAATCATTGAAAGAAATACCATTCCGTTGGGAGCTTCAACCCGGAATGCAGGTTTTGCATGCTTCGGAAGCTTAACGGAAGTCATTGCAGATGCTCAGAAAATGGGCTGGGAAAAGACATTAGATCTGGTTAAGATGAGGTTTGAAGGACTTCAGAAGATCAGAAAATATTTTAAAGATGACGAAATAGATTTTGAACTGAGCGGAGGGTATGAAATTTTAAATGATGATAAACCCTTACAGGAATTGGATATTGTAAATGAAAAGCTGAAAACGGTAACCGGGCTCGATAAAACGTACTTTCTGAATCAGGAGAAGATCAAAGAATTCGGGCTTGGAAAATCTGAATTTCTCATTGAAAATCCCTGTGAAGGAAGTCTGCACTCAGGAAAGCTATTACAGAAGCTTTTGGAAAAGTGCCACGAACATAAAGTAGAATTTCTTTTTGGAACAGAAGTGAAAACCGTTGATGAAAACGCTGGCGAAATTGAAGTCCGTTTTTCAGGGAATCTTTCTGTAAAAGCAGATAAAATAATCTATTGCACCAATGCATTCAGTTCAGAATTTCTTGAAAAAGAGGAGATTATTCCTGCACGCGGACAGATTCTTTTAACAGAACCGGTTGTTGGATTAAAGCTTAAAGGAACCTTCCATTATGATGAAGGATTTTATTATTTCAGAAATCTGGGAAACAGGATACTTTTGGGAGGAGGCCGGAATCAGGATTTCAGAGCAGAAGAAACCACAGCTTTTGAAACCACGGAATTTCTGCAGAACCATCTGGAAAATTTTTTAAAAGAAGTTATTCTGCCCGATCAGGATTTTAAGATTGCACTTCGCTGGTCAGGAATTATGGCTATGGGCTCGGAAAAAACACCTATCGTAAAACAGCTCTCGGAAAGACAGTTCTGTGCAGTAAGGCTTTCAGGAATGGGCGTAGCGCTGGCCCCGAAAATAGGAGATATTGTAGCTGAAATGATTTGATATGCAACACAAACGATGAAAAAAACACTACTCATTTTTGGCTTGGCTTGTTCAGTCCTTTGCTTTTCGCAGAAAAAAGAAATGACTGCCGCATTTAAAGCCAAAAACTATAAAGAAGCCGTTTCCTTAGGACAAAAAGTGCTTGAAACCAATCCGTCTGATTTTGAAGCGAACCTTATCATATCCGCATCCTATAACAGTCTTGGAGATTTTCAGAATGCCCTTCCGTATTCAAAGAAGCTTGAAAGTACAGCAGAGAGTGATGAACAGAAAAGTTGGATGTTGATGCAGGTAATGATGGCGAATTATGGATTGGGCAATAAAGAAATTTCAAAAAAATATTACGATAAGGCAAAAAGCATTAAAGGACCTGAAAAAGCCGTGTTGGAGCTGGATCATTTAGGAAAATATCTTGGCTTCGACAGTTTTTATGATCAGTGGATTACGGTGGAAACTGAAAATATGATATTTCATTTTGATCCTTCCATCAGCCAGGAAACAAGAAATAAAATGGTGAAAAGCCGGCAGAAAGCCTTTGCAAAAGTCAATGAATTTTTTGAAGCAAAACTGCCAAAGAAAATTGATTTTTTTGTCTGGGGTTCCAATGAAGTATATAACCGGTTTTTGAAGCATAATCTAGGATTCACTCTGGCCAATTATTGCGTTTCCCATAACAGGCTGAATCAGACTGCCGGACATGAAATTGCCCATAATCTCAGTTTCTGGCGAGGACAAAGGGAAAAGACCACCACAGAATTTATCAATGAAGGAATAGGCGTCTGCTTCGATCTGAATGAGAATGATAAACTTGAAGCTGCCAGGCAGGCCCACAAAAAAAATCCTATAGACATAAAAAAAGTATGGGCAGAAAACCAGAAAGTTAGCAGTGAAGTTTTATATCCCGTTTCAGGAGCGTTTGTGCAGTTTTTAATTGACTATGATAAAGTCAAATTTATTGAACTGAATCATAACCAAACCTATGAGAATGCAAAGAACATCTACGGAGACAAAATAGATACTCTGATCGAAAATTTTATGGCCCGGTTAAAATAAAAGCAGTATGGATAAATACAAATACACCATTCTTTTTCAATAATAACAATTCCTCTGGCAGCTTTAGCAGTACTTTTTGGAGGAGGAGGGCATGGGACTTATTTCCCTTTACTGGCTATATTTCCATTTAGCCTGTTGGGAACTTTTTTTAATGAAAAAATATCTTTACTGATCGGAATCATACAGTTACCTGTTTATGGTTTTTTAATGGACAGGTTTAATACAAAAAAAGTACTTCCTTTTATTATTTCAGTGCATGTTATATGTATGTGTATTGTTTTTATATTGAAAAGAGAAGACTTTTTTAGTTAATCATTTTTCCACCAATTCATAATGTCATCTGTTATTTTATCCGAATCAAATTCATTTAAATACAGACCATAAGCCACTACAAGTTCCGATTCAATTATTGTTTTCATTTTTTCGGAACTGATATCATTTTCTAATTGTTGCAGCAGTTTTTCTGCCAAATAATTAAAGCTGTTTTTAGAAGCCCCTCCAATAAGGTTCATTGAATAGATAAGCTTTTCCAGTCTGGCTATACGTGCGTTACGTTCATTGATGATAATGTTCATTTCATTGATATCCTTATATAAATATATTGAATTATTCATTACTCATCAAACACTATTCATTACTCATAATTTTATCCGTATTTTTGCAAAAAACAATTTCGTGATCAACAACGACCAGATAAAAGAAGTTCAGTCCAGAATCGGCGACTTATATAAATACCTTCAGATAGAAAAAAAGAAGATAGAAATATCCAATGATGATGAAAAAACCGCTGCCCCTGAATTTTGGGATAATCCTAAAGAAGCAGAAGTATTTCTGAAGCAGCTCCGTTCCAAAAAGAAGTGGGTGGAAGATTATGAAGAAATAAGTACCCAGTTTGAAGATCTGCAGGTTCTTGCAGAATTTGCCAAAGAAGATCCGGACTCTGAAAAAGAACTTGATGAAACATTCCCGCAGCTTGTAGAAAAAATAGAAGACCTGGAATTTAAAAATATGCTTTCCAATGAAGGAGATGAGCTTTCCGCAGTCCTTCAGATCACTGCCGGAGCCGGTGGTACGGAAAGTTGCGACTGGGCTTCCATGCTGATGAGAATGTATACCATGTGGGCAGAAAAACAGGGCTATAAAATCCGTGAGCTTAACTTTCAGGAAGGAGATGTAGCCGGAGTAAAAACCGTTACCCTTGAAATAGACGGTGAATATGCTTTCGGGTATCTGAAAGGAGAGAACGGTGTACACAGGCTGGTAAGAATTTCACCTTTTGACAGTAATGCAAAGCGCCATACGAGCTTTGTTTCCGTATATGTATATCCTTTGGTAGACGATACTATCGAAATTAATATTAATCCTGCCGATATTTCATTCGAAACGATGAGATCTTCCGGAGCCGGAGGGCAGAACGTAAACAAGGTGGAAACAGCCGTACGTCTTCGTCATGCGCCAACAGGAATTATCATTGAAAACTCTGAGTCCCGTTCCCAGCTTCAGAACAAGGAAAAAGCCATGCAGCTCCTTCGCTCAAGACTTTATGAAATGGAGCTTGAAGCACGCATGAAAGCAAGAAACGAGATAGAAGCCAATAAAATGAAAATAGAGTGGGGCAGCCAGATCCGAAACTACGTGATGCATCCGTATAAACTGGTGAAAGATGTCCGCTCTGCTCATGAAACCTCAGATGTGGATTCTGTGATGAACGGAAATATCACGCCATTCCTGAAAGCCTTCCTGATGGCCGATGGTACTGCGGTTTCAGATGATGATCTGGATTTGTAAAATATCATGTCTGTATTTTAGTTAAAATCTTATAATTAATTTTTGTTTCAGACTTTTTACACTTACTTTTGTTGTTAATCGTTATATATGGAAGATTTCAATAGCTGGAAAGATTTACTGAATCCTGAGTTTTATATTAAAATGGGAGGATTCTGGCTTATTTTATTTATTATTTTTGCCGAAACAGGCCTTTTTGTAGGATTTTTTCTACCAGGAGATTCATTACTGTTCGTATCCGGAATTTATGCTGTTGAAATTATCAAAGAGACTTTCGGCTCCACAGGGAGCGATTTCCTGGATACAACCATTCTGGCTTCATGTGTAGCGCTTGCTGCAATTATCGGAAACGAGATCGGCTATTATTTCGGAGTGAAAACAGGCCCTGCTTTATATAAAAGACAGGATAGCATGTTATTCAAGAAAAAATACCTGTATCAGGCACATGATTTCTTTGAAAAACATGGGGCGCTGGCAATCATTATGGCAAGATTTTTACCGGTAGTAAGAACTTTTACGCCAATTGTTGCAGGTATTGTAAAAATGGACAAAAAAGAATTCTTAAGAGATAATATTATAGGAGCGGTTCTTTGGTCATTCGTCCTGATCTTTGCCGGACATTATCTGGACAAGCTTTTCCAGGAGCAGTTCGGAATTAATCTGAAAGAGAAACTGGAACTTATTATCATTGTCATTGTTCTGATAACAACCCTTCCGGTAATCATCAAATTTGTTTTCGGTAAAAAAGAAGATTTCTCGAAATACGAAGACAAGGATTTTGAGTAAAAGATTTAACAAAAAATATATATAACCTGCTTTTGGCGGGTTATTTTTTTATCCATTCCAGAATATTCGGGTAAATAATACTGTCTCTTTTTATTTTACTGAAAAACCTCGGAACATGGCCCGTTCTTTTCATAAAAATGAGCTTGTGAGGTACACTCTGGCGGGTAAGGGCAGAATCCATAGATAACCCCTGATGCTGATTCACAAGAAAGTCATTATTGCCCTGGAAAAGTAATGTGGGAACATTGGAGATATTAGCAATTGGGCTTGCCTCCCTGAAAGCTTCAGATATGTTTTTACGGTCAAATTTTGTCCCTACCACTTTCTGGAAGGTTGGAGAAGTATATTTTGAATAAAACGAGCTAAGGTATTGCGGACTGTAAAAATCCGTTGGACCACTCATTGAAATGATCTTTTTAATCTGTTCAGGATGCTTGTAACCGTAGAGAAGAGCAAGATGTGCTCCTGCACTTTCTCCCAGCAAAATGTAATTGTTCGGTTGAAGCTCTGCTTTTTCAGCCAGGGAATTGAATTTTTCAATCGCAGCGGCAATATCTTCAAGCTGCTGTTTATAAGTAATGTTTTTCCGTTTGGAAACCAGCCTGTAATTCATATTAATGCTGGGAATCTTGTTTTCGAAAAGCATTTTCTGAACCTGGATCATATGTTCCTTTTTACCGAGAGTCCAAGCGCCGCCATGTACAATAAGAACTACCGGGGTATCTTCTGCATAATCCAGTGGAAGAAAAACATCCATTTTCTGTCTCTTGTGCTCCCCATATTTCAGATTATATATTTTCTGCTGGCCTCCAGTGCCTACCCAAACCCTGAATTTTGTATTACAGGACTGCAGCAGGAAACTGAGGCATCCTACAATGAAAAAATGATACCTGAGAATGAGCTTTTTCATAGATTAAAAATACTGAAAATAAACAGTGTAATATGGGGAAGACTTATGATTTTTGATTGTTTTAATATTTTTCTGCCGTTTTGCTTGAAAGTCCGTTTTTTACCTGAATAAGTTCCTTTCCGTCCTCTGTGGAAAATGTAATTTCCGTATCATCATCAGAAACAAAAAAAGAATTTTCTTTCTCCGGTAATATTCTCACCGAAGGCCCGCTATTGTTTTGAAAGAATAATTGACCATTTTTTAAAGTTATGTGAATAATATCATCTTCTGAAATGTGATAATTCCCCACATATTTTTTTAAAGTTGAGCTATCCAGAGTTGCCTCTTTCTTAGGCTTCGGAAGATCATAAGGCTGATCTAAAAGTGCACCCAGAATCGTATTTCCAGCCTTCTCTAGTTTTTTACTGGTAATATTGTTGAGCAAAACAATGCAGATGTCATCTTCGGGAAGCATTGCCAGATAGCTTGTTGCCCCTTCAATATTTCCTCCGTGATTAATCACTTTTTTTCCGTAAAGATCATCAATGAACCATCCGTAGCCGTAGCCACTCAGGAAAGGGGTTGTTGCTTTTTTAAATGCTTCTTTAGAAACAATTTTATAATCTCTGAGACCTGTATAATATTTGTAAAGATCTTCAACTGTACTGTAAATTTGCCCTGCGGAGCCGGTTAGTTCAGGATTCCATATTTCCGTTTTTTCCTGTTTTGTTTTTGAAAGATAGGCATAAGGAACCGTTTTTTCAGGACTTGTCAATGACGGATAATCAAAGCCGGTATGATCCATTTTCAGGGGATTTAAGATCATCTTTCTTACGGCTTCTTCATAGGGCATTCCTGTGATTTTTTCAATGATAACTCCAAGCAGAATATATCCTGAATTGGTATATGAGAATTGTTTGCCTGGCTCAAAATCCAAAGGCTCATCTTTAAAAAAGGAAATCTGCTTATTCCGGCTGATACTTTCCCCGGAGTGAAGAAGACGGAAGTATTCCCTGTTTCTTAGAGGTTCGTAAATTCCTGATGTATGGGTGAGGAGATTTTCAACGGTAATCTCATTGCCTCTTGGATAATCTGCAATGAATTTAGAGATAGGATCTTTTACGGAAAGCTTTCCTTCTTCGCTGAGCTTTACAATCGTTAATGCAGTAAAAGATTTGGTTAATGAAGCAATTTGGTAAATGCTGTTGTTTTGATTGAGAATCTTCTTTTCCGCATTCTGCCATCCGTAAGACTTTTCAAAAAGCGTTTTGTTGTGATAATGGATAAGTGCTGTACCATTGAATTTATTGATCGCAGCATAAGCTTTTATGATATTATCTATTTCCTGTTTTTTCTTTTCCGGATTCGTATCTGCCTTATTTTGCGCTTGGAACAGAGAACCGAATGTACTGAATATAAAAATCATACATCCTACAAAGAAAACATAATATGTATGCCTCATGATATGATCGTTTTGAAGACAAAGTAAAAATAAGCAGAGTTTCTTTAAATAAACAGCTTATTATCAGAAAATATTTAAAATTAAATACCCGGAAACAAATAAAAGTAGAATTTAATAATTATTTTTGCTCGACTTAACATATATTAAAAAAATATTAAAAGAATATGGCATCTGGTTTTTTTGCAATTTTAGATGATATTGCTGCACTGATGGACGATGTGGCGGTTACAAGTAAGGTGGCAACACAAAAAACAGCGGGTATCTTAGGAGATGATCTGGCTGTGAATGCAGAGAAAGCCACTGGTTTTCTTTCTTCAAGGGAAATTCCGGTTTTATGGGCAATTACAAAAGGTTCTTTTATTAATAAGCTCATTATTCTTCCCGTTGTATTCCTTCTCAACTGGCTTTATGCTCCGGCAATTAATTATGTATTGATTCTGGGAGGGTTATATCTGGCTTTTGAAGGAGTTGAAAAAATCATAGAATTTCTTTTTCACAGGGAAAAAGAAGGTCATGAAGTAGTGGAGGAAATTATAGAAGACGAAAAAAGTGATGAGGAAATAGAAAAAGCAAAGGTAAAATCGGCCATTACCACAGATTTTATTTTATCTATTGAGATTGTTATCATTGCCTTGGGAACTGTTTTGGAAGAAAACCACCCTTTCATTACACAGATTTTGGTGACGAGTCTGGTTGCCTTTATAGCCACAGTGGGAGTTTACGGAATTGTTGCTTTGATCGTAAGAATGGATGATGCAGGGTTCAAATTAATCAAAAAAAGTAATGACAAAGGCTTCTTTGGAAAGCTTGGACATTTATTGGTGAAAGCTTTACCTATTGTTATTAAAGCCTTAGCAGTTATCGGTACAATTGCTTTGATTATGGTAGCCGGCGGAATTTTTGCCCACAGAATAGAATTTTTTCACCATGTTTTGCCTTCATGGTCTTCTAACGAGTTTCTTACTATTTTAAAAGAAATTATTCTCGGCCTTATAGGAGGATTAGGTGCTGTTGCGCTTTTTACGATGGGGAAGGGTGTTGTTTCTTTAGTAAAGAAGAAATAGAATCTGATATATAAGATATATAATAAGCGTTTCGGGGCGGCTTCGTAGAAGCCGCCCCGAAACATTTATGACAAAAAAAAGAGGCTGATAAAAAGCCTCTTTTAAATATTTTAGTTGAATAAATCTTTCACTTTATCAAAAAAAGTTTTTTCCTTTCCGGAAGGTTCTGCAACCATTTCTCCGCTTGACATCTGCTTTTCGAAGAAATCTTTCTGATCTTTAGTCAGTTTCTGCGGTGTCCATACATTAATATGGATGAACATATCTCCTTTGCCATAACTGTCGATACTTGGAAGTCCTTTTCCTGCTAATCTTAAGATCTTTCCGGACTGGGTTCCCGGATCAACGGTAATTTTCACTTTACCGCCTACCGTAGGTACTTCTTTCTTAGTTCCTAAAGCAGCTTCTGCAAATGAAACATATAATTCCTGGTGAAGATTATCACCTTCTCTCTTGATTATTTTGTCTACTTCCTCTTCAATGATTACCAACAGGTCTCCCGGAATTCCACCGAAAGGAGCATCATTTCCTTTTCCTCTTACATTAAGCTGGATACCGTCTCTGGCCCCTGCCGGGATATTGATTGAGATTTCTTCCTCATCTTTAATCAGTCCCTGAGCATTGGCTCCTGCAGGAATTTTATCCGCTACTTTCCCGATTCCCTGACAAGTACCACAGGTAGTCTGCGTCTGCATCTGTCCGAACATTGTGTTCATTACTTTAAGCTGAACACCGGAACCGTTACAGGTAGGGCATACTTTTGAAGTAGCGCCTTCCGCCATCTTCATTTTTTTTACTTTGATGGTTTTTTGCGTACCGTTCACCATTTCTTCAAGGTTCAGTTTGATTCTGATCCTTAAATTAGAACCCTTTACCTGTTGGCGTCCTCCGCCACCACCTCCAAATCCACCGAAGCCTCCACCGAAAATATCTCCAAACTGACTGAAAATATCTTCCATGTTCATACCTCCGCCGAAGCCTCCGCCTCCGAAACCACCGTTACCGCCCATTCCGGCATGGCCGAACTGATCGTATCTTGCACGTTTCTGGTCGTCGCTCAGTACCTCATAAGCCTCTGCAGCTTCCTTGAATTTTTCTTCAGCCTCTTTGTCACCCGGATTTTTGTCAGGGTGATATTTGATAGCCATTTTTCGGTATGCTTTCTTTATCTCGTCAGCTGAGGCAGATTTACTGATCTCAAGAACTTCGTAATAATCTCTTTTTGACATAATGCTTATAATTGATTATTGATGGATGATAAACGATGTGTATTCCATCATTTGTCATCCATCATGATCATTGATATTTTTAGTTTCCTGTTACTACTTTTGCAAAACGGATTACTTTATCACTTAAAGTGTATCCTGTTTCAATAACATCTACGATTTTGCCTTTCAGATCTTCAGATGGTGCAGGAATCTGAGTAATTGCCTCATGGAAGTCTACATTGAACGAGTCACCTGCTTTTACTTCCATTGTTTTTAACCCTTTTTCGGTAAGTTTATTTTTTAATTTCTGATAGATAAGCTCTACTCCCTGGAGATCCGATGCATTTCCGTTTTTAGCAATTTCTTTCAAAGCTCTTTCGAAATCATCCAGAACTCCCAGCATAGAGATCATCATATCCTGGTTGGCATATTGGAAGAATTCCATCTTCTCTTTTGCCGTTCTTTTTTTATAATTTTCGAATTCAGCGTATAATCTGATGTAACGGTCCTTTTCTTCTGCCAAAAGTTCCTCTGCAGAAGGTGTTGCTGTCACATTTTCCCCAGACACCGCTTCTTCCTGAATGTTGTTTAATTCCTGATTATTGATGCTTTCTTCGTTAATATCCTGATTTTCCATAATTCAATATTTATTTAAAGAATTGATTCACAAAGAACCTGCCAAATAGAAAAAATGGACATTAAGGCAGAAAAAGAGAACAAAAAAATGATGAGAATGGTCAATTTTGCTGCGCAAGTCAATGGTGAATTATTGGCGCGGAAAAAATTCACCAGTGATAATACATCTCTATCCTGTAAATGTCTGGTACAGCAGATACAGATTCAAAACAATTATGATAATTGAAATGATCCATACGATAATTTTTAAAAACGGTTTATTAACAAATTCCCCCATTTTAACCTTATCGTTGGTGAACATCACCAAAGGAACTACAGCGAAACTCAGCTGCATAGACAAAATAACCTGACTTAAAACCAGTAAATCTGTTGTGCCTTTTTCACCATAAATAATAGTAACTATTAGGGCCGGAATCACAGCGATCAGTCTTGTAATTAATCTTCTTAACCAGGGTTTTAAACGGATATTTAAGAAACCTTCCATAACGATCTGTCCGGCAAGCGTTCCTGTAAGTGTAGAATTCTGTCCCGATGCCAGTAAAGCAATTGCAAAAGCAATACTTGCCATAGAAGCACCGAGTATTGGGGTAAGCATTTTGTACGCATCATGAATGTCCGCTACATGCTTATTTCCTGTTGTATGGAAAGTGGCGGCAGCTAAAATAAGTATGGCCGCATTAATAAAGAAAGCCAGCATCAGTGAAACGGTGCTGTCGATAGTTGCGAATTTTATCGCTTCTTTTTTCCCTTCTCTGTCTCTTGGATAATCTCTTGTTTGGACAATGCTGCTGTGCAGATATAAATTGTGGGGCATAACAGTTGCTCCCAGAATCCCGATAGCAATATAAAGCATTGCAGGGTTTTGGATGATTTCCTTTTGAGGAACCAATCCGCCAAGGATTTCATTGAAAGCAGGCTGTGAAATCACGATTTCATAAATGAAGCAGGCAAGAATGATGAAGATAAGCCCACCCACAATACTTTCTATCCACCGGAAACCTTTGGCCTGAAGTAAAAGAATGATCAGAACATCCACTGTGGTAATTACAATTCCCCAGGTCAGAGGAATATGAAACAGGAGATTTAAGGCTATGGCAGAACCAATGACCTCGGCGAGATCACAGGCAGCAATGGCTATTTCACAGAATACCCATAGAATAAAGTTGGTTGTTGGGTTAAAATGATCACGACAGGCCTGAGCAAGATCTCTTTCAGCAACAACACCTAGTTTTACAGATAAATGCTGCAAAACCATTGCAAAAATATTTGAAATAAGAATTACCGAAAGCAAAGTATATCCGAACTGAGCACCTCCGGCAATATCGGTAGCCCAGTTCCCCGGATCCATATATCCTACGGCAATCATCAGTCCCGGACCGGCAAATGCAAGATATTTTCTCCAGAAATTGGCTTTTCTGGGCACTTTTATAGAGGAATATACCTCTGATAGGGAGTGAGAAGTTTTATCTTTACGCCAGGCGCTATTTAATTTAAAATTCATAAATGTTAGAAATGACTAACAAATTTAATTAAATAAATATAAATACAGAAATAAGAGCATAAAAAAATCCCGGAAATTGATTTCCGAGACTTTATTTTTAAAGATTCTAAAGATCTATTTTGCAAATCTTACAGACATTTTTCTGTCCGCAGCTCTTTCTGCATCAGAAGCTTTAGCATCTACTGTAGCAAATTTGCTTCCGTAACCTTCAGCTCCAAGAACCTGAGCTCCAACTCCTGCTTTTGCTAAAGCAGCTTTAATGAAGTCAGCTCTTGCCTGAGATAATTTTACGTTGGAAGCCTCGTTTCCTGTTTTGTCAGTGTAACCTCCGATTTTGATTTTTGCATCCGGGAATGCTTTTAAGATCGCTACCAGATTATCAAGCTGTCCCTGAGAACCTGCTTCCAGCTCAGAAGAACTTCCCATTTTGAAGTTTACGTGGTCAAAATCATACCACTTATCTTTTAATACTGCATCATCAGCTGCATTTTTGTAATCTCCTGATTTAAGGAAAGTAATCATCTGATCTTCCATACCTCCTTTGTAACCTTTCAGCATTACACCGTTAAGATCAATGTTTTCATCTGTTCTGGTTGCCGGTGCTGCAGTTGTTGCAGAAGTATCCGTAGAGGTAACAGTGGCAGCCGTATCAGTTGTTGAAGCTGTAGAATCAGTTGTTGTAGTGGTAGTTGTTGTCTGTTTCTTATCACACTGTTTCCAGATGAAATAAGCCGCAGCAATTAAAAGTAAAAGCGGAAGTAACCATTTCCAGATTGAACCTCCGCCATCATTATTGTTTCTGTCAGGATTGGTTCCTGCAGATGTAGTACTTCTTGTAACTTCTATTTTCGGCTCATCCTGTCTTGGAGCTGCTTCTGCATGAGAGCTGCTTCCTCCGAACCAGCTTCCTAAATTTAGGGATGCAAGAGAAAGTCCTGCCGGCAGAAGGGTAGAAATAATTCCTTTTTGGTCACCCAACAGGCTTGAAATACCTGATTGTCCTAAATTATTATCAGCAGCATATTTACCGATAGAACCTACCGTAGCTCCTGTTACTAAATTAAGCAGTGAACTGGAAGAATTATTACTGATTCCTGCATAGGTAGCAATAGCATTTACTATTCCACTAAGCTTATCTCCAAAAATGGATGTCAGCAGAGTGGAAATTATAGGATTGTTAGATGATCCGCCAAGTAAATTTCCTAAAATTCCGCTTGATGACGCATTGGTAATTGCATCCAAAACTCCCGGATTATCCGAATTATTTGCTAATCCTCCAACAACTGCAGGCAAGAGCCCGCCAATTGCTTTAGAAATACCGGATTCGCTTTCTCCGAACTGAGAAGCTGCTTGCGAAATTAAAGCGGGACCTAACTGTCCTTTAATTAAATCAATGACATTTAAAGACATAATAAATTATTTTTTTAGATTAATGTTGCATAAATTTAAACAAAAATCTGTCCAAAAGTCATTTTTTTTGAATATTTATTTAATTTCCTGCATAGCTTTTGAAAATCAGCAAAAAAAATTAGTAGGCTTTTGCGAATAATACACGCCTTTTAGACGGTTTTCCACTTACCAGAGAAATACCTTCTTCAATATCATCATTTAAAGGAATACATCGTATCGTCGCTTTTGTTTCATCTTTAATCTGCTCTTCTTCTTCAGCGGTTCCGTCCCAATGTGCATAAATGAAACCTCCTTTTTCTTCAAGAATCTTCTTGAATTCTTCATAAGTATCAACTTTTGTAATGTTGTCTTTTCTGAAGTTGAATGCTTTTTCATAGATGTCCTTCTGGATAGTCTGCAATAATTCTTCAACATAAGTATCAAGACCTTCGATAGAACGAACTTCTTTGGTAAGATTGTCTCTTCTTGCAATTTCTACAGATTTATTCTCAAGATCTCTGGGTCCCATTGCAATTCTTACAGGAACGCCTTTCAGTTCGTATTCTGCAAATTTCCAACCTGGTTTGTTGTGTGTATCGTCATCGAATTTCACTGAGATTCCTTTAGCTTTTAATTTAGCCTGGATATCAAGTGCCACTTCACTGATCTGTGCCAATTGCTCTTCTCCTTTGAAGATCGGAACAATAACCACCTGGATTGGCGCAAGGGTCGGAGGAAGTACCAGCCCGAAATCATCGGAATGGGTCATAATCAGAGCTCCCATCAAACGTGTGGAGGTTCCCCATGAAGTTGCCCAGGCGTGTTCAATCTTACCTTCTTTATTGGTGAATTTTACATCGAAAGCTTTCGCGAAATTCTGACCCAAGAAGTGAGATGTTCCTGCCTGAAGTGCTTTTCCATCCTGCATCAATGCTTCTATACAGTACGTTTCATCAGCTCCTGCAAATCTTTCAGACGGTGTTTTTAACCCTTTGATAACCGGCATTGCCATGAATTTTTCTGCAAAATCTGCATATACGTCATTCATCTTTTCAGCTTCTTCTATAGCTTCTTCTTTTGTAGCATGGGCTGTATGACCTTCCTGCCACAGGAATTCTGCGGTTCTCAGGAAGAGACGTGTTCTCATTTCCCAACGGACAACGTTGGCCCACTGGTTAATCAATATAGGAAGGTCTCTGTAAGATTGGATCCAGTTTTTATATGTATTCCAGATGATTGCTTCGGAAGTAGGACGTACGATGAGCTCTTCTTCCAGTTTAGCGTCCGGGTCTACAATAAGTTTGTGAGGATTGTCCGGATCTGTTTTTAATCTATAATGGGTAACTACGGCGCATTCTTTAGCAAAACCTTCTGCATTTTTCTCTTCTGCCTCAAACAGGCTTTTGGGCACAAAAAGCGGGAAATAAGCATTAACGTGACCTGTTTCTTTGAATCTTTTATCCATTTCATCACGCATTTTTTCCCAGATTGCATAGCCATATGGTTTAATTACCATACATCCTCGCACTCCAGAGTTTTCAGCTAAGTCAGCTTTTACCACCAACTCATTATACCATTTGCTGTAATCTTCGCTTCTTGAGGTTAATTTTGCCATTATTTTTTAAAATTTTTTTAACTTTTGTTCATTATTGTAATCTAAAAATAAAAATCTATTTTTGATAGATTTTTTTACCAGTGTTTTGGTACATTTTTGGTACAGATTGCAAATATAATTTAAATTAAAAATCTTTACGTTATCATGAAAAGAAATATACATAAAAATTTGCTTGGTATGTTAAAATCCAAAGGGATCTTAGCGATATCAGGTGGATTGTTACTTGTCTCCTGTGGTGCCCAGATGGGAGGATATACAGAGACTGACGGGGTATACTACGACCCTAATAAAGATACGCTGCCAGAAGGAGTGATTATTAATGATGGCGGTAACAGGGTTGGAGAAAACTATGATTATTACCAGGACTCCAATGTCATTCAGAATGCACAGGCCAATTCCAGGGAGCAGGACAATAAATACAATACATGGAGTGATAGTAACTGGAATACAAATGCAACTGATTCAGATTGGGGTGCATTTGCAGGAAACCAGACCAACTATTATGATAATTCCTGGGGATATTCTCCGTGGGGATGGTATGGTTATAGCCCTTATTGGGGCATGAACCGCGGCTGGGGTTGGGGTATGAATTTATCCTGGGGCTGGGGCGGATCGTTCGGCTGGGGCTGGGGTGGCTCATTCGGTTGGGGCTGGGGAAGCCCTTACTGGGGATATGGCTATTCTCCTTACTGGGGTGGATATTATGATCCGTTCTGGGGTGGCGGTTACGGTTACCCATATTGGGGTGGCGGCTATTGGGGTAATGGTTACAGACAATCTTACAGAAGAAGCAGTGGCGGAGGATTCAGTAATCCGGGCCTAACAAATGCGGTTTACAGAACTAATACTTACAGAGGAGGCTTTAGAAACAGCGGAAACGGATTCCGAAACTCATCAACGAACAATGGTTTCAGAAACAGTGGCACAAACAACGGTTTCAGAAATAACGGTTCATATAATAACGGCGGATTCAGACAAGGAAATAGTAACGGAGGGTACAGACCGCAACAGCAGTCTGGAGGATTCCGTAATTCAAACTCTCAACAGAGACCTAATTATAACTCTCAGCCAAACTATAACAACAATGGCGGCTTCAGATCCAATGACGGCGGAGGTTTCAGATCAGGCGGAGGCTTTAATTCCGGAGGCGGAGGCTTCAGAAGCGGAGGTTCTTCAGGCGGCGGTATGAGATCTGGCGGCGGAGGCGGTGGCTTCAGAGGCGGCAGATAATTTCAAACTTAATAACTATTAAAAAAATAATGTTAAAAAAATCTTTAGTATTAATGAGTGTTTCTGCTGCATTTTTTGCACAGGCACAGGATGTTTCCATATTGAGAAATACTGTAGATGTTTATTCCAGCACTCCTATGGTGGGTTCGTCCAAGTTCAATGCAATGGCAGGAGCTAACGGAGCATTAGGTGGTGATGCCAGCGCATTGCTTACCAACCCTGCAGGTTTGGGAGTAGCTATTTCCGGAGAAGCTTCCGGAACGCTATCCATTGCAGGAAATAAAAATAAAAGTACATGGGCAGGATCTGCGGTTGATTACAGCCAAACCAATACGGACCTTGGAAATATCGGAGGAGTAATTGCTTTTCCTTTAATGACGGAATCCGGATGGAAATTTATCAATATCGGGATCAACCATTCCAACCAATCATTAGATAATTACGTAGAGTCTCCGGGAAGTAACGGTCTTATTTATGATTTTGATGTTGATAAAAGTTCATCACTGGCAGGACATGCATATGACAGATATGGAAATCTTTCAAAAACAAGTTTTGGTGTTGGTGCTAACTATAATCATAATGTATACATCGGTGCCGGGTTCAATTTTTTCAATGCTTCAATTGATCAGTCTGATAAGGCAGCCTTCAGATCACTTCAGAATGGCTCTTTAGAATATTTTGACAGACAGAGTACACCTTTTTCAGAAAGATCTTCAGGTTTTTCAGCCTCAGTAGGGGTAATAGGTAAGCTAAGTCCTAATTTCAGAATTGGAGGGGCAATAGAAACTCCTACATTCTGGCGTATAGACAGAGGATATAATTACTATAATGATCCAACCTATGGTGATGGTTCGGATGGTGAATCCAGAGACCTTACGACTCCTCTTAAAGCAACGGTCAGTGCGGCATTTGTTGCCAGTAAAAACTTTTCATTAAATGTGGATTATACATTAGGTTTAACAAGACCTAAATATAAGGTGGTTACCGGTATTGAAAGCGAACTGAACAGCTTCTTTAAAGATAATTATAAAAATACATCAGAGGTAAGAATCGGTGCTGAATACAGATTGAAGCAGCTTAGACTGAGAGGAGGTTATTCTTTTATGTCTAATCCTTTTGATGCTCTCACTGTGAGCAGGTTCAATGCGGATGGGTCTGCCGGAGACCAGTCTTACAGTAATATGCTGCTGAATAACAGAAACCTTGCTTCTTTCGGTCTGGGATACGATTTCAAATCATTCTATATCGATGCATCTTATCAGTATGTAACCACTACATATAGCAATCCTTTCTTAAGAGGTATTGAAACAGGAGATCCTGGTACAGATACTGCTTACTATTCTCCATATAACAATATGACCGATACACCTGGAAATATTATCTCTAGCAACTCATTTGTTGTCTCAGAAGTAAAAAATAACAGGAATAACTTCTTTATTACATTCGGCTGGAAGTTCTAATTCCAGATTGTGTAATGAGTGATTAAATTGAGGCTCCGGATTTCATTCGGAGCTTTTTTTGTGTAAAAAATATTAATGGGAATGTCCTGCCACCGGATGATGATGGAAAAGATGCATAAGCAAGGCCAATGAAACACCAACGATCACAAGTCCGATCTTTATCCAGTCAATATTATGGTTTTTATTGCTTTCAAAAATAATGACGGAAGAGATATGCAGAAAGATTCCTCCTACAATAGCCAGGAAATAAGGCTGCAGATCAGGATTGAAATAATTTCCTAACAGCATTCCCATCGGAGAGGCAAGCGCAAATAAAGCTACAATCAGGAGTGATGGATACGGTGAAGTTCTGGATTCATTTTTCCTGTTGAATAAAAAGGCTCCCAGAATAAAAGAAATAGGAAGGTTATGAAATACAATTCCCAGAAGGTAAGGGGAGAGCTGTTGTTCCTCATTGGCTAAAGGGATTCCCTCTATGAATGCATGGATAAATAATCCTACCATCAATGCCATAGGAAGAATATTGTGTTCACTATGATGATGGAAATGTCCATGCTCGAAACCTTTTGTCAGGGCTTCAAGGATCATCTGAAGCAAAACACCGGCTATAACGAAAATTCCCAGGCTGCTTCCGGCTTCAGAAGTATAAACCTGTGGAAAAACTTCATTCAGGCAGATGGTGATCAGGAATCCGGCACTTAAAACCAGCAGGTTTTTGGCCAGCTTTTCTTTTTTTCCGAAATGCTTGCCCAGAAAGACTCCTGTAATAACGCTTAATATCAGTAAAACAACCGTTATCATACTTTTTTCTTAAATAAATTGATACAGCGTGGTGAAACTTCACGGTCAAATTCATTCAGCTGATAATCGCCCCAGATCTTTACTCTTTCAAAGCCACAGTCTGTTGCATAGGAATTGATAGCTTCCAGAGTATGAAGCTTTACTTTTTCGAAGAAATGATAAGGTCTTCCGTCTGCTTCAAAACGGATATCTTTAATGATATGTCTGCCCTCAATCTTTTTCAGGATTTTAAAATCAATATTACCACGGGTTATGATGGTTTCAGGAACTAAATTTCTCCTTACATATTCTTCATTCAGGTAATCCAGGACAAAATGCCCTCCCGGTTTTAATACATCATAAACCGATTGAAATACTTTTTTGTCATCACTTTCATTATCAAAATACCCGAAGCTGGTAAACAAATTGAATACGGCATCCATAGGATCTGCATCAATGGGGTTCCGCATGTCGTGAACATTGAAAAGAAGAGTCTGGTTTTCAAACTGTTTGTCGAACTCAATGCTTTGCCTGGAAAGATCCAGTCCCAATACGTCATATCCCAGTTTATTCAAAAAAACAGAATGCCTGCCTTTTCCGCATGCCAGATCAATAATCCTGGATGATTGCGGTAACTGAAGGTCTTCAGTAAGTTTTGTAATGAAATTTTCGGCTTCCGTATAGTCTCTGTTACTATAAAGAAGGTGATAATAAGGCGTATCAAACCAAGATTCAAACCATTCCATAATGCAAAAATAACTAAATTTGTGCGGTTAAAAGCAAAGTATTTAAATAATGAAAGATTGAAAAATTCAATTATGAGCAAAATTGAATCCGTAATCTTTTAAGTGTTAAATCATTAAATCTTTTAATCCCTATTTATGAATACAGAAAATCTAAAGATTCAGATAAAGACATTTTTCGGATTGGAGCAGATCCTTTTCGAAGAAATTAAAAAATTAGGCGGAAAAAACGTTGAAGTGAAAAACCGGGCAGTTAATTGTGAAGGAGATCTAGGTTTTCTTTATAAAATTAATTATTCTGCAAGAACAGCATTAAAGATTTTGATTCCTGTTTATGAATTCAAAGCATTCAACCAGCACCAGTTTTACAGTAAACTTTCAGCGTTTGCGTGGGAAGAATATATGGACGTGGACCAGTCTTTCGCGATTGATTCTACAGTAAATTCAGAAACTTTCAAGCATTCCCAGTTTGTTACTCTGAAAATGAAGGATGCCATCGTTGATTATTTTCAGGATAAATTCAAAAGACGCCCGAATGTAGAAACAAAAAGCCCGGATATTAAGTTCCATCTGCATATCGACAGGGAATTGATAACAATCTCTTTAGATTCCTCCGGAGATCCACTGTTTAAAAGAGGATACAGAAAAGAGCAGGGTGAAGCGCCTATCAATGAAGTGCTGGCAAGCGGAATGCTGCAGCTGGCCGGCTGGGATGGTAAAGGAAACTTTTTAGACCCGATGTGTGGTTCAGGAACTCTTTTAATTGAAGCGGCAATGATTGCCATGGATCTTCCTGCACAGATCTTCAGAAGAAGGTTCGCATTCCAGAACTGGAATAATTATGATGCTGATCTTTTCGCAAAAATTAAGGAAGTCAGGGTAAACAGGGTAAAAGAATTTACCGGAAAGATTATCGGTTATGACATTGATGCCAGAATGCTGAATGCTGCCAGAACAAATATTGAAGCAGCAGAAATGGAAGATGTGATTGAAGTGAAAAAACAAAACTTCTTTGAATCCAAAAAAGAGCTTTTCCCGTTGCTGATGGTTTTCAACCCGCCATATGATGAGAGAATTTCCATCAATGATGATGATTTCTATAAAAAAATAGGAGATACATTTAAAACAAGTTATCCCAATACATTAGCGTGGCTGATCTCTTCTGATCTGGAAGCTGTGAAAAAAATAGGACTTCGTCCTTCAAGAAAAATCAAGCTTTTCAATGGTAAGCTGGAAACAAGATTCCTTCAGTATGAAATGTACGAGGGCACGAAAAAAATACATAAAAAGGAAAGCTAATTTTTTAGATTATAATAACTTCATCTAACGATGTAAAAAATTTACGATATCCTGTATCTGTAAATACAATTTTTGTTAATTTAGTAACCTTAATTATATTTACTCGTATTAGTTAGAGTAAATGTGCATACAATAAAAACATAATGGCAAAAGATTTTAGCTGGAAAAGTCTTTTTATCAATGATAATGATAAAGACGGAGAATCAAAACAAAATACCAATACTTCCGCTGAATTACCAGATGAAGCCAGATTTCCCACTTCTGTAGCCTCTCCAAATATTGGAAGTACAGGTACGGCAAGCAATGTCAATATAACAGGTAATCCTTTTATAAATGAAATTTTGGACGTATATCAGAAAGGATTTGATAGTCTGAATAATGAAGGATTTGATTTTTATGAATTATATAAATCCGTACACGCAGTAGGAATCAATAACCCGCAAAGTTATCAGATGGCTTTTGCTATGGGAAAATCTTTGAGACCTGAGATCAGCAAAGAATTCTTACTTGATAAATCCCAGTATTATATTTCTGAAATTGAAAAAGTATTTCAGAACTATGATGTTATTGGAAACTCAAAACAAAAAGAACTTAGCAATTCCATTGTACAGAAAAAAGAAAATTTAAGCAAGCAGATTGCAGATTTACAGGCACAAATTACCAAGTTGCAAAACGATCTGCAAATCAAAAATATGGAACTGGAAAGAATTGATATTGACAACAAACAGATGTTTTTGGAAATTCAGCAGAAAATAGAAGCAAATAACCTGGCAAAACAAAAAATTTTAGAATCAATAAATACCGTTGTGGCAGGTATTAAACAATATTTATAAAAATGGACACAAGATTTGAACAAGAAAAAACAGCTTTATCAGAATTACCTATACTTAAGCACTTTGACGAATCCAAAGGCGAAATAGCACTTAATAAAGATACTCTGAAAAAAGGAGAGAAAGGACTTTTCTATGCTCTTATGGCAGGATTACTGGGTGTAGGAGGATATTTGGTCTGGACATTTATTATCCCGCCATTATTTACCATGTTGGGACAGGCAATTGCACTTTCGGCGACGGCAGTATTTTTAGTGTTTTTGGTAATGATGTATCCCGTTATTATGAAAGGGTTGAGGTTCCTTACCAGAAATATCCACAGAGCTTTAATACAGAGTAATCCGTTTAATGAACTGGAAGAACAAAAGCAAAAAATGCTTAAAAACCGTGAGATCTTTAAAAGCACAAAAGCAAAATTAAAAGGGCTGAAAAATGAAATGGAAATCGAAGCGTCCAAGTCTGAAAAAGAGGCTAAAGACTTTCAGGAGCAGGTTCTAAGCCTTCAAAGGCAATCCGAAAGGTTGAAATCTGCAATGGATGAAATGGTAAGACAACACGGACAAGGAGCAAAAGATACCGATGAATATGTTGCTTTACAGAGTGAGCTGGCAAAAAAATTAAGCGACTCTCAAAGAGTTTCCAATCAATATGAGCAAAGTAAGAACTTCATCCAGAAATATGGAGTTCGTGCAAATGTTTTAGGAAAAATGGATAGAAAACTAACATTGGCAGGAACGGCAATAGATATCAAAATTGCCGATTTTGATACTACTGTAACAATGCTTAGAAAAGAATATGAGTTTGCTAAAAATGCCAAAGCCGCTACAGAATCTGCAAAAAGTGCAATGATGTTCACAAAAGATTGGGAACTTGAATATGCACTGGAAGTAGTAACATCTACCATTGCGCAGGATATTGCAAGAACTTCGGAAAACCTTATCGATATTGATGCTCTTACCTCACAGTATTCTGTAGACAATGATGAATTGTATACCAAACTGGATACTTTGGCAGATAAAATCAAAACCGGAGACAATGTAATTCCGGACTCAACAAAATATACCAATCCGAATTATAAAATGTCTAAAGATGACAAAATGAATGCAGGAGGTTTCGGTGATATTTTCTAATACAAAAAAAAATAAACTATAAGAAATGGGAAAAATTTTAAAAATTAATAAACTCACTACTTTTTCAGAGTTATTAATTGTTGTTGTTGGAATTGGAGCAATTCTGGGTGCAGTATATGCTTTGTCTCCAGGTCTTAAAACAGCTGTTTCCAAGCAGTTAACAGGAATAGAGCTTAATAAAACTGACGTAAACAACGTAACAAATGCAGAAAAGATAGAACTTCCCTCAAAAGAACTCTCTTCTGCAGTTTCAGGAAAACCATTGGTAAGAATTGCGGGATATGCATGGAACGGACAATCCGGGATGATCGTTGCGAACGGAGGACCAAAAACTACCAAAGGTTCTTTAATGGAGAAAAACGGAGTAAACCTTGAGATCATTCGTCAGGACTGGTTATCAGAACTTAGAAATATGCAGATGAAATTTATCGAAGATTTTGATAAAGGTGAAGCCTTTCCTTCTTCTGATAAAAGTGCATTTGCTGTAATGATCATGGGAGACGGAGCTCCTTTCTACATCAGCTCGGTTCAGAAAGCATTAGACGAAAAATATGGTAAAGATAAATACCATTTACAGGTAATGGGAGCTGTTGGAATGAGCTACGGTGAAGATAAATTAATTGGACCTCCAAGCTGGAAATCTGATCCTAAATCTATGAAAGGTTCTGTAATTTCAGCAGTTTTAGGAGACGGAGACTGGGTAACAACGGTAAATTACTGTTTTGCGAACGGTCTAAAAGTAAACCCTGATCCAACCACATATGATGCAGAAGCAGTAAATATCTATCCGTCTGAAAATGATGATTATATGAAATCTGCCGAAGAATTGATCAAATCTCAGACTACAGGATGGACAGTAGGTTTAAAAGAAGTTTCCAATGGAAAACTTACAGGGAAAACAGTAAACAGAAAAATTGACGGTTGTGCAACTTGGACACCGGGAGATAAACTTGTATTTGATAAACTTTCAGGATTTGTTGATATTGTTTCTACAAAAGAATTCAATAACCAGATGCCTACTGCATTCATTGGTGTAAAAGAATGGGCTGTGAAAAACCCGGAAATAGTTTCCAATATTTTGAAATCAGCACTTACAGCTTCCAACCAGATGAAAAACTATGAAGACTGGAAAGTAAGAGCTTCAGAAGCTGTTGCAGATACTTATAAAATCGAAACTCCACAATACTGGTACAAAATGTTCAAAGGAGAACAAGGTACCAAAAATGGACTTACCTATAATATGGGAGGATCTAAAGTCTTCAATTATGCAGATGCAATGCAGTATTTTGGAATGACGGACGGAGTAAACAGATATAAATCAGTTTATAATCAGGTTTCCGGTTATTTAACAGAGCTTAATCCATTTGGATTTAATGAGAATGTAGGAAAAGTAGTACCATACGAAGATGCAGTAAACTTATTCTTCCTTAAGAATATTAATGATATTGAATCTACATCTGCAGATCAGGCGGATTACAGCAAGCAATCTACAGAAGTTATGGCTTCCGGAGAATGGAAGATCAACTTTAATTCCGGTAGTGCTTCTATACAGAATAGCTCAGAAAAAGACCTTGAAAAAATCTATAATCTTCTTATTCAGGCAGAAAACTCTAAACTTACTATTGTAGGTCATACGGATAACAGCGGAAATAGTAATAATAACCTTACTTTATCTAAAAGCAGAGCAGAATCTGTAGTAGATTATCTGAAGAAAAAAGGAATTCCGGAATCCCGTTTCCAGTTAATTGACGGAAAAGGCTCAAACGAACCTGTCTCTGATAATAATTCTGAAGCAGGTAAGGCACAAAACAGAAGAGTTGTAATAACATTCTTAAAATAAATAAATTAAAATATAGCTGCCTGAAAAGGCAGCTTTTTTAGTATGATAAAATTAATAACACCTTTCGAAAATGTCTCAAAAACTACCAGAACCATTATTTTGGTGGGTTGGATAGTATTGTTACTTATATTGTGGTTTGTGATCACTTCCGGTGAAAAACATTTGTTTCCTTCGCCCGATCAGGTTTTAAAAGGTTTTGAAGAACTCTATAAAGAAGGACTGGTTGTACATATTTTCAACTCCCTGAAATTATGTTTCATATCCATTTTACTGGCAGTTATTTTATCCATGCTGTTTGCTTACAGTTTTCCTTTGCCTTTGCTGAAACCGATTTCAGAATTTATTACCAAACTCAGATTTTTACCTTTTACAGGACTTTCGTTTTACATTACCATGGTAGTACATGACGCAAGAAATATGCAGATATGGATCATGGTTATATTTTTAACAACTTTCCTTACCACTTCGCTTATTTCGGTGATCAATGCTATTCCACAGGAAGAATTTGATCATGCAAAAAGTTTGAAATGCTCCAGATTTGAAGTGCTTTGGCAGGTTATTGTGTTGGGAAGAATAGACTATGTAATAGATGTTATCCGTCAGAACCTTGCTATTACATGGATGATGCTTGTAACAGTAGAATCCATTGTTGTGGCTTCCGGAGGATTGGGCTTCCTTATTAAAAATTCAGATAAATTTATGAATCATGGAAGAATTATCGCTTTGCAGATCATTATACTGCTTATAGGATTGTTTTTAGATTGGTTCATTAATTACTTAAGGAAAGCTATTTTCAGATACTCAAAAATATAAACTATGACTTATCATTTCGAAGAAACATTATTATATATAGATAATTTAAGTGTCGCTTATGATGAAAATATCATTATAAAAGATATAAGTTTAATAGAAAAAAATGTAGTAAGAGCCGGAATAGAAAATACCGGCCAGCTTGTAGCAGTAGTTGGAAGATCAGGAAGAGGGAAATCAACCTTTTTTAAAGCTCTTACAGGTCTTGTAAGTCCTAAAACAGGAAAAATTTTGATCAGGGATTTCGAAAAAGAAGATATCAATGCAGCCAGAAGTGTGGAAGAAGGAGACATCGGTTTTGTTGATCAGAAATATACCCTTTTCAGACACAAAACGGTAAAGCAGACTTTTGAATATGCTCTAAGAAAAACAAGTCTCTCCAAAGAAGAAAAAAACAAAAAAATTGAAGAGTATGCTTCAAAATGGGGTCTGGAAAAATGTCTTGATAAATACCCCAATGAACTTTCAGGAGGACAAAGACAAAGAACAGCCATTATAGAACAGCTTTTTTCGTCAGATAAATATATTGTTCTGGATGAACCTTTTTCTGGGCTGGATGTAGGAAATATTGAAGAAGTAAAAAAGACATTCGGGATGCTTTGTGATGAATCTGAGCATAATACCATTATGTTTTCCACCCATGATATTAAACTGGCGATAGAATTGGCGCAATCCATTTATGTAATAGGCTATCCAACCATTGATGGAAACAAAAAAGATTACGGAACCATTGTAGCGAGATATGATCTCAGAGAAATGGGATTGGCGTGGAAAGAATATGGAGACGAACACCGTGATCTGTTTAAGGAAATTGTACAGCAAATGATGAACTCATAAAAAACCGTATTTTGAAAAAATTTGATCCGATTTCTCTTATTGAAGACTCTATTTCTTCCATAAAAGATTATATAGACCAGGAATTATTGACCGAAAATAATTCTATCGACATTTCATTGTTAAAAGAACTGAAAACTGAAAACACTGAGCTTTTAAACTTATGTAAAGAGTTGAATAATGATGAGGTTTTTATTCAGAAAGTCAATGATAAAATTGATCGGAATAAGATCAATGCATTATACAAAACAGAAAGAATATTTCTTTCAGAGATTCTTTCCATATATGGAAGGAACAAAAGCGAAGATCAGGATAAATCTAAATTTATACTTGCTTATTATTATGATGCATTAAGAAATGATCATTTTGCAGATGAAAATCATTTGAGCAAACTCAATCAGCTTATAAAAACACAGGAGTTTTCCGGAATTATTGACAAAATACAACAGGAAAACAAACTTGTATTACTCGTTCCTGATGACAGAAATCTAATTCTTTCCATATTAACAGAACTGAAGCATCCAAAACTTCAGGCAATGCAAACAAACTTTGAGAATTACAAAAAATTCTCAGGGATTTCAGAGCCCGAAAAGATAGAAGTATATGTAGAAAGCCCTGAAAATAAAGAGAAAACTGAAAAAGAAGCCGAACAAAATAATATCAATGTTTCCTTTCCTCCAAAAGATGATACCCTTGAAAAAGCCTTACAGGAACTTCACAATCTCGTAGGTCTGGAAAAAGTAAAAAAAGACATTAACGAATTAATCAACCTTCTTGAAATTCAGAAAAAGAGAAATTCAGAAGGGATGAAAAATGTTGAAATTGCT
This sequence comes from Chryseobacterium shigense, assembly GCF_014207845.1. Classification (NCBI taxonomy): domain Bacteria; kingdom Pseudomonadati; phylum Bacteroidota; class Flavobacteriia; order Flavobacteriales; family Weeksellaceae; genus Chryseobacterium; species Chryseobacterium shigense. The sequence goes on from NZ_JACHLC010000001.1 coordinate 426,513, forward strand.
TTACATACTGTATTTTTAGGACCTCCGGGAACTGGTAAGACCTCAGTGGCGAGACTTTTAAGCAGAATTTTCATGCATCTTGGTTATTTATCCGAAGGACAATTGTATGAAACTGACAGAGAAGGACTTATTGCAGGATATGTAGGACAAACCGCTATAAAAACAGATAAAGCCGTAGAAGAAAGCAAAGGCGGAGTTCTTTTCATAGATGAAGCCTATGCTCTTACACAAAACCAATGGGGAAATGATTTCGGTGCGGAAGCAGTGAATACCATTATAAAAAGGATGGAAGACTACAGGGACGATTTGGCAGTCGTTGTAGCAGGTTACACAGAACCTATGAAAATGTTTATCGATTCCAATCCGGGACTGCGTTCACGTTTTAACAGATATTTTTATTTTGAACATTTTACAAGCGAGCAGCTATTGCAGATTTTTGAGAAATTTTGCAGCCAATTTGATTTCAGTATTTCTGATGAATCCAAAAACAAACTGAAGGAAATTTTCTCTTCAATGGATAACTTGAAAACCGAAAGTTTTGGTAATGCAAGAGCAGTAAGAAATATATTTGAAAAATCTATTCAGAACCAGGCAAACAGACTTATTTACTGGACAGCTCCCAAAGGGGAGTATTTAAAAACACTGCATGTGGAAGATATTCCAAATTTAGAAGAAGTTTTGGAGAGTCTGGGAGATCAGGAAAAAGAAGAAGAATAAATAATTATGGGCTGGGATCTTCTTGATTTTTTGGGAAATCTTTTAAATGTTCTGGATTTATTTACAGTGAGTTCATCATCTTCTGAAAGCATCAGTTATGATGATAAACCCACTGTAAAGAAGAAGACAAAATACTTTACAGAAAAAGCTAGTGCAGGTTTTATGCTTGTAGCTGCGGTTTTATCCTTTTTTGTCTTTAAAGCCCCACTTCCTGAAAAAGATTATTTTCAAACCTTAATTGTAATTTCCATAATAGGAATTGCGGTTTCAGCAATCTTATTCTTTATATTGCATATCCTGGAATTGTACTATTTTAAAAATCTTTTTAAACTTTTGCTTTTCAGTATTTCTGTAATCCTGTTTTTTATTTCACTGGCGGCATTCATTTATTTTAGATCGGGTTTATTTTTATAATTTGAATTTCTTATATAAAAATCTCTCGCTGATTGAGATTAAGCAGATCTTCTTTAACTGTTTATTCCTTAATAAGCTCGCTTCATCGAATCAACGAAGTTGATTTTTTTCTTTGCTCATCTCAAATCTGAATTCATATTAATAAACTTTGCGTTAAAACCTATGTTTACAGATCAAGTAGATTACACAAATTTTACATTAACATTTGCTAAACCAATTATACCAAAACAGAAGGTACATGCCCATACTGTTTTTTAAAAGCATAGGAGAAATGGGAAAGATCTTCAAAACCAACTTCTAAAAATACATCCGAAGGTCTTTTATGCTTTTCCTTCAAATGATAATAGGCCAGTTCAAGACGTTTTTGCGTAAGCCACCGTTGTGGCGTTGTCTGAAAAATTTTCCTGAAATCCCTGTTAAAAGTAGACAGACTTCTTCCCGTAAGATAACCAAACCTTTCCAGAGACATATTGAACATATAATTCTTCTCCATAAATCCGGCCAGATCAATCTTTCCTGGTTCTTCAAAATCTGTGAGGACAGCATCAATATCTTTGTCGATTTCCCTGAGGATGCTTATCGCTTCAGTTATTTTTAATGAAGCAATATTTTCCGGGAAAACTCCTTCCACTTCAAAATAAGGAATCAGGGATGCAAGACAGCTCTTTAATAATGGATGGTTTTGATAGCTGTAGATTTTAGACTCACGGCTTATTATTTTATGTCCCAATGCAATTTGAGCATAGAACTGTTTCAGCCGTTCTGTTGTAAGGTGCATCACGACAGCTTTATGAGGAAGTCCGTCTTTAGGATAATTGATGATTGTGGCCAGATGATTTCTCGGAATCAGGAAAATATCTCCGGCTTTGAAGAGGTATGTTTTATCAGCCTGGATAATTTTGGTCTCTCCCGAGATAAACCAGACCAGCATATGGAACTCAAAAACGGTTTCTGTTTTGAAAAGCTTGTCATCATAGGTAGAAAGCTTGATATCCGGGGTAATATACTGTATCTGGAAATCCATGATCTTTAGTTTATAAGTACAAATGTATTTAAAAAGAGCTTATTCTGCATCGAATTTGAAGCCGAGCATTTCTTCGCTTAATTTCCATAACCTTTCCGCGTTTTCCCTGTCGATGGAGTAGGACTGAACACCACGGATGGTGTCTGGTTCATCATATCTGTGCTCTATGTGTCCGAGGTCTATTTCCGCAATATCACAATTTTCACAGTAAACACCGCCAATATTTTGAAGAGCAGGGCTTGTTGCACACCAGACTGTTGTGGCAGCACCTTGTGGAACTGTTTTTAATCTGACTTCTACTTCAGGTTTTATTTTTCCGTTTTTATCATGTGTTCCCATCTGAATGTAGAGGTCAATCGGTTCTTCCCTTCCCAAATCAGTTCCGTAAACAGATCCGGGATGCAATGAATAGGCTCTGATATTGAATTTTTTTCCTCTTTCATCCAATGCTGCGGAAAATAAATTACATGCCGTCTTCGATTGCCCATATCCTAAAAGGGTCTGGTATTCTCTTTTCTCAAAATTAGGGTCTTCAAAATCAAATGGAGACATCTGGTGGCCGTAAGAAGAAACACTCAGTACACGGGCACCGTCCGCTTTCTTTAATGCAGACCAGAGTCTTGCTGTTAAATGGAATTGCCCAAAATAATTGGTTGCCAGCTGCGATTCAATACCTCTGCTGTCTCTTCGGAGAGGGACCCACATAATTCCCGCATTGTTAATCAGGAGATCCAGTTTTCTGCCGGATGCAAGGAATTTTTCGCTGAAATCTTCAATAGATCGGGGATCTGTTAGGTCCATTTTTTCCAGCTCAATATTGTTTATTCCGGCAAGATTCTTTCTTGCTTTTTCAATATCTCTCGCTGGAATAATTACGGTTGCACCGGCAGATGCAAGGACTTTTGTGGTTTCAAGGCCGATTCCTGCATAGCCGCCTGTAATGATTGCTGTTTTACCTGTAAGGTCTGTTCCTTTGATGACTTCCTGAGCTGTAGATTGTGCATTAAAGCCGGACTGTAAAGGGTGCTGTTGTGGATTAATGTTCTGTATCATTTTTTTAGGTTTAAATTTCTACAGCAAAGGTAGGGCTGGATTTTCCTGGCGATTTTGTTTAAAATGTCAAATTATTGTGTTGAGAATTTCAAAATCATTTCCGGAAACGGACTTGCTTAAAAGTTAATTTCTTTGAATAAGCTGTTAAACTGTTTGCGGGTTCATCTGCGAATAAGTAATTTTGAAAAATTTTCAATTTGAGACCTACCATTTCCATTGTCGTTGCCATTTTCAACCGAAAAGATGAGCTGTTTGAACTGCTGAATTCCCTGACTTTTCAGACGGATAAAGACTTTGAAGTGATTATTGCAGACGACGGCTCTCTTATTGACCTTAAACCGACCATTCAGAATTTTGAAGAAATACTGCATATCAAATATTTCAGAAAAGACAATTCAGGCCCTGGTCTTACGAGAAATTACGGTGCTAAGAGAGCTCAGAATGACTGGCTTCTTTTTGTAGACAGTGATGTAATTGTAGAAAAAGATTACATCGAAAACATTAAAAAAGACATTGAAACTATTCCCTGTGATGCTTTCGGTGGAGCAGACAAAGCCCATAAAGGTTTCAACCTGATGCAGAAAGCCATTTCCTATTCCATGACCTCAGTTTTTACAACCGGAGGAATCAGGGGAAGTAAAAAAGCAGTTTCCAGGTTTCAGCCGAGAAGTTTCAATATGGGCGTGAAAAAAGAAGTTTTTGAAAAAGTAGGCGGTTTTTCAGAAATGAGGATAGGGGAAGATCCCGATCTTTCTATGACACTCTGGGAAAATGGCTTTACTACAGCTTTTTTTGATGATATTGCTGTGTATCACAAGCGAAGAGTGGATTTAGGTAAATTTTCAAAACAGGTTTACCAGTTCGGATGTGCAAGGCCTATTCTTAACCAGAGGCACCCCGAATATGTCAAAATATCATTTGCATTTCCTACACTTTTCATGCTGGGCTATATTTTTGGTTTTATAGAATATTTTCTTCTCGGAAGAGGAATTATTCTTGCATTTTACGGGTTGTATACATTTCTTGTATTTTTCCATGCGATGTTTGTAACGAAGAATATCAGCATTGCCGGAATGGCAGTCATTTCAACCTATATTCAGATGTTTTCCTACGGATATGGTTTCCTGAAGTCATGGATACTACTGAATATTTTCAGAATGAAACCCGAAGAAGCCTTCCCAAAACATTTTCATTTAAAGTAAACCTTTTTTAATTGGTTAATGCTTAGTTGGAAATAGATTTAATATAACGCAAAGCTTAATTCTCATACTGCATATTTTAGTCTTCAAAGGTTTGATCAATTTTCAATTGATCTGATGAAGCGGACTTTTAACCATTAGCTTCATCAATGGTGCAGCCATCATCTTTGCTTTCCTCAAATAGAACGATTTGTTATCTAAACTTTGAATATAAATAATTCTACATTTTTTCTGTGAAACTTTATTAAGAATCCTTATTTAATGGGGTTTTAGGTAAAAATAAAAGCTGCCGGAAATTCCAACAGCTTTTACAACAATAAATTAGGATATGAATATGGTTTCATGGTTGAGAACACCTGTTTTCAGCATGCATTCCCGCATTTTTTCATACGTTCTGGCAATATCATGATCCAGCCCAATCGAAAATCTGATCAAACCGTCCGATATGCCCATTGCTTCACGCTCTTCTTCCGGAATTTCCGATGAAGTGGAGCTTCCCGAGCATGAAAATAAAGTTTTATAGAATCCTAAACTTACAGCCAGGTAGCCCAGGTTTTCCTGCTGCATCATTTCCATCAGCTCATTGGCCTTTTCCGTAGTTCCGGCATCTATAGTTAACAGTCCTCCGAATCCGTATTCTTCATGCATCATGCTTTTCATCAGCTCATGATCCTTATGGGATTCCAGACCCGGATATGACACTTTTAAACCGTCTTGTTCAAATCTTTCAGCAAGATACATGGCGTTGTGGCTGTGCTGCTTCATTCTGATGTGAAGTGTTCTCAGGTTTTTAAGGATGCTTGCAGAGCGGAAGCTGTCCATAGTAGGTCCCAGCAGCATGCAGGCTCCGTTGTTCACGTTTTTGGTATCATTGATGAATTCCTGGCTGGCACAGTAAACACCGCCTACCGTATCACTGCTTCCGTTAATGAATTTGGTCAGACTGTGAATCACAATATCCGCTCCCAGTAATGTTGGCGAAACAGAAAGAGGGGAGAAGGTATTGTCAACGATCAGTTTTAGATTATGTTTTTTACAGATTTCAGAAAGTTTTCTAAGGTCAGCTACCTCAAGGAGAGGGTTGCTTACACTTTCACAATAAATAACTTTCGTATTTGGAGTTATGGCATTTTCTATAGACTCAAAATTGCTGATGTCTACAAAAGAAGTTTCAATATGAAACGGAGGCAGGAAATTTTTAAGGAAAGCATAAGTTCCACCGTAAATCGTTCTGCTGGAAATAATATGGTCACCACTTTTACATACCTGCATTAAAACTGAGGTAATGGCTCCCATCCCCGATGCTGTAACATTGGCGGCTTCGGTATTTTCCATTTTTGCCAATGCCTGTGCGAGGTAAAGATTCATTGGTGATGAATGTCTTGAATATAAATAGCATCCTTCGGCATTTCCCTCAAAAGTATCAAACATTGTTTTTGCAGAAAGGAATGTATAGGTGGAGCTGTCAGAAATGGAAGGATTCACTCCCCCGAATTCACCAAAATACTGAAGATCCTGAATTTCATTAGCCGCATTAAAATTTTCCATAAGCTTTAGATTTATTTGTCGGGCTAAATATGCTTTGTTTTCATATTTATTACAAGATATATTCAAAAATGTAGAATATAAAACTGTAAATTATTATTTATTTAGAAAATATGTTTATTATATTTGAATGTATTAAACTTTCTCCAAAAAAATATCTATGAATTTTGATGAAACCGATAAAAAGCTGCTCCTGTTTCTTCAGAAAGATTGCAAGCAGACTACCAAAGAATTGTCTTACAAACTCAATTTATCTGTAACAGCTGTTTATGAACGCATAAAAAAGCTTGAAAACCTGGGAGTAATCTCAAAATATGTTGCATTGCTGGACCGGCATAAAATAAACAGGGATTTCATTGTATTGTGCCACATAAAATTAACACAGCATAAAAAAGAATTCGTGCTGCAGTTCGAAAAAGAAGTCATGAATCTTCAGGAAGTCACAGAATGCTTCCATGTGAGCGGTGATTACGACTACATCCTTAAAATAGGAGTAAAGGACATGGAAGATTACCGTAATTTTATGTTGAGTAAATTAACGGCACTACAGCACATAGCAAGCACTCACAGCTCTTTTATGATCTCTGAGGTAAAAAATACAACAGCTATAGTTCTGTGATTTATACGAGGACTCCGTTCTTTGAAGCGATTGGTTCCGGAAGGTCTTCATGTTCTCCTATCATTTGAAGAACATCAATCTCTATGGTACGGCATATGGAAAGCATCGGAATATCAAACATCATTCCTTCAAACGGGTTTTCCGAATAGTCACCAACCAGCTCCATAACGATGTAGATCCATCCGATAATCACGCAGAAAGGTACACTTACCAAAATTCCCCAGTTCCCTAATTTGGCAAATTCATTGACAAGCCCAAGAGGAAGCAGCATAATGAAAATGACATTAAAAATAAAAGCTGTGCTCGCAAACTGCCTCGGAGAAGGGAATTTTTTGATTCTTTCCGCCTGCCCCTGATAATCATAAAACAGATTAAGCGTTTCCTGAAGCTGCATCTGGTTAAATTCTGAAATATCCCCGAAATTCTTCAGGTCATTAACTTCTTTTGCCTGTTTTGAAATCAGGTAGGTTGCAAAATTTTTATATTCCGGCTGTAGATCCAGTTCTTTTTCAGAAAGGTATTTATGAAGGAAAATCGGAGTTCTTCCGTAATCAGGAAATCCTGCTTTGATGAGCCTGTGTCTTCGGATATTGATATCCCCGAAATGTCTTTTCTGTGACATATGTTCCCATTCCGTAGGTACCAAAAGCTGTTCACGGAAAGTATAAAGCCATGCAATGTGACGGTAAGCGATTTTCTTTTTGAGTGTTTCTGTTTCACTGTTGCTTTCTCCGTTTGTATTAAAAGCATACAGCATGGAAACAAAAGATCGGCTGGAATTTACAATTCCGCCCCATATTTTCCGGGCTTCCCACAATCTGTCATAGGCCTGGTTATTTTTAAAACCTACATAAAAGGCTTCTGCAGTACCAATCAACGCTACAGGTACCCATGGAATAATCATCCATTTCCATTTGAAAAAATAGAAAAGGGCTGCCACTAAAGTGCACCAGGCTGTAAGCCAGATGATATGGCCGCCTGCCAGATTTAATACCTGTCTGTAGTTGAAATATTTTGTGGTGATCATACTGCGTTCATCAAGTTTGGTGTGGACATGAGCAAATCGGATACCAAAATCCGAATATTTTTAATCCAATATTAAAAGTAATAAAAAAACCTCTAAAAAAATTAGAGGTTTCATATATTTAATAGTGCAGATTAATATTGCAGCATTTCTTCAATTTTCTTGCTGAGTTTGTCAGCATTCGGAAGCATTTCTTTTTCCAGTACCAGATTAATAGGAACGGCAGGAACATCAAGAGATCCCATAGTTTCTACAGGTGCATCCAGATATTTGAAACACCTTTTCGAAATACGGTGTGCAAATGCTTCGGCAAATGAATTGTTAAGCTGTTCTTCCGTAAGAACGATGCACTTTCCATGTGCTTTTACTCTTTCGAAAACAAGTTCTTCATCCAAAGGAATTATAGTTCTAAGGTCAATTACCTCAACTCGTCCTCCAAAGTTCTTCACGGCTTCTTTAGCCCAGTAAACACCCATTCCGTAAGTTACAACCAGTAAAGTTCTGCCTTTTTCAGTTTGATCCTGGTCTGCTTCAATGATCACTTTACCTTTGCCGAAAGGAAGGATATAATCTTCCGCAGGCTCAATGGTTTTGGCATCTTCAGTTCCGGGAACCTTGCTCCAGTATAAACCTTTGTGCTCCAGCATGATCACAGGGTTTGGATCGTAATAAGCAGCTTTTAACAAGCCTTTGAAATCGGCTGCGTTGCTTGGGTAAGCAATCTTAATTCCTTTGATATTGGCTAAAATACTTTCTACACTTCCACTGTGATAAGGTCCGCCTCCGCCATAAGCACCAATAGGTACACGGATGATATTGCTTACAGGAAATTTTCCCTGACTTAAATAACTTGATTTTGAAATTTCAGTGATCAGCTGGTTAATTCCCGGATAAATATAGTCTGCAAACTGAACTTCCACGATAGGTTTTAATCCTACCGCACTCATTCCGGCAGTTGATCCGATAATGTATGCTTCCTGGATAGCCGTATTGAAAACTCTTTTGTTGCCAAATTTTTTACCTAAAGTAACTGTCTCCCTGAAAACACCTCCGATTCTTTCTCCTACATCCTGTCCGTAAAGTAGAGCTTCAGGGTGTTTCCACATCAGTTCCTGAACCGCGTGGATAGCAGCATCAACCATAACGATTTTTTCACCGCCAGCAGGTTCACGTGTTCCTGTTTCTTCCGTGATAGGGGTTGGTGCAAAAACATGTTGCATAACCGTTTCAGGCTTTGGGTCTTCTGCATTTTTGGCTCTTTCAAAAGCTTCTTCTGCTTCAAGGCGGGCTTTTTTAGTGATCTGCTTTAAAAGATCTTCGTCAATCCCTGATTCAAGAAGTTGTTTTCTCAGGATTTCTCCCGGGTCTTTAGCTCTGTGCTTTGTTAAATCTTCCTCATCTCTGTAGAATTCTCTTCTTACACCAGATGTATGATGGCCGATAAGAACGGTTTTAGCACAAACTACCAAAGGTTTTCTTTCGGTTCTTACAAAGTCTACAGCTTTTTTCATCGCTTCGAAACTTTCTACAAAGTCGGTTCCGTCCACGCGCATTCTGCTGAGACCTGTAAATCCGGCAACGAAATCGTAGGCATCACAGGTTCTTGCTTCTTCTTTGGTTACGGAAATTCCCCATTCATTATCCTGTACAAGAAATATGATGGGAAGCTGGTGAAGAGCGGCAAACTGTAAAGCTTCACTTACTTCACCTTCTGTTACAGAATTGTCCCCGAGGCTGCAAATCACAACAGGATTATTCTCAAAGTTCTGTAAATTGAATTCCTGGATATATTTTATTCCCTGAGCAACTCCTGTCGTAGGAATGGTCTGCATTCCCGTTGCTGAACTCTGGTGAATGATTTTCGGTTTGTTTTCTTCCCTGCTTGAAGGATGGGAGTAATAAGACCTTCCTCCTGAAAAGGGATCTTCAGCCTTTGCAAGAAGCTGCAGCATTAATTGGTAAGGTTCGAACCCGATTCCTAAAAGAATACTTTCATCACGGTAATAAGGAGATACCCAGTCTTCTTTTGTTAACTGATAGGCTGTGGCCAGCTGAATAGCTTCATGACCTCTTGAAGTACTATGAACATATTTACAGATATTTCTGTTTTCCTCATAGATATCTGCCATAGCTTTAGCCAGCATCATATGATTATACGCTTTAAGCAAAATATCCTGAGAAACCTTTTCGTGAAGTGTATTTTCCATAGAAAGCAAATATACACAAAAAAATAAAATACTAACAAGCGTTAGTATTTTATGAAAGCTGCATTATGCAAAGACCTATTCTTTAATGATTTTCTTGGAAATAACATCTTTGTCCGTTTTTATTTCAATGATGTAAATTCCTTTACCGGAGCTTGAAAAATCTATAGATTCTTTATCACTATTAATAGTCCCGCTTTGTATTCTTTTACCTGAAATATCATAAACAGTGAATACTGATCTTTTGGGTGCTTTCAGGATATAAACGTTATCTTTCGTAATGGTCGGGGCTATGGAAAGACTGCTTAAAGGTGAGGTTTCAGCGGTTCCAAGAACTCCATTCTGACCTGTTACAATAATTGAATAGTTTTGAGGTGCTGCAGCTCCTGAATTGTTTTTTAATATTCCCTTATGAGATATTTCAATTCTGTATCTTCTGCCTCCTGTTGGGGTATCCACAACCACCTGTTCAACATTGTCTACCGTATTATCTCCTTTGGTAGCAGGTGTCATTGGGTTGAGAGAATTAAGTTTCCACGGAGTGTATACCATATTGGTAACAGTATCTATAATTCTTACATCAATGTCGTTGATAAGCTTAGAATTCCGGTCATTATGAATTTCAGTCCACAAGGTGCCAAAATTGGTAAACTCAGGATCTATCCATGATAGGGTTACTTTTAATGGTTCTGAGCCGGAAGCAATAATATCTTTTTTGTTAACAGTACCGTTATTGAGTGTCTCGTCATTAAAAATAACCGTATTATTTGACTTTCCTACCAATAGCTCTGCTCCTTTTTTAGCATTGATAAAGCCCCATCCGAATTGAGGGTCAGGACCTGTATTTCCTGCCTCTGATGCTGAATGTATCATTAGTGTTTTGGCAGAAGCTGCATTGAGAACACTTCCTGAAAACAACTGTTTGTTGATTTGTGTCCAGAGTCCTATAATTCCGGTGACAACCGGGGCTGAAAAAGAAGTACCGCTTCCTGTAGTGGAGCTGCTTCCTGTAGGATCGGAAATGTTTGCGCTTATAACGTTTGTTCCAACAGCGATGATGTCGGGTTTAATAGCTCCGTCATCCCTGGGACCTGCACTGCTGTAGCTGGAATGTATTACGTCAGATGGTGAGTTGTATCTTCCTCCGTTGGCTGTAATGATATCTGCTGCTCCCACTACAATAATGTTCTTTGCTAAGGAACCTGTACTAATGCAGTCATAGCCCTGAGAGCAATTATTTGGAGGTATAATGTCTGTAGGTGCGAATTCAGTCAGGTATCCGTAATCATTTTCATAATATTTTTTTTCGTTGGCCGTCTGGGGTCCGTCTCCGAAAAAGTTACCGGCAGATTTTACGATGATGAATGAAGGATTATCATATACAATCCGATCATAATCCCTGTCGTTAGCGAGATAAACTCCTTGAGCATCATAGTACAGACTTGGACTTGTAAAACTCCCTTGCCAAACCCAGGCTCCTTCTCCTGCAACGGACTGGTAAGCCCATCCGCTATCGGTGCCATAAGAATGATTTGAAATATTGGGATGAGCAATCAGCAATTTCTGAAATACACTGCTTGCCGCAGAATTACCCGGGAGTGGGGTTGTTCCGAAGGAATAGGCATCTATCGTTGAATTAGGAGCAATTCCTTTAAAATTGACCTGTTTGGCTGTTCCGTTTACTGTGATGGTGGAAGGGTAGTTCTTGGAACCAATAAATCCGGCAACAGCAGTTGCGTGATCTCCATAGATGAAGCTGTTGCTTTCCTTGTTGCTTATTCTGCCGGGAAAATTATTGAATAAAAAATGTTCGGAGTATACTCTTGCTTCGCTTGTTGTAGAACTTCCGTCAAAAATTGTAAAATTAATATTCTCACCATTGAAAGAACCTGATAATCCTGAGATGTTGCCATCCTGTAAGAAATCGGAATTTGAATTTAAAATCTGATTCTTGTCTGTAACCTGCAGAAAATAAGGTTTGTCGTTGGGAAGGAAACCGGCGAGGGTATTTCTTTTTTCCTTAATTTCTTTTAATGTTTCCTCATTTTTATTATTGCCGTAATGCCTGAGAATATAAGAATCAAATTTTCTGCTGTTCTCAATGTTCTGTCTCTCAAACTCTTCGTTGAGGGTTTCATTTTTTTGGGCGTTACCGAATGTGATACCCAGGGTACCCACCAGAATAAAAATTTTTTTCATTAAATCGAATTGTGTTTTTGAGACTGCAAATATATCAAATATGCAGGAATAATTTGACGGAATAGAATTATATCTAAATTATGCTTTGAACTATGAATCTGCACTTTAAAACTTATTTAGACTATAATACAGGACAGTAGAATAATATTAATTGCAAATGCTTATCTGATTCTGTTTTGATATGAATTTCATTTTTTGTTTAAAATATAATTTTTTGTAAAAAACCATTCGCTTTCTTTTGTATTTTACTGCCGGATTTTTGAAAAAATGAAGTAACTTTACATTCTCTTTTTAAAAAAGTTAGAAACTTATATGTATTTAATTTTTGACACAGAAACAACCGGATTACCTAAAAATTTCAATGCACCGCTTTCAGATTCAGACAACTGGCCAAGAATGGTTCAGATTGCATGGCAGATACACGATGATAATGGTAATTTAATTGAAAATCAGGATTATATTATAAAACCTGAAGGGTATGACATTCCCTTCAACGCCGCAAGGATTCACGGAATTACCACAAAAATTGCCAACGAAGAAGGACGGGATCTGCAGGAGATTCTGGAAGAGTTTTCCAAAGTCCTGGACAGGGTAAGGGTAGTATCCGGACATAACGTAGAATTCGACTATAATATTGTAGGAGCAGAATTTTTCAGGAAAAATATAAAAGACAATCTTCAGGAAAAGCCAAAAGCCGATACCATGATTTTGGGTACGGATTACTGTAAACTGGGCGGAGGAAAAGGAGGAAGATACAAATCTCCCAAACTGGAAGAACTCTACGAAAAGCTTTACGGCCATAAGTTTGACGAAGCTCACAACGCTGCTGCCGACGTAAATGCAACAGCCAGAGTATTCTTCGAAATGATGAGAATTGGCGTGATTCCTGCCGAAGTACTCAAAACCTCCGAAGATCAGCTGGCTTACTTTAAAACACTTTATCCGGACCCGATAAAGCCGTTTGATATTGTCATCAGAAGGCAGGTTGCAGATTTCAACAATAAGAAAAAACAAACGGATTTCGGAAATGTTGATGAGGTAGACCTCGGAAAATATTTCAATTTTAACAGTCACAGCGTTTTCTCCACACTGATGGCTACCTCGGGCATTAATGACCTGATTAAAAAAGCTTCCGATGATAACTTCCCGGCGGTAGGAATGGTTGATATTGGAAACATGATGGGAGCCTTCAAATTTGTTTCCGCAGTAGAATCTGCCAATTCAGACCGGTCGAAAAAACATAAAGAATATCTTGCAAAAAAACAGGAAGCAGAAGAAAACGGGACAGAATTTACTGAACAGGAACCTGTTTCAGAACCCCTCATTCCTGTTGTGGGTTGTGAATTCTACATTTCAGACCGTTATGAGCAAAAACAGTTTACAAAAGATGATCCGGACAGAAGAACCCAGGTTGTTCTTCTGGCAAAAGATTTTAACGGCTATAAAAATCTCGCCAAACTCTCAAGTATAGGATTTCTCAAAGGTTTCTATTTCGGAGTTCCGAGGATCAGCAGAGAATTAATTGCTGAGTATAAAGAAGGCCTTATTGCTTTAACTTCCGGAATTTTAGGAGATATCCCCGATGCCATTCTTAATACCGGAGAACAGAAAGGAGAAGAACTTTTCAAATGGTGGAAAGATACTTTCGGAGATGATTTTTATGTACAGCTTCAGAATCATCAATTGCCTGAAGAAGAGCACTTAAATGAAGTTCTATTATATCTTGCAGATAAATATAATACCAGGATCCTTGCCCAGAACGAAACTTTTTATACCCATAAAGACGATGCCAATATTCAGGATATCGTAAGCTGCATCAAAGATGGTGAAAAGCTGACAACACCTGTAGGAAAAGGATTTGGTAAACGAAGAGGGCTTACCACAGGAGAATATTATATTAAAAACAGTGATGAGATCAAAGAAACATTTCTTGCTTATCCCGATGCCTTTGAAGCATATGATGAGTTTCTCGCGAAATTCAGTCCGTATACTTTAAAAAGAGACGTTTTACTTCCTAAATTTGATATTCCGGAAGAATTTATCCATGCAGAAGACGAAGCAGACGGAGGGAAAAGAGGAGAAATGGCCTACCTTACTCACTTAACTTATGAAGGTGCCAGAAAAAGATATATAGAAATCACAGAAGAAATTAAAGAACGTCTTGATTTCGAACTTGATGTAATTGCCAATACCGGGTATCCGGGGTATTTCCTTATTGTACAGGATTTCTGTAACGAAGCAAGGAATATGGGAGTGTGGGTTGGCCCCGGAAGGGGTTCTGCAGCCGGTTCAGCAGTAGCCTATTGCATTGGAATTACCAACGTAGATCCTATTAAATATGACCTCCTTTTTGAGAGATTCCTGAATCCTGAAAGGGTCTCAATGCCGGATATTGATATTGACTTTGATGATGAAGGCCGTGACAGGATTATTAAATGGGTAATTGAAAAGTACGGACAGAGCCAGGTGGCCCAGATTATTACCTATTCGGTTTTAGGTGGAAAATCTGCCATTAAAGATGCGGGAAGAGTATTAGATGTCCCGATTCCTGATACAAACAATATTGCCAAACTGATTCCTTCAACTCCCGGAATGAACATTGCCAAAGCTCTGTCAAAATATGATAAACTGAAACCGGAAGAGCAGATGCTGGTGGATGAAATGAGGATGGTGCTTGATAATCCTGAAGATCCACGTTTTGATGTTCTGGCCAGTGCCAAAAAGATGGAAGGCTGTATCAGGAATACAGGAATTCACGCTTGTGGAGTAATTATTACCCCTGAAGATGTAAGTAATCTCGTTCCGGTAACCATTGCTGCTAAAGATGCCGATATCCTGGTATCACAGTTTGATAACTCTGTAGCAGAGAGTGCCGGACTTCTGAAAATGGATTTCCTGGGCCTCAGAACTTTAACGATTATCAAAGATGCTTTAAAATTGGTCAAAGCAAGACACGGAGTAGATATTGATCCCGATGAAATTCCGCTTGATGATGCAAAAACATATCAGCTGTTTAAAGAAGGAAGAACGGTAGGGATTTTCCAGTATGAAAGCCCGGGAATGCAGAAATATATGAGAGAGCTTAAGCCTACGGTTTTTGCCGATCTTATTGCCATGAACGCACTTTACCGTCCGGGACCTATCAAATATATCCCGAACTTTATCAACAGAAAGCATGGTATTGAAGAAATTGTCTACGATTTACCCGAAACAGAAGAATATTTAAAAGAAACATACGGAATTACCGTTTACCAGGAGCAGGTAATGCTTTTATCTCAAAAATTGGCCGACTTTACCAAAGGTGAAGCCGATACACTGAGAAAAGCAATGGGTAAAAAGCAGATTGATGTTCTGAATAAAATGTACCCGAAATTTATTGAAGGCGGTAAGAAAAACAATCTTAATGAAGAACGATTAGAAAAAATCTGGAACGACTGGAAAGCCTTTGCGGAATACGCCTTCAACAAATCCCACTCTACATGCTATGCATTAATTGCCTATCACACGGCTTTCCTGAAAGCCAACTATCCGGCAGAATATATGGCAAGTGTAATGAGCAATAACATTAACAATACCGATTCCATCACTATGTTCATGGAGGATTGTAAAAGTATAGGGGTTGATGTTCTTGGACCGGATGTTAATGAATCCCAGTATAAATTTTCAGTAAACGAAAAAGGGCAGATCCGTTTCGGACTGGGGGCAATCAAAGGAATTGGAGAAGGTCCGAGTGAAGCAATTACAAGAGAAAGAGAGGCTGGCGGGAAATTTAATAATGTTTATGATTTCTTCGAAAGAATCCTGCCTTCCCAGATGAATAAGAGGGTAGCGGAAAGTTTAGTGCTGGCGGGAGCCTTTGATGAATTAAGCTCTTATCACAGAGGCCAGTATTTTGATATTGATATGTCAGGAAGAACAAACCTGGAACGGTTGATCAGATACGGGCAAAGTTTCCAGGAAAGTAAAAACGAAATGGAACATTCCCTTTTTGCCGATTTTGCGGATGAGGTACAAATTGAACAGCCAAAGCTGCTGCCTTGTCCGGAATGGCCAAATATGCATAAACTTAATAAGGAAAAAGAAATCATCGGATTCTACCTTTCAGCGCATCCGCTGGATGAATTCAAATATCAGTTCCAGTTTATGCAGGGCAGACTTTCCAGGAAAAGTGTACTCGAAAAGGACGAAGAAAAAGTAGTAACGGACGAAGTTCCCCTTTTAGAAAAAGATTCCCAGGATGAAACTGTCGATCTCATTGAAATTGTTTCCGATGATTTGTCTGTAGGAGATGGGGAAGAAGAAATTATAGAAGAAGTAACAAAAAAGGCCGAGCCGAAAGGAAATTTCCTGTTTTTAAATCTGGATGAGGTAGATGCCTATAAAGAGCAGGCCTTTGCAAACAAACAGGAGGAGCTCTTTGAAGAGAAGAAAAAAGACTGGAAAACAGTTCAGAAAGAAAGGGAAAATGGCGGTGCCGGAAAAGAGTATACCGTAGCCGGACTGATCACAGAATACAGGGTTCAGGATGGATTCAGAAGCGGTGAAAAAGTGGCTTTTGTTACGCTGGAAGATTATTCGGGGTCTTATTCTTTCAGGCTAGGAGACAGAGATTATATGCGCCTGAAGGAAAAGCTGGAAGTCCAGAGATTTGTAATTTTTAAAATAAAATTTGCACAGGTAAAGGACGGAAGAGTATTTGTGAATGTAAATGACGTCATTGAGCTTCAGGAAGCTTTTGAAAGATTTGCGAAAAGTATTTCCCTGGTAATGGACGTTATGGATGTTCGCCCTGAAGATCTTGATTTCTTCAGAACGGTTCTTGACAGAAATAAAGGAAACCAGAAACTTAAATTTTTTATTAAAAATATTGAAGATGATTCGCAGATTGAAGTGCAATCCATGAAACATTCCGTAGATCTCAACGGAGATTTGATCAAGGAAATTCAGCTTCTGAATAAATATGAATTTTATCTGAATTAGAATTTAGAAATAGTAAAAAAGAGCGGCATTTTTTGTCGCTTTTTTTATGGCTGATTAAGTCGTGAATTGGTGAAAAGTAAAAAAGTTTTTTTATGTTAAATAATAATTATTCCACTGTTTTGTGATTTTTAGTTTGATGTTAATTCATTGATTGTTAATAGTTTGTGATTCTATTGTAAATTGATGATTTTATGTTAAAATTAAACATATATTTAATTCTAGGTAATAAAAAGTTTTCTTTATGATTTTGTCTGTAATATTTTATGATAATTTTTGATTTTAGACAAAATATTTGATTACTTTTACCCTCTAATTTTTATTTTACTACGTATGAAAAAACTTCTACTTTCGTGCTTAGTTGCCATGAGTATGGGAACTTATGCACAGGTAGGCCCACCACAAGCTACAACTCCGAATACCAATAACGGGTATGGATTTGCGCAAAGTAGTGGAACCTATACTCCGTTATCTGCCAGTAGGACCATCTGGCAATCTGGTGCAACCTTAGGAACAAATGCTGTGTCTGCAGCCATTAATTTACCATCAGTATTTAAATATAATGGTAAATCCTATTCCAGTATTTACATTAGTAACAATGGTTTTGTAACTTTGGGTACAGCTGCTGGTACAACTACCTACACAGGGCTTTCTACAGATACTTCCACTCCTTATGAAGGAGCATTTGCAGGTTTTGCAGCCAATCTGAGAAATGCAAATACAACCACTTCGGAAATTTCTTATGAATCCGTAGGGTCAAAGTTTGTTGTTCAGTTTACTGATTTACAGGGGAATTCAGCATCAACAGCTCAGGCTATCAATTTTCAAATACAATTTGATTTAGTAACCAATACCGTTAGTATTGTATATGGTAGTTGTGTTTCCGGAACATCAACATTGTCCGGGGAAGTAGGAATCAGAGGATCTGAAAGTTCGGATACAAACAACAGAACCGGAACTGACTGGACTGCTACCGCTATTGGAACATCAACATCATCCACTTGTACTTTAGGAAGTACCAATGGAACTACTGTTCCTGCTTCTGGTCTTACATTTACCTTTACTCCGGGAACATGGCTTTCTACAGCACCCACTTATGCTACATTACCTTTCACTGAGAGCTTCAGTTCATGGGTGAATGGTAACTCAACAGGTGACCTGCCGAATGCTGCCAACTGGAGAACCTGGCCTTCAAGAGGTGATAACTCCTGGAGAGCAAGTGATAATACGGTCTCAGGATTTTCAAGCGCAACCGGATGGACGAGTGCCAATGGAACGGCTACTGTTGCGGCACCTGCTGTAACACCTGCAGCAAGATTCCACGCCTATAATACGGTGAGTGCTTCAGGATACATGGATTTGTATATTGACTTATCTGCAGGCACTGGAAGTAAAATTTTAAGTTTTGATTATATTAATCCGACAGGAACAGATGTTTTGAAAATACAAATCTCCACAGATGGAGGAACCACATTTAATACAGTTGGTTCTACATATGGAGTTTCTTCTTCCTGGTCTAATAAGCTTGTTAATCTTGGAGCAAATAGTGCAACTGCAGTTGTAAGATTCATTGCGACAGGTGATAATGGAAGTGATGATATCTATATCGACAATGTAAACATAAGCAATGTGACTTGTTTAATGCCGGATACAGTTACCGTAGGTACTACAACAGCAACTACAGAATCTGTAAGCTGGACTATTGGAACTCCTGCTCCTACTTATGATATTTATTACAGCACTACCAATACAGCTCCTACAAGTGGAAGCACTCCTAACGTAACCGGTGCTACTGGTACAACTTATACGTTAACGAATTTAGCTCCGCTTACGACTTATTACGTTTGGGTAAGATCTCATTGTAGTACTACAGATCAAAGTATCTGGATTCCAGGTCCATCTTTTACAACAAAAACATTCTGTCCGGCAGTAACAGCTCCAGCTTCTTCAGCAACAGGAGTTTCAGTAACGCCTACCTTCACATGGACGGCAAATGCTGATGCAACCGGATATAGAATTACTATCGGAACTACATCAGGAGGAACAGATGTATACAACAATGTAGATGTTGGTAATGTAACAAATTATCCTTTACCTATTACCCTTAACAATTCTACAACATATTATTATACCATAAATTCTTATAATGCTGGTGGTGTAACTTCTACATCATGTACGGTAAGAAGCTTTACAACAGTTTGTGGTGTTATAACTCCTGCATACACTAATGATTTTGCTTCATTCCCTGGTACATGCTGGTCTCTGGCAAATGGAGGGACTCCTGCAACCGGTCCGGGTACTGGTACTACAAACTACTGGGTTAGTGATGGTTTCTTAAATGTAGGATCTACAGGAGCTGCTAAAATTAACCTTTATACAACAGCAAGACAAGGATGGTTAAAATCTCCATCTTTCAATTTATCTGCAGGCGGATACAGAGTTAAGTTTGATTATGGTGTAACTACTTATAACGCTACTACAGCCAGTGCGATGGGGTCTGATGATGTAGTACAGTTCCTTGTTTCTCCAGATGGAGGAACTACATGGACAATATTGAAAACCTGGAATACAGCCAATACACCTAGTAATACTTCAAATACATACATTTTTGATTTAACAGGTTACACTGGAGCTAATACTATATTTGCTGTTTATGGAAGTGACGGTACAGTGGATGATACTCAGGATTATGAGTTCTTTGTAGATAACTTTGCGGTAGAAGCTATTCCTGCTTGTGATGCACCTACAGGTCCAACCAGCACGCTAATTACAGATTCATCGGCTACAATTTCTTGGACAGCCCCAGCTACGGCTCCGGCAAACGGATATGAGTATTATTATTCAACAACTAATACTGCTCCTACATCTGGAACTGCTACTACGGCTACTTCTCAGAATCTTACTCCTTTGTTGCCTCAAACTACATATTATTATTGGGTAAGATCTATGTGTGCAGGTACACAAAGTGTTTGGGTATCCGGAACTTTCACAACGTTGGCTACTCCGCCTGCGAATGATAATTGCTCAGGTGCTGTTGCGCTAACAGTAAACCCAGGTACTGCTTGTACTGCAACAACTGCAGGAAATACTTTAGGTGCTACAGATTCAACTGTACCTGTTGGTACTTGCTCAGGAACACCGGATGATGATGTTTGGTATTCTTTTGTAGCAGGATCTGTTGCGCATACGGTTTCTCTTTCAAATGTAGTCTCTACAGGAACAACTTCATCTACAAGTTTATACACTCAGGTATTTAGTGGTGCTTGCGGATCTTTAACAAGTATCCAGTGTGGAACAACAAACTCTACAACCGTATCTGGATTAACAGTTGGACAAACTTACTATGTAAGAGTATATAACAGTAATGGTGCTGGATATAATAACAGTTTCAATATCTGTTTAGGCACTCCGCCACCACCACCAGCTAATGATGTTTGTTCAGGTGCTGTAGCTTTAACAGTTGGAAACAATTTCAACTCTCATCCTATTGTTAGTTCGAATGTAGATGCTATTACTGATGGTACAACATCTTGCCAGACAAGCAGAGGAGAGAATGTTTGGTTTGCAGTAGTAGTTCCTGCAAGTGGAAAAGTTACTTTGGAAACCCAGGGTGTTACAGGATCAGGATTTGTAGATAGTGTAATTTCTGTTCATACTGGTACCTGTGGATCATTAACAAGTATTGCTTGTGATGATGATAGCGGAACAGATAACTTCTCTTTAGTTACTGTAACGGGTCAAACTCCTGGAGCTACATTATATGTAAGTGTATGGAGATATACCGGAACTGCAGGTGGTGGAAGTACTACAGGACAATTCAAGCTTTCTGCTTATGATTCATCAGTGTTAGCAACTTCAGAAGTTTCAGGAGCTAAAAATGATATCAAAGCATACCCGAATCCTTTTGCAGATGTATTGAACATTTCAGATATCTCTAAAGTGAAATCAGTAACAATTGTTGATATTGCAGGAAGACTTGTAAAAACAATCGACAACCCTTCTTCAGCTCTTCAGTTAGGAGATCTGAAACAAGGACTGTATCTTGTAACTCTTAACATGCAAGACGGATCAAAACAAACGATCAAAGCAATCAAGAAATAATTTCTATTGATCATAATTATTTGTAATAGCAGCCGAAAGGCTGCTATTTTTTTTAATGTGATATTCTGTGTATTCAAAGCTCATACAGACAACATGAAAATCCATCTTAAATCATCCGTTTAGAATATTTGAAATGGAGAATATATTATTTTAAAGAGACGGTTTAAAACCGTCTCTTTTTCTGTTCAATATAAAAAGATTATTGTATTATTTTTATTAAATTTGTTTTAACCATAAAATAATATTATATGAAAAAGATTTTACTTGCGAATTTACTAACGATTGGCACATGTGCCTTTGCTCAGACCTATTGTACACCGGAGTTTTCCAGCGGATGCAATGGAGGAGATATGATTAACAGTTTTACCATCCCGTCAGCCGGATTTAGCCATCTTGATACAGGATGTTCTCAGGCAGCATATGGAGATTATACGTCTCAGACTATTAACATGAATGCAGGAGTCAATTACGCATTCTCTATTACTCATGATTATGAAAGTCAAAACGTACGTATCTGGATAGATTTTGACAATAACGGAACCTTTGATGATACCACACCGGAATTAGTGGCCGAGGCTACCAGTGGTGATGAACTGTTTACTAACGGTACCATATCTATTCCTTCCACGGTTACACCCGGAACTTACAGGATGAGAGTAGGAGACAGGTATTCCAGCCAGCCAGTGCCTTGTAATACGGCTGGTTATGGAGAGGCTCATGATTATACGGTGGCTATAGGAGCGGCCCCAAGCTGTCTGGCTCCAAATAACTTATCATCCAGTGCAGTTACTTCCAGCTCGGCTTCTATAGCCTGGACAGCCTCAACAAGTACCGTTGGAGTGGGCTACGAATATTATTATTCTACAACAAATACAGCCCCGGTGAGTACTACTCCTGCAACAGGAAGTGTGGGAGCGTCTGCCTTATCAGCCCCGCTGTCACCTTTAAGTTCTGCAACAACTTATTACGTGTGGGTAAGGTCCGTATGCAGCGCTGCCGATAAAAGCGGATGGTCTGTTGGAACATCATTTACAACAGCATGTGCTACTGTAGTACCAACAACTGCTTATACCAACAATTTCTCTACATTCCCCGGAAGTTGCTGGGAACAGGCTTCAGGTGGAGATGCATCTACAGGACCTACCGGTACAGACGAATTATGGTATGACGGTGACTTCCTGAATGCCGGAGATGATAATAACTCTGCTAAAATAAATCTTTATTATAATGAAACTGTCGCGTGGCTGAAAACTGTGCCTTTCAATCTTTCTGCGGGAGGATATAAAGTTAAGTTTGATTATGGAGTTACGGAATTTTTCGACACTACCCCTTCCGCTATGGGATCTGATGATGTTGTACAGTTCCTGGTTTCCAGTGATGGTGGAACTACATGGACAGTTCTGCAGACATGGAATGCTGCAAATGCTCCTTCCAATACCTCTACCACTTATTCCTATAATCTGACCTCTTATACAGGAGCAAATACGGTTTTTGCATTTTATGCCTCCGAAGGTGCTGTAAATGATTCTGAAGACTATGAATTCTTTATCGACAACTTTAAAGTAGAAACTGCAACACTGGCAACATCAGAAGTTTCCAAACCAAAAGAAGATATTAAAGCATATCCGAATCCTTTCACCGATGTGTTGAATATTTCAAAAGCAGAGCTGGTAAAATCTGTCTCCGTTTCTGATGTTTCCGGAAGATTGGTGAAAACCATAGAAAATCCATCCTCAGCGCTTCATTTGGGAGATCTGAAGCAAGGATTGTATTTCGTTACTCTACATATGAAAGACGGATCTAAGCAGATGATTAAAGCAATTAAAAAATAACCGGAATACTCATATTTAAATAAAAAGACGGCTGATTGGCCGTCTTTTTTATATTACTCATCTTTATTATTCATTATTAATTACCTGTCATTTATTGGGTACCGGCTGTATGTCACCTGTATTCATATGCTCAAAGACAGTTGGGAAAAACATCACAAGTATAAAATAGATAATGATCATTAATATCACTAAAGCAAAAAGGATAATGACCAGGCTGTTGGGTTTATTTTTCTTTTGTGGTTCCATGATTTTTGTGGTATTGGGTTAATAGATTAATATCAATACCAAATACTAAGCTAATTTCTTGCCACACTGTTTACAGTATCTTGCATCATCATCAATATCTTCATTTCCGCATTGGTCACAGATCTTCTCCAGGTTCTGTCTTTTGTTTCTCATTTCTGCCGTTACAATTCCTGTAGGAACTGCAATGATAGAATAACCGGCAAGCATTAAAATAACAGCAAAAAATTTACCCATCGGTGTAATAGGGGATACATCTCCATAGCCAACCGTGGTTACTGTAACTACTGCCCAGTAAATGGACTGTGGAATTGTTTCAAAACCTGGTCTTCCGCCTTCCACCATAAACATCAGGGAGCCCACAATCACAGAAAAAATAATCAGGAATAAAAGAAAAATATAAATCTTTCTGGAACTGTTCTTCAGGGCACGCACAATGAGGTAGCCATCGTTCATAAAATCCAGGAGATTGAAAATTCTGAAAATTCTCAGCATTCTCAGCATTCTGAAGATCAGAAAATATTTAGTGACAGGAAAGAAAAAGCTAAGGTAGAAAGGAACCAGCGCAAGAAAGTCTATAATTCCGAAAAAGCTGAAAATATAATGCTTTTTATTCTTCACTACACTGATGCGCATCCAGTATTCAATTGTGAAAAAGATGGAAATAATCCATTCCAGGATCAGAAATGTATAATGGAACCTTTTGTCGAGCTGAGGTACACTTTCCATCATAATAATGGCAGTGCTTATCAGGATAAGAGATAATAATGTAATGTCGAATAGCTTTCCCAGCCTGGTATCGGCACGGTAAATAACCCTGTAAAGAAATCTTTTCCAAAGTTTGTCTTCAGGAACAAGATTATGTTCTCTTTCCATTTTTAATGTTTTTTACAATTAACAAATTATCGTTATTTTCGTAGCAAACATACAGAATAAAATGACAATAAGTGAAGTAATTTCAAAAATAGAAAACCGTATTCCCCTACAGCAGGCAGAAGATTTCGACAATGTGGGATTGCTGTGCGGAGTTCCAACCCGGAATGTCAGCGGAATACTCGTATGCCATGATGCTTTGGAAAATGTTGTAGATGAGGCTATTCAGAAAAACTGTAACCTGATTGTATGTTTTCATCCGATTATTTTCTCAGGATTAAAATCCCTTACCGGGAAAAATTATGTGGAAAGAGCCGTACTGAAGGCTATCGAAAATAAAATTGCCATTTATGCCATACACACGGCATTTGATAACGATTTTTTTGGGGTGAATCATGAAATTTGCAGACAATTAGGGTTAAAAAATCTGAAAATTCTCCAGCCTAAAAAGAATAATTTAAAACAATTGACTGTATATGTACCGAAAGATCATTCCGAAAAAGTGAAAGAAGCATTATTCGCAGCAGGAGCAGGAAATATTGGCTTTTACGATGAATGCAGTTTTACTTTGAATGGAAACGGAACATTCAGACCTGTTGAAGGCTCAAATCCGTTTTCCGGACAGCAGAATATCCGCGAAAATGCTGATGAAGATATGATCTCCGTTATTTTTGAAGATTACAAAAAAGGGAAGGTGATTTCGGCTATGAAGGCTGCCCATCCATACGAAGAAGTGGCTTATCAGATTTATCAGCTGGATAATGAGAACCAGCATTCAGGACTGGGAATGTATGGTGAGCTTGATGAAGAAATGGATGAACAGGATTTTTTAAGAATGGTGAAAGAAAGATTTGGACTGGAAATCATTAAACACTCTGATTTTACCCATAAAAAAATTAAAAGAGTAGGGGTTCTCGGAGGATCCGGAGCCGGCGGAATAAAATCAGCTCTGTCACAAAAATGTGATGCTTATCTTACGGGAGATATTAAATATCACGACTATTTTCAGGCAGAATCCAAAATGCTGATCTGTGACATCGGGCATTATGAATCAGAACAATTTGTAACTCAACAATTATTTGAAATTTTGTCACAAAAATTTAGTACATTTGCAATTTCAAAATCTATTGAGAAAACAAACCCAGTAAATTATTTCATTTAAATATGGCAAAAACCAACGATATTTCAGTTGAAGAAAAATTAAGAGCTTTATACGATTTGCAGATCATTGATTCAAGATTGGATGAAATCCGAAATACCAGAGGAGAATTGCCAATTGAAGTTGAAGATCTTGAAATTGAAATTGAAGGACTTGAGAAAAGAGCCGAAAAATTTCATGCAGACATCAAGGATCAGGACGATCAGATCAAAACAAAGCATGAAGTGATTAACCATGCAAAAACTTTAATTGAAAAATACAAGTCTCAGCAGGATAATGTAAGAAACAATAAAGAGTTTGAAGCATTAGGAAAAGAAATTGAATTCCAGGATCTGGAAATTCAGCTTGCTGAAAAAAGAATTAAAGAATTCGGAGTTAAAATTGTTCACAAAAACGAAACTTTAAGTGAGCTTAATGACAAAATCAGCAATTTAAAAAACCACCTGAAATTCAAAAAAGAAGAATTGGATGGTCTTATCTCTGAAACTCAAAAAGAAGAAGAATACCTAATAGAGCAGTCCAAAGAATTTGCAGGTAAAATTGATGAAAGATTACTTTCTTCATACAGCAGAATCAGAAAGAGCTCTATCAACGGATTAGCTGTTGTAGGATTAGAAAGAGGTGCTCCGAAAGGATCATTCTTCACAATTCCTCCTCAAAAGCAGATGGAGATTGCACAAAGAAAGAAAATCATTATTGATGAGCACTCTGGGAAAATTCTTGTAGATGACGAATTGGTAATGGAAGAGAACGATAAAATGAAATCTGTAATTAAATTTTAATTACAATTTATAAATAATAAAAAATGTGCTTCAGAAATGGAGCACATTTTTTTGTTTAAACTTTATCTGAAAACGTGGAATTAAAGTCTAAACCTTAGTTAAAAGGTATAAAAAAAGCTGCTTCATCGTCTGAAACAGCTTTCTGTATTTTTATTCGTTGTGCCCGTACATTTTATTGTACAGCTCTATGAATTTTTCTTTTATCGCTTTTCTCTTAAGCTTTAAAGTTGGAGTTAGAAGTCCGGTATCAATGCCCCATACTTCAGGAGTTAATTCAACCTTTTTAATTTTTTCCCAATTTCCGAGATGCTCATTAATGCCTTCTATTTCCTTTTCAATTCTTTCCTTTAATTCAGGGCTTTTTGCAATTTCTGCAGGAGTGGAACCTATATTCAGGTTATTTCTCATGGCCCAGTTTTTGGCAAACTCAAAGTCAGGCTGTACCAATGCGCACGGCATTTTTTCACCGTCTCCCACCACCATGATCTGCTCAATGAATTTTGAAGCTTTTGCCTGATTTTCAATTGTCTGTGGTGCAATATACTTTCCGCCTGAAGTTTTAAACATCTCTTTTTTACGGTCAGTGATCTGAAGGAAACCTTCACTGTCGATATGTCCAATGTCTCCCGTTTTGAAAAATCCGTCCTCAGTGAAAGCCTCTTTGGTCATTTCTTCGCTTTTAAAATAACCTTTGAAAATAGATGGACCTTTTACTGTAATTTCACCGTCTTCCTGGATTTTTACCTGTAGGTTATCCAATGGTCTTCCAACTGTACCGACCTTCATTTTTTCAAAACTGTTTACAGAAATTACCGGTGAAGTTTCGGTAAGGCCGTACCCTTCCAGAATAGGAATACCGGCATTCTGGAACATCAGGTTTAATCTCGTGGATAAAGCTGCAGAACCGGAAACCAAAGTGATGATTTCTCCGCCGAGCCCTTCTCTCCATTTTGAAAATACCAGTTTATCAGCAATAATTCCCTGTAATCCTGAAGGCTTGGAAATATCTTTTTTCTTGCTGATTAAATTTAAAGCCCAGAAGAATATTTTTGATTTCAGCCCGCCGGCTGAAGAACCTGTATTGTAAATTTTATCGTATACCTTTTCCACCAATCGGGGTACAACGCTCATATAATGAGGCTTTACCTCTTTTACATTTTCCCCCATTTTATCAATGCTTTCAGCGAAGTAAACAGAAAAGCCATTGTACTGGAAGAGATAAAAAAGCATTCTTTCAAAAATATGACATATAGGAAGGAAGCTCAACACCCTTGTATCTTTGTAATCCAGACTTTTTTTCTTAGGAATTCTTGGAAAAGAACCTAAAACATTGGACACAATATTATGGTGGGTAAGCATTACGCCTTTTGGTTTCCCGGTGGTTCCTGAAGTATAAATAATGGTAGCCAGATCCTCCGAATTGATAGCATTGGAAAGATCTTCCACTTCAATCTGGGTGGAATCATCCTCACCAAGATCCAGAATTTCTTTCCAGTTGGCAGCTCCGCTTATATTGTCGAAAGTGAAAATTCCCTGTAGCGAAGGGATATTGTGTTTTACCTTCATTACTTTTGAAAGCAGATCCTTGTCAGATACAAAACAATACTGTATTTCAGCATTATTAAATATGAATTCATAATCTTCAGAAGAAATACTCGGATAAACGGGAACTGAAACGACACCGATTTGTGACAGTCCAAGATCCATTACCGCCCATTCCGTACGGGAATTGGTGGTAATCAGAGCTATCTTGTCTCCCGGTTTTATACCCAGCTTCAAAAGTCCTCTGGATATTTTATTTCCCTGGTTGATAAACTCTAATGTTGAAGTTTTTTTCCATTCACCCTGATACTTCGTCACAAACATATCTGTTTTAGGAAATTTTTCTAAAGCATAGTGTGGAATATCGAATAATCTTTTGATTGTCATGATTTTTTAAGCAATTTTTAAAGAATTTTAAATATAAGCATTTTTTTTAATTGAAAAAACCGAACCTTATGAATTAGAGATTACTTGAATGCTTAACATATTAATTTAAAATCCGGTCCGGAAAAATGCAGGATTTTCCTTTTTCTTCTAAATTACTCATTTATTTTGGGTAATGGGGTTTTTACCTGTCTTTCAAAGATTTTATCTCACGGTTTTTATCAACCCAGCCGGCAAGGAAAATAATAAGAGTCATAAGAATAATAAAAGATATAAATAAAACTTTAAGAGAATTGGGCGGGGGAGGTCCGAATGTATTGGAGATAGTTACGATTACAAGTAATGCTGCCAGTCCCCAAAGTACCCAGGTACCTTTTTTATTTTTGGCTTTTGTTATGGAGGTGTATACAAACAAGCCTCCGAAAAAGAAGAGAAATTCAGTAATAAGTGTAGCTGCAACGTGATTCCATAATCCGAACCCCACTTTATAATCTCCGAATGGAGTTATGGGCAGGTCTGTAGTATGTACGATTAAATCAAAGAACCAATGACTGAGGACACACAGACCAATGACAACAGAGCCGCGAATATCTTTTTTAATTAAAAAGTATATGAATCCGACAATTATTCCCCAGATGATTCCCATCAAAAGGCTGTGGGTATATGGAAAGTAGAGAAATTCGTATGCATTCGCCTGAGTATACCCCGGCACAACTGCCACTTTTTCTATATTAAAGATAAGCATAAACGGCCAGAGAATATCCACGAATTGAGTGGCTATAAACAGAGTTGCCAGTGAAACTTTGGGAGCCACTTTTTTAGCTGCGAATGATAAACCAAAATGTCCTATAAACATAATAATGTTGTTTTTTATTTAATAGCAATAATGGGCACAAAGTTAAAATATAGAATCAGAGGCCCGCTTGATAAAAATCAAGAATTACATGAGCTGTTTTTTCCTGATCCTGCTGAAAGTTTCCGGTGTCATTCCCAATATTGATGCAATGTACTGTAGCGGAACCTGATTAAATAGTTCTTTATTGGTCTCAAAAAAAGAATTATATCTTTCTTCTGCAGACATGGAGAGATGGCTGAAAATCCGGTCTTCCATATAAGTAATGCATTGTATGATGAAGTTTTTTTCCAATTCATACCATGTTGGAACTATATTCGTGATTTTATGATAATCGATGTTGGTAATAGAATATATTTCTGTATCAGATAATGCCTGTATAGTCCAGCGGGATGGACTTTTAAAAAAGAAACTTGACAGATCTGTTCCGAAATATCCTTTCGTGGCAATCCATTGGGTGATCTCCTTATCATCCGTAGCTGTAAAAACCCTTAATAATCCGGACTGAATAAAGCATAACTGGTCACATACCTTTCCTGTTTGTAGAAAATAGTCTCCCTTTTTCAAAATCATTGGCCTGAAAAGTGAACTTATCCGGTTCAATTGTTCAGGCTGAATAACTTTGAAATAAGATTGAATATATTGTTCAAGTTCTGTCATTATTCAGGAATTAAATATTCTTATTGCCAAATCTACACATTAAATCAATACTATACATGCTTTGCATTGGAAACCAATACCGGCTTTCCAATCCTGTTTATATAAGTGTAAAGATTAATAATGTATGATTTCTGATTCTATTTTCAGGTTTCGTTAAAAAGTGTAAATTTACGGCTATCTAATTATTATTTTTTATGGACTTTAATTTATCGGAAGAACAGCTGATGATTCAGCAGGCTGCAAGAGATTTTGCACAAAATGAACTATTACCTGAAGTTATTGAGAGAGACCGCGATCAGAAATTCCCTACAGAACAAGTAAAGAAAATGGGTGAAATGGGGCTTCTGGGAATGATGGTAGATCCTAAATACGGAGGAGCAGGTATGGACAGTGTTTCTTACGTTTTGGCAATGGAAGAGATCGCAAAAATAGATGCTTCTGCAGCTGTTGTAATGTCCGTAAACAACTCTTTGGTATGTGCAGGTCTTGAAAAATTCGCCTCCGAAGAACAAAAAGTAAAATACCTTACTCCTCTTGCGAGCGGAAAAGTAATTGGAGCCTTTGCGCTATCTGAGCCTGAAGCAGGTTCTGATGCAACTTCTCAAAAGACAACAGCAGAAGACAAAGGAGATTACTACCTTTTAAACGGTATTAAGAACTGGATTACCAACGGTGGAACTGCCTCTTATTATATCGTAATTGCACAGACAGACCCGGAAAAAAAACATAAAGGAATCAATGCTTTCATCGTAGAAAGAGGATGGGAAGGTTTTGAAGTTGGTGTGAAGGAAGATAAATTGGGAATCAGAGGAAGTGATACACACTCTTTGATCTTCAACAACGTAAAAGTGCCTAAAGAAAACAGAATCGGGGAAGACGGATTCGGATTTAATTTTGCTATGGCAGTATTGAACGGTGGTAGAATCGGGATTGCTTCACAGGCATTAGGTATCGCTTCAGGTGCTTACGAACTGGCTTTAAAATATGCAAAAACAAGAAAAGCTTTCAAAACCGAGATCATCAACCACCAGGCTATTGCTTTCAAGCTAGCGGATATGGCTACCCAGATCACGGCGGCAAGAATGCTGTGCTTTAAAGCTGCATGTGAGAAAGATGCAGGTAAAGATATCTCTGAAAGCGGTGCAATGGCAAAACTGTATGCTTCTCAGGTGGCTATGGATACTACTATTGAAGCAGTACAGATCCACGGAGGATACGGATACGTAAAAGAATACCACGTAGAAAGAATGATGAGAGATGCAAAAATAACGCAGATCTATGAAGGTACTTCCGAGATTCAGAAAATAGTGATCTCCAGAAGTATTGCAAAATAAATAATATAAAAAACACACTGCTTATGAAAAAAACTTTGTGGATAATCCTGGGAGTAGTTCTTCTTCTGATAGGCGTAACGGTATGGTATAAGTACTATTTCGTCTTTGGAGAAGGAGTGAAGTCCGGCTATCTGAATTATGCCATGAAAAAAGGCTACGTTTTCAAAACCTATGAAGGAAAACTTATCCAGGAAGGTTTTGGAAAAGGAAAAACAGGAACCGTTACAAGCTATGAATTTGAATTTTCTGTGGAAGATCCTGAAATTTTTAAACAGCTGGAAACCAACAGCGGTAAAACGTTCGATCTTCATTACAAAGAATACAATGGAGCGCTTCCATGGCGGGGCAATACAAAGTTTGTTGTAGATAAAGTAGTGAATATGAAATAGCGAAAGGCTCCCATTGGGAGCCTTTCTTTTTACAAACCACTTTTATATAATATACTTTTATCCATCGCTGCAGAATAGAGTCAGTTATGAATGTCTAAATATACAAAGAAGAACCTCCCCGCGCATTTGATTTTTATTAAAATAATATTAAAAAATCCATCTTTCGATGGATTGTATTTTATTGAGGATTATTGTCGGTGAATTTTTTATTTTTCTTCTTGTAAAAATAATACCCTATTCCGCCAATCAGGAACAAAGGCCACAACGGAAGAATAAAAAGGAAGACAGAAGTGATCACTCCCCAACCGGATGAAACTGCTGCCAGCGATTTCTCACCAAAAGTTTCAGGCTGCTTTTCATTAACTGATCTATCCGTAAGTGTTACAGTTATCGTGCATAAAGTATTGTCTGTATAGTTATTTCCGGAAACCTGTATGCTTTTAGTCTCAATATCGCCAATGTCGCTCAGATCATTCATTAAGTCGTCAAAATTACGGATCGGAACTTTAATATCCATATAATATACCTTCTGGTTGCTTTCTGAGTAAGAAGAATTTCTGTTGGCTGCTTCTGTGGCAACATAGGAAAGCTCTTCACTTTTAACATAACCGTTATTTTTTATGGTTTCTTCCTTTACGAATTCCTTCACGGTTTCTGCATTGTCTGCTTGTACGGACAGAATACCCGTTTTTACCATTTTGTTTTTGAGTTCATAGCTGTCATTTTGAGGTTTATCCTTATAAACAATTTTGGTTTCTTTGATCACTTTTGGAGCTGGAACATTTACGATTACCTTTTCAGCTTTTTTCTCCACGGAATCTTTTTTCTCAATTTTAGATTCCAGTTTTGTTGAGGCAATTTTATCAGTTAAAGAATCTACGATCTTGGAAGTATTTTCTATTTTCTGCTGGATTTCGCCTTTGGCATCCTCAAAATCTTTTATTCTCACATTGGCGGAGTCCAGAACTTTGTCTGCTGTATTATTGATAGAATTTACGGTTTCATTTACTGCAGCAGCGGCACTGTCTGCGGCATGTAAAGTATCTTCCACCTGAGATTTTTCAGCTTTTCCTTCTTTACACATAATGAATG
The DNA here is from genome assembly GCF_014207845.1 of Chryseobacterium shigense. Classification (NCBI taxonomy): domain Bacteria; kingdom Pseudomonadati; phylum Bacteroidota; class Flavobacteriia; order Flavobacteriales; family Weeksellaceae; genus Chryseobacterium; species Chryseobacterium shigense. Next base: position 458,732 of record NZ_JACHLC010000001.1, read on the forward strand.
TGCTTGAAACAGCCACCAGTAATATGAATTTTTTCATAATGTTAATTTTTTTGATGAAGTAAAATTAGCAGTGAATGCAGCCAAACTTTTGTAAATGAAAAGTATTATTTTAGTAAAATTTTAACTAATTGATAATCATTGAATTGATCTTGTTTTACAAAAGATTTACAAAATGAAACTTATCAAAATTATCATCCGCAATATTAGTTTTGGTTATTATATATTATTTACACTAAGCTTTTTCTAAAAAACACGGATGTGAAAATTTATGAAACCTGTGGTTAAAAAATTAGTGCATTCTTAAATGAAAAATACTCTTTTAAAGGTGACCTTTTAAACAGCCGTTTTGCCCTCAATTGAGTATTTTTCAATTAAATAATTTTTACGGCTCATTAGTATATTTTGAAAATGATCTGAAGGAATTAAATAATTTTTAAAAAAAATATTCAAAATGCTAATTCTGAATATTTTAATATTTACATTTGCTTTTTAAGATTTTTATAATGAAAAACGTGTATTTTGTTCTCGTTTTTAATAGTGTAGTCATCCACATTTGTTGATGATGAAATTGTATTATTTAATAGTAAAAAGATAAGCACAGTAATAATAAGTTAAAAAAAGAAAAAACTATATGAAAAAACAAATACTTTTTATGGGGATATTTCTTATTTCCAATGTTTTTTTAGCACAAACAAGCCAACTTTGGAAGGAAGTGTCTCAAAAAAATACTTCTGAAATCTTTGAAAATAAGACCAGCATTCTTCATCCCAAAATTTATAATCTTGATTTTGATAATTTAAAGAATGCTTTAGCGAAAGCACCCAAAAGATTTGCTGTTAAAGGAAAGTCTGATATTATTATTTCTTTCCCAAATTCTAATGGTAAGCTTGAAAGTTTCAAAGTAAGAGAAAACTCAAATTTCGATCCTGAATTAGCAGCAAAATATCCGGATATTAAATCTTATGTTGGTGTAGGTGAAGATGACTCCAGTTCTACTATTTATTTCAGTATTTCACCATTGGGATTATCTTCAATGGAGATATATGGAAACAAATCAGCGGTTTTTATCGAGCCATATACTAAAGACCTTTCGACCTATGTCGTTTATAAAAAATCAGACAAAAAAGAGAGTTTAGATAAGTTTGAATGCACTGTGCTTGATGTTGCTCAAAAAGGTCTGGATAATTCTAATCTTACCGCAAGACCAAATGCTGATGATGGAAAATTAAGAACTTTCAGATTAGCCTTATCTTGTACAGGTGAATATACAACCTACTTCGGAGGAACAGTAGCAGGTGCATTGGCAGCAATGAACAATACAATGACTCGTGTAAATGGAGTTTTTGAAAAAGATTTCTCTGCAAGAATGATCATTATTGCAAACAATAATGCTGTAATTTATACTGATGCAGCTACAGATCCTTATTCTCCTTCAGCCCAGATGAATAACTGGAATGCTCAGTTACAGAATACTTTAACTGCGACGATTGGAGAAGCAAACTACGATATCGGCCATTTATTTGGAGCGACTGGTGGTGGTGGAAATGCTGGTTGTATTGGTTGCGTTTGTACCAATGGATCAAAAGGAAGTGGATATACTTCGCCGGCAAATGCCATTCCATCTGGCGATAGTTTTGATATTGATTATGTTGCCCATGAAATGGGACATCAGTTTGGAGGGAATCATACATTTTCTCATAATATCGAATCAGCAGGGGTAAATATGGAGCCTGGCTCAGGATCTACAATTATGGGATATGCAGGAATTACCAGCCAAGATGTGCAACAAAATTCAGATCCGTTTTTCCATGCTATAAGTATTCAGCAGATTACCGATAATATTAAAACAAAAACCTGCCCTGTAGTTACAAACACTGGAAATACTATTCCTACAGCTAATGCCGGATTAGATTATATCATTCCGAAGGGCACTCCATTTATGCTTACAGGAACGGGCACTGACGGAAATGGAGATGCTCTAACCTATATTTGGGAGCAAATGGATAAAGCTGTTTCCGGACAAACCGGAGCAAATTCTGCGGCAACTGCAACAAAAGCTTCTGGTCCTACTTTCAGATCTTGGACTCCACAAACTACTCCTATCAGATATTTTCCAACAATGGCTTCAGTATTAGCTGGAAGCACGACCACTCAAGGTTCGGAAATCCCTGTAGAAGCTTTATCAAATGTTGCCAGAACCTATAACTTCAGGTTTACCACTCGTGACAATAGAGCAGGAGGTTCCGGAAACAATTCTGATGATATGGTAGTTACAGTGAATGCAGCTGCAGGCCCGTTTACCGTAACCTCACAAAATACTACTGGAGTTGTTTGGTCTGAAGGCCAGTCATATAACATTACATGGGATGTTGCCAATACAACGGCTGCCCCTGTAAGCACACCTAACGTAACGATTCTGTTGTCAAAAGACGGTGGTCTTACCTTCCCGACTGTTTTAGTTGCAAGCACCCCTAATAATGGTTCTTATAGTTATACTGTTCCGGGCGGTCTTGGAACAATTTCCAATAATGCCAGAATTATGGTGAAAGCTGTTAATAATATATTCTTTAATGTGAATTTAAAGAACTTTACAATTAATTCATCAGTCGTAGTAGATCCCGGACCAGATCCAAGAAATCCAGTAATACCTACAAGAATATACCAGGGTCTGATGATATATCCGGTACCTTCCAATGATGGTTATGTGTACATTAAAGCTGATTTCCCTAGACAGGTTCCGCTGCGTCCATACGTTATTACCTACGAATTATTTTCAATGGACGGGAAACTGATTGTTCCTAAAAAGACCAAATATATATTTGATGAACTTTTGGAACAGATTAACTTAAAACATTTACCTACGGAATCCTATATGATTCATGTTACTGTAGATGGAGAAAAGATTGTTAAGAAATTAATGATGATACCTAGATAATAGATCCTCAAAATAAACAATAAAAAAACCGTTCGGAAGAACGGTTTTTTGTTTTTTATGGCAATTTAGCTTTGTTCAAATTCACTGATAAAATGCAGTTTCACATTCGGGAATTTTTCCTGTGTCATGTGGATGGTAAATGAAGAATCCGCCAGGAATACAAGCTGATTGTATTTATCTCTTGCAAGAAAACGCTGTTTTAACCTCGCAAATTCCTTGAACTCTTCAGATCTTTCATCTGCTTCCACCCAGCACGCTTTGTGCATGGAAAGAGGTTCATAGGTACATTTAGCGCCATATTCGTGTTCCAGACGGTACTGGATAACCTCGTACTGAAGTGCTCCAACTGTTCCGATGATCTTTCTGCCGTTCATTTCAAGGGTAAATAACTGGGCAACCCCTTCATCCATAAGCTGATCTACCCCTTTTGCCAGTTGCTTGGCCTTAAGAGGATCGCTGTTGTTGATATAACGGAAATGTTCCGGAGAGAAACTTGGAATTCCTTTGAAACTCAATTTTTCACCGCCGGTCAGTGTATCACCTATCCTGAAACTTCCCGTATCGTGAAGGCCTACAATATCGCCCGGGAAACTTTCATCCACAATTTCTTTTTTGTCAGCAAAGAATGCATTCGGGGAAGAGAACTTCATTTTCTTTCCTTCTCTTACCAGCAGATAATTTTCATTTCTTTTAAATGTTCCCGAAACAATTTTTACGAAAGCAAGCCTGTCTCTGTGCTTAGGGTCCATATTCGCATGGATTTTGAAAATAAATCCGGTAAAATTACTTTCTTCCGGTTTTACAAGACGTGTATCACTTTCTTTAGGTTGAGGCATCGGGGCAATTTCAATAAATGCATCCAATAATTCACGAACTCCAAAATTATTTAAAGCAGATCCGAAGAAAACAGGCTGTAAATCACCATTCATATAATCTTCACGGCTGAATTCTGGGTAAACGGATTGCACAAGCTCAAGCTCATCTCTCAGATTCTGGGCTGCTTTTTCACCGATTACCTCATCTATTGAAGGATCATTAATGTTGTCAAACTTAATCGTTTCACCTACTTTCTGCTTCTTTTCTTCAAGAAACAGCTGGATATTGTTTTCCCAGATATTATAAATTCCCTGGAAATCACTTCCCATACCAATAGGGATGGACAATGGAACTACTCTCAGTCCTAATTTCTGTTCAACCTCATCCAAAAGGTCAAATGCATCCTTACCTTCACGGTCAAGCTTATTGATGAAAACAAGCATTGGGATATTTCTCATTCTGCAGACTTTTACCAGCTTTTCAGTCTGTTCCTCAACCCCTTTTGCAACGTCAATCACAACAATTACAGAATCTACAGCCGTTAAGGTTCTGTAAGTATCTTCTGCAAAATCTTTGTGACCGGGTGTATCCAGGATGTTGATCTTGTGGTCTCTGTATTCAAAAGCCAATACGGAAGTCGCAACGGAGATCCCTCTCTGTCTTTCGATTTCCATAAAGTCGGAGGTAGCTCCTTTTTTTATTTTGTTGGATTTTACCGCTCCGGCTTCCTGGATAGCCCCTCCGAAAAGAAGTAATTTCTCCGTAAGGGTTGTTTTTCCGGCATCCGGGTGGGAAATAATCCCGAAAGTCTTTCTTTTTTGTATTTCTTTGATTAAGTCTGACATAGTGTATTTTGAAGTTGCAAAAATCGGGATTTTTTGTGAGGTTTCAAATAATTTCAGGGAAATAAATGGTTTCGGGTTGCGAGGCGCGGGTTATAGGGTTCGAGTTCCGGGATTTTATATTGTAAGTTATGAGATACGGGTTATGAGCAGGAGTAAATAGTAATAGCTTTAAAGATGTTCTTCTAAATTAAATACTCAAACGCTCAAACTCTCAAACTCTCAAACACTCAAACCTTCAAACTTTAAAACCTCATCCCGAATCTCGCACCCCGCATCCAAGTATTCTCTTTTTTAGTTGCTCAAGGCTTTCAAAAAAATTATCTTTGTTTTTATAAACTTTTTATAGGGAAAAGTATGGAAAATAGCAGGTATCCGAAGTTTACCTTCACATGGATCGGCGGTCTTGTTTTACTGGCAGGGTTATTTATAGGAACAATGGCTGTTTCTTTTTTCAGCAGCTTCTGGAAAATTGCTTTTCTGGAAAATCTTGAGCTGAAAGACTGGTTTCTGATGGTGACCAACGCAGCAGGATTTTTAACCGCCGTCGCTTTTTTCGATTTTTTCATCGTAAGGCCCACAACCGGGAAAAAACTGAATTTCAGTTTTTCACCAACGAATTTTTATACCTACGTCCTGATATTTCCTATGATGATCGGGATGATGTTTATTTCAGAGTTTATTACCTCTCTTATACCAATTACAGGTCCGTTCTGGGGAAAATATTATGAATTTTTCTCACAGCTTATGGAGCAGCTGACCTTTGAACCGGTCATCATGATCATCATGACAGTAATCATGGCGCCTGTTTTTGAAGAAATTATTTTCAGGGGAATTATCCAGAAAGGACTTATCAATAAAGGAGTAGATCCCAGGAGAGCTGTTTTTTATGCATCTGTTATCTTTGGGCTTGTTCACGGAAATCCGTGGCAGTTTGTAGGGGCAGTATTATTAGGATGTGTATTGGGACTGGTATATTATAAAACAAAATCCTTGTTGCTGCCAATGCTTTTGCATGGTTTCAATAATCTGTGTTCTTCGTTGCTGGTTACTTATAACAAAAGCGAAAGTTTTTCAGAGGCTTTTAAAATTTCCGAATGGGTTGTTCTGGGTGTTGGGATGGTGCTTTTTTCATTATTTTTCTATCTCTTTACGGTAAGGAACAAAATTCATTATTCTGAAATATAATAAACAATATAAATACGGTTAATCGTAACAGGCTTACGAAAGAACAAATTGAGCAAAAATGAATATAGATATGGAATTATTAGTTGCCACTCATAACGAACACAAAAAAGAAGAGATCCAGCAGATTCTGGAAAATAATTTTACAGTAAAAAGTCTTACAGATTATAATATTCATGAAGAGATCGTGGAAGATGGTGATTCTTTCAATGCCAATGCCCTCATCAAAGCAAAATACTGTTTTGAAAAAACCGGGATTCCGAGTTTGGGAGACGACAGCGGACTTGTTGTGGAAGCTCTGGATGGCAGACCTGGAATTTTTTCTGCCCGTTATGCCGGTGATCATGACTTTGCAAAAAATATAGAAAAGGTTTTAAGCGAACTGGAAGGCCAGGAAAACAGAAAAGCCTATTTCATTACAGTTCTTTGCTATTATGACGAAAATGGAGCCCAATATTTTGAAGGAAGGGTTCATGGGAATTTATTGACGGAAAATAAAGGGCATAAAGGTTTCGGGTACGATCCTATTTTTGTTCCTGAAGGATATGAAAGAACTTTCGCAGAGATGAATCCTGAAGATAAAAACAAGATAAGCCACCGTAAACAGGCATTGGATCTGTTTCTGGATTTCTTAAAAGTAAAAGAATAATTAATTCTATGTAAGCCAGTATTTAAACTTCAATCTGAGAAGATATGTTTAAATTTTCTGTCGTACATTTGCTGCAATAAACTATTGATTTGAGTACTTATTTAACGATATTAGGCTTTAATTCAGCTATCCCTACCATTAATTCTTCACCTACGGCACAGCTGCTGGAAATGGAAGAAAGATGTTTCCTGATCGATTGCGGAGAAGGTACCCAGGTACAGCTGAGAAAAGCGAAGGCGAGGTTTTCAAAGATCAATCATATCTTTATATCCCATCTTCATGGTGATCACTGTTTCGGTCTTCCCGGTCTTATCGCCTCTTTCCGTTTGCTCGGTAGAGAAAATCCGCTTCATGTTTATGGTCCGAAAGGAATCAAAAAAATGCTGGAAACCATCTTTACAATCACAGAGACACATCGTGGTTTTGAGGTAATTTATCATGAACTCGATAAAGATTATTCCGAAAAAATCTATGAAGACAGCAGAGTAGAAGTATACACCATTCCGCTGGATCACAGAATATACTGCAACGGCTATCTTTTTAAAGAAAAGCCAAAGGACAGGCATCTGAACATGAAGGAAATTGCCAAATACAGCGACATAGAAACCTGTGACTACCATAACATAAAAGCAGGAAAAGACGTCGTACTGAATGATGGTTACGTTCTTAAAAATGAAATACTTACTTTAGAGCCCGCGCCTCCGGTTTCCTATGCTTTCTGCAGCGATACCCGGTATCTTGAAACTGTGATCCCGATCATTAAAAATGTAACCGTTCTGTATCATGAATCCACTTTTCTTCATGATCTGAAAGAAATGGCAGATTACACCGGGCATACCACCGCTTTGGAAGCAGCTACGGTAGCTCAGAAAGCAGAAGTTGGAAAACTGATCCTGGGACATTTTTCGAACAGATATGGAGATCTCACCGTATTTACTGATGAAGCGAGAAATATTTTTCCCAATACTTTCCTGCCAAAAGCACTGGAGAGCGTAAAAATCTAGAACCTGTATGCTTAATTTTGAAGAACTGAAAAGCTTTCTGAATGAAAAGGCAGACCAATACAACAGTCCTGATTTCATTGAGGATGATCCCATACAGATCCCGCACCATTTTACCTTAAAGCAGGATATAGAAATTGCCGGTTTTCTGACTGCAACCATTTCATGGGGAAACCGGAAGTCAATCATCAGGTCTGCAGATAAGATGCTTGATATCATGGGAAATTCTCCCTACGATTTCGTATTGAATTATTCTGAAAAAGATCTAGAAATCCTTCACGACAAAAGTATTCACAGAACTTTTAACGGCCAGGATTTTGCTTATTTCATCAGGCAGTTCAATAAAATCTATAAAGAAAATCAAAGCCTGGAAAATTTATTTTTAGTAAAAGACCAGGAGGCTGATTTTCAGCATGCCATTGAAAGATTCAGAAGCAGTTTTCTGGGATCAGAGAAACACAGAAGCCATAAACACGTCAGTTCACCTTATAAAAACTCTTCCTCCAAAAGAATCATTATGTTTCTCCGGTGGATGGTGCGCAAGGATAAACGTGGCGTAGATTTTGGTATCTGGGAAAATATAAATCAGAAAAACCTCTCAATTCCGTTAGATGTACATACGGGAAACATTTCAAGAAAACTGGGTCTGGTTTCCAGAACACAGAACGATTGGAAGACAGTGGAGGAGCTGGATACAGCCATCAGAAAATTTGATGAAAATGATCCGGCTAAATATGATTTTGCATTATTCGGGCTTGGAGTAACCAAAGAACTCTTATAATTAATATAGGAAAGGATGAAAAAAGAAAAAGAAAAAACAGAAGTGTTGGAAAGAATTGCAAACGGGATCACCTGGTGGGTCGGTTCTATTCCGTCGCTTATCGTTCATACCCTGTTTTTTATCACGTCATTTCTTTTGCCGATGCTCAACATCGTTGAGTTTGACAAGATGCTTCTGATCCTTACAACAGTAGTTTCACTGGAAGCTATTTATCTGGCTATTTTTATTCAGATGTCCGTTAATAAAAGTCACGAAAAAATTGAAGATATCCAGGAAGATATTGAGGAGATCAGTGAGGATATTGAAGACATTCAGGAAGATATCGAGGAAATCAGTGAAGACATAGAAGAAATCAGTGAGGATATTGAAGAGATCAATGAAGATATTGAAGATATTCAGGAAGATATTGAAGAAATTAACGAAGATGAAGATGATGAAGACCATAATGAAAGAGCAAAGAATGTAATGCTGAAAAGCAATGTAAGCTCCAATAAAAATGAAATCAAGGCCCTGAAAGACATCATCAGCCAGCTGAAAACAGAAATAGAACAGCTGAAAAACGAGTAATAAATAGAAGTCATAAAGAATAATTTTTCCTTACAATAAAAGCAGACCTGTACAAAAAAGGCCTGCTTTTTTAATAAATTCTAAATTCAAAATCAAATCCTATTAATTTTGTAGAATATATAATTGTAAAACATATTTATTATGAATGTATATAGTGAATTATTTATATGTGCCGGAAATAAGATGGTTTTTACTAATATTTTTGCTACATTTGAACAAACAATTATAAAATGTTAGGTTATAGATTAAACAAATACTTTTTATTTCTGGTATTACTGTTTACTTCTGCAGCAGTATTTTCCCAGAACGTCAGGAAAAAATCACCACCCAAAAAAGCTACTCCGGCAACCATGAAAGCAGGCGCATTCATAGATGTGAATGTACCGACTTATCCTCAGTCTGCCTATACCATTGAGCAGCTTGTGAAAAACGTACTGATCTCCGGAGGATCTGTATGTGCGGCTCCTAATGTAAGTAACGTAACGGTATCTCCCAATCAGCTGGCAACAGATACAGAAAGAGCCTGGGGGTATTTCAATAAGGGCACAACCAATTTTCCTTTCACGGACGGGATAGTATTGGTCGCTGGTAAAGCAAGAAGGGCCGGAAACGGATACGAAGGGACTAATCCCCTTTCAGATGAGGTTCCGAATTCCGGTATTAACGATCCTGATCTTGTAGCAGCAGTCAATCCTCCCGTTACCCTTAAAGATGTTGTTGCAGTTGAATTTGATTTCGTTCCGAACAGCAACCAGGTGAAATTCAATTATTTATTTGCATCGGAAGAATATACAAGCGGATTCCCATGTGGTGATTTTGCCGACAGCTTTGCGCTTCTTCTTAAAAAAGTAGGTGATCCAACCTATACCAATCTGGCGATACTTCCCGGGGGTGCAGGACCTGTAAGTGTTACCAACATTATTCCACATGGAGTAGGATGTGATGGAGAAACCGTTAACGAACAGTACTTCGGTGGATTGAATACATCAAATATTGAAACCAATTTTATAGGAAGAACAGTTCCCCTTACAGCAGTTGCAACAGTTGTTCCCGGTCAGGCATACCACTTCAAGCTTGTTCTTGCAGATGCTTTGGACCAGCGTTACGATTCTGCTGTATTTCTGCAGGGAGGATCATTTGATATCGGGATGACCATCGTTGATGGTAACGGAAACCCTCTCGGAGAATCAATCAATATGTGTGATAATACACCACAGGTCCTAAAAGCACAGGTAAGCACCGTTCCCGGAATGACCTACAAATGGTACAAAAACGGAGTATTGATCCCTAATGCAACTAGCGTTACATATATAGCTACCTCACCGGGAGTATATGAAGTAAAAACGTTTGTAGGCGGAACAGAATGCCAGAAAGCAAGTATTACCATTGTAGGCGGCACTTCGCCCACAGCCCAGAATGCAATATTGAAGCTCTGCGCTACACCTGCACTCAGCACTTTTAATTTAGAAAATTCAAAACCACAGATCAGTACAACACCGGGAGCTGTATTCCGTTTTTATGTCAATCAGACAGATGCACAGGCTCAAAACAACAATTATATTACAAACCTTACAAACTATAACGGGACCGATGGACAGGTTATATACGTAGTAGTTTCCAATGGTGCATTCTGCAGTAAAATGGTGACTTTAACTTTAAAAAGAGAAGAAACACCTGTTGCACAGCTTAATGCTCCAAGGCTGAGAATCTGTGAAGGAGAATCTTTGATATTAACAGCTTCAGGCGGTGTAACCTACCAATGGGGAGATATTTCTTCTACCGGAGGCGTAAGAACCGTAAGCCCAACCCATACAACCACTTATACAGTATACGCTATCGGTGCGCAGGGGTGTAGATCTTTACAACCCGCTACCATTACAATTGATGTAGTTCCTGCTATCGTATCCTCACTGAAAGGAGGACAGATTTGTGAAGGAGATATGATCCTTTTAGATGCCGGATCCGGACCGGGCTACACTTATGAATGGAGTACAGGAGAAACCACCCAGGCAATTACCGTAGGAACTCCGGGTGAGTATACAGTGATAATCAGTAACGGTGTATGTTCCAAAGTATTTACAACCCAGGTAATCCGTGCCATAATCCCTGAAATCATAAAGGTTGATTATAGCGAAAACGGAACGATGATTCTTACAGCAAGTAATCCTAGTGGCGGTACATTGGAATATTCTGTAGACAACGGCTTTACATGGCAGGCCTCTAATGTATTCTCCAATGTTCCTAAAAACACAGTAATATCCATCCGTGTCAAAGTGAAGGATACCAGTTGTGTAGGATTCCTGGAATACTTTACATTTGTTATGAAAAATGTAATTACTCCAAACGGGGACAATGTAAACGATATCATTGATTTCAGTGGAGTAAGCAGTTACAAAGACTTTCAGGGTTTTGTTTTTGACCGTTATGGAAGAGAAGTATTCAAGGCGGGAAGAACCAGACCGTATTGGGATGGTTATTTCCAGGGTAAACGTTTGCCTACTGCATCTTACTGGTATCAGGTAATTTATCAGGATCCTGCCAGCAAACAGCCTGCTGTGAAAACAGGATGGATCCTTCTTAAAAACTTAGAATAATCTTTTAATAAATACAAAAAAGGCTGGCATTTTGTCAGCCTTTTTTATTATATTCAAATAAACCAAATTTATATTGCAGAATAAATAAACTTGTGTTCATGATAATGTAAATTGCGTTAAATTGAAATTCAATCAAAAAAAATAGTATTTTTGTTTAAAATACTATAAAATGTTAAATAGGAGGATTGAAAATTTATTTTTGGCGTTATTTTTTGCATTGGTCGGCAACTTTGTTTTTGCTCAAAACACAGACAGAGCAGCGATCCCTGCAAAAAAAGCTAATGCAACCTCTATGAAGGCAGGTGTTTTTATAGATGTAAATACACCCAATTATCCGGAATCTAATTTCAGCATTACACAGCTGGTAAAAGAAGTCCTTATTTCCGGAGGTGCCTGTTCCACATCCAATGTAAGCAACGTTACTGTTTCCCCTAATTTATCAATAAGTGATCCTACCAGAAGCTGGGGATTCTTTAATAAAGGTACCACAGCCTTTCCATTTGCAAAAGGGATTGTTCTTTCAACAGGATTCGCTGCAAAAGCAGGGAATAATTATCAGGGAACTTTAAATGACGGGTTAAATACTTTTGGAGATACAGACCTGGCCACAGCTTTAGGAATTAATAATGGTGAATTGAGAGATGCCACCTATATAGAATTCGATTTTGTACCGGCTTCTACAGAAATTACATTCAGATATTTATTTGCATCTAAAGAATATGCGCCGGGGTTTCAGTTTGCATGTACCAAATCAGACGGGTTTGCTTTGCTGTTAAAAAAAGTAACGGATCCTACCTATACTAATCTGGCAGTGCTTCCCGGAGGAGCTGGGCCGGTGAGTGTAACGAACATTCACCCAACGATTCCCAACGGCTGCGGGGCTGTTAATGCCGCTTATTTTGCAGGGATAAATAACCCGGTTATCGAAACCAATTTTGACGGGCGTACCATTCCTTTAACTGCAAAAGCTACTGTAACTCCCGGGGTTACCTATCATTTTAAAATGGTTTTGGCAGATTTTAGTGACAGAAATTATGATTCAGCAGTATTTCTGGAGGCAGGATCTTTCGACATCGGTGTGAAAATCCTTGATCCTGCAGGAGTTCAGCTTCCTGATACTGTAAATATGTGTGACAATGCTCCTCAGACGTTTACAGCTTCCGTACAGGCTCCTAACGTAACTTATCAGTGGTTTTTAAATAATAATCCTATTCCTGGTCAAACAGGACCTAGTTATACGGCTACACAGCCCGGAGTATACAGTGTTCAGGTTTTTATCCAGGGGAATACATGTCCTGGTACAGGAACCATTACCGTTGTGGGAGGAACTTCGCCTACAGTGCAGAATGCCACTTTAACAGCCTGTTATGCTGCCGGAAATGCCACATTTAATTTACCTTCAGCACAGCCTTCCATAAGTACAACGCCCGGTGCAACGTTTGCCTACTATTTTAATCAGGCGGATGCACTTGCCGGAAATGCCAATACTATTCCCAGCCCTGCAACTTATTCAAGTCCAGGGGGACAAACAGTATATGTTCTTGTAAAAAACGGATTCTGTTCCAAAGTCGCTGAATTGCAGCTTGTAAAAGCCCCTCAGATGACTGCATCCATTTTGCCGCCGGCAGTATTGACCTGTGTGAGTTCACAGACAACCTTAGACGCTTCGGCTTCTGTTTATCCTACAGGATCTACTTTTAACTGGACAACTACGGGAGGAAATATTGTGTCAGGAGGAACTACCTTAACTCCGGTTATCAATGCTCCGGGGACCTATACTTTAACCATATCAAAAACTTATCAGCCGGGAAGTGTAATCTGTACCGCTGTCGCCAGCGTTACAGTTACAGGAGACAGTGCTCCGCCTGTTACTGGACTTACGGCAAGCAAAATACAGATATGCAACGGTGAATCCGTAACATTAACAGCATCGGGAGGTGCTACCTATAACTGGACAGGGCTTCCCGGAACAGGAAACACCCAAACAGTATCCCCTACAACTACTACTACCTATACAGTAACTGCTGTAGGAGCCAACGGATGTGTATCTCAAAACCCTGCTACAATTACTATTGAAGTTTCGCAGCCTATTACAGTGCAGAATGCTGTATTACATAAATGCTATGCGCCAGGGCTTACTTATGACCTGACAACCGCCCAAAGCCAGATTACTTCTGCAGGTGGCGGAGTTACCTTCACATATTATATCAATCAGGCGGATGCTCTTGCCGGAAATGGCAATTTTATTGCAACACCTACCTCTTATTCACCTCCGGGGAGCCAGACCATATATGTATTGGTGAAAAACGGAGGATGTCATTATGTGGTTTCCCTTCAGTTACTGAGAACCCCTGAAACAACACTTACGATAGCAGCACCGCAGCAGATTACCTGTACTACACCTCAGACGACATTAAATGCCTCGGCATCTGTAGTGCCTGCCGGATCTACTATTACATGGACAGCAACAGGAGGAGGCAATATAGTATCAGGAGCAAATACCCTTACTCCTGTAGTGAATGCAGGAGGAACCTATACCCTTACGGTTACCAATGTATCCCAGCCTGGAAATTTAAGCTGTACTTATACGGCAACTGTTACAGTAACACAAAATACAACATTGCCAACTGCCGGTGTAGTATCCTCTCAACCTAGAATATGTTTGGGGGAATCGGTTACATTGACAGCCTCAGGTGGTGTTACTTATAATTGGGTTGGACTTCCCGGAAATGGAAATACTCAGGTAGTTTCACCAACTTTAACTACAGTATATACGGTATATGCAGTGGCAGCCAATGGTTGTGTTTCTGCAACTCCTGCAACAGTAACTGTTGTGGTTGGGCCGCCAATTGCGGGTATATCTGCCTCTAAAACAAAAATATGCGCCGGGGAATCTGTTACCCTTACAGCTACCGGAGGAATTACCTATAACTGGGTTGGGCTTCCCGGAAACGGAAATACCCAGGTGGTTTCCCCAACGGTTACTACAACTTATTCTGTATATGCATTGGGAGGTAACGGCTGTAGCTCTATAAATCCTGCGACCGTAATAATAGAAGTGGTTCCGGCAATTGTGTCCACATTGCAGGACGTATATGTATGCGCCGGAGATACAGGGATTTTGGATGCCGGTGCAGGTCCCAACTATACATATTTATGGAGTACAGGTGCAACTACACAAACATTATCCACCAATGTTCCCGGAACCTATACAGTTACCATCAGTAATGGTGTTTGCTCAAAAGTATTTAGCGGAAGCCTATTCAATCCGGATCTGCCTAAATTTACTAATATAGTATATGATAAACATGTGCTTACCCTTACAGCAAGTAATCCTTCAGGAGGTGTTCTGGAATATTCTATAGACGGAGGTACAACCTGGCAGACATCCAATACGTTCTATAATGTTTTGGATAATACAAACTATCACCTGATGGTAAGGGTAGTAGATGCAAAATGTGGTACATCACTAGATTATTTCACATTTGTGATCAGTAATGCCATCACTCCTAATATGGATGGAGTAAATGATACCATAGATTTCTCCGGAATCAGTGGATATAATAATTTTACAGCATCAATTTTTGACAGGTATGGTGCAGAGCTTTTCAGGGCAACCAAAACCGATGCTGTCTGGAGAGGTACTTTAAAAGGACTGAATCTGGCCACAGGTACCTATTGGTATAAAGTACAATGGGAAAATCCAGCCAGTAAAAAGCTCGAACAGCGCTCAGGCTGGATATTGCTAAAAAATAGAAACTAATAGATAAACCTTCCATATTTGGAAGGTTTATTTTTTTTATATTAAAAAAAATATAAAAAATAGGGTATATATTTAGAAAAAAATTAAATTTGTTAAAACAAAAGTATTATGCGAAGAAATCTACTATTCCTTTTATTTTTCTTAGTCGTTTCGACATTTTTATACTCACAAACAGACGGGCCCCGTAAGCCTCCAAAAAATCAACCTTCAGGATCAGCTAATCAAAAAGCAGGAGCGTTTATAGATGTAAATGCAGCAGGATATGCAGAATCCACCTATTCAATTACACAGCTGGTAAAAGACGTCCTGATCTCATCAGGAACAAATACCTGTGTAACCCCTACTGTGTCCAATGTAAAAATTACACCCAATCACGCAGTAACAAATGCTGACAGATCCTGGGGATACTTCCATAAGGGAACTACCAATTTTCCGTTCAAGGACGGGATTGTACTTTCTACAGGAAAAGCCAGAAGAGCAGGTAACGGAGCAGAAGGAAACCTGAGTGATAATAACGGTGGAGGAACAGATTCCGACCTGGCACAGGCCATCGGATCTACCGGAACCCTGACTGATGGCGTTCTTCTGGAATTTGACTTTGTTCCTACTACCTCACAAATAAAATTTAATTATATCCTGGCATCCGAAGAATATTCCGGCTCATTTCCATGCCAGTATGCAGATGCCTTTGCTATTTTGCTTAGGCCGACATCGGGAGGAGCCTATCAGAATATGGCCATACTTCCGGGCGGTGCCGGTCCTGTAAGCATTACCAATATCCACCCGCTGATTCCCGGAGCTGGTGGTTGTGCAGCAATTAACGAACAGTATTTCGGAGGATATAATACCACCAGTATTGAAACGAATTTTGAAGGAAGAACCATTCCTCTTACTGCAACCGCAACCGTAATGGCAGGACAGGAATATCACTTTAAAATGGTGGTTGCAGATTATGCACCGGGAAGCTTTGAAGACCACGGCTGGGATTCTGCTGTATTCCTGGAAGGAGGATCATTCAATATTGGTGTAGAGCTTTTAGACCCTAGCGGTGCTACTTTACCTTCTGATATTAATGTATGTGATAATGTACCACAGCTGATTACCGCCTCAGTAAGCGACCCTAACTTATTATACCAATGGTACCTGAATGGAACTCCAATAACGGGTGCTACTACAAATACTATTTCGGCAGTACAGCCGGGAACATATACCATTGAAGTAAGCGTTCCCGGAAATCCATGTCCGGGCAGAGCTACTATACAGATTCATGGGGGAACTACTCCGGAAGCACAGGATGCCACACTTCTGTTATGTTCTACGCCGGATATTACCACTTTTGATCTGACGAATGCTATGCCGACAATAAGTCCGACACCGTCAGCTGTATTTAAATTCTATGTAAACCAGGCTGATGCAATAGCTCAGAATGATAGCTATATTCAGAATATTTTAAATTATAATGGTACAGACGGACAGATCCTGTATGTGGTAGTGTCAAACGGCGGATTCTGCAGCAAAATGATAGAATTGACTTTACAAAAAGAAACCACGCCTAAAGCAGGTATCAAATCTTCCAGAATCAAAGTGTGTCCGGGAGAATCAGTAACCCTGACAGCTGAAGGAGGTGTAACTTATCAATGGGTTAACTTCCCGGGTACCGGAAATACACAAGCCGTAACTTTATATCAGACTACAACATTTTCTGTCTATGCAGTGGGGGCAAAAGGATGCCGTTCTTTAAATCCTGCTACTATAACCGTAGAAGTTACACCGGAAATTACTTCTCCTTTAAAAGACATAGAAATGTGTATAGGTGACCGAATTACTTTAGATGCAGGTGCGGGCCCTAACTATAAATATTTATGGAGTACCGGAGCTACAACACAGACTATTATTGCTGACAGTTGGGGTATTTATACCGTAGAGATAGATAACGGATTCTGTAAAAAGATCTTCACGGCTAAAGTAGGAGGTGCAGCTACACCTTACGTTACAGCAGTGAATTATGAAAGTGCCAAAAAAACAGTGACAATTATTGCAGAGAATCCTATGATGAATAACACTCCAAGTACTTTGGAATATTCTATAGACAACGGAATCACATGGCAGCAGTCCAATGTTTTTACCAATCTTTTAGACAATACCAATTATACAGTGGTGATCAGGAGAGTAGGAACTCACTGCGTTGGAACATTTGATTTCTATACGCTGCAGATCAACAATATCATTACACCTAATAACGATGGCATTAATGATGTACTGGATCTTAAAGCACTGACTGATTTTAAAAATTTCACAGGATCTGTTTTTGACAGATATGGGGTGGAAATGTTCAGATTCTCTAAAGAAAAACCAGTCTGGGACGGAACAGTGGGAGGTAAAAAACTTTCTACAGCGACTTACTGGTATAAGTTCAATTTTGAATATCCTAAATCAAAAGTTCAGATGAACTGGTCCGGTTGGATCATGCTTAAGAACCGAGAATAAGATAAAAGCATACAGAAAAAGCCTTTCAAGAAAACTTGAAAGGCTTTTTTATTTTGAAATGAATTTTATTGATTTTGTTTCCAGAGATTGGCAAAGCCGATGAAATCCAGGACACTCAGTTCTTCCGCCCTTTTGTCTAAAAATTCATGGGTCTTTAAAGCTTCAGGAATATTAAGTATTTTCAGAGAGTTGGAAAGCTTTTTTCTTCTCTGGTTGAATCCGGCTTTTACAATCTGCTTAAAAAGAACTTCATTGCCGGCCAGACCTTCTTTAGGATTTCTTGTCAGCCTGATAACCCCTGATTTTACTTTCGGAGGCGGATTAAATACATTCTCATGAACAGTGAACATATAATGCACATCATAATATGCCTGTATCAGAACGGAGAGGATACCGTAATCTTTAGTTCTGGGTACTGCTGCTGTTCTTTCTGCAACTTCTTTCTGGAACATCCCCACCATTTCAGGAATTTGTCCATAATAATCCACCATTTTAAAAAGAATCTGGGAAGAAATGTTATAAGGGAAATTACCGATGATGGCAATCTGTTCTCCATTAATAAAATTAAAATCCTGTTTCAGGAAATCCCCCACAAAAGTATTTTCTGTGATTTTAGGATAATTGTTTTTCAGGTATTCAATAGATTCGGTATCAATCTCTGCCAGATAAACAGTCTGATCTTTTTCAAACAGGTATTTGGTAAGAACGCCCATCCCGGGACCTACTTCCATGACGTTTTTATAGCCTTCAAAATTAAGACCTTCCACGATTTTTCTCGCGATATTTTCATCTGTCAGAAAGTGCTGCCCAAGATGTTTTTTTGCTTTTACACTCAACGTTTTTTATGATTTTATTAACAATGATTTTCTTTATTTCGTCCCAAATTTCGGAAGATTTTTTCTATTTTAGCCAAAAATTTTAATATTAATGGCTAAATCTGTTGATGAGTTTAATAAGAAAAGGCTTCGGTCAAGCAATATTACAGTAGTAGTAAGTATCGCATTAGTGTTATTTTTGTTAGGATTAATGGGTCTTATTCTAATCAATGCCCAAAAGTATTCTGACTATATTAAAGAACAGCTGGTAGTGAATGCTTATTTTGATGAAAACTATGATGCAAAGGATTCTGTAAAGATTGCAAAACTGGAGGAAGAAACTTTTAAAAAGGTACAGACATTAGCTCCTGTAAAAAAAGCGACCTATATCTCCAGGGAGATGGCGGCTGTAGAAGCCAAAAAAACAATGGGCATAGACAGTGATGCGCTTTTTGAAGAAAATATTTTCCCTTCATCTATAGAAGTGGCTTTAAAACCTGAATATGTGGATCCTGCAAAAATTGACGGAGCCATCAAAGCACTGAAAGCCGTTCCGGGTATTGTAGACGTTAAGAATGACAGCAGCCTGATGGTAGATGTTTACAATAACCTGAGCAGAATTTTGAAATGGATATTAGGTTTTTCCGTTTTATTCCTGGTTTTGGCGGTTGTTTTAATCAACAATTCAATCCGTCTGAAGATATTCTCCAAAAGATTTATCATTAAAACCATGCAGCTGGTAGGGGCAAAAAGAAGGTTTATCCTTAAGCCGTTTATCATTGAGGCTGTTATTCTGGGTGCCATCGGTTCTGTGATCGGGCTTCTGGCATTGGGAGGTGTCTGGTATTATTTTACAAGCCAGATCGGTTCAGCTTTCGTGCAGGATAACAACCAATACTTCTGGCTGATTGTTCTCGTACTCGGTGTAGGAATTTTTATATCTGTTTTAAGTACCATTTTCGCTACATGGAGATTCTTAAAATCAAACGTTGACGATTTATATTACTCTTAATAATGAGCAAAAAAACAAATAAATTTGCCGCTTCAGATTTTGGCAAGGAAACCGAGGTAACACAGGAAAATACCTTTTATTTCGGGCAGCAGAACTTCAGGTGGATGCTGATAGGGCTGGCTTTTATCGTAGTAGGATTCCTGCTGATGATGGGGGCGGATGCTAACACGGTAGATGGTAAATTTGATCCCAATTCATGGAATGACGGTATTTTTTCCATCCGCAGGATCAGAATTGCACCACTGTTTATAGTGATAGGCTTTGCAATAGAAGTTTACGCTATTTTAAAAAGAAAATAATTATTACATTCTTTATTTAGAGATTAAGGGATTGAGGAGTTTGGAGATTTTCTGAATTTCAAAATCTTTTAATCTTTAAATTTTTATATACACAAAATATGGATTTAATTAAAGCAATCATTATTGCTATTATCGAAGGGCTTACAGAGTATCTTCCTATTTCTTCTACGGCGCATATGGGCTTTGCTGCCAATATTATGGGGTTGCAGGATGATGAATTTCTCAAAATGTTCCAGGTGTCTATTCAGTTTGGTGCTATTCTTTCTGTTGTAGTGGCTTACTGGAAAAAATTCTTTGATCTTAAAAATCTCCAGTTTTATTATAAACTTGCTTTTGCGGTTGTTCCTGCATTAGTTTTAGGCTATTTATTTGATGATAAAATTGAAGCCGTTCTCGGAAACCAGATTGCCATTTCTTCCGTATTGGTGCTGGGAGGAGTAGTTTTGCTTTTTGCGGACCAATGGTTCAAAAATCCTAAAATTGACGATGAGAAAGGAATTACGATAAGAAAAGCGGTCACAATAGGTTTCTGGCAATGCCTTGCTATGATGCCGGGAACCAGCCGTAGTGCTGCTTCGATCATTGGAGGGATGTCGCAGGGATTAACGAGAAAAGCAGCGGCAGAATTTTCTTTCTTTCTGGCAGTTCCAACGATGCTGGCAGTAACCGTATATTCCGTTTTCCTTAAAACATGGGGTAAAGAGACCGGACATCCGCAAAAAGGATATGAGATGATTATGGCATCCCAGGATCATATTCTGGTTTTTGTGATAGGAAATATTGTAGCATTTATTGTAGCGTTAATTGCCATTAAAGCATTCATCGGGGTACTGAACAAATACGGTTTCAAGCCGTGGGGCTGGTACCGTATCTTTGTAGGAATTGCCCTGTTGATTTATTTCTATTTCTTTAAATAAAAGTATGAAAAGTAATATTTTAAAGATATTGGCTTTTTCCGGTTTAATAGTTTCCTGTACGCCTGCCCATACACTGTTTGTAAAGAACGGCACAAAAGAGAGAATAGAGTTCTTCGTTGAGCTTAAAGACAAAAATACAGCCGAAGATCTGCTGATCTGTAAAGAACTTGTACCGGATGAAAAGCTGGACCATAAACCTTTCATGGAATATGACAAGGAAGGGAAATGCTACCGTCAAAAGATCACATCGGTGAGCAAAACAAGCTATAAATTTAATTTACCGGAAAATTATACAGTGAATATCACTCCAAATAATTCAGTATATCCTTTCCGGAATATATATTATTTCATGGGTGATAAAAAATGTTTTGTCAACGTAGAAAACGGCCCTGATTGTAAGCAGAAAGTCAATAAGTTACCAAGTCTGGTAAGTATCACGGAAATATTAGAATAATGACAGCCGAAGAACTGCAATCAGGATATGTATTTTTATTGGACAAACCTCTGGACTGGACCTCTTTCCAGGCTGTCAATAAAATGAAATATAAACTCAAAAGAGAGTTTAATCTTCCCAAGAAATTTAAAATAGGCCATGCCGGAACTTTAGACCCGAGAGCAACAGGTCTGCTGATTGTCTGCTGCGGAAAATTCACAAAGAAAATTCCCGAAATCCAGGATGCTCCCAAAGAATATTGGACAGAAATTAAAATAGGGATTCAGACAGAATCCTATGATACCGAAAAGCCGGAAATCCTTCATCAGGATATTACTCACGTTACCGAAGAGCAGATCAGGGAAACCCTTGAAAAATTCGTTGGCGAAATAGAACAGAAACCTCCGGTATATTCAGCAATAAAAATAGACGGACAGAGAGCTTATAACCTGGCGAGAGCAGGAGAGGAGGTAGAAATGAAGTCGAGAAAAACGACTGTTTTCTATATCAAAGATATTAAAATTGCTCTTCCTTTAGTCAGCTTTACAGTAGGATGCTCAAAAGGAACATATATCAGAAGCCTGGCTCACGATATCGGGCAGGAACTGGCAGTAGGAGCGTATCTTACACAGCTTAGGCGTACAAAAATCGGGGAATATACAATAGAAAATGCAACGTCTGACTTTTTAGAGAACGAATACAGATTTGAAGGTCTATGATAAAAAATTACCTCTTACTTTTAGGTTGTTTATTTTCAGTAATGTGTTTTTCACAGGAAACTGAAAATAAAAAAATTAAAATGGATTTTTACTTCAATCCGGCACTTAATGTAGGGTTTAATCTTCAGAACAGAGATAATCAGCTTACCGATTCACAATATATTGAACCCAAAAGAACCGGTAAAATCACCTATGGAATGACCGCAGTAGGAGGTTACAATTTTCTTCCTAACTTTGCACTCGGAACAGGATTTAAATACAGTTTTATAGAAGATAACTACCATCTGGTATACTGGATGATCCAGCCGAAGAT
Organism: Chryseobacterium shigense; assembly: GCF_014207845.1. Classification (NCBI taxonomy): domain Bacteria; kingdom Pseudomonadati; phylum Bacteroidota; class Flavobacteriia; order Flavobacteriales; family Weeksellaceae; genus Chryseobacterium; species Chryseobacterium shigense. The sequence continues at coordinate 480,860 of NZ_JACHLC010000001.1, forward strand.
TATATTCAGCCCGGGAGACCGTCCTTTTTATATTGATCTGAATTATGGAAAACAGCTTAATCATTCCGCCATTTCAGATTCTGAATTTTGGGGAGTCAGGCTTGGAATGATGGTTTCCTATTCCAAAAGACTCAGCCAGGAAGGAGGAATTATTTTCGAAGGATATCAGCTGAATGGAAAATCTAACGGCTTTTTTATCGGATTAAGTTATGGAATTACTGTTTTCAGTAATAAAAATTATACAGGTTACGGAGAAGACTAATGGAAAAAACGCGTATCAATAAATATTTATCAGAAGTAGGCTACTGTTCAAGAAGAGCTGCAGATAAACTTTTAGAGGAAGGAAGGATAACAATCAATGGGAAAGTTCCTGAAATGGGTACAAAAGTTTCTGATGAAGACCTTGTGGAAGTAGACGGGAAGCCCATCCGCGAACCTCAGGATAAACCCGTGTATATTGCCTTTAATAAACCTGTAGGAATTGTATGTACTACAGATACAAAACGTGAGAAAAACAATATTGTAGATTATATCAGCCACCCAAAAAGGATTTTCCCGATAGGAAGGCTTGATAAACCCAGTGAAGGCCTCATTTTGCTGACGAGTGATGGCGATATCGTAAACAAGATCCTCAGGGCAAGAAACAACCACGAAAAAGAATACATTGTTCGTGTAGACAAACCTATTTCTCCCAAATTCCTTGAAAAGATGAGGAATGGAGTTCCGATTCTGGACACAGTCACTAAAAAATGTGAAGTGGAAAAGATTGATGATATGACTTTCCGTATCGTTCTTACCCAGGGACTGAACAGGCAGATCCGCAGAATGTGCGAATTTCTCGGGTATGAAGTAAAAAAGCTGAAACGTATCCGCATCATGAACATCAAGCTGGATCTTCCGGTTGGAAAATGGCGCGATCTTACAGAAGAAGAATTCAATGCACTTAATACGCTGCTTGCAGATTCCAGTAAAACCGTAGATTAAATCGTTTCGGGTTTCGGGATACGTAGTTTAACCGGTTTTACCACTATCAACTGACTGATAAACCTGAATCCTGTAACCCGAAACACGCAACTTATAATTATTTGATATAAAGTTTCATCCTCACTTCATATTCAGGTTTTAGACTCCAGTAAAACCGTAGATTAAATCGTTTCGGGTTTCGGGATACGTAGTTTAACCGGTTTTACCACTATCAGTTGACTAATAAACCTGAATCCTGTAACCCGAAACCCGCAACTTATAATTATTTGATATAAAGTTTCATCCTTGCTTCATATTCAGGTTTCAGTTTCAGCATTTTCCAGATTTTTGCATCCGTAAAATTGCTTGTACGGTAAAAGACGATCTTATCAGCAGAATATTTAAAATAAGGATGGTTTTTGAGCCATTCTTCGGGAGCATCGGTCAGCGTATATTTAGCAACATTCGATGTATCGAGCTGGCACGTGGAGATCAGTTTCTGAACCATTTCCTTATCAATATTGTACGTATCCATAATTTGCTGTTTATTGACAAATCCACCCAGTTTTCTGCGAAATCCAATTATTGATCCTGCGCTTTTTTCATCCAGCCCGAATTCCAGAAGCTGCTTGAACGTGATGGTATTAAGATCCATCTTAGAAAAATCGGTTTCCTGTTTTTGAACTGTATTTGCAATTGCGCTGAGTTTAATATAAGGACTCAGCTCCTGGAATTTTTCCTGGGAAATAACAAAACATTTCTTGATATCTTCAAGTGATTTGAAACTTCCTCTAAGATTTCTGTCCCGGTAATTGACAATGGTACTGGCTTGTTTTTCAGAAAATCCCAAAGCTTTCCAGCCATTCAAATCTAATGTATTAGGATCAAATGGATGATATTGTATGCTGGATTTTATGGCATACTGGCCACCTGAGTTTCTGAAATTATCAGGCGTTTTTGCAGGAAGCAGTAAATAAGGTTCAAGTTTGCTGTAATTCTCTGAAGAAATAATAAAACATTCTCTGAATTTTTCCTTGCTCACAAAGCTTCCGCCCAGATAATTCCTATACTTTAAAATAGCTTCCGCCTGTTTTTCACTGAAGCCCATCGCTATCCATTCTGAAGCAGAAAGTCCATCCGGATTGAATTTTTTGGAAACATTGATTTCTTTTTTCTCCGTATTTCCGAATTTTTCAAAACGTTTGCTTTTCCCATTTTCAGGGAGCAGGATAAAAGACTCCAGTTCATTAAATTTCTCAGCAGAAATGGCATAGCATTTTTTGAGCTGTTCTTTTGAAGAAAACTGACCTCCTACAATTTTTTTATAATTAAGAATAGTGGAGACCTGTTTTTCTGAAAATCCTAAATTCCTCCATTGTTTTGCATCCAGATCATTGGGATTAAAATCATCCAGGTTTAGAGGGACAGTACTTGCCGTAATAAATTTTAGTTTGGGAAAATCTTCTTTTTCCCTGCTGGTGTACTTTTGAAAAGCAAACAGCACAATCAGCAGCATTCCCATGAATGCCAGTTTCCGGTAATAGTTTTTTCTCATCATAAGGTAAACTTATTCATAAAAATAAGTACGAAGCAATGGTGAAATACAAAAAGTATTGTTTTGTACAATAAATTCACTCAAATGATTTTTAAATTACACTTGTGTACATATTGTATAGAATTATTTGAAGAAATAGGGATAGGATTATTCTGTAAATGTCCTTAGAGTGATTTTTTAATATAGTACAATTATACTTATTGAGAGGAAAATCTTTATGTAAGTAAACAGAAATGAGTAGTATTATAAGATTGAAATGATTTTAATACAGAGCCTGTACGGGATTTTAACCACAGATTTCACGGATTTCCACAGATTTTTATGTTATACTTGTTGAATTATGAACAGCAAATCCGTGGTTAATAAAATAAAGATCTGAAATTATTCAGAATCTCTGTCTGCCAAAGAAGCCTTCAACTTCTGAAGTTCGGCTTTTATAAATTCAAGACGGTCAATGATGGTAACGGTTTCAGAAATTTTGCTGTTGGTGGTTAAAGCAATCCTTGCTCCATCCAGTGTATAGCCCTTTTCTTTTACCAGATGGTAGATCATCTGTAGATTTTTGATATCTTCAGGGGTAAAATAGCGGTTGCCCTTCTTATTTTTTTTAGGTTTAATAATAGGAAATTCCTGCTCCCAATAACGTATCAGTGAAGTATTTACATCAAAAGCTTTTGCAACTTCTCCTATGGAATAATACAGTTTGTCAGCTAAGTTTATCTTCATTTTACAAATCCTAAAAGCCAAAGATAAAAATTTTTTAAACTCGGATGCAAATATGCAAGGGTAAATATCTTTTCTGAAGGGTTTATATGAAGAGAAAAATTTTCATTGATATTTTTTACTGCTTGTATTTTTTCTCTTTTTACAGTACTTTTATACAATAACCTCGATCTGTAATGAACTTTATCTCCGTTCTTCATATGGAACTTTTCCAGTCCGGCAGGAATACGTCAGACTTTTATTTCAATACCATGAAAGAACATCTGGTTGTAGGCCATCAGCATATTGAGAAGCCGCACCGTCATGATTTTTATGCCGCTGTTCTTTTCACCAAAGGAAAAGGGATTCATGAGATTGATTTCCAGAGATATGATGTTTCAGAGGGAAGTCTTTTCTTTCTTTCCCCCGGACAGATTCACAGCTGGGAGCTTTCGGAAGATATTGACGGATATATTTTCTTTTGTTCACAGGAATTTTACGAGATGCACTATGTCAACCAGAAATTGAGGAACTTTCCGTTTTTCGGTTCCGTATCTTTTCCCAGAAAACTACAGCTCGATCCTGATGAGATGATAAAAAATACCGGCTTATTCCAGGATTTAGAGCGAGAATATCAGGCTCAGGATCTGATGAAAGAAGGATTTATTCTGTCCCTGATGTCCCAGATTTTCATAAATGCTACAAGGCTCTTTTCAAAAAATGTTGATATGCATTCCTCTTCCGCGAGCCTTTCTTATTTTAAACATTACCAGGATTTTGAAGATCTGATGGAACAGCATTTTACTACTCAGAAATCCATTTCCTATTATGCATCGCTGTTAGGAATCACTCCAAAACATCTCAACAGAATTATACAAACCGTTGTTCAGAAAACAGCAACTGATATCATCACGGAAAGAGTAGTGCTGGAGGCCAAAAGAATGCTGATGTACCTTGATGAAAGCCTCATAGAAATTGCATTCAGGCTGGGCTATGAAGAGTATTCCTACTTTGTAAGGGTATTTCGGAAAAGCTCCGGAATGACGCCTACTCAGTTTATGAGAAAATATAAAGCTTAAAGTTGATGGATGGGAGAGGGAAGCTGGAAGAGGTGATTAAAATTTAAGATAACAGATATATATCCCGTTTTCAATAGATGCATATCAATCCTGTATATTAAAATTTCTTACTTCAAATCTGACATCTGACATCTGATATCTGGCATCTAATATCTTGGTTCTTGGCTCTTAATTCTTGACCTTTCTACAACAACAGTTTAAACGGTCCCTCAAACGTCGTCTCAAACGAATCCAGCATTTCTCCTTTTTCATCAAAAACACCAATCACCATATTCTGCTTGGAAAACTTGATATCTTCTTCAGGAAAAGTGATATTGATGTTTCCTTTCATAATTTCATCACCCTTCAGGACAATTTTTTCATCACCGAAATAGGTAATCTCTGCATGAGCAGGGCTTATTACTTTAATGGTAAGGATCTTTTTCTCGTTCGATTTGTTTAAAAGAGTATAAATAAAAGTATTGGTGATCTTACCGTCTTTAATGAAGAATGTGGAACCTGCCGGTTTGATGAATTTGGCTTCCATAGATCCGCGGTCATGCATCAGAAATCCTAAAAACCCGATCAGCAGTGCCAAAAATATTGTAGTAGCCTTCATTCTTGATGTAAACCTGAAACTTTCCCGGTTTTCAATTTCAGCTTCCGTAGCATACCGGATCAGTCCTTTAGGTAAACCTACCTTATCCATAACTTCATCACAGGCATCTATGCAGGCTGTACAGTTTACACACTCCAGCTGCTGCCCGTTTCTGATATCAATGCCTGTAGGACAAACTACGACACACTGATGACAATCGATACAGTCTCCTTTGCCTGTAGCCTTTCTGTCTTCATTATTTCTCCATTTTGAACGGTTTTCCCCTCTTTTGAAATCATAGTAAACATTGATGGTCTGTTTGTCGATCAATACTCCCTGAAGCCTTCCGTACGGGCATACCAAAGTACAAACCTGCTCGCGGAGCCAGGCAAAAACAAAATAGAAGGTCATAGTGAAAAACAGCATCACAAGGAATTTTACGGAATTGGCTTCCGGTCCTTCGCTCATAATCCGGTATACTTCTTCATATCCTACAATGTACATGAACATGAAATGGGTGATGATTAATGATATAACTGCAAAAACGGACCATTTCAATATTCTTTTTCTTATTTTTTCAGCATTCCATTCCTGTCTGTCCAGTTTCATCTGCTTATTTCTGTCACCTTCTATCCAGTATTCTATTTTTCGGAATACCATTTCCATGAAAAGGGTTTGCGGACACAGCCACCCACAGAATATACGCCCGAAAACTACCGTAAACAGCATAACGAAAATCACAGAAGTTACTGCTCCCAATGCCAGGATAAAGAAATCCTGCAGGTAAAAAGGTTGTCCGAGGATGAAAAAACGTCTGTCAATCACATTGATCAGAAGAAAAGGATTGCCGTTGATCTTTACAAATGGAAGCCCGAAAAATACAGCCAGCATAAGATAGCTTGCATAATTCCTGTAGTTGGTATACTTTCCTTTTGGTTTTCGTGGGAAGACCCATTTACGCTTTCCCGTTTCATCCATGGTTCCCACTGAATTTCTGAACGTTTCATTTTCAATTCCTATAAATTTGTCGCTGCCTGATTCTGCACTCATTGCGGTACTTTTACTGAGTTAAAAAAAGTATGAAGGTGATATTCTGTAGCAGGATCAATGAATTTTTCAATCAGTTTAAAAAAAGAAAATAGCGTTGATCTTACTGTAGCAAAGGTCCGGATAAAACTATTTTTTAACTAACACCATCTGCTTCAAAAATAGGACAAAGAGGACATTCATTGTTTTGAAGTATATTGTATCAAAATGAATAAATAAGTTTGAATCTTATCCCTGATATTGTAACTTGCAGTCTTTAAAATAAATGAGGCATGAAAAAGACAGGCAAAATAGGTGTAATTGGTTTGGTTTTCGCATTGATAAACTGTCAATCAGTAAATTACAGCAAAATGTTTTATGGAGATGTACAGCCGGAAAAGGTTTCGGACCAGTTCAGTTTTACAGAAGGGCCGTCTTCCGATAAACAGGGAAATGTTTATTTTACGGATCAGCCTAATGACAAAATTTATTACTGGGACTGGAAAACGAATAAAATTATTGAGTTTTTAGGAAAAACAGGCCGTGCAAACGGAACTCATTTTGATAAGGACGGAAATCTCATTACCTGTTCTGATGATCAGGGAGAAATCTGGAAAATTTCAAAAGATAAAAAAGTGGAAGTAATCCTGAAAGGTTTTCAGGGAAAAAGGCTGAATGGGCCTAATGATGTATGGAATGATTCTTCCGGAGGAATGTATTTTACGGATCCTTTATATAAAAGAGATTACTGGGTAGATTTTAAACAGGAAATTCCTCATAAAAGCCTTTATTACAGAACTAAAGAAGGTCAAACTGTTAAACTGGACACCTTTGTACAGCCTAACGGGATTATTGGAAGCGAAATCTTTAAAAAACTTTATATTTCAGATATTGATGACGGAAAAACTTATGTGTATGATATTCTTGGAGAAGGGAAGTTGTCTGAAAAGAAACTCTTCTGCGAAATGGGCTCAGACGGTATGGCTCTGGACAAACATGGAAATCTTTATTTAACCGGAAAGGGAGTACATATTTTCAACCGCCACGGAAAGAAACTTTATCATATTCCTATTGAAGAAGACTGGACTTCGAATGTCACTTTTGGAGGGGAGAACAATGATATTCTCTTCATCACAGCCTCAAAATCTGTTTATACTTTACCGACTAAAGTAAGAGGAGTGAAGTAATCCTATTTTTTGTATATAAAGATTTAAAAAAGAAGAGAAGCCCGATTTGAACTTCTCTTCATATTCCTAAAAGCTTGAAATAGCTTAATGGTTCATATTAATAAGCAATTTCCATTTTCACTTTCTTACCTTTCAGCTTTTCAGTGCTTAACTTTTTTAAAACAGCAACTGTTTTATTTCTGGCAACTGCCACATAAGAAGTAGTATCCTTCACTTCAATAATGCCGATATCTTCTTTCTGCAGTTCCCCTTTTTTAATAAGATAACCTACAATATCTACCTTATTTACCTTATCTTTTTTCCCGGCACTGATGTAAATTGTCTGGAAAGGGGTTCTCTCCGGAACTTTATTGAAACCGGCTACACTTTCTTCCGGTGTGTTGCTTTTAATGAAAGGAAAGTTTTCATCTTCGGTCATAATCAGGTAGGCAAAACCTTTCGCGTTCATTCTTGCGGTACGGCCATTTCTGTGGATAAAAGCGTCTTCCTTCGGGGGAAGCTGGTAGTGAACAATAGATTCTACTTCGGGAACATCCAGGCCTCGTGAAGCAAGATCTGTGGTAATTAAGATCCTTGCAGAATCATTCCTGAATTTCAAAAGGGCACGTTCTCTCTCATCCTGTTCCATTCCTCCGTGGAAGGTTTCTCTGGCGATCCCTTTTTCTCTTAAAAGCTCGGAAATACGGTCTACAGCTTCACGGTGGTTACAGAAAATCAGTGTTCTTTTATTCCCGATCTTGCAGATTAAGTTAAATAAAGTATCCAGTTTTTCTTCTGGAATGGTCATTACTTTTCGCAATTGAATGTCCGGTTTTACTTCATTTAGTTTTAAGAAATTAATGATCTTCTCATCTTTTAATCCTGTAAATGCTGGAATTTCATCCATTGCTGTTGCTGAGGTTAAAATTCTCTGTGAAAGACCCTTTAATGTTCCGGTGATAAATTCCATGTCTTCATGAAAACCGAGTTCCAAAGCTTTGTCGAATTCATCCAGAACCAAAGTCTGAATGGTCTTAGGATCAAAATTATTATTCCTTAAATGATAAACCACACGTCCCGGAGTTCCGATCAGGACTGCCGGAGCTTCAATGAGATTATTGACCTCAATTTTTTTATCATGTCCGCCATAACATACAGACACTTTAAAATCTGTTCCCATTGATTTGAATACCTGCTCAATTTGCAAGGCTAATTCTCTTGCCGGAACTAAAATCAATGCCTGAATTCCTGAAACGTCCTTTTTGAGGTTTCGGAGGACAGGAAATAAGAAAGCAAGTGTTTTTCCCGAACCTGTAGGAGACAGCAAAACAACATCGGTATTATTTTCTGAGGTTTTATAAGTAGATTTCTGCATCTGATTCATATCCTGAATCTGCAGTTTTTGATAAATTGATTCTAATTCCATTTTGCAAAGGTAGTGAATTTAATAGGTTGCAGATCGTAGGTGGCAGGGATTGGGGATTAATTGGAAGCAAGGTTAAAAGTTTCAGGGTTTATCAGTATTTGTTTCAGTTCATTTAATTTTTTAATCCTTGAATTTTTCAATCTTTTAATGAATTTAAGACTGACATTCAGTAGTTTAAGAAATAATTGAGGGAACAGAAAAGCTTTGTTAATTTCAAATAAAATTCCTATCTTTGCACCCACTTTTGTGGCGAAAAGGTTTGAAGAGTAAATTACTTATAATTAATTACTTCCGTATTTTTTAATCCGCATTTATTCAGACCGTTAAAAAAGAAGGAATACAAATTTTATTAGAAAATGTCAAAAGAGACAAATTCAGCAGAGGTTTTATTAAACCAAAACGTAGCACCAGAACAATTTGATTGGGATTCATTCGAATCAGGTCTTGATGCAGATGCAAGAAAAGAAAAAAGCGATCTAGAAGAAATCTACAACGGATCTCTAAGCAGCCTTAACGATAACGATGTTATCATTGGTAAAGTTGTAAGATTAACTGACAAAGAAGCTATCGTTGACATCGATTTCAAATCTGAAGGTGTTATTTCTCTTAACGAATTCCGTTACAACCCAGGATTGAAAGTTGGTGATGATGTAGAAGTAATGGTTGACAGAAGAGAAGACAAAACTGGTCAATTACAATTATCTCACAGAAAAGCAAGAACGCTTAAAGCTTGGGATAGAGTAAACGAACTTCACGAAACTGGAGAAATCGTTAACGGTTTTGTTAAGTCTAGAACTAAAGGAGGTATGATCGTTGACGTACACGGAATCGAAGCATTCTTACCAGGTTCTCAGATTGATGTTAAGCCAATCAAAGATTACGATCAGTTCGTAGGTAAAACTATGGAATTCAAAGTTGTGAAAATCAACCCTGAGTTCAAAAACGTAGTAGTATCTCACAAAGCATTGATCGAAGCAGATATCGAAGGTCAGAAAAAAGAAATCATCGCTCAGCTTGAAAAAGGTCAGGTTCTTGAAGGTACTGTTAAGAATATTACTTCTTACGGTGTATTCATCGACTTAGGAGGTGTTGATGGATTGATCCACATTACAGACCTTTCTTGGTCTAGAGTGAACCACCCATCTGAAATCCTTGAAGACGGACAGACTGTAAAAGTTGTTATCCTTGATTTCGATGATGAGAAAACAAGAATCCAGTTAGGTATGAAGCAGCTAGAAGCTCATCCTTGGGATGCTCTTTCTGCTGACATGAAAGTTGGTGATAAAGTAAAAGGAAAAGTAGTAGTTCTTGCTGACTATGGTGCATTCGTAGAAATCGCTCCAGGTGTAGAAGGATTAATCCACGTTTCTGAAATGTCTTGGTCTACTCACTTAAGATCTGCAGGAGACTTCGTGAAGGTAGGTGATGAAGTAGAAGCTGAAGTATTAACACTAGACAGAGAAGAAAGAAAAATTTCTCTTGGTATCAAGCAGTTATCTAAAGATCCATGGGAAAACATCGAAGCTAAGTATCCGGTAGGATCTCAGCATGTAGGAACTGTAAGAAACTTCACTAACTTTGGTGTATTCGTAGAGTTGGAAGAAGGTATCGACGGATTAATCTACATCTCTGATCTTTCTTGGACTAAGAAAATCAAGCACCCGTCTGAATTCTGTGCAGTAGGTGATAAATTAAACGTTATCGTTCTTGAATTGGATATCCAGGCTAGAAGATTATCTCTAGGTCACAAGCAGTTAACTGAAAACCCTTGGGATAAATTCGAAACTAAATATGCTGAAGGTACTATCCACGCTGGTAAAGCTGTAGAAGTTCACGATAAAGGAGCTTCTGTACAGTTTGAAGACGTTGAAGTTGAAGCTTTCTGCCCGTCAAGATTGTTAGAGAAAGAAGATGGATCTAAAATCAAGAAAGGTGAAGAGGCTGATTTCAAAGTAATTGAATTCAACAAAGAATTCAAGAGAGTAGTAGTTTCTCATACAGGAATCTTCAGAGACGAAGAGAAGAAAAACATGAAAGAAGTTTCTTCTAGAAATGTGTCTTCTTCTTCAAACAATGAAGAAAGATCAACTCTTGGAGATATCGATGCATTAGCAGAATTGAAAAGAAAAATGGAAGAAGGTAAATAATCCTTGAACCATTTATAATATGAAGCCGCTCATTTGAGCGGCTTTTTTTATTAACTGTAATTTAAAAACTTTCCAACTAAAAACTATTCTGTGAAACAATGGGATAAATAATTCTTTACTCTTTAAGCAGAGTTTTTTATTGTAATAGCCTGTAGTAGCTTATTTGAGGAAATGGTAAAAGTGGTATGAATGATAGATTTTGTGATAAAATATTTTATTTTTGAAATAATACCCTGAAAAATTATATTAATTGTGAATTATTTGTAAATTAGCGACTTTATTAGTAAAAATGAAGAAAATAACTCTACCTCTTTTATTTGCTGCATTCGCAGTATTTCCTTCTACTTTATTTTCACAAGATAATGAGAAGCTAGTTAAAGATTATATTTCTCAAAATAAGATTAGAGAATATAAAAAGAACGATCTTACCAACTTTACCATTGACAATATTGATAATTCCACATCAATGAATGGACAGGTTGTAAAGTTCCAGCAGATGTATAATGGTTTGCCATTATATAGTTCAGTAGGAACAGCACTTGTAAAAGATAATAAAATAGTTTATTACACGGATAACTTTGTGAAAGATTATTCTGTATCAGCTCCAAAAATTGCAACTGTTACTAAATTTAATGCACTTCAATCCATTGCAAAAGATTTAAGAAAAGATGAAATTTCAAATCTGCCTATTATAGGCTTTTCTGAATCTGAGCCTGTATCCGGAGCAGCTAAACAAAGGTTAGTGTATGTCGAGGATAAAGGAGATCTTAAACTTGCTTATGAATACTCTTTAAGAGAGCCGAAGTCTGCAAGCTATTGGAATATCCTGGTAAATGCTTCAACAGGGGAGATTATCAGTAAACTTGATTTAAATTTATCATGTAATTTTGAGCATGGTGCTTATTCCCATGATGACCATGAAAGCTTTGCTAAGAATAATCTTATAGGCCCTGTAAATACTTCAAATGCTGCTACTGCTTTTTTAGCACCTGATAATGCTTCATATAATGTATTCCCTTTCCCTATAGAAGCTCCTACATTCGGAGGAAGGTCTCTTATTTCAAATCCTTGGATGTTGACGTCTTCACCGGAAGGATGGCATTCTGACGGAACAACCCATTATACTTCAACAAGGGGTAATAATGTTCATGCATATGAAGATACAGGAGGTATTAATAGTGGTGTATCAGCAGAAGGAGGAGCGTCCAGAAGTTTTGATTTCCCTTTTAATATTCATTCCGATCCCGGTAGCAATCAAAATGCTTCCATTACCAATTTATTTTATGTAAATAACAGAGTACACGATATATTTTATAAATTTGGATTTACAGAATCGGCAAGAAACTTCCAACAGAATAATTTTGCAAACGGAGGTGTTGGAAATGATTATGTAAAGGCTGAAGCACAAGATGGAGGTGGCAGCAACAATGCAAACTTTGCAACTCCTTCAGACGGAAACAGGCCTACCATGCAGATGTATTTATGGTCCGCAGTAAATCAATTATTCTATTATAATGCTCCAAGTGCAGCTACCAGCCGAAATCCAACAGTTGGAACTGCTCAGTTTGGTCCTGCATTAGATGCTACGGGAGTTACAGGTAACGTTCAGCTTGCTTCAGTAATTGATGGCTGTACAGCACTTCCTGCAGGATCTCTTACCGGAAAAATCGGATTAATGGAAAGAGGTGGTACAAACTGCCCTTTCACATTAAAAGTAAAGAATGCACAGGATGCAGGTGCTATAGGTGCTATTATTTATAATCATACAGCGGCTACAAACTTCCCTTCACAAATGTCAGGGACAGATGCTACAATTACTATCCCGTCAGTGATTATCCTTAATCCTGAAGGAGAATATATTAAAAGCCAGCTTGCAGCAAGCACAACAGTTAATGTAACTTTAAAAGATGATCCTGCTACAAGTATAACTCCAGACGGAAGTTTCGATAATGGGATCATAACCCACGAATACGGACATGGAATTTCTAACAGATTAACAGGAAACGGCTATACTTGTTTAAGTTCAAGTTCAAGTAAAGAACAGATGGGAGAAGGATGGTCAGATTTCTTCGCTCTTATGGTAACCAACAGACCTGGTGATAATGCATCAGTTCCTAGAGGAATGGCTACTTACGCTGCGGGGCAAACTCCGTCAGGTGGAGGAATCAGACCGGCAAAGTATTCTCCTGATTTTACGATTAATGACTATACTTATGGAGATACAAACGGTATGGAATATACGAACCAAAGTGGAAATATCGTACCTGATGTTCATTCAATTGGTTTTGTATGGGCTACCATGTTATGGGATCTGCATTGGAAATACGTTGAAAGATATGGATACTCTTCTGATGTAACAGCCAATACAACAAACGGAAGTTCCAGAGTACTTCAATTGGTAACTAATGCCTTGAAACTGCAAGCATGTAACCCTACTTTTATTGATGGAAGAGATGCTATCCTTCAGGCTGAACTTGCATTAACAGGAGGACAGGATAAATGTATGATCTGGAGGGTATTTGCCAAGAGAGGTCTGGGAACTGGGGCTTCAGCCGGAGCTAAACTTAATATCAACGACCAGACTGAAAGTTTTACTCTTCCTGAAGGCTGTTCTGCACTTTCAACAGAAGACGTACAGATTGCCAAGAACAAGATTTCTATCTATCCAAATCCTGCGAAAAATGAGTTTTATATCAACTTCCCAAGCAGTACTATTGGAAAAGTAAGTCTGGAAATTTATGATATGTCCGGAAAACTGGTTTCTTCGGAAGACAAAATTTCACCGGAAGCTAAAAAAGCAGTTTCTACAAGTAACCTGGTAAACGGAACCTATATGGTAAAAGTTAAAGGTCTTGGTATTGATGCTACTTCCAAAGTAATTGTTAAAAAATAATAATTTACATAATCTCTATCTGAGAGTCGCCGCAAGCAAAGCTTGCGGCGATTTTATTTATCTATCATACCAATGTCCCGGATATTTAAATTATTATGTTGTAACTTTGCAGGCTGTTAAAAAAATTATGAAGAAGAAAAATATACTCAAAGGAGTTTTATTCGTAGGGATTGGGGCCAGTATATACGGAATGCTGGCTACATTTGTAAAAATGGCTTATCATGATGGTTTTACCACATCTGAAGTTACCACTTCGCAATTTCTGTTAGGGATTGTAGGACTTTTGATCTTGAATTTCATCCAGACCATTACATCGAAACAAAAACTTTCATCTCCAAGTTCTAAAGAGGTGAAAATGTTATTGCTTGCAGGAACATCTTTAGGCTGTACCAGTCTGTTCTATTATATTGCTGTTCAGTACATTAATGTTTCCATAGCGATTGTGCTTCTGATGCAGTCGGTTTGGTTCAGTGTTGTAGTGGAAAGTATAATTACAAAAAAATTACCCAATGCCCGGAAAATTACTTCTGTAATTATTGTACTGGTGGGTACTGTATTGGCTACAAACCTTATTAATATGGATATTGAGCTTGATTGGCATGGGATCTTCTGGGGTTTAATGGCCGCTGCATCCTATACGATGACTATGTTTACGTCCAATACATTGGCTACTCATCTTCCTGTGTTCAGGAAAAGTATCATTATGCTTTGCGGAGGTGCGGTTGTAGTATTCGGATTTTTATTTTTTGCACAGATAGGTCCTATGTATTCTGATGGATTAAAGTCTTTATATCTGAATTTTACGGAAAATACAGAGCATATTCATTCATTCAATTATTCAATATTCTGGACATATGGATTTGTTCTTGCTTTATTTGGAACCATTGTTCCGCCTATTTTGTTTAATATAGGTTTTCCGAATGCAGGACTTGGATTGGGAAGCATTGTTTCATCATTGGAACTTCCGGTTTCGGTAACTATGGCCTTTGTTTTACTGGGTGAAAAAGTTTTCTTCATACAGTGGATAGGTATCATCCTGATCCTTTTTGCTATCGTACTGATGAATTTACCTTCCAGAAGCGAAGTGAAGTCCGTGGAGTTTTCGTAATAAATGAAATTAAATTAAAAATAATATCAAGAAACCGTTCCTTTTGGAGCGGTTTTTTTAATTTTATTAGATCAAATAAAGTTTCTATGAAATATTTCAGAAAGGCAGCGGCAATGATCATGCTTTCCGCAATACCAACTTTCCTGTTTTCGCAGATAAAACCCCTGGATGCAGAGCTGTCTGAATATAAATATCCTTTTGAAGTTCATTATATCAACCTTAAATCTCAGAATAATGAGCTTAAAATGGCCTATATGGATGTCCAGCCCAAAAAGGCAAACGGAAAAACGATCATGCTTCTCCATGGAAAGAATTTTAACGGAGCATATTGGGAAAAGACCGCCAAAGACCTTTCAGATAAAGGATTCAGAGTGATTATTCCGGATCAGATCGGGTTTGGAAAATCTTCAAAACCTCAGAGTTACCAGTTTTCCTTCTCACAACTGGCTCAAAATACAAAAGCCATACTGGATAAACTTGAAATTGATAAAATAATAGTGCTGGGACACTCTATGGGTGGGATGGTAGCAACAAGATTCACCCTTCTTTATCCTGAAAAAGTTCAGAAACTGATCCTTGAAAATCCTATAGGACTGGAAGATTATAAAACATTTGCGGCCTACCAAACTATTGATGAAGCTTATCAATCAGAGCTGAAAAATACTGCTGAAACCTATAAGGCTTATCAGCTAAAATTCTACTACGACAATAAATGGAAAGAAGAATATCAGCCATGGCTGGACCTTATTGCAGGCTGGACACTGCATAAAGATTATCCGAAGGTGGCGTGGAATGCTGCACTGACTTCTGATATGATTTATAACCAACCTGTCTGTTATGAGTTCAAAAATATCAGAACACCTGCACTTCTTATTATTGGAACAAGAGACAGAACAGCAATAGGAAAGGATAGGGCGCCTAAAGATCTTCAGCCTAAAATGGGTCAGTACCAGGAGCTAGGTAAAAAGACACAACAGGAAATTCCTGGTTCAAAGCTGGTGGAGCTTGAAAATGTAGGGCATCTTCCGCATATAGAAGTCTATCCGGAATTTTTCAATGCTTTGTATGATTTTATTAAGTAGGACTGGGATGATATTTACATAATAATATAGGAGCAGAAATATGTAATAGATAACCATCCGCTTAATCGAATTAATTTTAATTGATTCTTCCTTGGCCCCCTTAAAATAATATAATTAAAACTTTGCGTTTAAGAAATACTACAGAGAAATTAATACATCAGATTATATGCAAAATAAAAAGAGACTATCTGAATTAGATAGCCTCTTTTTGTATGTATTGTTGTCTGAATTACTTTTTCTTGTAAGCAGCGTCTTTGATTCTAGCTTTTTTACCTCTAAGGTCTCTGAAGTAATAAATTCTAGATCTTCTAACTCTACCTCTTCTGTCAACTTCAATTTTCTGAAGTGCAGGCATGTTGATAGGGAATACTCTTTCTACACCTACATCACCACTCATTTTTCTGATAGTAAATGTTTTTGTAGCTCCGGTACCTCTTAATTGGATAACTGTACCTTTGAAGAACTGAGTTCTTGTTTTTTGTCCTTCTTTAATTTCGTAATACACAGTAATTGTGTCTCCTGCTTTGAATTCAGGGAAATCTTTTTTAGTAATGTACTGGTCTTGTACGTACTTTAATAAATCCATTATTAATAAAATAAAATGTTAAAGCTAAGCAACTTACACGTTCTTCGTCAGAGGTTGAATAACAGGTCGCAAAGATACAAAATAGTTTTTGATTCTACCAAATATTTAATGTGCTAAAAACTATAATTTTTTCGCGCTGTATCTGCCTGAAAATTAACAGTTCTTTTAAATTCCCATCAGGCACAGTTTATATAGGAAATCTACTTTTGCCCGAAATTAAAAAATCAGATCATTTTTTAGCATCTGATATACAAATCGAAATAAATCTATACAAAAGTAAACAACTATGAAACATTATTTCTTCTTTTTCTGTTTTGCCGTCCAGATGGCATTCGGGCAGGCATTGTTTCCCTACCTGCAGAATCCGACGCCCAATTCAATGATCGTCAACTGGAAAACAGCTTCCGACAACGAAACAACCGTGATCTACGGAACATCTCCAGCCAATCTGAATGTAACCGTTACCGGAACAACCAATATTTTTTCGGATACAGGCTATAATAACAACTATTATTACCACACGGCAAAGATTACCAGCTTGCAGCCAAATACCAAATATTACTACAAAATAAAGACAGGAACCAGCGAGTCATCAGTTTATAATTTCAGAACACTTCCTTTGCCGGGGCAGCCTGTTACTGCGGATGGGAAAATACGTTTCCTGATTATGGGAGACAACCAGATCAAGGCAGAACCGAGGTATGACAGTCTTACCTTAAATGCATTCAAAAAATTAAAACAGAAATTCGGGCCCAATTCCGATCCTTCTGATAATATTGCGCTTACTTTTATGGTGGGAGATCAGGTAGATGTGGGAACATTGGACCATTATGAAAATGTTCACTTCAAAAAGAACATCAAATTATCTCCCTATCTTCCTATCCAGACAACAGTAGGAAATCATGAGACGTACGGAACCCTCGGGATGAATTCTTATTATGCCCATTTCTATATTGATGAAATTAAGTACAAAAATATCAGTTCAGGAAATGAAAATTATTATGCACAGCAGGCTGGGAATGTTCTGTTTGTAAGTTTAAGTTCTGAACATACAGGAACAGCACAGCAGACATGGCTTTCACAGATATTGAATGAAGCAAACGATGATCCTACAGTAGACTGGATTATCTCTCTAAGCCACAGACCATACCAGGCAGAGCAGTACGTAGGTGATATCTCTACTTGGGTGAGAAACAATGCAGTACCCTTATTGACTACTTCCGGTAAATATTTAATGCACGTGGGAGCTCACCACCATTTGTATCACAGAGGCCAGTTAAAAGATACCCCGAATTACCAGATCATTTCCGGAGGAACTGCATGGGACCAGTATTGGGGAATGTCCAATGAACAAGATTTTGATGATGTGCAGAAAACACTGACAGACTGGACCTACCAGATCGTAGAAGTAGATGTACAGACCGGAAAAGTAGATATAGAATGCTACTCAATCGGAGGAGTTTATAACAGAAAATACAATGAACTGGTGGATACTTTTCACAGGTATAAAAATCAGCCGAAACCTTCAAAACCATCTGTTGCGAATACTTTTTCTACACCGGTAACATTACCTTTAACGCTGGATGGAAGTGCTTTTGCCTCTTCTAATGGAGAACTGCTGAATACCACACAGTTTTTAATCAGTAAGGCTTCAAATTTCTCTGTAATTGAGAAAGAATTCTACCGCGATTATGAAAACTGGTTCGGAAAGGACGGAAACGGAACACCGGACAGAACGAAAAATTTAAATGCCGGACTTGATATTACAAAGGCAACCATTCCCGCAAACTCTATTTCCAACGGAATTTATTATGTGAAGGTACGCTACAGGGACAGAAACCTGGAATGGAGCGACTGGAGTGATGCAAAACAGTTTGAAGTAACAGGAAGTGTAGTTTCTAATCCTACATTTACATTAGATAAAACAGAATATACCCAAAATGAACAGATAACCGCCACTTATACAGGAGGCCCCGGAAATCAGCAGGATTGGGTGGGAATTTATAAAAAAGGACAGACACCGGCAACAACAACCTCCCAAAGCTTCCTTTATACGAATGGACAGACGGCAGGAACCGCTGTTTTCCCGAATGGTCTTGCCAATAAAGGTCAGTACTTCGCAGGATTCTTTGCCAATAATGGCTACACAGAAATTACACCGAGAAAAAATTTCTACATAGGCCCGAAAGTACAGCTTCAGACTACAGCAGATACTTATCCTGTAGGCGGAACAGTTGTCGTTAATTACAGCAACGGCCCCAATCTGGTAAAAGACTGGATAGGAATTTACAAAATGGGGCAGACGCCGGGAACCAATACATCTATTAAATGGAGCTATGTATCCACACCTTCAGGAACATTGAATTTTACAGGTCTTCCAAAAGGATATTATTACGCTCAATATCTGCTTGAAGACGGATATACCGGAATAGGGGACAAAGTATTCTTTAAAGTAGGGGATATTGTCACGGAATTATGGATCAACAAGCCTGTTTATACATTAGGCGAAAATATTACCGCTTCATGGACAGATTCTCCTGGAATTATCAAGGACTGGTTGGGAATTTATCCTCAGAGTGTTCAGATTCCGGATGATAATTTTGTTTCCTATACTTACTTTGACGGAGTTACCCAGGGAACAAAAACCATTCAGGGAACAGCGCTTCCTGCAACACCGGGGAATTACTACATGGTGATGTTTACCAACGATTCTTATACCGAGGTATCCAACAGAAAAGAGTTTCAGATTACTTCCGCAACATTGGGAGCCGAAGAAGTAAAAAGTACTGAGAAAAACGTGGTTTTATACCCGAATCCTACAAAACCGGGAGAACCTACATTCATCAAAAGTGATTATCCTATTGAGAAAATTGAGCTGGTATCAGCATCAGGACAGCTGTTGTATGAATCCAAAAACATCAACAACCAACGCTTCTCTCTGGTGAACGAAAACCTTCCGAAAGGAGTATACTTTGTAAAAGTGCATACCCGGAAATTATTCACTTTAAAGCTTGTTATACAATAATATAATGATATATCAAAATAGTTTCGGCCGGCTTGAAAAGCCGGCCGAAACTATTTTGATTTTTAATTGAAAACTAATCAAAACCGTCAAGCAAATACTGCTCATGCATCCTGGTCTGAATGACCGTGAAAATATCACTTTCTTCATTGTCAGCCAGGACTTTGGCGTCCTGGATAAGCTGGCCGTCTGCGTTGTAAACTTTTACAATTATCCATTTTCCGCTGCGTTCGAGTTCTTTTATGCCCTGTTCGCCCTTAACTTTAATTTTACCGCTTTGCAGGATACCATCTTTAAAAACCGATTTATTCACCGCCTTGCCTTTAGCATACTGAACAACCTGGGCGGTAAAACCTTCAGGTTCTTCTAATGGCTGGCTGTAGGCAAACAACAGCGTACCTTTTTCATTATATACCGTTGAATCATAACCGTCCTGTTTGGCATTGAGCTTTTTTTCAGATCTCAGAGTGTTATCATCCCAGAAAAATTTAGATAAAACCAAAAGCCCGTTTTTATAATGTTCCTCGGTAACTCCTTCATATAAAATACCATTATAAGGCAGGTCATCCTTATACGTGATGTTGCTTTTCAGATTTCCGTCCGGGGTGTAATATTTGATTTCCTGCGTTACATCATCCTTGATAATTTTCTCTGAAGACAGTTTTCCGTTTTCGTCAAAAAACCTATTAAGAACCAGAGAACTGTTTTTATAAACATTGATCAGGGAAACAAGCGAATAGTCGTTGATAAACTGGTGGTCTTCCCCTTCCTGAGGGATCAGGGAATCAGAATCTTTATCATAGGTATAGGTAAGATGTGCTACTTTGTTGCCGTTTCCGTCATATGTTGTTTTGTAGCCGTCTTTTTTGTTCATTTTCTGTTCCTGCAGGATTTTTCCGTTTTTCCCGTAAATAACAACTTCCTTTATACTTCCGTCATTTTTGTATTTCTCAATTTTTGAAACCCTCATAGGGTTAGGATAGTATTCTACGAGAAGATTATTATCAGTGTTTTTAGAAGAGCTTGTTCCTATATATTTGCCATTTTCACCGTAATATTTAGTTTCACTGTTTCCGTCCTTGTCTGTTACAGTTTCGTACCTGATTCCTTTAATATCGTTATCATACACAATAGTTCTGGACTCTGTGGAACTTTCATATACTGTATAAGAGTTAAAGTAGGATTCATTCTCTATATTCTTATACATATAGGATTTGCCCTTGAAGTTACCGTCTGCGCTGTACACCAGATCTTCCAGAGGCCTTCCTTTGTCGTCAAAAGTCTGGGAAGGTCCCACCTGCTTCCCGCCGGAAAAAGTTGCTGTGCTGTTTATTTTTCCTTCGGGGTTGTACCAGGTTACTTTACCGTCATACACCTCACTACCCGGTGTAGGGTCCGAAGCAAGGCCTTCCATTTGAAGTTTTCCGTTTTTATAAAAGTCTTTGATTAGTGTAAGCTTACCTTTGGCTGCGGTTTCCCTGTAAAATTCCATTTTATCCTGAGTGGTTTTCTCCCAGTTTTCATCAAAATAGATCTTTTCCTGGGCATTTATACTGATACTCAGAAACAGGGCAAGAACTGCTGTTGTAAATAATTTTTTCATGTTTTTATTATCATTTAAATGGTTATCAGATTGGGGGTTAAATATCCTTTGTTTAGATTACATAACTGTCGTTTTCCAATGTCAAATATAAATCATTTTACTGAGAAATAAGACTGTGTTTAACTTAGGAAGACCCGTAAAATCCCGGAATTTTTTATATTTGTTGATTCCTGAAGTTGAAATCAAATAGGTGACGGTAATTTTGAATGCATCAGTTTTCTTGAATTAAATGCCATAAGTTTGAACTTCCTTATAAAATGAGTAAATAAATTTCCGCTTACTGTAGATTTAAGAAAAATGATTAAATTTAACCGACAGAAAATCTAATATTTCATGATAGATAAAAGAGTAAAAAATGCCACAGAAGCCATCGAAGGAATTAATGATGGAATGACTTTAATGCTGGGGGGATTTGGCCTTTGCGGTATCCCTGAAAACTCCATCAATGCTTTAGTGGAAAGCGATGTAAAAGACTTAACGTGCATTTCAAACAATGCAGGAGTCGATGATTTCGGGCTGGGATTATTGCTTCATAAAAGACAGATCAAAAAAATGATCTCCTCATATGTAGGGGAAAATGCAGAATTCGAAAGGCAGATGCTTTCCGGAGAACTGGACGTTGAACTTACTCCACAGGGAACTTTAGCTGAAAAATGCAGGGCGGCACAGGCTGGAATTCCTGCTTTTTATACTCCTGCAGGATACGGAACAGAAATAGCAGAAGGTAAAGAAGTCAAAGATTTTGACGGGAAACCTCATATTCTTGAACACGCTTATAAAGCAGATTTTTCAATTGTAAAAGCCTGGAAAGGAGATTATGCCGGAAACCTTATCTTTAAGGGTTCTGCCAGAAATTTCAATCATCCGATGGCTGGCGCTGCAAAAGTCACCATTGCTGAAGTAGAAGAGTTGGTAGAACCGGGAGAATTAGATCCCAACGAGATCCATATTCCGGGAATCATGATCCAAAGAATCTTCCAGGGAGAGAAATTTGAAAAAAGAATAGAGCAGAGAACAGTCAGAAGCAAAGAATAATTTCTGAGATTAAATTTGTTTAAGCTTTTACTTTTTAAATAGGAATAAAATCTACAATAAAAAAGCGCTGAATTCATTCAGCGCTTTATTTTTATGCTTGAGGGTTAAGCATTTTTCTTTCCCCGATCTGTTGTCGCCACATGGCGTAGTATAGTCCTTTTTCAGCAATTAAATTATCGTGGGATCCCATTTCTACAACCTGTCCGCGCTCCAGAACATAGATCCTGTCCGCATGCATAATAGTACTTAAGCGGTGGGCAATCAGAACGGTAATTTGCTCTCTTTCTTTCGAAATACTTTTTATAGTGGAAGTTATTTCCTCTTCAGTGATACTGTCCAAAGCAGATGTTGCTTCATCAAAAATCAATAAATGAGGTTTCCTTAAAAGCGCTCTGGCAATGGCGATTCTTTGTTTTTCCCCGCCACTCAGTTTCAGCCCGCCCTCTCCAATAACAGTTTCAATACCCTTTTCAGCTCTTTGTAACAAGGCGGTGCAGCTGGATTTTTCTAGAGCAACAGCCAGCTCAGATTCCGTAGCCTGTGGATTAACAAAAAGTAGGTTTTCTTTGATAGTTCCTGCAAAAAGCTGGGTATCCTGCGTTACAAAGCCAATCTGGTTTCTTAATTCATCAAAATCAAATTCCTTTCCGTTGATGGAATTGTAAAAAATATTCCCTTCCTGAGGCCTGTAAAGCCCAACCAGCAATTTTACCAGTGTACTCTTTCCGGAACCGCTTGGCCCCACAAAAGCAATGGTTTCTCCATTTTTAACATCAAAAGAAATATTATTTAAAGCCTTATACTGAGCAGATTGATGTTTAAAAGAAACATGCTTAAATTCCAGCTCCTCAATAGCACCGATTTGTTTTGGATGAAGCGGTTTTTCTTCCACATCTTTTTTCATTAAACGGTCAAAATTCTGAAGAGATGCTTCTGCTTCACGGTAAGAAATAATGATATTCCCGATCTCCTGCATCGGCCCGAAAATAAAGAAACCGTAAAACATAAGAGACAGATACTGCCCGGGAGTAACTACATTTTTAAAAATCAGGAATAACAAGGTCAGGGTGATTAATTGTTGAAGAAAATTCACCATCGTTCCCTGGATAAAGCTTAAAGAACGGATGCTTTTAACCTTTCTGAGCTCAAGTCCCAGAATTTTATATGTATTATTATTTAGACGGATTACTTCCTGACTCGTTAATCCCAGACTCTTGACAATTTCTATATTTCTTAAGCTTTCCGTGGTACTTCCTGCTAAAGCCGTAGTTTCCGAAACGATATTTTTCTGGATGCCCTTTATTCTTTTGCTCAGTAAATTGGTGACAAATGCAATCAGGAAAATTCCGCAGATATATACCGGCATGATCGACCAATGGAGACGGATCGCATACACGGAAACGAAAATAATACTCACCAAAATACCAAAGAAAATATTAATAAAATTGGTAATGAACTTTACAGAATCCTCCCTTACTTTCGTCAGGATAGATAAAGTCTCACCACTTCTCTGATCCTCAAATTCCTGGTAAGGCAGCGCCATAGAGTGTTTTAAACCATCCGTAAAGATTTTTGCACCAAACTTTTGCGTAATAACACTTACCGCATAATCCTGAAAAGCCTTGGCAATTCTGCTCACCATAGCTGTTCCGATAAGTAATCCTAAAAAGTAAAAAGCACCGTGATAAGCCGGGCTTCCATATAAATATTCGTTCAGGCTTCTCGGAAGGAACTTTTCCTTATCAAAGAAGTTAGGATGGGTAACCAACTGATCCAGAATATTACCCGTAATAGCCGGAGCAAACAAAGAAAAAACCTGATTAATGGCTGCCAGAAGCAAAGAAATGACAATTAACCATTGGTAAGGCCTAAGGTATCTTAAAAGTATTTTCATTTTAATAAATAATGCTGCAAAATTAGAGATATTATTTTGACTTATAACATTAATAATTTTGAATAACAAAGACCTTTTGTATTCAAGTGAAAAGAATTAAATTGCAGTCTAAGTTTTTACTATGCTTACAAAAGAACAAATTGCCAAAAGAATTTCAAAAGAACTGAAAGATCGTTACTATGTAAACCTGGGAATAGGAATTCCCACTCTGGTTGCCAACTATGTTCCGGAAGGTATTTCCGTAGAATTCCAGAGTGAAAACGGAGTCCTGGGGATGGGGCCTTTCCCTTTCGAAGGTGAAGAAGATGCAGATATCATCAATGCAGGAAAACAAACTATTACGATCCTTCCAGGAGGTTCATTTTTTGATTCCGCATTCAGTTTCGGGATGATCCGCGGCCAGAAGGTAGATCTTACTATCCTGGGAGCGATGGAGGTTTCAGAAAACGGAGATATTGCCAACTGGAAGATCCCCGGAAAAATGGTAAAAGGAATGGGAGGCGCAATGGATCTTGTAGCTTCTGCAGAAAATATTATCGTTGCTATGATGCACGTGAACAAAGCCGGAGAAAGCAAAATTCTTAAGAAATGTACCCTTCCGCTTACAGGTGTTAACTGTGTGAAAAGAGTGGTAACAGAATTAGCGGTATTGGATGTTACTCCAGCCGGATTCAAACTTGTGGAAAGGGCTCCGGGAGTTTCAGTAGAGCATATCATCAAATCAACAGAAGCAGATCTGATCATTGAAGGTGAAATTCCTGAAATGCAATTCTAATAAAACAAAAACCTTGTCACTGGCAAGGTTTTTTTATTGATTTTTATTTCAATTTCCAGGTCTTGACTTTTTGTTTCTTTTGTTTCAATACAAAAGAAAAAGCTAACTCAAAAAAAGAGATAGCTTTTGTATTTTATAGCATCAAGATTGTAATACTAATCTTTAACTTATTTCCCATCCTGAGCCCCAAAAACCTTCTGTAAAATAGAAGTCGTTCTCATGGCCGGCGTATTTCTGATCCCGCTTTCTTTATCTGCTACCATTTTAAATACCCCGTTAATAGTTTCTGTGGTAACATATTCATTAAGATCCGTTGTTACAGACTGTCCTGTAAAAGTATTGTATTTAGAGATCAGGTTTTTCCAGACTGTATCTGCACCCACTTTTCCCAGAGAAGCTTTTACCTTTGGCTGGAAAGCTGTAAACAGCTGGCTTTGCGTCTTGGACTGTAAATAACTGGTTGCAGCATTATCACTCCCCAATAAAATATTTTTAGCATCTGTGATTGTCATTGAGGTAATAGCTTTGGTAAAAATAGGAGCAGCCTCTGTTACCGCATCTTCAGCAGCTCTGTTCAACAGTTTTACACCTTCATCAGCAAGACTTCCCATTCCTATAGAACGCAGGGTAGTATCTATTTTTCTTAACTTTTCAGGCATTAAAATCTTTACAGCTTCATTCTTTAAAAAGCCATCGGTTAAAGCCAGTTTCTTTACACCATCAGTTACCCCAAGGCTCAATGCTTCCTTTAATCCTGAAGAAATCTGTGTTGAAGTAAGGTTCCCCAGATTGACAGAAGAATTTTGAGTTGAGGTCGTAGTAGTTGTAGTGCTTGTGGTACCTGTTGTAGAGGTTTTAGGCTTTGTAGGATTTTCAAGGTCAATTCCGGTTTGGTTCTTAACTGTAGATTTAATAATATCCATCAATTGTGCCTGTGCAGAAACTGAAAATAATAACCCTGCAGCGAATAGAATATTTTTTCTCATTGTATCTTTTTTGCAAATTTAGATGATTTATTATTTAATAAGTTAAATGCTCAAAGAGTTTTGGAAAATAATTAACTTAGCTAAAACCTTAATCATACCTAAATGCGACGTTTTCTTTTTATGTGTTCTGTTATTTTTTCCACCGTTTTTCATGCTCAGAAGAAGCCTGATCTGATCCCTTATCCTCAAAGTGTAACTATGCAGAAAGGCAAGTTCATCATTCCCGAAACACTCATACTGAGTGATAAACTTCCCAAAGAAGAAACAGAATACTTCAAAAAACGTCTTGGTTCCCGGATTAAATTTCAGAACAGCAGTAAAATAGAAGGAGCTGATATGATATACGTTCCGATTCCGCAACTAAAGACCCCGATTGATCCTGAACATAAAGAAAAATATCTTATTGATATTTCCTCCAAAAGAATTTTTATAACTGCTAATACAAATCAGGGTTATTTTCTGGCACTTCAAACATTAATTCAATTATTTGAAGAGCATAAAGAAGATAAAGAAATTCCAGCTATGGAAATTAATGACTATCCTAAATTTGCGTGGAGAGGAATGCATCTTGACGTTTGCCGTCATTTCTTCAACGTTGATGAGGTGAAACAGTATATTGATTATCTGGCCATGTATAAGCTGAATACCTTTCACTGGCACCTTACAGACGATCAGGGATGGAGAATTGAGATCAAAAAATACCCAAAGCTTACCCAGACCGGATCAAAACGTAAAGAATCCATGATTGGTGCTTACGTTGATAATACTTTTGACGGAAAGCCTTATGGGCCCTATTTCTACACCCAGGAACAGATTAAAGAAGTTATTAAATATGCTGAACAGAGGCACATTACCATAGTTCCCGAGATTGAAATGCCAGGTCATGCTTTGGCCGCTTTGTCAGCCTATCCTGAACTTGCCTGTACAAAAGGGCCGTTTGAGTCCGCTACAAAATGGGGCGTTTTTGATGATGTCTTCTGCCCGAAAGAAGAAACATTCACCTTTCTGGAAAATGTTCTGGATGAAGTTATAGCGCTATTTCCCTCCCAATATATTCACATTGGCGGAGATGAATGTCCGAAAACAAGATGGAAAGAATGTTCCCACTGCCAGGAACTCATCAAAAAGAATAATTTGAAGGACGAACATGGTTTACAAAGCTATTTCATCCATAGAATTGAAAAATATGTCAACAGCAAAGGCAGAAAGATTATCGGCTGGGACGAAATCCTTGAAGGAGGTCTGGCTCCAAATGCTGCCGTAATGAGCTGGACAGGCGTAAACGGTGGAATAGAAGCCGCAAAATCCGGGCATTTTGCTGTAATGACACCGGGAGCTTATTGTTATTTCGATCATTATCAGGGAGATCCACAGTCAGAACCCAATGCTTTCGGAGGATTTACCCCTTTAGAAAAAGTCTATTCCTATGATCCTGTTCCTGCAGAGCTGAACGCAGAACAGGCAAAATATATCTTAGGAGTCCAGGCTAATTTATGGACAGAATATATTACCGGTTTTAAGCAGGTAGAATACATGATATTCCCAAGACTGATGGCACTTTCGGAAGTTGGATGGGGCACTGCTGATTCTAAGAACTATAAAGAATTTGAAGGAAGGGTAATCAGGCAGTTCAAAGTTCTGGATAAAATGAAAGTGAATTATGCCAAAAGCATTTATAACATTTCAGGAAAAGTACTTCCGGCCAGTAATGGTATTGCCTATGAGCTCACAGTATCGCAAAATCCAGAGGGAATACGATATACAACAGACGGAACAGAACCTTCCATAAGTTCACAGATCTATCAGGGGCCTGTTGCTGTTTCGAAATCTTTAACCGTT
The DNA here is from genome assembly GCF_014207845.1 of Chryseobacterium shigense. Lineage (NCBI taxonomy): Bacteria > Pseudomonadati > Bacteroidota > Flavobacteriia > Flavobacteriales > Weeksellaceae > Chryseobacterium > Chryseobacterium shigense. The sequence continues at coordinate 508,324 of NZ_JACHLC010000001.1, forward strand.
AAATCTGCCTATTTTGAGGATGGAAAGCTGAAAAGTGCCGTTTCTTCACAGGAATTTACGGTTTCCAAAACAACGGGAAAAAAAATTACACTGGAACAGCAACCGAGTGAAAATTACTCTTTTGGCGGAGCTTTTACGCTGGTAGACGGAATTATAGGAAATACAAGACAGTTGGGTAAAACATGGCTGGGTTTCCAGGGAAAAGATGTTATAGCAACAATTGATTTTGGACAGAAAACAGCATTTTCAGAAGTTTATTTTAATACATTGGAAAACAAAGGAAGCTGGATTCATCTTGCAAAATCTGCACAGATTTTTATTTCTGATGATGGGACAAATTTCAAACTGATCAAAGAAATCGGGGAAAACGAGATCTTGAATTCAAAAGGAAAAATAAAGCTCAATGTAGGAAATCAGAATTCAAAATATATTAGGCTTACAATAGAAAATGCAGGTATTATTCCTGCCGGAAACCCCGGTGCAGATTCAAAAGCGTGGTTATTCGTTGATGAAATTGGTGCAAATTAGAAACTATTCTGTAAAATAGTGTTTGTTATCATCGTCTGCTAATTCCAATTATTTCAAAATAAATTATTTCATAACAATAAAAAATTAAAGATCACAGTGCTATATTCTGTGGTCTTTTCCTTTTCTGCCAGCGGGAAAATTGCTAATTTGGAAGTCAAATATTTCAAATATGCAAAGTAGACGAAACTTCATCAAAAAAACGGCTGCTGCTTCTCTGGCACTTGCCGTAAATCCACTGGATCTGATTGCCGGAGAACTGCCCGAAAACCATTCAACAGCCGGAAAACCTATTGTTCTTTCCACCTGGAATTTCGGACTGAAAGCAAACGAAGAAGCATGGACCATTCTGGGAAAAGGCGGGAAAGCCCTTGATGCAGTAGAAAAAGGAGTCCGTCTCGTAGAATCAGATCCGTCTGAAAGAAGTGTAGGCTATGGAGGTCGTCCGGACAGGGATGGCAGGGTTACGCTGGATGCCTGTATTATGGACGAAAACTATAATATCGGTTCAGTTGCCTGTTTGGAATATGTTAAAAATCCTATTTCCGTAGCAAGAGCAGTGATGGAAAAAACACCCCATGTTATGCTGGTTGGTGATGGAGCGCTGCAATTTGCATTATCGCAGGGATTTAAAAAAGAAAACCTTCTTACTCCCGATTCAGAAAAAGAATGGAAAGAGTGGTTGAAAACGAGCGAATACAAGCCGGTTGCCAATATTGAAAACCATGATACCATCGGAATGATCGCCCTTGATGCCCAGGGAAACCTTTCCGGAGCCTGCACTACCAGCGGAATGGCCTTTAAAATGCATGGAAGGGTAGGAGATTCCCCCATCATTGGTGCTGGTTTATTTGTAGATAATGAAGTGGGGGCTGCTACAGCTACAGGTCATGGCGAAGAGGTGATCCGTACAGTAGGAACCCATCTTGTGGTTGAACTGATGAGACAGGGCAGAAACCCTCAGCAAGCCTGTAAAGAAGCGGTAGAAAGAATTGTAAAAATTGCCCGGAGAAGAAATAAAAACCTGAAAGATATCCAGGTTGGTTTTATTGCTTTAAATAAAAAAGGAGAATATGGCTCTTACTGTATACAGGACGGATTTAATTTTGCAGTATACGATCAGAAAGGGAACCGTCTGGAAAAACCGGAATTTGCCTTGAAATAATCACTTGATTTAATAATGAGAAATATAATTATCGTTTCCTTATTTCTGGCTGTAAGCTGTCAGGATAATACCAAAAAAGATGCTGATATCAATGCCGTAGAAGAAAATATTGCTGTAAATAGCTCCACTGAAGCTGAGAAAGCAAAAAAATGGCTGGAAAAAAGTATTGTAAGCTATTTCAAAGCAGACATTTCTGATCAGGAGAAGAGGATGCAGGACATCACTACAAAAGATTACTATGAATACAAAACCGATGCTGCCAATGTAGATATGGATGTTGACGGAAGCCTTACCCTGAAGGAATTTCAGGATAAATGGAAAAATAAATTCAATACAAAATATGCAGGAATAAACACCGGATTCCTGATCTCTGAACAGGATTGGATTAATATTGGAGTTGGAAAATGTGAATTGGACGCAATTTCCGGAAATAATGCCTTTGTTTTCGATGTGGAAATAACAGATGAAGGAGCGAAGGCTATTTTTGACCGTAAAATAGGGGTTGTGAAAAAAGATGATAAATTCCTGATAGCCGATGTTCTTGAAAAAGATTAAATATTAAATTAAAAAAAAATGTCAAAAATAGAAATTGCATGCTTCAATCCGGAATCGGCATTAATTGCCTTTGAAAATGGAGCCGACAGAATAGAATTGTGTGACGGGCTGAGCGAAGGCGGAACAACCCCCGGTTTTGAAACTACTAGAGAACTGAGAGCAAAAATAAACATCCCGGTTTTTGTAATGATCCGCCCAAGAGGAGGAAATTTCATCTATTCAGAGGCTGAATTTGAACAGATGCAAAAGGACCTGCTCCAACTAAAATCTCTGAAAGTAGACGGTTTTGTTTTTGGAATTCTGGATGAAAATGATAAGGTACACACAGAGCATAACAGAATTCTGGTCGAAATGGCAAACCCTCTTCCATGTACTTTTCACCGTGCTTTCGACAGGGCAGATGATCTTGAAGATTCCCTGGAAAAAGTCATTGATTGTGGCTTTAAAACAATTCTCACTTCAGGTCAGAAGCCCAACGTTTCCGAAGGAAAGGAAAATTTAAAAAAACTGGTTGAACTTTCCGCCGGGAGAATTGAAATTCTGGTCGGTGGCGGACTTCGTTCTACCAATATTGAAGAAATCCGGGAATTTACAAATGCAGGTTACTTTCATTCTTCAGCAATTACGGATGGTGGGGCTTTTGCCAATGCAGATGAAGTTATTGCTTTGAAAAATAAATAGTTTTTTTAACGCAAAGTTTATATAGAATGATGTTAAATTTTAAGTAAAGCAAAGGATCTGACTGCGTCGAAATGAAGCTGAATGGATATGCGCTTGCTTAATCGAATCAACTTGTTGATTCTGCCCTTTGCATTCCTTAAATCTAAAGCATAGATAATAAAGCTTTGCGTCAAAAAAATAACAAATCATATTGGAATATTCTATTTAACTAGATAAAAAAACATAAGACACAAATGAATGACAGAAAACGAAATATCCTATAAAATAATAGGAGCCGCAATAGAAGTACATAAAAATTTAGGAGTTGGATTACTGGAAAAAGCCTACGAAACAGCTCTGGTTTATGAACTGAAACAACTGGGAATGGATGTGAAACAACAGATTTCCCTCCCCTTAAAGTATAAAGAAGTTACAGTAGAAAATGCTTATATAATTGATTTAATAATTGAAAATAAGGTTATTGTTGAAATAAAAGCAGTCCTTGAGTTGAATCCTGTTTTTTACTCGCAGGTTTTAACCTATCTGAAACTAACTGATCTGAAGCTGGGGCTACTGATAAATTTTAATAGTGAACTTATTAAATATGGGATCCACAGAATTGTAAACAAACTTATTAATGAATAAATCTATCCTTCTTGCTTTCCTCTTTATTCAGGGTATTATGGTTGCTCAAATGACAAAACGAAGCTTGTCTTCTGAAAAATGGCAGTTCAAAAATACACAGGAAAATAATTGGCTGCCTGCAAAAATTCCGGGTACTGTTCATCTTGATCTGATGAATAACAGGATGATTCCTGATCCTTTTAAAGATGAAAATGAGAAAAAAGTACAGTGGATAGAAAACGAAGACTGGGAATATCAGACCAGTTTTAATATATCATCAAAAGAACTGAATAATGAACATATTGACCTTGTTTGTAACGGCCTGGATACCTTCTCAGAAATCTATCTGAATGAAAAACTGCTGAAGAAAACAGATAATATGTTCAGAAAATGGGAAATCCCGGTGAAAGAACTTTTGAAAGAAGGGAATAATGAACTTAGAATTATATTCAGGTCTGCAGTAAAAGAAGGAAAAGAACTGGCCAAAAAAGTTCCGTTTACCATGCCGGAATCACCAAGAAGTTTTGTAAGAAAGGCTCAGTACCAGTTTGGCTGGGACTGGGGTCCAAGACTCGTCACTGCCGGGATCTGGAAAGATGTAAACCTGGAATTCTGGAATAAGATAAAAGTCGGGAATATTCAGTTTCAGCAGCATAGCCTTACAAATACACTGGCTGAAGTTTCTTTTAATATGGAAATCTTTGCAGACAATGAAGGAGAATATACAGCCTGGTTCAATATGAATAAAGGCAAATATAGTTTTTACCTTAAAAAAGGCCTCAATAAAATTGCTGTTCCCTATAAAATTAAAAATCCCAAAATATGGCAGCCTAACGGATGGGGGAAATCCCAACTGCTTGCTACAAGAATCAGCCTGCTCACTGCTAGAGGCCAGATCATTTATGATACCAAGGTTTCCTATGGGCTTCGCACGGTAGAACTGGTTCAGGAAAAAGATACAGCCGGAAAATCCTTCTATTTTAAGGTCAATGGAAAACCATTATATGCCAAAGGAACCAACTGGATTCCCGGCGACAGTTTTTCGCCCAGGATGACCAAAGAAAAGTATCATCAGCTTATCAAAGATGCCAAAGATGCCAATATGAACATGATCCGTGTGTGGGGTGGTGGTATTTATGAAGATGATGAATTCTACAAAGCCTGCGATGAAAACGGTATTTTGGTATGGCAGGATTTCATGTTTGCAGGAAGCTTTTATCCGGCTGATGAATCTTTTTTAAATAATGTAAAAGAAGAAATAAAAGATCAGGTCGGCAGGCTTCAGAACCATCCGTCCATTGCTTTATGGTGCGGAAATAACGAAATTGATGAAGCCATTGTCAACTGGGGCTATCAGAAGCAGTTCAAATACTCAAAACAAGATTCACTCCAGGTTTGGAAAGACTATAAAAAACTCTTTCATGATGTGATCCCAAATACCTTACAGACAACGCTTACTCCTGATAAAAATATCTATTGGCCAAGTTCACCGTCTGTTGGATGGGGACATAAGGAAAGTCTCACACAAGGAGATTCCCATTACTGGGGAGTTTGGTGGGGAGAGCAGCCATTTGAAATATATAATGAAAAAGTAGGCCGTTTCATGTCAGAATACGGTTTTCAGGGAATGCCGGGTGTTGAAGCTGTAAAATCCATGTTTTCCGGAACGTCCGATCTCAGCCTTCAGAATCCTGTGATTAAAGCCCATGAAAAGAACACAAGAGGATGGGAAATCATTGGGAAGTATATGGAAAGGGACTATAAAGTGCCTTCACACTTTGTAAAATACAATTACATTTCCCAGCTTCTTCAGGCCCGTGGAATGAAAATCGCTGTTGAAGCCCATCGCCGCTCACAACCTTACAATATGGGCACATTATACTGGCAGCTGAACGACTGCTGGCCGGTAGTTTCCTGGTCATCCATTGACTATCTGGGGAACTGGAAAGCGTTACATTATCAGATGAAAAGGAGTTTTGAACAACAGGCCATTTTAACTGAGGAAAAAGATGGGATTTTAAACTTTTATGCTGTTAATGATGGAGTAAAGAGCTTTAATAATATTACGCTGGAAATGAGAATATTAAATTTTCAGGGGAAAGTTTTAAAACAGGTAATGGCAGTTTCGAAAGCGGAAGTATTGGAAAATATTCTGCAGTTTGATCCTGTTAAAATCAAGAATCTGATATCTGAATCTGACAGGAATAAAGTTTTTTTACAGTTAACTTTAAAAGACAAGTACGGGGGAATTCTTGCGGTTAATCAGCATTTCTTCTCAAAACCCAAAGAACTTCAGCTAGCTAAACCCGTTATCAACATTAAAAAAATCACATCAGATGAGGTTGAAATTTCCACAGATGTTTTGGCAAAAGATGTTTATTTAATGGGAGAAGCTCATTTCAGTGATAATTTCTTTGATCTTTTTCCCAATACTTCAAAGCGGATCAAACTTTCAAAGCCTCTGGAAAATATTAAAATGATGAGCCTTTGGGATACATTACAAAATTAAAATAGTATGTTCCAGCAAAAATGTGCCCAACCCACTCAATCAGTAAGATTTAAAAAATAACCCATGAATTCTGAGCTGAAATTTATTTTAAATAAAATTGATTTTCTTTCTTGATTTTTAAAGGGATAACTAAAAAATCAGCCGTAACTTTGTATTATATTTCTTAAATAGTATGGTAAATTTTGTTCTTATTGCAGTGTGCATTATTGCAGGAATGGTATTCAGAGCAACAAAATCGATCCATCCTGATGCCCACAAGGGAATCAACACCTGGATTCTTTACCTTGCCCTGCCCGCAGTTTCCTTTAAATATCTGCCAAAAGTAAAGTGGACAACAGAAATGCTGTTCCCCATTGCGGCTACCTTTCTTATTTCTGTTTTCTGTTTCTTTTTTATGATGTTTTACAGTAAAAGTAAAGGCTATTCAAGGCGTTCCAGAAGTACATTGGAACTTACCAGCGGTTACAGCAATACATCTTTTATCGGTTTTCCGCTGATCAGTGCATTTTATGGTGAAAGTCTTTTAAGTATTGCCATTATCTGTGACCAAACCATGTTTTTTGCCCTTTCAACACTGGGAATTATAGCAGCGGTGAAAGGGGGAGCAGATCCGGCAAAGTAAGCGCAATATTTATTTTAAAAAGGCTGGTCACATTTCCACCATTAATAGGATGCATCGCTGCATTGGTATTATCGCAGTTTATTGATTTCACCGTTGCAGAACCCTTTTTTGATAAACTGGCGGCAACAGTAAGTCCATTGGCATTATTTTCAGTAGGGCTTCAGCTGAAATTTAACGGATGGAAAAAACTTGTCCCCCAGATGTCCACTTCCATGCTTTATAAACTGATTTTGGCACCAGCCATTGTTCTTGGATTGGCGTTACTTTTCAATATAAAAGGAGATGTAGCCAAGATAACGGTGTTTGAAGCTGCAATGCCAACTGTAGTCACCTCAAGTATTATCGCAGAACAGTTCAGGCTGAATACCAAACTTACCAATCTTATTATTGGCTTCAGTATTATTGTCGGGTTCCTTACCTCTGCGGTCTGGTATCACATCACTGAGATTCTTTTTTAAAATCAATGTTTTGATAAGCAAAAGACTGCTATTCATAGCAAGGTAACAATAATACCTAATTAAATAATTAAAATATTCTCTCGCAGATTGAGCTGATCAAGCAGATGTTTGCGTTATTCTTGATCTGCATAATCTGCTCAATGTGCGAGAGTAAAAAATAGATTTCCTATTTTAAGATAGCTATAATCAGAAAAATAGCATGAGCCTGTTTTACCATCCGATCCTAATAAAAAATTGCAGTTCTCTAAAGAAAAATCTAATTTTACATTTTAAAAATTTCCCTTGCAGTACGCCCAAATTGTTTTACCACTTAATTTAAAAGGATCTTTCACCTACAAGATTCCTGAAGAACTTATGCCTGTAATTCAGTTGGGAATGCGGGTTTTGGTGCCGTTTGGCGGAAAGAAAATTTATACCGGAATTGTCTTTGAAATTCATCACAGTACACCGGAAAGTTTTGTTGCAAAAGAAATCATCAGTATTTTGGATGACAAACCGATTCTGCCCGAAGAGCAGATCAGTTTCTGGAACTGGCTTTCAGAATATTATCTCTGTGGTCTTGGTGAGATCTACCGTTTTGCATTTCCGTCCTCTTTGAAACTGGAAAGTGAAACCTATTTAAAATTGAGGCCTAATATTAAGGTTGATTTTGAAAATCTGGATGTCAATGAAATGTACCTTATCCAGGCATTGGAAGTGCGCCAGCTCATCAATCTTACCGATATAGAAGCGTTTATTCCGAAAAAAGAGATTATCAGAACGATCAACTCCCTGATTGACCTGCAATATATTGAAATTGATGAAAAAATAGCTGAAAAATATAAAGCCAAAGAAGTAGCCTATGTTAAAATCAGTAATGAGGTGCTTAAAAATCAGAATCTTACAGATATTCTCATAAAACTTAACAGGGCAGCGAAACAGAAAGATCTTTTCCTGGCGATTTTAGAAAAGCAGACGGAACATCCGGATATTCCGGTTAAAAAATCTGAACTGTTTGAAGACGGGTATTTTGGGACGTCCCATTTTAATGGACTTGCAGATAAAGGCCTTGTTGAAGAATACCACATGCAGAAAGACAGGATCGAAAGTTACGAGGGCGAAATTGAAGAACTGGAAGAACTTTCCGAACAGCAGAAGGAAGCTAAAACTGAGATTGATGAAGCTTTTGAAGAAGGGAAAAATGTGTTGCTGCACGGTGTTACTTCCTCAGGGAAAACACACATTTATCTGGAAAAAATTGAAGAATGCATTCAGGAAGGTAAAAATGTTCTGTTCCTGCTTCCTGAAATTTCACTGACCAAACAGATTACCCAAAGATTAGAAAAAAAATACGGCCGGCAGCTCGGTTTCTATCATCAGAAATTAACGGATTTTGAACGGGTCGAAGTTTGGAGAAGAATTAAGCAGAATGATATTAAAATCCTTATCGGAACCCGTAATTCACTGTTTCTGCCTTTTCAGGATCTTGGGCTCATCATTGTAGACGAAGAACACGATTCCGCGTACAGACCGAGAGAAGCATCCCCTTATTTCAATGCAAAAGATGCAGCGCTCGTTTTGGGGAACTTCTACAAAGCCGGTGTGATTTTGGGATCTGCAACACCTTCTGTAGAAAGTTACTACAACGCCAGAAAAGATAAAATAAAATATATTTTCCTGAATGAAAGATTTGGGAATGTGAATTTGCCTGAATATGAGATCATCAATTTTAAAGAAGCCCAGGAATCCAAAAAGGTTACCGGAAATTTCTCTTTACACTTAATTGATGAGATCAAAAAAACACTGGACCAGAAAAACCAGGCCATTGTGCTTCATAACCGCCGTGGCTATGCCAATGTAATAGAATGTGAAACCTGTGGCTATGTTAATTATTGCTCAAACTGTGATGTTGTAATGACCTATCATAAGGCAGCCAATGAAATGAAATGCCATTACTGCGGACAGAGAGCCTCAAAACCGAGAACCTGCCCGAAATGCCATTCGGAAAACCTTAATGAAAGAGGAGTGGGAGTAGAGCAGATCCATGAAGAAGTATCCAAAATGTTCCCTAACAGTGAAGTGGACCGTATGGATGTTGATTCCATGCGTAAAAAGTTTGCCTATGAAAAGCTGTATGAAAAAATAGAAGAAGGAGAAACAGACATTATTGTAGGAACACAGATGATATCCAAAGGACTTGATTTTGACCATATCGAGCTTGTGGCTATTCCTAAAGCAGATTCCTTGTTATATGTTCAGGATTTCAGGGCAGAAGAAAGAGCTTACCAGCTGATTACCCAGGTTTCGGGAAGAGCCGGAAGGGTTTCCGGGAAAGGAAAGATTTTAATTCAGACCTATAATCCGGATCATTCCGTTTTTCAGCTGATCAAGATGAACAATCCTGCAAAAATCTATAAATATATCCTCACCGAACGTCAGAAATTCCATTATCCGCCGTTTACAAAGCTGATTATGATCGAGCTGAAACACAGAAAAGAAGACAAAGTAAACCGGGCTTCCCAGTTTTTAGGATCTGTTTTAAGGAAATATCTTCCGGAAGAATGTGTCCTGGGCCCGGAAAGAGCGCAGATTGCAAGGCTTAATAATTTATACCAGTTCCAGATTATGCTTAAGCTTCCCCGCGGGAAAAAATATGATGAATTCAAAAAAATGGTGTTATTAAGTTTGAATGAATTCGATGAAATCACTGCTTATCAAAGTATTAAAAAAGATGTTTTTGTGGATTTTTAACAATTTTTAACAAACTTTACACTCTTTTATAAGAACTCTGTAATCCTTTTTAAAACAATAATTTCTACTTTTGATCGTTGATAAAGTGTTTGGCTCTTTAACCGGATGATTTAACTTATCACTTTTTAGAGTGTCAAACTATGGAACCAAAAAAAGATAGATGGTAAATTACAGAAAATATATTTCAGGTGTAGCGGTATTGGCTTCTGGGTTTTTCCTTGCCCAATCTACCGTTTCTACAGTTCTTTACTCACAGGCTTACGAAAATCAGAAGAATACTTTAAACCTTCCTTCTCCGGTTACCTCAGTAGCGGAGAGAACGGTTTTGTCGGCCAAGGAACTTGTAGATATTAATGTAAACACAATGATGGCGGATCCTGTGCTGAAAAATGCAAACTGGGGATTCGTAGTGTATGACCCTAAAACGAAGAAGGTAATTTCTTCGTACAATGAAAATACTCCTTTAGTTCCGGCTTCCACTACAAAATTGCTTACCACGGAAACAGCACTGAGCCTTTTGGGCGAAAACTACCGTTGGATAACACAGCTGGAATATTCAGGAACTATTGATGAAAATGGAACTTTAAACGGAAATCTGTATGTTGTAGGCAGTGGTGACCCTTCTTTAGGAACCAATAAAGCAGGAGCATGGTCGTACAGGGACATTATTTCAGATTTCATGGGCGGACTTTCCCGTGAAGGTATCCGAAAGGTAAATGGTGATATTATCATTCAGACAGCGCTTTTCAAAGGCAATATTACAAGGCTTCCGGAAAATGTTGTATGGCTTGAAAACAATAACTATTATTTGCCTGTAGGAACTACACGTGAGATCAATCCTGCCAACGAAAAGCTGATCATGAAAAAATCAGGCTTGGTTTCTGATAAAAAATATTTCTATATGTCTCCGTATGCCAACCAAATGGTATATGCAGATAAGTATGAAGGAGATGGTATTTTAACAACAAAACTTCCCGATGCGCCCGCTTACCTTGCCAATACGTTCAGAACAACACTGGTAAAGAGCGGAATTGCCGTAACAGGAAAGGTGACCCCTAGAATGACGGATGCAACCCCGGAAAGCAGAAAACTGGTATCAGCCTATAAATCTCCTACATTAGGGGATATTATATTCTACACCAACCAGCATAGTGACAACTCCCTGGCAGAAGCATTGCTGAAAACCGCTGGTTTCCAGAAACTGGGCGATCAGACTTCAGAATCAGGAAGAATAGTTGTAACCAGCCACCTGAAAGATGAGAGCTTTGATATGATTGGCCTGAATTATATGGATGGAAGCGGACTTTCCAGAAGCAATAATGTAACGCCGATTTCCCAGGTAAAGTTCCTAACCTCTTTAATGAATGAAAAATATTACAAAACTTATTTTACTTCATTACCGGTTGGCGGACAGTCCGGAACACTGAAAAGAATGTTCATAGGTGCAGGAAACGGACAGGTTTTTGCCAAAACTGGAACTTTAAATAAAGTAAAGACTTTAGCAGGATACCTGAAAACCAATTCAGGAAAAACCCTGGTGTTTTCTTTAATGGTAAACAATTATTCAGGATCTGTAGATATGGTAAAGAAAAGAATGGAAAAAATTCTTGAACCGGCTCTGGATCTCTAAAAGATATTATTTTAATATTATAAAAACCTTTTAATCAATGATTAGAAGGTTTTTTTTATCTTTGGTTACAATCTAATATTCTGAATATGAGAAAATTTTACCTTCTGATTCTGAGCTTTCTGATCTCTCAGCAGTTCTATGGACAAGTGCAGGATCAAAATATCGAAATAAAAGGGCTCATCGCAAAAGAAATGAAATCTTTTGCGAACAAAATGACTGCTTACAATATTAATCCCAATACTCTAAACTACGATCTGCAGTATCAAAGGATGAATGTCACCTTAGATCCTGCGGTATATAATATTGCAGGTTCAGTTACTTCTCACTTCAAGCCCAATCAGAATATGAGCAGCATTTATTTTGATCTGACGGATAATATGATTGTTTCCCAGGTGCAGTATCACGGAAGCAGTATTACCTTCCAGCAGCTGCCTACAAAAGAAATAAAGATTGATTTTCCAGCTTCTGTTCCTGCCAATACACTGGATTCATTAACGATTCATTATTCAGGAGCTCCAACTCCCGGAAATGCTTTTTCAACCACTTTGCAGAGCGGAACACCTATTTTATGTACTCTGAGTGAACCTTATGGGGCACAGGACTGGTTTCCGACCAAACAGAGCATGAATGATAAGATTGAAAGGTTTGACTTTAAAATCACAACACCTTCACAGTATAATGTTGCGGCCAACGGAAAGCTGATGTCTGAAACAACACTTCCCGGCAACCAGAAACTTACTTTCTGGAGAACTGCTTACCCTACTGCGGCTTATCTGATTGCGCTTTCCATTACTAATTTCGTTAAAATTAACGATACGATGGGAAATCCTCCGTTTCCATTCGTTAATTACATATATCCGTCTACCAATGCTGATGCTGCGAGTATGGCCAATATTGAATGGACAAAGCAGGTGATGAATACATTCGAAACCTATTTTGGACCTTATCCTTTCCGTAATGAAAAGTACGGGCACATGCAGTTTAAGTTCGGAGGCGGAATGGAACATCAGACCATGTCATCTATGGGAAGCTGGAGCAAGGGTCTTATTGCCCATGAGCTTGCCCATCAGTGGTTCGGGGATAAAGTAACCTGCGGTGCCTGGAATGATATCTGGCTGAACGAAGGTTTTGCTACTTTCGGTGCTATTCTTGCCAATGAAAAGCTATTGATGACCAATGCAGAGTTCAAAAACTTCCTGCTGGGGGAAATTAATAATATTACCTCTTCTCCCAATGGATCTACCTACGTTCCGGATGCTGGCCTGTCCAATGTAAGCAGGATATTCGATAACAGGCTGACGTATGCAAAAGGGGCCTATATTTTACGAATGATTAAATGGATTCTTGGGGATGCGGCTTTTTACCAGGCGTTAAAAGAATATCATGCAAGACCGAATTTAGCTTATAGCTATGTTAAAACTATTGATTTTAACGCATCCCTGCTTCAGTCTACAGGAAAAGATTTTACACCGTTCTTCAATGACTGGTTATATGGTGAAGGTTATCCTGCCTATACTACAAAATGGAGACAGATTGGAAATCAGATTCTGTTTAAAGTTTCCCAAACGCAGAGCAGCCCTATCGTAAGCTTTTTTGAAATGCCGTTGCCTATCAAGGTAAACGGAACCGGTGGGCAGACTGCTTATTTTGTACTGAATCATACAGCTAATAACCAGGGGTTTCTGGAGGCAGTACCTTTTCCGGTAGCCAGCGTTGAATTTAATTATGAATACCAGATTTTAGAAAAAAATTCCACTGTAATTCAGGATAATACACTAAGCGTATCATCTGTAGAGAAGGAAGATTTTGCACTGTACCCAAATCCTGCAAAAAATGAGCTGTATATCAAAGGAGTTAACAGGCCTGCTGAATATTCAATTTATAGTATAGATAGGAAATTGATAAGAAAAGCAGTTTATCAGCCTGGAAAAACAGTTGGAATTTCAGTACTGGTCCCGGGGTCTTATCTTTTTACCATTGATGATAAAAAGATAAAATTTTTAAAACAGTAGAATAGACATTTAAAAAAGATTCATACTATAAAAAATCAAAAAGTATTTTAGTTTACAGCTGGAATACTTTTTTTATTTACCTGTTGAAGGCTTCAGAATTTTCATTTTAGAATTGATTTTTGAAATATAATCTCTTGTTTAAAATGTGTTTTTATGTTAAAAATTTTTGAATTTTTAATTTATTTTATTATATTTAGTTCAACAAATAAATCAAAATGTTATGAAAAAAATTCTACTATTGCTGTCATTAGCTTCTGGTATCACAGCTTTCTCACAGGTTATTTTTAGCGAAGGATTCACTACCTTCAGTTCTTTGGCTGGAGCTGGCTGGACGACTACTAACCAAAGCAGCCCTTTAGGAGCCAGTACATGGGCACAGGGAGGAGGAACCGCTTTTTCAGGTGGTGGACAGGCAGGAGGAACTACCTCTTTTACCTTATGTAATTTTAACAGTACAACGGGAGGAACCGGGACTATTAGTAACTGGCTTATTACCCCGCCCATTACAGTGAAAAACGGGGATGTTATTTCTTTTTATTCAAGAAAAGGAGGAACGAATGGTTCATATGCAGACAGACTTGAGTTCCGTCTGAGTGACCAGGGAGCAGCATCAGTTGCACCTTCGGGAGCTGCCGGAGTAGGGTCTTACACGAATCTTGCAGTGTCTATCAATCCTAATCTTACCAATAATACTACCGTAGTAGATGGTTATCCGTTGACCTGGACCCAGTATTCCTATACCGTTTCGGGATTGCCTGCCGATACAAGCATGAGAATGGCTTTCCGTTATTTTGTTACCAATGGAGGTCCTGACGGAACCAATTCAAATATTGTAGGAGTAGATACTTTTGCAGTAACAAGAACGGTTTTATCAACTAATGAGGTAAGCGCTCAGAAATCCGGGCTTTCAGTTTATCCGGCTATTACCGACAGGGAACTGAATGTAAGCCTAAAAAACAACCAGCAGATCACAGGGATCTCTATTTATGATATGTCCGGAAAGGCTGTTTCTTCAGTAAAAGCAGATGTGATAGATAAGAGCAGTTCAATAGTAGATGTGTCCGGTCTCAGCAGTGGAAATTATATCATCCACATCTTAACGAAAGATTCAAAATATACAAGCAAATTCATAAAAAAATAATTCTTTAATAACCGGAAAGCCTTCAGTAATGGAGGCTTTCTTTTTTAATTTAAAAGATCGGATAAAAGAGATATAGGAGGCGTTCTGCGGATAATATACATAGATAAATTCCATTATTTAATAATTTAATTGTTAAAACCTTATTGAAAGCTTTCAGATCAGAAAGTTTTTTTGTTTTCTGGCAGCAGCAGCTCCTCTTCTTCTAGCGGTTTTCACCTTATATTTGAACCATTTTTCTTTGAAGAGTTTACGCATTATATTATCAAAGTTTCTTGTGACTACCATATTTTTAAAGCCACGCCATTTTTCCAGCAGACTCGATGGGAGAGCCCTTACGGAAACAGAATATCCTTCAGTTTCATATTGTATATAATGCCACCATCCGGATGGAATATAAAGGGTCTCACCCGGCTCTAATAAGGCTTCGTAACCGTCAAGATAGACTAAGGCCGGAAATTCCCTGTAATCAGGATCTTTAATATTAGGCAGACTGTGAAAATTATACGGCAGCTTATACATAAGATCTGACTGCTCCCAGGGAAAAAGCCAGATCCTTTTAATCCCATGAAACTGAGTGATGAAAACATGAGACATATCAATATCAATATGGTTTCTGGTAATAGAACCTTCACCTCCGAAGAACATAAAAGGCAGCCATTTCAAAATTTTTCCGTTTGTAACATCGTTGTAATGAATGTCACTCTTAAGTTCCGGCCTGATTGTGAGAAGGTTAAATAGAAAAAGCCTGTGCTCAGTTGGGGCAGTACTTATAAGGTCCAGATATTCTGCAAATGTAGTCTGTCCAATCGGGCTGCTTGCTACCTTATCCAAAGATTCAAGTTCGCTGCCGTAAATATTAACTTTATGTTCGCCAGCTATTTCTTTAAAATACGCATAATTCCATTTTTTGAAAGCGGGACTTTCCGGATCAATAAAATCCTCCATAATAACAGGAAAACGCGGCTTCATATGATTGCTGATAAAGCTTCCGGAACTTATTTTCTTTACTTTTTGTATCGGTGTCAATCTCATACTCCTGAATTTAAAGGACAAATATAATTATTATCCTACTAAATTAGTAGACTAATAATGTTAAAACTGAAATTAACCTTCATTTTTAGAATTAAACTTATAAAAGCTGATACTTTAAAGCCTTTTTATTAAATTAGCACATCTAAAAAATTACTAAAAATGATCTCTGAAAAATATCTTCAGCATTTACAGAACGAATTGCAAAACATTGAAAATGATGGCCTTTACAAAAGAGAAAGAATCATCACTTCCCAGCAAAGTGCAGAAATTGAAGCCAATGGAAAAAAACTTTTAAACTTCTGTGCAAACAATTACCTGGGGCTGTCGAACAATCCGGAAGTAATGAAAGCTTCCCGGGACATGATAGAATCTCATGGTTACGGAATGTCTTCTGTACGTTTTATCTGCGGAACACAGGATATTCACAAGCAGCTGGAAAAGAAAATTGCAGATTTCTTAGGCCTTGAAGATACTATTTTATATGCTGCATGTTTTGACGCAAACGGTGGTGTTTTTGAACCGTTGTTTACCGAAGAGGATGCTATTATTTCAGATGAACTGAACCATGCTTCAATTATTGACGGTGTACGTTTATGCAAATCCGCAAGATACCGTTACAAAAATAACAATATGGCTGACCTGGAAGCCCAACTGATTGCTGCTTCCGAAAAAAATCACCGTTTCAAAATTATCGTTACGGATGGAGTTTTCTCAATGGACGGTATTGTGGCAGACCTTAAAGGCGTATGCGACCTTGCAGAAAAATACAATGCCTTAGTAATGGTAGATGATTCTCATGCTACAGGTTTTATCGGGAAAACAGGCCGTGGAACTCATGAAGCGAACGAAGTAATGGGAAGAGTGGACATTATCACTTCTACATTAGGAAAAGCTTTGGGAGGAGCTCTTGGAGGATTTACTTCGGGTAAAAAAGAGATCATTGATATGCTGAGACAGCGTTCACGTCCATATTTGTTCTCAAACTCATTAGCGCCTGGTATTGTTGGTGCAGCTTTGAAAGTTCTGGACATGATTTCCAGTGACACTTCTCTTCGTGATCAGGTAATGGAAAATGCAGAATATTTCAGAACCCAGATGGTTGCCAAAGGATTTGATATTCCGGATGGAGACGCTGCTATTGTTCCGGTAATGCTATACGATGCCCCTCTTGCCCAGAAAATGGCTGAAAAGCTTATGGATGAAGGTATTTATGTAATAGGATTCTTCTATCCTGTAGTTCCGAAAGGAAAAGCAAGAATCAGAGTACAGCTTTCCGCTGCGCACACAAGAGAACATCTTGATAAGGCCATTGCAGCGTTTGAAAAAGTAGGAAAAGAATTGGGAATCATTTCTTAATTGTAAAATTCAATATATGTGCTTCGACTTCGTTCAGCATGACAGTTCTCATTATTACGTTTAATTTTTGATAAAATTAGAGCAGTTAGTGTAAATAATGTCATAATGAACAGAGTCGAAGTGTTTTTTATACTATTTCTACCAAATATTTTTGTTATTAACATTATATTTGCCATTATTTAAAAAAATGCTTTATACCATAATCAAAGCACTGCATATTATCTTCATGGTAAGCTATTTTGCGGGAATTTTTTATCTCGTAAGAATCTTTGTCTACTATAAAGATACCGATGAATTTGCAGAAGAAAAGAAACAGATTCTGAGAGAACAGTATACTTTCATGGCCAGAAGGCTGTGGAATATCATCACAGTTCCGGCCGGTATTATTATGGCTGTCTGCGGAATCATTATGGTATTTCTGAATACCGGACTGATGAAAATGCCCTGGTTTCATTTAAAACTTACATTCCTGATCGGGCTTGCAGTTTACCATTACTGGTGCTGGAAAAAAGTACTGAAGCTGAAAGAACTGAACGGTAATACAATGGAAATCCCCAATATCAAACTGAGACAGGCGAACGAAATCGCTACATTCATTTTATTTCTGGTGGTTTTTACCGTAATCCTTAAATCTTCGGTTATTGAATACTGGTGGCAATTAATTACAGGATTTTTCGTTATTGTATTTCTGATCATGATGACCGTTAAACTCGTTAATAAGAATAAAAAAAACAAATAATTGTTGAAGCCGGATGTACATATAAATACATAAATACACCTGCTTTTACATTGTACAAAAAACTATGATTGCAATTTTAAAGAAGGAACTTTGGAGCTACTTTGGAAACTGGAGCGCATGGGTTATTATTGCCGCTTTCAGCCTCATCACAGCTCTTTTCCTGTTTTTTTTCGAGAATGATTCCAATATTTTTGATATCGGAATGGCTTCTCTACAGAGCTATTTCGTACTCGTTCCGTGGCTGCTGATGTTCATTATTCCTGCACTTTCCATGAAAACCTTTGCAGAAGAGCAGCAAACAGGAACACTGAACTGGCTTTTTTCTCAGCCGTTAAAAGTTTCAGATCTGGTAACAGGGAAATTTCTTTCAGTTTGGATTGTTGGCGTTCTGTGCCTTATTCCATCATTGATTTATCTTTATACCGTATATGTTTTAGGAGTTCCTGAGGGAAATATTGACCTGGGAATGACCTTTGGAAGCTATATCGGGCTGATTGTTCTTATTGCAGCTTTTGCAGGAATAGGAATTCTGGCCTCGTCACTTTCCCAGAACCAGATCATGGCTTATCTGCTGGGCGTTTTCATGTGTTTTATCATGTATTTCGGAATAGAACAGCTGGCGAGCTACAAGCTTCTGGGCGGTGCAGATTTTATACTTCAGAATATAGGGTTTTATCAGCATTTTCTTGGCTTTACAAGAGGTCTTATCGATCTTAAAGATGTGGCCTATTTTATCCTGATCATCGGTGCTACGTTATTATTGTCCAACCATTTTATCACTAAAAAGAAGTAGCATTATGAAGAAGTTTGATATTAAATCCCCATTAGGAATTTTCTTAATTGCCGTTGTACCTTTGGTTATCCTGCTTACATTTTCCGGAATCAGGCTGGATTTAACCAAAGAAAAAAGATATACCCTTTCCGATAATACTGTAAAAGTGCTGGAATCTGTAAAGAAACCGCTCACAGTAGACGTTTACCTTGAAGGTGATTTCCCTGCAAGCTTTAAGCAGCTTCAGAGCGAAACCAAATTCATGCTGGAAGAGTTCAGAAAGATCAATCCGAAAATAGATTTTAAATTTATTGATCCCATTAAAACAAAGATGTCCCAGGATACTTTGATGGCCATGGGAATGCAGCCTTCGGTTCTTCCGGATGTTAAAGACGGAAAGATTTCGCAGATCACACTTTTTCCTTATGCCGTTATAAAATACGATAAAAGAGGAGTTTCTATCCCTCTGGTTGTACAGCAGGCAGGAATAGATGCCGATCAGCAGCTTACAAGATCTATCGAAGGCCTGGAATACAGCCTTGTTTCCAACATCAAGAATATTGCAGCAGACAAGAGAAAGAAAGTAGGAATCCTTGTCAATCATGATGAACTTGGACCGGAAGAATTTCACAGCTTCATGCAGCTGGCACTGGAAAACTACGATGCAGGTCCTGTAATTCCAAAAAACCAGACAGAACTTACCCTGCAGGATCTTCCTTTACTTAAGCAAATGAGTGCTTTGGTCATTGCAAAGCCAAGAAAAGCATTCACAGATAATGAAAAAGTGATTCTTGACCAGTTCATTATGAATGGAGGAAAGACACTTTGGATGATCGATGCCGTTAACGCTGAAATGGATACACTGACAAGATCCCAAAAAGTAATGCCTTTTCCTGTGGACATCAATATGACTGATTTCTTTTTCAATTACGGGATCAGGATCAATCCGGCACTGGTAAAAGATGTAAAGAAATTTGCTCTTCTTAAACTGGTAACCGGTGAAGTGGGAGGGAATCCGCAGTATACAAGCCTTCCGTGGCCGTATTTCCCGCTTGGAATTGCTGAAAATGATAATCCGATCACGAAAAATATCAACCCGGTAAAATTTGAATTCCCTACTTCCATTGATACTTTGGGTGGAAGAAAAAATATTAAAACAAAAGTTCTTTTTGAATCCAGTGAAAGAACACTTCTGAAGCAGGTTCCGAATTATGTCGACCTTAAAGAAATTGCAAGTGTGGACAGCCTCGGGCAAATGGAAAAGCCAAGTACGCCAAAAATATTTGCTGTTGCGCTGGAAGGGAAATTCAGTTCTGCTTATGCATCAAGAATTGAAAGAAAAGGTTATCCTGGCTTCAAAAGTCAGAGTCCCGAGAATAAAATGATCATTATTGCAGACGGAGATGTAGGAAGAAATAAAATGCACAAAGGTGAGCCGCTTCCGATGGGAATTGACCGCCTTACCAACCAGGAATTCGGGAACGAACAGTTTTTGAGAAATGCCCTGGATTATCTTCTGGACGACAGCAACCTGATGGCTCTCAGAAACAGGAATATTGAGGAAAGACTGTTGGACCGGAACCGTGTCACAGAAGAAAAAGCAAACTGGCAATGGCTGAATTTATTACTGCCTTTAGTGGTAATAGGCCTGCTGGGAGGATTATTCTTCTGGATGAGGAAAAGAAAGTTTGGATAATACATAAAAGCCGTTTCATTTTTTTGAAGCGGCTTTTTTATTTATATTCTAAGCTACTTTCTGAGTTTACTTTGATATTTCTCAAGCACATTCCATATTCCGTAGAAAGCATCATTTCCTTTTTTATCCGAAAAATTGGTGTTAAAAACCATGATGCGCCCCAGATTATTCTTAGGATCAAAAAACAGGATAGACATAACACCCGGATCGCCTCCGGTATGCCCGATGTATCCGGTATAGCCATATCCTATAAAAATACCGGTATTGTAAGATTCGCTGTAAGGATTCTGCTCATTTCTTTCCGTGAAGTTTTTGGCAGTAAGCTGGGGTTTAAAATATTCTCTGTAGCTTTCAGGAGTCAGGATGGTTCCATTGCCGTTATAACCTTTGATCAGTTCGGATAAATATTTACTCAGGTCGTTGATGCTGGTTATCAGTCCGCCATCCGGATAAGTTATGGAATGATAATAGGGAAGAACCGTTTCAGGGTTTTCATAAAGACGGGAAAACTTTGAGAAATTAATGTCTTCAAATTTCCAGCCTGAATCATTCATTTGTAAAGGTTTAAGGATATATTCTTTGGTGAAATCACTGAAACTCTTTCCGGTGGCCTGTTCTATGATGAAAGCGGCAAGCGTGGTGCCTACGTTGGAGTATTCATACATACTTCCGGGCTGATGTGATGAAAAGCTGTTTTTATTCCATTTTCCGTTTTCTGCGAGTACATTTTGTAAAAATGATTTCATTGGAATAATTGAATCTGAAGGATTGAAAATCTGTTCATCATCAAAATTAAGTTTAACGCCATCTAACTTCTGATCCTGTTTCAGATAATAGTTTTTGGAAAGGTAAAATTCATTGTCAGTGATCGAGGAGGTATGTGTCGCTAATTGGCGGATGGTGATATTGGCCTGAGGAAAGTTCGGATTAGCCACTTTGAAAGGCAAATACTTCTGAACAGGATCATCCAAATGCAGCTTTCCCAGTTCCTGTGCTTTAAGAAGGGCAATTCCGACAAAGGTCTTTGAAACAGAAGCAATATTTTGAATCGTATGATCGGTATATTGCTTTTTACTTTTTACATCTGAATGGCCAAATCCCTGCTGATAAAGTGTAGATTCACCATCAACGACAGAAACAGCAAATCCGTTGAAAATTCCCTGTTGATATATGGTGTTTATTTCCGTATTGAGAGATTCTCTGATATGTTTTTCTATATTAAACTGTCTGTTTTTCTGTGCGTTACATGATGCTAAAACATATACGGCAATGAGTAATAAAAATCCTTTCATATGTCTTTTAATAATAGGACAGTTAGAGTAATGGTTTTATTACATAATTTAACAGGAAGGAAATACAAAAGGGGAGCCCTAGTATGTTGAAAGGAAGTAAATTAACTAACTGAAAATCCCATTTCAGCTGTTGCCTGTTTGTTTTTTATGTAATTTATAGCTTACTGTTCTTTATCCACTGTTTCAGGAAGCAGCAATGCTGTTTTGTAATAGCTTATGTCTGCCGGAATTTTGTTTTGCAGATCTTTAAAAGTAGAATAATCGTAGTGCTCCCATTCAGAATCATCATCCGGATCAGGGGTTTTATCTATAGCCAGTTCAAGTTTTCCGTCTTCCTGGTAGCTGAATTCTATGGCTGCAAATTTTTCACCGTTTTCATCATAAGTATACCAGCACTTTGTTGTTCTTTCCAGTATAGGTTTCAGAGTTTTGTTATCCAGAACCTGGGAACAGATGAAGTTTTCAGGATCATCATAATGAAAGACTGTTTTTGAGATCAGGGGTTTTTCATCCACGGTTAATGAATACATTTTGTTTGTGGCAATGATGAAGTCTCCGTTGGTTTCCCGTTTCTCAATATCAAAAAGGTCAGATTTTTCTTTCAGGTAATTCACAATTTCTTCTTCATCTTCCTTATGATTCATAAAATAGTTGATATTGTACACTTCATCTTCGGTAAGAAACTCTATCTCTTTCAGTAATTCAGAGTCTTTCTCATAATAGTATAAATGATAATCGTCCAGCTTTTCAGCCCTGGCCTTTGAAATCACTTCTCCAAAAATGTTTTTATATACTTTTTTCATGTTTAGTCGTTTATTAGATTTTATTATCAGTAGTTATGGTGTATACAGCATATTTGAGGCCTTTTTTTTATAATTCCGGCAGAAATTTATTTTTTAGATACCACACGCGCATTTTTTAGCAGAATTTTTATCCGTTGCATAAGTTGGTTGCCTGTACTAATTCCTACATGGGAGTGTCCGGTGTCTGAAAATTTTCCGGAATAGAAATGAGAATCAAAATATTCCTCATTCAGGTAGTTTTCGGTATGATAATAACTGTTGGATAATTGATAACGGTACTTGTCTGTTTCAGGGAGGGTAGGCATGAGCTTAAAGTTCTCATCCCTGTATTCAGTTTTCATGGGTTAGTTTTTGTAGTTCCAAATATATTTAAAATCAAATAATTATGGAATTATATCCGGGATTTTATGATAAAGATTGTAGGAAAGGTATAAAAAATTCAGGATTTGGATCAAAATTAATGAATATCTCTTTAACATAGAGAATATTAGAACATATTAAAGCCTTTTATATGATTTCTGATTCTGCCTTCAATAAGCATCGGAAGTGTACCGTTAACGCTGTTGAAATATTTTTCAGGCACCGGATTATTTGCTAATTGGTTTAGAGGAGGATTATCTCCTTCATCTAAAAACATAAAAACCGGAAGTCCGTGGGATGCCAGGCATATAAAAAATAGAGATCTGGAAATCAGTAGATTATAAACATCCAATAATTCAAGTCTTTCCTCCCGCTGCATTTCATTCTGGCTGTCATAAATACCATAATCCAAAGCATAACAGTAATTTCCGGCCAGGAATAGAAGTTCTTTTAAAACCTTCGGAAAAGAATTTCCTTTATTATAAGTCTGTTCCAGAAGGATAATATCACTTTCAGGCATGCCTTTGTTGGTATCACCATCTATTTCAGGGTATTTGAGTAGAATATTCAAGTATTGTATGTCCATTTAATTAAACTCTATACATCTTTGATAAAATCTTCATATTCATAATAAAATCTCTCAAAACCATCCATTTTATCCCAGAAAAATTCGAATGTTTCCTGCCAGGTATTTTTATTGAATATAGAAACATTATGCTTTTCAACCCAGATTTTACTGATTACCTTTCCGTTATCAAGGGTAAAATATTCCTCTTTCTGAAAGTCTCCTATAAAATCTTTCAGAATATCTTCCAGAGACCATATCTTTTCATAATAGGCATTCCGGAAAATTTCATCCTTCATCTCTATGTCCAGTGAAACCCCGGCTTTTTTGTTATCGGCATAAAATTTAAATGACAGATCCTTGATCTTGGTATCATACAGGATCCACTTTCTCGGAAAAGACTTTCCAAAAGCCGTCCAAAACTCCTTTTTTAGTTGCTGTGCTTCTTGTTTGCTGAACATATGAACAAACTTAAGAATTTAATGGTGAAAAGGCAAAAAACGGGTACATAAAGAATAAGCAAAACGACACATAGTCTGCACTTTTCTTTCATCATGATTTCTTCATTTATCTAATTCAAACTATTTTCTTATTTTTGCTGTAATGCTTTCAAAAAAATCCCAATATGCTTTTAAAGCGCTTTCATACCTTGTAGAGAAAAGGAATGACGGCCCGGTCCTTATTTCTGAAATTGCGGAACATAAGAAGATCCCTTTGAAGTTTTTAGAAAATATCCTGCTGGAATTGAAAAAAGCAGATATCCTCGACAGTAAAAAAGGAAAAGGAGGCGGATATTTTGTAAAAGGAAATCCTGAAAATGTAAAGCTTGCCAAAATTATCCGTTTGGTGAATGGTCCCATTGCCATGCTTCCATGCGTAAGTTTAAATTTCTATGAAAAATGTGAAGACTGCAACGAAGATCACTGCGGACTGCACGATGTACTCATAGAAGTTCGGGATGCTTCCCTCAATATTCTTGAGAAAAAAACTTTAATGGATCTGGTTGACTAACCCGGTCCCTTTTTTTGAATAATTAGTCTACTTATTTGGTAGGATAATATTTTTATTTGATATTTGCAGTACCCAAATGCTTCAATCATAAATGAAAGCGGCCTTGTTCCGGTTGTTCAATGCCTGAGAGATAAAACCGGTGGCCAGGAGCTGTAATGATAGTAATATGATAATTTCAAGAAAAATCCAGATAAGACTCAATGTATTCTTTATCACGGCCATTATCCTGCTGATCACCATTTTATCCATGTATGAACTGGGGTATATGGATGAGCTGCTGAATATTTTAGCTAAAGACAATTATATCTTTTACTGGATGCTGCTGGTTGGTGTATTTGCAGAAATTGTAGCCGGATCAATGGGAATGGGGTATGGGGTAATTTGTACAACAACCCTTTTGTTCCTGAATATTCCACCCCATATTGTGAGTGCCAGCATT
Source organism: Chryseobacterium shigense (assembly GCF_014207845.1). Taxonomy (NCBI): domain Bacteria; kingdom Pseudomonadati; phylum Bacteroidota; class Flavobacteriia; order Flavobacteriales; family Weeksellaceae; genus Chryseobacterium; species Chryseobacterium shigense. Next base: position 533,020 of record NZ_JACHLC010000001.1, read on the forward strand.
CATTCTGCTGAAAGCTTTACAACGGCGGCAGGAAGCTTAAGCCATATCAAGCTTAAAAATGTAAGTAAAACCCTGGTTAAGAAACTGGCTGTTCCGGCAGTTATAGGAGCCATTATAGGTGCAGTAAGCCTTACTTATTTGGGAGAATATTATTCCAAAATCACGAAAACACTTATTGCTTTTTATACCCTTTATCTGGGAATTCAGATTCTTTCCAATGCATTTAAGGATAAACAGAATAAGGCTCTGAAAAAGAAAACCAATCTTACAAGACTTGGTGTAATTGGAGGTTTTATAGATGCTTTTGCCGGAGGTGGATGGGGCCCGTTGGTTACCGGAACCCTTATTAAAAATGCTTTCACTCCCAGATTTGCAGTTGGCAGCTCCACCGTTGCTAAATTTATACTGACCATCACTGCTGCCATTACGTTTTTCCTTACCCTTGGAATTCAGCACTGGAATATCATTCTTGGCCTTTTGATAGGCGGAATTATTACCGCTCCTTTTTCTGCTATGCTTACGGCAAAACTTCCTGTAAAGAAAATGTTTCTGGTGATCGGAATCCTTGTTATTGTGATGAGTTCCATAACTATTTATAAATCAGTTTTCAAATAAAATTTATGTGTTCCGCAGAAAAATAAATGCCCGAAAAGCTTTTTCTGCTTTGAAAATATTCTACTTTTACACCAATAAATAATAGAAAATGAATTTGCACATAATAGCGCTTTTTAAGTTTAATGAAAACTATCTGATGGAAGCTGTAGAGCTGTTTCAGAATCTTGTAAAAGAGACCAGAAAAGAAGAAGGATGCCTTCAGTATGACCTTATTGAAGACAAGGATAATAAAGGAACATTCTTTCTGATTGAGCTGTGGGAAAGTGTTGACCACCATAACAGGCACAACGGTCAGGACCATCTTCTGGACTTCCGTAAAGATGCTTCAAAAATCATGGAAAGCTCCGCTGAGGTGTACAAGGGGTTTAAGATTTATTAATAATTAATTTAAAAATTTAAGATTTAAGCATTTAATTAATCAGGTGTCTGTTGAATTGTAATTTATATTCACTCTCTAATTCTTTTAATCTTTAAATCATTAAATCTTTTAATTTAAAAATCATATAAAAGGCGGTCTCAGATTCTGAGACCGCCTTTTGATTAGAAAAAATAGAAAGTATTAAAATTTGAGTTTATTTTACAAATGTAAATAATTATTTTTAATAAGTCTAAATAAAAGTATAATATTTATTTTTTTCACCTTAATCCTATGAGAATTGTTCTGCCGGATATAAAAAAGCTGCCCCGAAAGTTTCAGAACAGCTTTATAAAGGTGGTATAGTCTAATAAACCTTATTTTTTAATGAACTTGGATTTTATTACTGAACCTTCAGCAGTTTCAATAATGATATAGTAAACACCAGCCTGAAGAGCTGCAATATTAAATTGCTGTCCCTTTACTTTACCTTCAGAAACTTTTTGAGCTCCTGCAGAGTAAATCTGGATATTTTTAGGTTCTTTTTTGTATACAAACTGTAAAGCCGTATTATCCGAATTTACAGCAAACTGAACATTCTCCTTAGTTTTTACATGGTCTGAAACGGCAAGAGTAGATGCTGCATTATAAATAACATCATCCACCTGCAGGGCAGCATGCTGTACAGAACCGGTAAATTTAAACGCAATATACTGGTTGGCAGATGCCGGTACAGTGATGGTTACTGTTTGCTCCGTTGCAGAATTTAGTGAATAAACCGGGCTGATGGATGTGAAAGTTGCAGTACCTGCGGTTGTAGCTGCAGAAATAAGACCTACTTCCAGAGTTCCTCCTCCGGCAGATCCTGTTGTCATTGCATAAGTAAATTTCAGTGATTTTGTACCATCGGGAGCAACAATCTGAGGAGAGATAAGATATCCGGCAGTATTGGGAGACATCAGTGTATAGAACTGTGCATGCTTATCTGTAGTTCCGTCTGCATATATAAAGGGTCCGGCTCCGGGAGGAACTACCTTCGACCATCCGTTCTGTGGCCAGGCTGCGCTCGTACCCGTTGTAAATGAATCAAAGTTTTCATTAATCGTCGCTACTTGTGCATTCGCTGTAAAAGCCGTAAACATTAATGTTCCTAGAAGTAGTTTTAATTTCATAACGTTATTTTTATTTAGAATTATTCTACAAAAGTAATAATTTTATTTTTAACTATTCTAAATAAAATATTATATTTGTCGAAAATTTTTGCGTCTATGAAGAAGAAGGTACTTTCAATACTGTCATTGTCCGCTGTTTTGTGGATCAATGCGCAGGAAAAAGATTCTCTTAATCAGAAGAAAATAGAAGAGGTTGTTGTTACGGGACAATACACCCAGCAGTCTATTAATAAATCCATTTATAAAGTAGAGGTTATTAATGCAGAGCAGATCAAAAATATGGCGGTTACGAATGTCGCAGAGGTTCTTAATCAAAATCTTAATATCCTGATACAGCCCAACAGAAGCAGCGGAGATTCCAACGCCAGTATTATGGGATTAAGCGGGGAATATACCAAAGTTCTTATTGATAATATCCCAGTGGTGAGCGATCAGGGAATGGGAAATCTTGTGGATCTTACCAAGCTTAATGTTAATAATATAGAACGTATTGAAATTGTAAAAGGTTCGATGGGTGTAGAATACGGAAATAATGCTGTAGCAGGTGTTATCAACATTATTACTAAGAAAAGCTATTCTAAAACGTTTAATGCCTTGCTTTCGTTGCAGGAAGAAACAGTAGGTAAAGATTATGACTGGTTTAAAAAAGGTAACGGACGCCATGTTCAGTCTTTAAATTTAGGGTATAAAATATCTGAAAACTGGTCAATCACTGCAGATGTCAATCATAATGATTTTCAGGGATATAAAGGGAAATATCAGGGGTATAAATTCTTTGATCCCGATAATGCACTCAGAGGTTACGAATGGCAGCCGAAAGATCAGCTGGTTACCAATGCTGCGGTTCGGTACGCAAAAAACAATACCTCCCTGTTTTATAAAGTCAATTTCCTTACAGAAACCGTTAACTTCTATAATCCCCTTGTGAATGTAGATATATTGGGGGAAGGTAACAGAACTTACGTAGCAAATGATAAGGATTATTTTACTAAAAGATGGATTCATCAGTTCAATATTCAGACAAAAATAGGATCAAGAATAAACTATACAGGAGATTTTTCATACCAGAGCCAGGAGAGAAAGCTCCAGGATTATAAATATGACGTTCCGAACAGAACTGAAAAATCAAGGGAAGATAAAAGAACATACTATAAATCTGAGGTTCTATATTCAAGAGGAATGCTCAGCAATTTCCTTGACAGTAAAAAGATTAATTTCCAGTTGGGCTACGAATTAGACAGAACAAAAGGTTTTGCAAGCAGTGCTATCGGAAATTTCGGAACTACAGGAAAAGAAGATATTAACAGAACCATTTTCAATTATGCCAATTTCCTGTCCGCCGAATGGATAGTAACGGATAGATTTTCCCTGCGTCCGGGAGCAAGGCTGGCATTAAGTGATAAATTCGATTCACAGTTTAATTATTCATTAACAGCAAAATATAATTTCTCAGAACAATCGGACATCCGCGGAGTTTTCGGATCTGCCAACAGATTTCCGACTTATGATGAGCTGTTTACCTTTGTAGTAGACAATAACCACGACATCAGGGGAAATGAGAACCTTAAACCTGAAACCGGTTATTCCATCGGGTTATTCTGGGATTATAACCTTAAAAATTCCAATGACTGGAAATTCAATTTCAGCGCTTCGGGAATGTACCTGAATGTGAAAGACAGAATTGAAAGCGTAATTATCAGCAACAGCCCTCTGAAATATACCTACCTTAATATTGATAACTATAAATCATTACTGTTTGGAGGAAGTGTAAATATAAGAAAAGATAACCTGAGCATCAATGCAGGAGTTTCTGCACTAGGGATTTCACAGGTTTTAAATACCGGGAACATCACTTCACCCGATGATTTTAACTTTTATGTGGAAGCTAATTTAGCAGCCAATTATACCCTACCAAGAACCAAAACACTTTTTGCCCTTTATTATAAATACTCAGGCGAAAGCAGGCAGTATGTTCATATAGGAAATGCCCAGGACCCGCTGGATCCGGGAAAATATGTTCTGGGAGAAATCGGGGATTTTAATATGATGAATTTCACCGTTTCTCAGCCATTCTTTAACAGTCACCTCGAACTGGCCTTGGGAATAAAAAATATTTTTGATGTTTCTACCATCAGAAATACAACCATTGCAGGAGACGGCCACAATGCAGGAGCAAGCAATCAGAATCTTTTTTACGGCAGAAGTTATTTTGCCCGCTTAAACTATAATTTCTAATACCATCAAGAATGAAAAAAATAATATTTTGTCTCTTATTCGGAGCTTCATTTGTTTTTCAGTCATGTCTCAGCGATAATGAAGATCCCGTAGCAGTAGCACCGGTTCAGGGAGCTATCGGAAATCCTAATGTAGGAGGGGCAACAGAACCCAATCAGGTCTGGATTGACCTGAGCGAGATTGATCCCACTACCAAAGGCCCTGTACAAACCTTTACAAAAAGAACAGACTGGGATCTCGCATTCTATTCGGGATCTGAGTTTAAAGTTGTTATAAATTCATCCATAATGATGGCGGCAGGCAAAATCCCTAATGTAACCACTCTGGATCAGGTTACGGATGCAAGTGTAGCTTCCATGAAATATGATGTTCAGGTTGCCAATTTCAACCCTGCCAATGAAGTATACGTTGATGATGTTAAAGGGAACTTCCCATCCGGATATACAGCCATTTCAGAAATCAAGGCCGGTGATTCCGGAAATGCCATCTATCTGGTTAATATGGGCAGGGAAATCTTTGCCGGTACTGTAGCTCCGGGATCTGTAGCGACAGGAGGCGACAGCAGAGGCTGGAAAAAAGTTCAGATTGTGAGATCAGGCGATGAATATAAAGTAAAATCAGCGGATCTTGACGGAAGTAATTATTACGAAACAACAATAGCTAAAAACGCAGCTTACAATTACAGCTTTCTCAGTTTAAAAAATAAAAGGCAGGTATTTATTCAGCCTGAAAAAAATAAATGGGATCTGTGCTTTACCGTATTTACCAACATTATTACCGGAGCCGGAAGCTATATTTATGCAGATTTCGTAAACAATAACAATCTGGGTGGCGTTGGTGCCTATGAAGTTATGGTGACTTCAGGTTCAGGAATTGATGCATACAACAATTTCAAAATGGCAGATGTAGTTCCGTCCAAATTCATTTATAATGATCACCGCGTTATCGGTGGGAACTGGAGAAACCCTGTAGGAACAAACGGACTTGAAGTGTACGGAGACCGTTTCTATGTCATTAAAGATGCCGAAGGATATTATTTTAAGCTGAAGTTCACAAGATTTACCGACAGCCAGACCGGAGAACGCGGTTTCCCTCAATTCGAATACAAACCTTTATAATAAATCAAATAATAGTATATCATGAAGAAATTAATCCTTGCAGCTTCCATCCTGATGGCAGTATACTCTTGCAAAAAAGAAGAAGGTGCTAAAAAAGAAAATACAACAGAAGCTTCTTCTGAAGCTCCGAAAACCAATAACAAAATTGTTACCCTGAGCGGTGGTATTACAGAAATTATAAGCGCACTGGGCCACGAAAAAGAAATCGTGGGAACAGACGTTACAAGTACATATCCTGAAACTCTGAAAGCTACAGCTAAGGATCTTGGGCATGTAAGATCCATGACAATTGAACCAATCATGGCCGTAAAACCAACCTTGATTTTAGCTTCAGATAAAGACATCAATCCTGAACTATTGGGAAAGATCAAATCTTCAGGGATTAAAGCTGAGGTTTTCAAACAGGAATATTCCGTAGACGGAACTAAAAAGCTGATTACTGATGTGGCAAAAGCTATCGGAAATACAGATTACCAGAAATTAAACGATAAAATTGATGCTGATTTAAAACAGATTCAGCCAATCGCTAAAAAACCAAAAGTATTGTTCATCTACGCAAGAGGAAACATGCTGATGGTTTCAGGAAAAAATACACCTATGGCCTCATTGATAGGTCTTGCAGGTGGTGAAAATGCAGTAAATGATTTCGAAGACTTCAAACCACTGACACCTGAAGCCGTTGTAAAAGCAAATCCGGATGTATTATTCTTCTTCTCAAGCGGATTACAGGGAGCCGGCGGAAACGAAGGAGCTCTTAAAATGCCGGGCGTTGCACAAACCAACGCAGGTAAAAATAAAAAGATCATCGCAATGGACGGAGGACTGGTTTCAGGTTTCGGACCTAGACTGGGAGAAGCAGCAGTAGCATTAAACAAACTTTTAATTGAGAACACAAAGTAAACTCTACTTTTATTTAACTATAGGTACCGTGCTGCTTGCCATTATAGCAGTGCTGGCACTTAATACAGGAGTCTATGACTTTGGAGGAACATCACCCTTCAAAATTTTATGGCAATATATAAAAGGAGATCCGGGCATATCGTTAAGCGATAAATATGTGATCTGGGATGTACGTGCGGCCAGGATCATTATGGCAGTTTTAATAGGAAGTATGCTTGCTGTTTCGGGGACAGGCCTGCAGGGGCTTTTCAAAAATCCTCTTGCAACGGGTGATCTGATAGGCCTTACATCGGGAGCAACACTATTGGCAGCAATTGCCATTGTTTTAGGAGGGCATTTCAAACAGTATCTTCCTGAAGCTGTACAATTTTCACTGGTGGGAATTGCGGCATTTATAGGATCTTTTTTATCGATGATGTTGGTATACAGGATTTCCACAAGTGGAGGAAAAACAAATGTGGTGATGATGCTTCTTACCGGAGTAGCCATTACAGCGATCGGATTTTCAATTACCGGATTTCTGATCTACATTTCAAAAGATGAACAGCTCCGGGACCTTACGTTCTGGAACCTCGGGAGCCTGGCAGCAGCAACATGGACTAAGAATATTATCCTGGCAGTAGTGCTGGTTATTTCTTACATCATCCTGCTTCCGAAGGGAAAAGCCCTGAATGCCATGATGCTTGGAGAGAAAGATGCCCAGCATTTGGGAATCAATGTAGAAAGACTTAAAAAACAGATCATCATTATTGTAGCCCTTATGGTAGGAAGCTGTGTTGCATTTTCAGGAACAATAGGATTTGTAGGGTTAATTGTACCTTACATTTTAAGACTTTTATTCAAATCGAATTATGCATTTATCCTGCCTTTGTCGGCCGTATGCGGAAGTATATTGCTTTTAACGGCAGATACTTTCAGCAGAAGCATTGTAGAACCTTCCGAACTTCCGATAGGAATTCTTACGGCACTCATGGGAGGTCCTATTTTTATTGCCATTTTAATTAAATTCAAAAAATCCCTGTAATGATAAAGGCACATCAGATCAGTTACAAGCATAAAGACTTCTATATTCTGGACGGAGTTGATGTTTCTCTGGGGTATGGAGAATTTCTTGCTATTGTAGGTCCTAACGGAGCTGGGAAATCCAGTCTTTTGAGCGTTTTGGCCAACGAAGTAAGATCCAGGCAGGAAGTATTGTTTAAGAATAAAGCTATTGCCAAATGGGATGTGAAAGAACTGTCTAAACATAAGGCTAAATTTTCCCAGCACAACAGCAACGATATTCCTCTTGAGGTAAAAGATGTCATCATGATGGGAAGGTATCCCTATTTCGATGCCCAGCCCGGAAAAGAAGACCTGGAAGCCACAAGCAGAATGATGGATGAAACAGATATTTTTCATCTGAAAGACAGGGAATACAATACACTCTCCGGAGGCGAAAAACAGCGTGTACACCTTTCAAGGGTAATGGCCCAGCTTGAAAATGACATTGCCCATAAAGTGGTTTTTCTGGACGAGCCCCTGAATAATTTAGACATCAAACATCAGTATAAAGCTTTGGAGATCATTAAAAATTTTACAAAAAAAGCTAACAGTGCTATTGTTGTGCTGCACGATCTGAACCTTGCCGCACAGTTCGCAGATAAGATCTTATTAATGAAATCAGGAAAGGTTTCCGCATACGGAACGCCGGAAGAAGTTTTCACCGCTGAGAACATCAGCCATGCTTATAATTTTCCCTGTACCATTTGCGGACACCCGATTACCAATAACCCAATGATCATTTTTGGATAACCATGGAAAAAGATGAATTAAAGATCCTCGCTCAAAACCTTGCCAACCCGCAGGGAGAAAAGGGTATAGAGATCGGCGAAATGATGAATGCCACCAACATCAGCATGACGCTGGAAAGCATCAAAACACTTTTAATAGAAGATGATGAGCGTATTCTTGAAATAGGACACGGAAATGCCGGCCACCTGAAACATATTGTAAGCAGGGCACAAAACCTGAAATATACAGGAATCGATATTTCTGAAACCATGCACAATGAAGCCAGGAAGCTGAACAAGGATTTTGAAAGCCAGGCTGAATTTGTACTGTATGAAGGGGAAAAGCTTCCTTTTGAAGACAAAACCTTTGATAAAATATTCACGGTTAATACCGTTTATTTCTGGGAAAATCCGGTTGAATTTCTCAACGAGATCTATAGAGTTTTAAAGAGAGACGGAACTTTTGTCCTCACTTTCGGACAGAAAAAATTCATGGAAACACTGCCGTTTACAGAATACAATTTTACCATGTACAGCAACAGTGAAATGGAGCAGCTGGTTTCCAAAAGCCATTTCAAAAGAATGAAAATCTCGGAAAAAGAAGAAGATATACCAAGCAAGTCCGGAAACGAGACCATACATAGAATTTATACAGTTTTAACCATAAAAAAATAAAATAATGAGCACATTAGTTAATGATTTAAAGGAAAAATGGGAGGCTCTGAAAGCAGAAAATCCACATATAAGAATAAGAAATGCCGCAACACAGCTGGGCGTAAGCGAAGCCGAACTTTTGGCAACAAGCATAGGAGAAGGAGTAACGGTACTTAATCCTGAATTTCCGGCTATCCTTACCGAAGCAGAAAAACTGGGTAAAGTAATGGCTCTTACCCGTAATGATGAATGTGTACATGAGAGAAAAGGAATTTACCAGAACGGTGATTTCAGCAGCCCGCATGCACAGCTTTTTGTAGGAGAAGACATTGATTTGAGAATATTCCTTAACCACTGGAAATCTGCCTTTGCCGTAGTGGAAGGAGACAAAAAAAGCCTTCAGTTTTTCGGAAAAGATGGCCTTGCTCTTCATAAGATTTACCTGACAAAAAACAGTGATGAAGCTGCGTTCGATGCTATTGTAGGAAAATTCAAGGCGGAAGACCAGAATAGCGTATTAACCATTGAAGCAGTGGCTCCGAAAGCTCCTGAAAAAGCAGATTCTGAGATTGATGTTGAAGGATTCAAAAAAGCCTGGACGGAATTAAAAGATACCCATGATTTCTTCATGATGACCAGAAAATTCGGGGTAAGCAGAACCCAGGCATTAAGGCTGGCTCCTGAAGGATTTGCTAAAAAAGTTGACAATTCTAAAGTAGTGAACGTTCTTGAAGATGCTTCAGAAAAGAATATTCCTATTATGGTTTTCGTTGGAAACAGAGGAATTATCCAGATTCATACAGGTAATGTAAAGAAAACACTTTGGCACCAGCAGTGGTTCAATGTAATGGACCCGGATTTCAACTTACATCTTGATGTTACCAAAATCGCTGAAGCATGGATCGTTAAAAAACCTACGGAAGACGGGGAAGTAACGGCTATTGAAGTATTCAACAAAGAAGGGGATTTCATCGTTCAGTTCTTCGGGAAAAGAAAGCCTGGAATTCCTGAACTGCAGGAGTGGAAAGACCTTGTTGCAGAATTAGAGAAATAAATAGTTAGATGATTTTTATAAGGGCCGTTTTGTTTTTTTAATTCAAGGCGGTCTTTTGTTTTTGAAAGGCTAAAAAGCTGAGATGGCAAAGAAGGCTGATTGTACCTTTTGTGGTTCAGAATTAGTAAAAAAATGTGATAGTGTGAAGAAACATTTGTGTAATTTGTGTTTAAATAAAATAAGAATGAAAAATATATTCATAACCGTTCTGCTGGCAGGTTTTTGTTCATTAAGCGGGCAGAATTTTAAGGCATACCAGTTTTATGATAAAAAAGGGAAAGAAGTAAAAACAGATAAACTGGTTAAAGAACTGGCTGAATATGATGTGGTTTTCTTTGGTGAAAATCATAACAGCTCAGTCAACCACTGGCTTCAGCTGAGAGTAACCGAAGCTTTGTTTGAGAAGAAAAACGGGCAGATTATTCTTGGGGCAGAAATGTTCGAAAGAGATAACCAGTCACAGTTGAATCAGTATTTGAATGGAAAATCTGATGCAAAAACATTAAAAGATTCAGCCCGCTTATGGAACAATTATACTACGGATTACAAACCGCTGGTTGATTTTGCCAAAACTAAAAAACTGAATTTCATTGCAACGAATATTCCAAGAAAATATGCTTCCCAAACTGCAAAGGAAGGACTTGAATCCCTGAATACATTAAGCGCTCAGGAGAAAACATACATCGCACAGCTTCCGATTAAAGTAACCTTAGATACACCCGGTTATCCGGAAATGAAAGCCATGATGGGAGATCATGCGGAAGGAACAAAAGTGATGAACTTTATCTCTGCACAGGCTACAAAAGATGCTACTATGGCTGAATCTATCCTGAAAAATATACAGGCGGGAAAAACTTTCATTCATTACAACGGAAACTATCACAGCAAAGAATTCGGTGGAATTTACTGGTACATCAAACAGAAAAATCCCAATCTTAAAATGGCGGTAATCTCTGTTTTTGAATCTGAAGACCCTGAGCTGAAAATTCCTGCTAAAGATTATATCCCGACAGATTTTAACCTGATCATTCCGGCGGATATGACGAAAACATTTTAAAATTCGGAGGGTCTTTTGACGAGAGAGTTTTTATAATTAAAAAAGGCTTCGACTCCGCTCAGCCTGACAGTAATAATCTATTCGTTTGTATTGTTTTAACTGCCGGGTTGAGTGGAATCAGAGTTCTTAAAAAATGTTCAGCGGGTAGGGTATCACGTTGTTTTATTCCGGATTGTTGTCCAGGTTCTTAAACCAAAGTTCTGTACTTTCTTCAGCGGGGATATTCAGTTTTTTCCTGAGATTGTGTTTTCTGTTTCTAACGGTGCTTATAGTTCTGAAAGTATACTGTGCAATATCTTTCGTATTAAATCCTAGGTACACATATGCGCAGAGGGTAAGCTCTGAAACTCTGAGTTTAGGATCAATTTTCAGGAGTTTATTAATTAAATCTGTATAAACTTCCCGGAAACGTGTAAAAAATTCAGGGCTGTTGTTTTTGGCAAGCTGTATCAGGTCATCAAAAGATTCATTTACCTTCTGTTTTAGTTCCTGGGTTTCTTCTTCTTTTTCCACAATGATTCTTTCTTTTTCCAGAAGAAGTTTCTTTTTTCGTTTTTGCAGCTTTCTTACAAATAAAAAGGTTGAAAGTAAAAGGATAAATCCCAATATTAAAGCACTGTATAATAATATTCTGTAATCGTGCTTATGCTTTTCCTGTTTTTCGTTTATTATTTTACGGATAGGAACTTCCACCAGCATTTTATTGGCATCTTCTATACTGTCATTAATGGTAGTATATTTTTCCAGGGCCAGCAAACGGGCATTTTCCTCTTTTGCATCTTTATAATTCTGGTATAATAATTTATAAATCTCCTTTTCATCATTAGGTCTGTTCAGTTCCTTAGCAATATCTATTGCTTGCAGATAATTTTCCGTGGCCTTGTTGTACTCCTTATTTTTATTATAATATAAACCTGTTGCATGCAAAACGACACACTTCTGGTAGGGGGTAACCAAAGGGTCTGATTTTAACAGCTCATGAGAAAGATCCAGAAACTTTTTAGCTTTCGCCAGATCTTTTGTATGAAGGATATAATTTTTAGCAATACGGGTTGCTGAGATTGCATCTTTTTTTATTCCGAATGCTTTTTCTGCGGCAAGCATGGAGCTTTTAATATTTCCTGCCGCTTCATTGCTTACCGCCTGGCAATTGTAGACATAAAACAGCGCTTTTTCCTTTTTTTGCGGATCGGGAATTTTCAGGGCCCAGTTTTCAGCAATTCCATAACTCTCCATGGCGTTTTGCAGTAAACTCAGCATTGAGTAATTTTTCCCTAATTCTGTATATACTGCTGCATTTAAATCGGCAATCTGAAGATCTTTATTGTAATATAAAGCCTCATCAAGGTATTTCAGACTTTCTTTATAATTGCCCATGTTATTATAGAGATTTCCAACCTGAAAGCTGGAGTAGGCAGCCCCTTTTGTATACCCTATTGATTTTGAATTTTGTATTAGGGCAAGATTCAGATCTATTGCCTCCTGGTAGGTTCCTTTCTTTCTTAATTCATAAGTGGTATTACACAGCGAGTCAATTTGCGGGATAGAATATTGGCATAGAGCAATATACGGAACCAATAGACATAATAACTGAAACCCGTTTTTCAGTAGAATATAATTTATAAAAGTAGAGGTTGAATGTAATTTTTGTTTTGGATATATCATAAATTTATGAATATTATTCATGTTTCTAAAAAGTAAAAGTATATAAATAAAACTGTATTTCTTTAAATAATATGCCTGTTCACTGAATTATCCGCTCCTTTAAAGTTCATATCTTAAATTTTGAATTTTTCAAACATTTCTCATATGCTTTCATTATAGCTTTGTAATACTTTCCTTTTATCTTTACATCACAAACTGTAAAAAATGAAAAAAATATCTTTTCTGCTCATCTTCTTTATCGGGTTCGTTAATGCTCAAAAACTGTCATCAAGTGAAATTTCAATAATCAATAAAGGTGATATCAATGCGGCGTTGCCAATTTATCAGACAACAGACTCTCATCAGCATAAAACCTTATTAAGCCTCTCTACAGAAATAGATCCTGCTGATCCTAATACAGTAACTTTGGTGAAAAGGATGAAAGAATCCCTTCTTTCAACGGATGGTGGAGTAGGAATTGCAGCGCCACAGGTTGGGATCAACAGAAAAGTGATCTGGGTACAGCGTTTTGACAAGGAAGGAAATCCATTGGAGTATTTCATCAATCCTGTCATTGTATGGAGATCAGAATTGCAGAATCTTGGCCCGGAAGGGGATTTGTCTATTCCGGATTTCAGGGACCAGTTTTACAGGAGTAAAGTAATTCAGCTGGAATATACGGATCTGAAAGGGCAAAAATATTCGGAGATTGTAGAAGGTTTTACGGCTGTTATTTTTCAGCACGAGATTGACCATCTTTTCGGAATTTTGATCTCGGATAAAAAAGAGAAGGAGAAAAACGATTCTTACAAAAAAGTGGATGCTTTTAAGAAGAGTGATTCAACGACGAGATAATGGTTTTGTTTTCATATAGGCATTCAGGCTTTATTTACAGTTTTGCAATGCCGTTTTAATGTGAAGATTGTCTTTTGTTTCTTGTATATGTACATCCGGGAAAATTGCTGCAGCCCCAGAAAATCCCGTATTTACCATTTCTTTCAATAAGATTTCCACCGCATTCCGGACATGAAATATTTTTATTCATACTGGAATTAACTCTTCGTGTTGTATCTTTATTCCGGTTGTTTGTTTTTGCATTGAGAATGGTGGCGACAACTTCGTTCCTGGTTTGTTCGTTAAGGTAAAATGAATCATACCTTTTAATTGTTTTGACCAGCTTATTCACATAAACAACATCAGTATATGTTTTGGTTTTAAGCGTTGCTCTTTTTGTAAATGTAATGATCGAATAATATCTCAGATACTTATAATTTTTCAGGACGTGCTTTAAAGCATAAATATGACTCTGATTCTGTAAAACAGGATTATAAAACTTACGTCTGTATCTATAAATGGCCTGAATCCAGAATTTATCATTTTCATAACCCAAGATCCAGCCTTTGTAATTTTTAGTTTCAATAACAAAGATTCCATACTCTGAAACAATAATATGATCTATCTGTGAAGTGGAGCCTTTAATCCTGAATTCAACATTATTCAGAACAATGTATTTTTCACTATTCAGTCTTTTTAAGGCTTTTGAAACTTTATTCTCACCAATAACTCCTTTTATTCTTGGAGTGTAGTATTTAATTAATAGGAATAAGATACCCAGAACTAATAGAAAAATAATTAGAAAACTGCTATCCATACTGTTTGTATAAGATTTCTGTTAATGCTTTTATACTTATTGGGCCGGTTGTCATCAGTAAATAAAAAAATCTGCCTCCAAAGAAACAGATTTTTTTATAGAAAAGAAACTAAACTTAGTTATTCGTAACCGAAAGCTTAACCTCCATATTATTTCTTGTAGCATTGGAATACGGGCAGATCTGGTGAGCCTTTTCAGTTAATTCCTGTGCTTCTTCAATAGAAACCCCCGGAATATTCACATCAAGCTCTGCAGCTAAACTAAATCCTCCGTTTTCCAGCTGTCCTATACTGATTTGTGCAGCAACAGTAGTTTCCCCGGTTTTTACTTTTGAAAGGCTGATCACCCTGTTAAGAGCACTGTCGAAACACGCTGAATATCCCGCGGCAAAAAGCATTTCAGGGTTGGCAAAATCATCATTGCCGCCACCTAACGCTTTAGGCATTCTTACATCCAGTTCCAAAACTCCGTTTTCACTTTTTACATGTCCGTTTCTTCCTCCTTGTGCTGTTACTTTTGTTGTATATAATGTTTTCATTTATTTTTCTATTTTGTTTAATACTTTTAAGATTGTTTCTTTAAGGTGCAGCAGATCTTCCGAGTCTACACCAATTTTATTCTGTATTTTTCCGGGAATTTCACAGGCTTTCTGCTGCAGCTGCTTTCCGGATTCTGTCAGAAATACTTCAACCACTCTTTCATCCTCTTTTTTCCGTTTTCTGGTAATAATTCCCTTACTTTCCAGCCTTTTCAGAAGAGGAGTTAATGTTCCGCTGTCCAGAAACAGTTTTTCACCGATATGGCTTACCGGAAGACCATCATTTTCCCACAATACCATCATCACGAGATACTGCGGATAAGTGATATCAATCTCATCAAGGAACGGACGGTAAAGCCCTGTAATTTCCTTGGCAATCACATAAAGCGGAAAGCAGATCTGATTTTCCAACTGTAAAGCTTTTGAATTTTCCATAATACCTGAATTTGAAAGGTTTATTGAATATATTACTTTTTAATGATGAATTCCTCCATCGGAACCCTTACTTTTTTCATTGAGGACAGCCAGTCTTTTTCCTCATCCCTGTAACCGAGATAAAGCAGGGTGACACTTTTTAATCCCAGTTCTTTTAATCCCAGGATTTCATCCACCACTGCATTGCTGAATCCTTCCGCGGGTGTACTGTCGATTTTCAGTTCTGCGGCCTGGGCAAGGGCAAATCCCAAAGCAATATACGTCTGTCGTGCCGTATGGGCAAAGTGCTCTTCTGAAGTCTGCGCATTATACATCTCCTTGATCTTATCCGTATAGCTTCCGAAACGCCCTCTCGGCAAATCCCTCACATCGGTATGATAATCGTATACCTTATCAATTTTTTCATTGGAATAGCTGTCCCATGCAGCAAATACCAGCAAATGGGAAGAATCTCTCATTACCTCAGGATTTAAAGCCCCGGCAGTCATTTTTTCTTTTAATTCCTGATTTTCCACTACAATAATACGGAAAGGCTGAAGCCCCGATGAAGTAGGAGCAAGCCTGATTGCTTCTAAAATAGTATCAAGATCTTCCTGTTTCACTTTTTTTGAAGGATCATATGCTTTTACGGCATGTCTCCACTGTAAATCTTTTATTAATGACATTTCTGTTGGTTTAAATTATATTTTCTGTTATTTAATTCCTTAAGCTCCTTAAAGCTGAAAAGAACTATGCAAATATATAGCCAATTATATTGTGTGCAATTTAATTATGATAGATTTAATTAATATGCATTTTAGAACAGAAAAATCAGAAGAAAGTAAAATGACAATTTATGCGTTAGTTATTTCATCTTTTTCAGCAGGAATCGGATTTTTTGGGAAGTTCTTTATTTCAAACTTTGTATTGGAATTTTAAACAAAAAACAATGCAGAGATTTACAAACAAAACAGCCCTGATTACCGGCGGAACCAATGGAATGGGATTTGCAACGGCACGGCAATTCATCAATGAAGGCGGAAATGTCATCATTACAGGACGAAGTGAAGAAACAGTAGATAAAGCTTTAAAAGGGTTAGGTAACAAAGCTTCAGGAATCATTTCAGATGCGGGAAGCATGAAAGATCTTATGAATTTACAGCAGGAAGTAAAAAAGTATACGGAAACCATCGAAGTACTCTTCGTTAATGCAGGTTACGGGAAATTTTCACCCATTGAAAATGTAGATGAGAATCACTTTAATGAGCTTTTCAATATGCTTGTTAAAGGGCCTTTCTTCACGGTTCAGCAAATGTTGCCTTTAATGGGGAAGGGAAGCTCAGTTATTTTCAATACTTCGGTAGCAACTGAGATTGCCATGCCCAATTTTTCAATTTATTCTGCGGCAAAATCGGCAGTACAGTCTTTTATTAGAACCTTTGCAGCAGAGCTTACAGAACGTGGAATACGGGTGAACGGAATCAGTCCCGGGCATATTAAAACCAATATTTTTAATAATACAGGCTTGAATGCCGAAGAGATTGAAAATGCAGTACATGATATTATTTCCACGATTCCTTTTAAAAGGCAGGGTGAGCCCACAGAAATTGCCAATAGCGTGCTGTTTCTGGCTTCGGAGGAGGCTTCTTACATTCATGGGGCGGAAATTAAAGTAGATGCGGGAATTTCCGTCATAAGATAATTAAAAGTCCCTGTCATATCAATGACAGGGAGATTTTGAAGGATATCATTTGATTTTCCTCTTCAGTTTGCTTTTAAGTGCAGTATATTTTAAGGGAAAAGATAGTCAAATCAAGGGATTTCATTGATCTGTTTTATGATATTTGTATTGTTTTCGATACCTATATTATATGCTTTTCCTTTTTTATGACCCTGATTTGCTTTTTCAAGGAGTGCTTTATAATCAGCTCCTTTTTTAGACAGGTAAAAAATCTGCGGACTTATTCCAATGGATATACGTGTGAATTCTTCCGGTTTCTCCGGATCTTTAGTGACATCAGTAATGACTGAATTATTATACCAGGTCAGATTTTGCGAACCTGAAGTACCGGAACAGGAAGTGATCATAAATAATAGAAATAGTATATAAGTCCAGATTTTCATAGAAAAATATTTAGCAAACAGCTTCTACAACTGAGTTTAAAATTGCAGAAGCTGTTTTAAGTTAATTAGAATCCACAGCTTGCCACACTTGGGGCCGGCGATGGAGAGCACCCTGAAAGTAATGAGAATTTAGTCAGTACACAATTGGTATTGATTAAATTATCATCATAAAGATAAGATGCTGACGGGCTTCTGTAATACACGCTCCCTGTAGTATTCGCATAGGAAGATACGGACGCGGATCCACACGAAGTATTGATACAGGCATTTCTCCAGGCAGTATCTGTAACAGGTCCGCTAGAGAATAGGGAAGGATCTATGATTCTTTTTTCAGTAACACCTGATGCATTTTTATAGCTTACCAGAATGGCAACGTGATAACTCCATGATACGCAGCATGTTCCTGTAGATGCTTTTAAATTTCCGTATACAAACTGTTTCTCACAGTCGTAGCCGTTGTTAATCAGGATTTGTCGCATTTTGTGGGCTCTTGCGTAACATCCGTCTACAGGATATCTGAATGTGATGCACGGTGAAGATGCTGTGGAAGTACCGCAGGCCTGGTTTTTGATCAGGTTGAACATACTGTTTAAGGTAGCCACATTAGGAAGAACACTGGTTAACTTGTTGGTTTCACTTTTAGCCTGCTTGGTATAGGCAGATTTGAAAAAGCGGATATCTTCCTCATTCCCTTTCTCTACTTTGGTAATTTCATGAGTGTTGGGTTTGATAAAAACCTGGATAGGAGTTTCATTTTTTACAGCTTCCCGGATCAGGCTGATGTACTTTTCATTTTCCTCCGTTGGCGTAATGGTGTAGAACTGTGCAGTAACAATAAATGATACTTTCAGTGTCCCGTTTTCATCTTCTATCCCTACCGGAATGGTTTTTCCAAGATCTGTAAATGTTTTGTCGATTGTTTCGTTCTGACTCATCTGCTGTTCTGCACCGGAGTCCGTACAGGAATTAAATGACATAGCTGCCACAAATACCATTACTGATAAAAGAAATTTTTTCATAATTCTCATAATTTGGTGGTTAATAATACAATGTATTGATCTAAGTTTTGGTGTGTATTGTTTTTAAAAGGAATTTATTATAAATAATAGTTCACTTTATTGTGATATTAAAAGTAAATAAAAATTGCATCCTGGCAAATTATTTTTGAATAAAAATTCAATTATCTTTATTTTATTTGAATAATAGTAATGTTTAAAGTGTTTATAGTTGATTTTTATTGTTAATATCTCAAAAAGGTTTAATAGTTATAAAAATATAAAACATCCCGCAAATTTGGATTGTAGGATGTTTTGTGGAAAGAAAATTATTTTGCAGATGGCCTTATTTATGAGTAAACTTTTAAAACCTTGCCATTTACAGCTCCCAAAATGCTTAAAATATAGGCATTGACTATCTTACTCATCGGAGCGAGATTATACCCGGGAAATAAACCTTTATACCTTTCGAAGCTGTCTTCAACAAGTCCGGGGCTTACGGCATTAATTCTCAAACCGTTTTTCAGTTCCTGTGCCGATGCAAGTACGAAACTGTTAACAGCTCCGTTAATCATGGCTACTGCGGTTCCGTTTTTTGCAGGATGCTCTGAGGCGATTCCGGATGTGAGGGTAAATGAACCTTCTCTGGACAGGAAGTTTTTCCCGATAAGTACAAGATTCATCTGGCCTATTAGCTTTCCTTGTATTCCGGGCAACATATCTTCTTCCGTCATTGAATAATAATCACCATAAAAACCGGTTCCTGCCGTGCATACACAGGCATCAATGGTTTTCAGCTCTTCAAACATTTTTAGAATTGAATTTTTATCAGAAATATCTACCCTGATGTCTCCGCTGTTTCTGCCGGCTGTAATTACTTCATGAGTATCCTGTAAAGATTCTTTTACTTTTTTCCCGATGGTTCCGTTACCACCTACCAATACTATTTTCATATAATTTTTTATTCAAAATTAATGATTGGGGCAGGGGGTGGGTTAGTATAAAAAGTTCATTATGTAGAACAATTGGTCCGGAATTCGGAAGGGGTAAGTCCGTAGGTATTTTTAAATAATCTCGTAAAATAAGAAGAATTGTCGAATCCGCATTGATCTGAAATCTGTGAAATTGTTTCTTGGGTGTTGTTTAAAAGAAGTCTGGCATGTTCCAGGCGTTTCAGGTTGATCCATTTTTTAGGAGGAGAACCATATATTGTGTTGAATTCTCTTTTAAAGGTAGAAATACTTCTGTTGGTAAGCCCTGCAAGATCCTCAAGGGACAGCTTCTGAAATAAATACTTTTCAACTGTATAGGTCAGATTTTCAGCTGATGTTGAAAGTACGGAACTCCAGAAAGGCATTGTCTGTGGGAGTGGCATTGTTTTGAGGATATACAGCAAAATTTCCTTTTGCTTAAGAAGTAAAATCCCTTTGTCTTTTAAGCTGTTATCGGTGAAGTATTCCTTTAGCTGCTCTTTATATATTTCAATGATTTTATTGGTGGAAAGTTTTAGAAACCGGGCATTAGAAACAGCGTGGCTGATATTCAGTCCATATTCTGAGATCACTTCCCATACAGTCTGAGGGTTAAGAAATAATAAAATAGCTTCAAAATTGAGTCCTTCCTCAAAATATTCTGCCATTGCATAAATCCCTTTCCTTAAGAAAATGATCTCATTGGAATTGACTGTTATTGTTTCATTGTCTATATGCAGATGCTTATTCCCCCTTAAAATAAATACCAGTGTATCCTGCGTAAGGAAAACTGTTTTGGTTGTTGTTGTATTCTCCCTTTTAAATTTGGCAAAGAAAGTATTTTCAACAACCAGGAAAGTATTGTCATTTACATCAGCTTTTTTAGGGGGAAAATGAAAAATCATGGTTGGCCTGTAAAGATTTCTACCCTGTTATTTGATGTACTATTAAACCGCTTTGGTAACAAGCTCTGCTTCAAAAACATCTGCAAAATGCTTTCTGATCTTTGCTTTCAGGTCTTCCATTTCTTCAGGAGAAAGTTCTCTTTCAAGCTCTCTTTTCAGGGAGGTTACCTGCTTATCTTTAATTCCGCAGGGAATTATGTATTCAAAATAACGCATATCTGTATTCACATTCAAAGCAAAACCATGAAGGGTAACCCACCGTGAAGCTTTTACACCCATCGCACAGATCTTTCTGGCATAAGGTTTTCCTACATCCAGCCATACACCGGTTTCTCCCTGTGAGCGCTCTCCTTTAAGACCATATTCACCAATAGTCCGGATAATTACTTCTTCCAGATTTCTCATATATAAATGAATGTCTGTAAAGAAGTTTTCAAGATCCAGTACCGGGTAACCTACAACCTGCCCGTAGCCGTGATAGGTAATATCTCCGCCACGGTTCACTTTTACGAAAGTAGCATCAATTTCTTTCAGTTTGTCGATGCCGGCCAGCATGTTTTCTTCATGGCCGCTTTTTCCTAATGTGTAAACATGAGGATGTTCTACCAGTAAAAAGTGATTGGGAGTGGTTATATGCTGTTCCGTGGGTAAATCGCGGTTTTTTATTTTGGTATCAATGATGTTCTTCATCAGGCTCTCCTGGTAATCCCAGGCGGGCTGATATTCTTTTATACCCAGATCTTCGAATTCTACTGATTTATTTTGATTTGTATTCATACCATTTTTCTGACATACAAATTTAGTGAATTTTAACCTTTCACAGCATGGATAAAATCTATGGCAGCATTCTTCCAGTCTTTATGGTTCAGCAGGGTACTGACAAAGGCTGTTCCTATAATTCCACCGGCAGCTTTTTCTGTGACATTTTCGAAATCGTCTTTTGATTTGATCCCAAAACCTATCATCACAGGATTTTTGATGGGAAGAGAAGCAAGCCTTGACAAATAGTTTTCATTTTTCAGCACGGCATTGTCATTTCCTGTCGTAGATGATGAACTTACCGCGTACAAAAATCCTGAACTTAAAGAATCCAGATACAGAATTCTTTCATCCGATGTTTCAGGGGTAACCAGAAACGTAAAATTAAGGTTATAATTTTTTAAGATTGACTGATAATTATTTTCAAATTCAATAGGGGGAAGATCAGGAATGATAAGCCCTGAAACACCACTTTCTGAACATTCCCGGCAGAATCTTTCAAAGCCAAAGCTCAATACAGGATTGATGTATCCCATCAGAATAACAGGAATATGAATGTCATTTTTTACGGTTTTCAGCTGGAAAAACAGTTTTTCAATAGTCATTCCGTTTCTTAAAGCCAGCTCGTGAGCCTGCTGAATCACCAGACCGTCCGCCACAGGATCAGAATAAGGCATTCCGATTTCCATCATATCAGCACCGGAATTTTGAATGAGCTTTATAATATCAGCGGTATCTTCCAGTTGTGGAATTCCTGCTGTGAAATATATATTTAGTTTTTTCATTTCTTTTATAATAGAGGTTAGAAATTAGAAGTTAGAAATTAGAAGTTAGAAGTTAGAAGTTAGAAGTTAGAAGGGAATATTACAATTCAAAGTTGGAGAAACTAATTTCTAATCTCTAACTTCTAATTTCTCTTAAATACGTTTCCATATCCTTATCTCCGCGTCCGCTCAGGCAGATCACGATAATCTCATCTTCACCAAATTTCTTTTTATCTAAAACGGCAAGCGCATGGGAGCTTTCCAATGCCGGGATAATTCCTTCCAGCTTTGTCAGTTCAAAAGCAGATTTTAAAGCTTCCTCATCATTAATGCTGAAGAATTCCGCCCGTTTTTCTTTAAACAAATGAGCATGGAAAGGGCCTATTCCCGGGTAATCAAGACCGGCAGAGATGGAATGGGGTTCAATGACCTGTCCGTCTTCTGTCTGCATCACAAGGCTTTTGCTTCCGTGAAGAACACCTAATGTGCCCAGGAAAGTTGTGGCAGCAGATTTTCCAGAATTAACACCCAGACCGCCGGCTTCCGCAGCAATGATTTTCACGTCCTTTTCTTCTACAAAATGATAAAAAGTCCCTGCAGCATTGCTTCCTCCGCCTACACAGGCAATTACGTAATCAGGATTTTTTCTTCCGGTTTTCTCTTGCAGCTGTTCCCTGATCTCCTTCGAAATGATACTTTGAAATCTGGCTACCAGATCCGGAAAAGGGTGGGGTCCAACTACACTTCCTATCACGTAATGAGTGGTCACGGGATTATTGATCCAGTCTCTGAGGGCTTCATTTACAGCATCTTTCAGGGTTTTTGAACCGGATGTTGCAGGAATAACTTCTGCACCCAGCATTTTCATTCTTGCTACATTCGGGGCCTGGCGCTGAATATCGACTTCTCCCATATAAACGATGCATTCCAGGCCAAGCAGGGCGCAGGCCGTAGCTGTGGCCACTCCGTGCTGTCCGGCTCCTGTTTCGGCAATAATTCTGTTTTTTCCGAGGCGCTTTGCCAGAAGAACCTGTCCCAGGGCATTATTGATTTTATGGGCTCCTGTATGGTTGAGGTCTTCTCTTTTTAAATAAATCCGGGTATTGTATTTTTGGCTTAAATTTTTAGCAAAGTAAAGCGGTGTAGCGCGTCCTACATAGTTTTTAAGCAGATCCTGGTATTCGTTCTGAAATTCTTCAGATTCTATGATCTTAAGATAGTTTTTTTGCAGCTCCTCTACATTCGGGTAAAGCATTTCAGGGATGAAAGCGCCTCCAAATTCACCATAATATCCGTGTTCATCGGGGTTTTTATAATTCATTGTAGTATTCTTTAATAATTAAATAAGCGGTTATTTCGTTTTATTCAGCCTCAGAGCCTTAAAATAGATTTTGTTTCATCGCCGGGCTTTTTAATTTGATAATTCATCGGTTAAACTGTTGATGAATTCTATGTTGTGATTCCGTTGCTGTCTTGTAATCAGTTTTTTATGATGAAGCAGTTCAATTTTACTGATCAGATCAATTAAAGTGGCGATATCTATTTTGGATTCATACATGGTAATGGCTATTTCCAGGTTGTCGATCAGGAAATAAGGATCATAATCTTCATAAAGCAGAAAAATTTTGGCATAAATCTTTCCCAGGTCATATTTTACGTTTGCTTTAACGTGATTGTCTAAAAATTTGTCGGAAATAATTACAAGATAGTAGCTGTTCCACAAACCGATTCTTTCAAAGAAGTATTGAATATCACTTTCATCAAAATTTTTAATAATTTCTATAAATTCCTGAAGCTGTCCGTCTATGCTCCAATATTCCGTGTCACTATCATTTTGAGAAACAAAATTATATAGTGCCTGTATTTTTTTATTTCCAAATTTAGTCGGAAATAGTGTTTTATAAAATGTCTTTTTCAGCCGACGTATATTCATCATCCTTCGTGTGTATTTTTTTAGTGGTTCTTTCAGAACGCTTTCGAAATGAATTTTTTTATTTTTTCCAGGTCTTTTATTCCCGGTTGCAGTTCAAATTTTGAATTGATATCTGTTACAAAAGGCTTCCTGAGCAGATGGGCTGTATCTTTTATATTTTCCTCTGATATTCCACCACTTAAAAAATAGGGAAGCGGGATCTCCAATTCATTCAGTATCATCCAGTCGAACTGTTTTCCTGTTCCTCCAAAGGCTTTACTGTCCGTATCAAAAAGGAAGTAATCTGCTATTGAAAGGTAGGAGTTCATCATTTGTTGTATTTTTTTTATGGTTTCCCGGTCATTGCCTCCAACTCGTATCACCTTTATAATTTTAATTTCTGATCCTATATTCTGCTTTAATTCAGCAATAAAATCCTCATTTTCGTCACCGTGAAGCTGGATCAGGTTTAATCCTGCTTTTTCTGCGATATCTGCAATTTTATCTGTTTTTTCATTGACAAAAACTCCTGTTTTTCCCGGATGGTCAATTTTTGAGATATCCTGCAGATTCAAGTGATTCAGAACATATCTTGGTGATTTTTCATAGAAAATAAACCCAAGAAAATCTGTTTTCATGGATATCAGCTCTTGAATCTGGTCCAATTGTGTCAATCCGCATACTTTCAGTTTAGATTGCTGATCTTTATTCATTGTTAAATTGCTAAACAGTTATGTTGGAAGCAAACTCAGCGAATTTGCCTGCCGGATCTTCATTTTTCATAAAATATTCTCCCATCAGGAAACCATCAAATCCTTTTTCCTTTAAATATTTAAAATCTTCGACATTGTAAATTCCACTTTCTGCAACAGATACAACACCTTTCGGAAGCTGGTCTTTTAAAAGAACGGAATGCTGAAGATCAACCTTGAAATCCTTTAAATTTCTATTATTGATGCCCACAAGATCAATCTCAGCATTGAAATGTTTCAGCTCATCTTCTGTATGAATTTCCAGAAGGGTTTCCATACCAAGCTGATGTGCTAATTGCGTAAATTCAAGAACCTGACCGGGAGAAAGGCAGGCTGCAATCAGTAAAACAGCATCGGCACCGATACTTTTGGCTTCATAAAACTGGTATTCGTCCACCATGAAATCTTTTCTGAGGACAGGAATGTTAATATGGTTTCTTACCTTTAAAATATCATCAAAGCTTCCTCCGAAAAAATCTGTATCCGTCAGGATTGAAATCCCGGATGCTCCAAAGTTTTCATAGGCAGAAACAACTTCCAAAGGCTGAACTTTATCATTGATGATTCCTTTTGAAGGGGATTTTCTTTTAAATTCAGCAATAATTCCGCTTTTGTTTTGAACGGATTCTTTAAGGGATAAATTTTGTCTTCCAAAAAATTCAGAATTCTTAAGACCGTCAATTGAAATTTTCGCCTTTGAAACCGCAATTTCTTCTTTTTTCCTTTCAATAATTTTATCCAGTATTGTCATGTGTTTGTTTCTTTGTTAGAAGTGTTACGGAATACCGCAATCTTACTGTTAACCATTAATCAATAATTCCAGGCTTCTCAGTGCTTTTCCGCTTTCCAGGCTTTCTTTGGTTAGGGCAATGCAATCTTCATAGGTTCCGAATTTCCGGGTGTGGAAAAGAGCGGTTGATGCATTCGCAAGAACCACAGAATTTTGTTGTACCGTACCTTTTCCTTCCAGAATATTCCTGAAAATCTTTGCAGATTCCTGGGGAGTTTCACCTCCTTTAATGCTTTCCGGACTTACAGAATCAAAGCCCAGATCTTCGGCAGAATGGATCTCTTCACCACTTTTTGTAATGATCTTAGTGTCCTGGGTCAGGCTTATTTCATCATATCCGTCAAGGCCATGTACAAGAATAAATTCGCGTTCTTCTTTTTGCAGAAGATATTGATAGATCCTTGCAATTTCAAGGTTATAAACTCCAATGACCGAATATTTTGGTTTCGCAGGATTAACCAGCGGTCCCAGAAGATTAAAAAATGTTCTCAATCCCAATGCTTTCCTTAATGCACCAACAGACTGAAGTGCAGGATGAAAGTAAGGAGCGTGCAGGAAACAGATATTGGCTTTTTCAAGATCTTTATTCAACTGATCTGAATCTTTTTTGAACTGATAGCCGAGCTCTTCCATTACATTGGATGATCCGGTAGTGGCAGAAGCTCCGTAATTCCCGTGTTTTGCCACTTTCTGTCCCGTCCCGGCAACTACAAAGCTTGCCAGAGTTGAGATATTGATCGTATTTTTCCCGTCTCCTCCGGTTCCTACAATATCTATGGTATCTATAGCATCAAGTTTTACAGGAACAGTCATCTGGAGCAGTGCTTCCCTGAAACCTTCCAGTTCCTGCAAGGTAATATTCCGCATCAGAAATACGCTGATGAAGGCAGTTACTTCTGCGGAATTGAATTTATTCTGAGCAATCTCGATCATCATAGCCTTTGCCTCGGATTTGGATAAGGTCTGATGGTTGAACAGGTATTGGAGAATCTCTTTCATCTGAGGTTTTTTTATAGTGTTGAATATTTCTGTAGTTTTCAATGTAAAAGGAAATTTTTGATGATAACCTCTCCATCAGGAGTTAAAATGCTTTCAGGATGGAACTGTACGCCGTGAACATCATAGGTTTTATGCTGCAATGCCATAATCATCCCATCTTTATCTACCGCGGTAATTTCCAGCTCTTCCGGAAAACCTTCAGGATTTACTGCCCAGCTGTGATACCTTCCCACTTCTATTCCCGAAGACAGGTTCTTAAAAATCTTGGTATTTTCCTTAACCAGTTCGGCAGAAGTTGCCACCCCATGGAAAATTTCTGAGAGATTGATCAGGCTTCCTCCAAAAGCCTCCGCAATGGCCTGCTGCCCGAGACACACTCCCAGAATACTTTTCGTAGGAGCATATTCTCTGATGAGGTT
This sequence comes from Chryseobacterium shigense, assembly GCF_014207845.1. Lineage (NCBI taxonomy): Bacteria > Pseudomonadati > Bacteroidota > Flavobacteriia > Flavobacteriales > Weeksellaceae > Chryseobacterium > Chryseobacterium shigense. The sequence goes on from NZ_JACHLC010000001.1 coordinate 559,589, forward strand.
CAGCAGAATGCCTGCTTCTTCCGGAATTCCCGGGCCAGGGGAAAGAATAATTTTATCATATTTCCCGATCTCTTCCAGAGTGATCTGATCATTTCTTACAACATCCACTTCCTGTCCCAGAATTTTTTCAATGATCTGAACCAGGTTATAGGTAAAACTGTCATAGTTATCGAAAACGAGGACTTTCAGTTGTTCGTTAGAAGCTGGTGTATTTATATCGCTGTTCATTTTTTTGTTTTTTATTGTTTGATAAAAGTGATTGGTTGCCGGTTCTCAGTTGTTTTTTAATTCATTACTAATTTACCAGCTTTGTCAACTGCTTTTTTCAATGCATTTAATTTGTTGTTGACTTCCTGCAGTTCACTTTCAGGGATGGATTTTGCGACCAGTCCGGCTCCGGCCTGATAATAAAGGGTATTGTTTCTGCTTAAAAAAGTACGGATCATAATGGCCTGGTTGCAGGTTCCGTTTAATCCTATCATACCGATACATCCGCCATAATAGCCGCGGGAATCTTTTTCATACTGGTCGATCAGTTGAAGGGCTCTGTGCTTCGGAGCACCACTTAAAGTTCCCTGGGGAAAGGTTGCTGAAACCATATCAAGAGGATTAAGATTTTCAGGAAGATCGGCAGTAACTTCGCTTACCATGTGAATGACATGGGAAAAAAGCTGAATCTCTTTCAGCTTGGTAACGGTTACATTTTTGCCCAGTTTACCAAGGTCATTTCTTGCTAAATCTACCAGCATGGTGTGTTCCGCATTTTCTTTCGGATCATTTTTTAAGGCTTCAATGGATTGAAGGTCGGTTTCCAGATGCCCGGTTCTTTTAAAGGTTCCGGCAATAGGGTGAATAACGGCTTTATTGTCTTTGATGATCAACTGGCTTTCGGGACTGGAACCGAATAATTTATAATTCCCGTAATCGAAAAAGAAAAGATACGGGGAAGGATTGATATTTCTCAACGCTCTGTACACATTGAATTCATCCCCTTTGAATTTCTGCTCAAACCTCCTGCTTAAAACCAGTTGGAAAACATCACCTCTCATGCAGTGTTTCTGTGCTGTTTTTACCAGTTCGATGTATTCTTCATCAGTAAGATTGGAGGTTTCACTGCCATCTTTTTCGAAAGGGTAGACGGGAGTGTTCTGGTTTCTGATCAGGTTTTCCAGCAGATAAAGCTCAGATTTTAAACCGGGAATCTGATTTTCAATAATATGCATTTCATCATTATAATGATTGATGGCTATCACGTATTGGTATAATCTGTAACGGAGAATGGGGATTTCCACTTCAGGGCTCTGCGGCTTTAAACTGATGTCTTCGAAAAACTGTACAGCTTCAAAACTTGTATATCCGAAAAGGCTCTGGGCCGTTTGTTCAATAGGATCATGTGTAATTTCACAATCGAAAATACTTTGGAATTCATCAAAAATATCAGTGATATTACGTTCACCTATCAATTGCTTTACAGGATCTGAGCCGGGAAGTTTTACCTCAAATTCAGTAAGGTTTTTGACTTCAATTCCTGCCACGGCATTCACTGCAATAAATGAAAAATTATGATCAATATTCTTGGAATCTGAACTTTCCAGAAGGATAGTATCCCGGAACCTGTCCCTGATCTGGAGATAAATGTTCATCGGGGTATAAAGATCTCCCAATGTTTTTCTTGAGCCGGTTTTTATTTTTATTTTCTGAGTGGTCATCTGACTTGTATTTTTTTGATTTTGGATTAAATAAAAAAAGCTTCAACGGAATCCGTCAAAGCCTATATATTGTTTATTGTAATTATGCTACTTAAGATGAGTAACATGACAATACTTCCAGACCCGACGAAGAGTTTGAAAGCCACCACCAATTATTGTTACTCGTATTTAACATAAGGCAAATGTAGAAATTTTTTTAATATAAAAGCAAAAAAATGGGCAGAAATAAAAAAACTTAATATAGGAATCCTTTATTTAAGCTGGTTCCGCTCTTTTTTTAATTCTTCAATTTTTGTTCTGTATTCTTCCTTATCATAGGATTTTACATATTCTTCCAAAGCTGAAATATATTCTTCAATGAACTCCTTATTCGTCCTGTCAGCTTCATATTTGATCTTTGCGGAGTTTACCGGAGCTATTTTCTCATATTGCAGCAAAGCGTTTCCTTCTTCAGACTGATAATAAAGAATCACAATGTTTTTCTCATATCCCGGAATGTATTTTACCGGAAAATGCTGTTCGGTTCTTGGGATTCTGATCGCATTTTCGATGGGGTAGATTGCGGCGCTGGTTGTAGAAAAATAAGTTGAGGTGTATTTTCCGTTCTGCTTCTTTACAATGGCTTCATAATCATGGATATACATGTCGTTCAATGTAGAATTGGTTTCTATGTCAGAAGTGATAATGGCCGTACTTTCAACACCGTATTTGTTTAAAAACCAGGCATTAAGGTATTGTCCGGCAACACCGTTCAGAATGGCAAGAGGAAGAACTGGGATCAGCAACCATGCTTTTTTGGTTACAAAGGAGAGCAGACCAAAAACCACCAAAAGTATGATCACCGTATAAAAACCATGATGGCTGGTAAAAAATAAAATTTTGGATATAAAGATCATTGGAAAGCCTTAGCTATTTTTTACTAAGTTAATAAAAATCAGCAGATAAAATCGGATTCAAAATATAATACTGTTACCGGAAAGTTTTACGGTAATATTGTACTCCTTTAATTCCAACAAACAACATCAACACTCCAAAAAATCCCAGTAATGCAATGGCTAAATAATTATTATTCCGGTGACTTTCATTATAATCTTTTAAAGATAAATATGGTGTGTTTTTATTATGAATTTCTACAATACTGATATTTTTTTTATACAGAAAGTTTCCCGGAAACGGAATTTTTTCTGATTTTACTATTTTTCTATAATATTCATGCTTTTCAATAAAGAACATAATCGAATCTCCCTGTTTATTATCGTTCATCAAACCATAAAGAGATGATTGGTTCAATTCAAGATCTCCAATCATAAAATTGATTTCAGGATATTCATTTAAATTAATTATTAAAGTTTTGCTTCTTCTTCCTTTTTTTATTTTAAGATCTTTTACAATACCTTTTACTTCAACAATACTGCTTCTGGTAGGTAACTCGGAGAAAGAACATTTAACTGAGAACAAAAGGAGAATAAAACCTGAAATGAATGAAATCCAGATCAGCCTGAGATTGGTTCTCTTTTCTTTTTGATAATTATTTTTCATTTGTGATTTATTTTGATAAAAGGAAGTGAAATTACATAAAAATCCTTCCCTCCAATTTGCTGGCTAAATTAATAAAATATGAAGGTTTCGTATCCGGATATTGTATCCGCAAAAATAGCCTTTTAGCTGTACGACTCATTTAATACAGTAAAATATCATTAAATGGGAAAATGTCATCCATTTAAAAGCTTATTTTTTATACTTTTGTCTAAATTTTATAGAAAAAATAATGAAAAAAGTATTAGCAATTGCATTCATCGGAAGTTTATTCGTGGTAAACTGTTCCAAGAAAACAGAGCATCCATTACAAGACAGCAACACCATGTTACCGGAACCAGACGCTCCAACCGTAGTAGACTCTACAGCTAAGAAAGCTGCTCCTGCTGCTGCAACAACTCCTGCACCGGCTACTCCTGAAGCTGCTAAAACAGATTCTGCTGCTGCGAAAAAATAATGAAAAAATTCCTTTTGATAGGAGCGGTGGGATTTCTGATCGTTTCCTGTTCTAAAAAAGAAAATACGGAGGTACCGGCTATAGCTTCTGAAACATCCGCTGTTTCTGAGCCTGCAAAAACTAATCTTTCCGGTGACCAGATCATCGAAACATTAGACTGTTCAGGGTGCCATTCCGTGAATGAAAGAATGATAGGACCTTCTTATAAAGAAATTGCAGAGAAATATTCTGAAAAAGATATTGAACTGCTGGCTTCGAAGATTATAGAAGGCGGAAGCGGAGTTTGGGGAGGTGTTCCGATGGCTGCCCATCCACAGGTATCCAAAGAAGATGCTAAAAAAATGGTAGAATATATTCTGAGTCAGAAAAAATAAACCATGTCTACCGAAAAATCCAGTCTGCACACAAGAAACCTGCATCGTGATCCCTATGATTTTGATCAGCTTATTTCTTGTGTGCCGGAACTGAAACATTATGTTTTTGTCAATAAATACCAGACAGAAACAATAAATTTCAGCATTCCTGAAGCGGTTAAATTGCTTAATAAAGCATTGCTGTTACATTTTTATAATGTTAAAAGCTGGGATATTCCTGATACCAATTTATGTCCGCCTATTCCCGGCAGGGCAGACTATATCCACTATATTGCAGATCTTTTAGCAGAAAACCGGACTGATATTCCTGCAGGAAATTCCATAACAGGTTTAGACATAGGTACGGGAGCCAATCTTGTTTATCCGTTGCTTGCTCACGGTTCTTACGGATGGAAAATGTTGGGAACGGATATTAATCAGGCTTCTTTGGAAAATGCACAGCGTATTTTAGACCATAATCAGGATTTATCACCTGTTATTCAATTGAAGAAACAATCTGATCCCAATCATATTTTCAGAAATATTATTGAGAGTGGAAACCGTTTCACATTTTCTATGTGTAATCCTCCTTTTCATGATTCCGAGGAGTCTGCACTGAAAGGAAACCTGAGAAAAACAAAAAATATCAGGAAATCTAAGCCTCAAAAGGCTCTTCTTAACTTTGGCGGACAACAATCTGAACTGTGGTGTGAAGGAGGCGAAATAGCTTTCATTACAAAAATGATTGAAGAAAGTGTTCTGTATTCTTCACAAGTTCTCTGGTTTACATGTCTGGTATCTAAAAAAGATAATCTTCATAAATTAACCACATTTTTAAAGAAAGTCAACGCCATAGATGTCAAAACCGTTGATATGGCTCAGGGGCAAAAAGTAAGCAGAATGTTAGCCTGGACGTTTATCCCTCAAAAAGACAGGAAAGATTGGTTTTAAATGTTAATGGTCAGTTTTGCTGCGTAAGTTAATGGTGAATGGGATGAAATAATTAATTCATATCTAAAATACCAACAGTCAACACCAAGCCGTGTCCGGAAATTCATTGGAAATCAAATTCAAAATTCATAATTGACAACTCACTAAAAATGCCTAAATTTGTACGCTTTTAGAAAAATAAGAAATGCAATTATCAGAACAAGAAATCATTAGAAGAGAAAAGCTGAACAAGCTTACTGAAATGGGAATTAATGCATTCCCGGCGGAGGAGTATACTATTACAGATACTACGGAATCTATAAAACAGGATTTTGCTGAGAATAAACAGGTGAAGATCGCTGGTAGATTAATGTCCCGCAGAATTCAGGGAAAGGCTTCTTTTGCTGAATTGCAGGATTCTAAAGGTAAGATCCAGGTTTATTTTAACAGGGATGAGATCTGTCCGGGTGAAGATAAAGAGCTTTATAATGAAGTGTACAAGCACCTTTTGGATATCGGAGATATTATCGGTATTGAGGGGACTTTATTCACTACTCAGGTAGGGGAAATGACTATTCTGGTAAAGAATTTTACGCTTCTTACCAAAGCTTTACGTCCGCTTCCTCAACCAAGAACAGATGAAAATGGAGTTGTACATGATGGATTTAATGATCCTGAACTGAGATACAGACAGCGTTATGTAGATTTAACGGTTAATCCGCAGGTAAAAGAGATCTTCGTAAAAAGAACAAAAATGTTCAATGCGATGAGAACTTTCTTCAACGATGCCGGATATTTTGAGGTAGAAACACCAATTTTGCAGTCGATTCCCGGTGGAGCCGCGGCAAAACCGTTTATCACCCATCACAATGCTTTAGATATTCCGTTATATTTAAGAATTGCCAATGAATTATATCTTAAAAGACTGATTGTCGGTGGTTTTGACGGTGTTTATGAGTTCTCTAAAAACTTCAGAAATGAAGGAATGGACAGAACCCATAATCCTGAATTTACAGCAATGGAGATCTATGTAGCCTACAAAGATTACAATTGGATGATGGATTTCACAGAAAAACTTCTGGAATTCTGTGCTACACAGGTAAACGGAAGTTCTGAATCCACATTCGGAGAACATACAATTAACTGGAAAGCTCCTTATCCGAGAGTTTCCATGACAGAAGCGATCCAGAAATATACAGGTTTCGATATCACAGGAAAAACAGAACAGGAATTATTCGATTTTGCCAAATCTATCGGAATTGATGTGAATGAGACAATGGGTAAAGGAAAATTAATTGATGAGATCTTCGGGGAAAAATGTGAAGGAAACTTCATCCAGCCGACCTTCATCACGGATTATCCGATTGAAATGTCTCCACTGACAAAGAAACACAGAAACAAAGAAGGCTTAACAGAGCGTTTCGAATTAATGGTTTGTGGAAAAGAAATTGCAAACGCTTATTCCGAGCTTAATGATCCAATTGACCAGAGAGAACGTTTTGAATCTCAAATGGCCTTATCTGAAAGAGGAGATGATGAAGCAATGTTCATCGATCAGGATTTCTTAAGAGCATTGGAATACGGTATGCCACCAACTTCCGGATTAGGAATCGGTATGGACAGACTTATTATGTTCTTAACGAATAATGCTTCTATTCAGGAAGTACTATTCTTTCCTCAGATGAGACCGGAAAAAACTGTTCCACAGATTGAATTGGGAGAGGATGAAAAAGTGATCCTTGAAATCCTTAATTCTCAGGAAGAAGCGATGGCTTTGACTGAAGTAAAAGACAGAAGCCAGTTATCCGGTAAGAAATGGGATAAAGCTTCCAAAACTTTGACTAAAAATAATCTGGTGAAGGTGGAGAAGATTGACGAGAATCTTTTGATGAAGTTAGCATAACTTTATTGATATATAAATAAAAAAAGACTGCTAAAAAGCAGTCTTTTTTGTTTGAACTTTACTTTCTCTGCCTGCTAAACGAAGCCATCAGATAAAACAAAAACGGAAGAATAAACAACGAACCCAACATCAAAGCCCAGCCGAGTGCTGCTATTGTCTTTTCAGGTGCCATATGTTCCAGTAATGAAAGATGCTGTCCATTTCCCAGTAAAATAATATCCGGATTATGCTGATAAGTAGCTGCCACAAGGATCATCACCATCTGAAATCCCGCCAGTGCACGCACCGGAAGCAGCTTTCGTTGATTCATAGCTCGAAGTATGAGCAATAAAGCTATAGTAGCAAAAACAATAGCCATAATTCCCAAAGGCTTTGAAAATACCCACATCAAAAGAGGAATATCTGAGATATAGGCCGTTACAAATACCAATATTCCGGTAATTACTACAAAAATCATAGTCTGCTGGGATTTTCTGATCATCAGGGTCAGATCAGCTTTATCCCGGGTTTCCCTTAATGAAAATATAGAGGCTAAATAAGCACAAAGCGAAACTGTAAACAGGCCTACGGAAACACCAAACCAGTTCAGCCAGCTGAAAATATATAAATCTAAAAATCCAATCGCATCAGGATTTATGGAATGTGAGACAGTTGCAGCAGCAATCAATCCTAAGAAAAATGGCGTTAACAGGCTGGCATAATAAAATACCTGTGTGTATAAAACCTGCATATTGTCTTTTACAGCATCATAATGCCTGAATGTAAAAGCGGTTCCTCTTGCAATAATTCCTACAAGCATCAGAACCAAAGGAATATGAAGGTAGGTTGACATTGTTGTATAAATCTCAGGAAATCCCACAAAAAGAATAACGATTGCAATGATGAGCCACATATGATTGGCTTCCCATACCGGAGCAATGGATTCATACATAATCTCTTTTGTCTTATGACGGGCCTTTTTATGGGTAAAAAGCTCTACAATTCCAGCCCCGAAATCAGCTCCGCCCAAAATAATATAAAGGCAGATGGAAAGCCATAAAAAACCTATAACAATGTAGATCATGATTTCTTGTTTTTATCGTTAAACTGAGCATCTGTAGGGTCATAAAGCTTTGGTACCATCTTGATCTGTCTTCTCAAAAGGAAAATGATAATTAAAGATAATGATACGAAAATTGCGGTAAAGAAGTAAAAAGAATACTGTATTCCCGGCATTGGTGTTACCGCATCTGCTGTCCTCATAATTCCATAGATGATCCAGGGCTGTCTTCCCACTTCGGTAACTGTCCACCCGGCTTCCAGAGCTATGTACCCGAAAGGTGTCGCAATTAAAAATGTTTTTAAAAACCAGTTTTTGTCCAGCCATTCCTTTTTAAAGAAGAAAGAGTAGAGGTATACCGCCCCGATGCAGATCATTACAACGCCGAAAAAAATCATGATTTGGAAAGCATAATGAACAACAGCTATCGGAGGCCATTCATCCCGTGGAAAATCATTTAAGCCCTTTACTTCAGAATTAAAATCATTGCTTACCAGGAAGCTTAACACTTTTGGAATTTTAACGGCATATTTTACTTCCCCTTTTTCCTCATCAGGAATGCCTCCCAATACAAATGATGCTCCTTTTTCAGTTTCAAAATGAGCTTCCATAGCAGCCAGTTTAATAGGTTGTCTTTCTGCAACGGATTTTGCAGCCACATCACCGCTTAAAGGTGCACCAAATGCCCCGATCAATGCAAACCCTGCAGCAATCCTGAACGCTTTTGTATGGAATTCCACATTCTTTTTCTTCATCATTAAAAAGGCATGAACACCTGCCACAGCAAATCCTGTTGCGCAGAAAGCCGCCACCGTCATATGAAGAGCCTGTGGAAACCATGCCTCATTGAACATAGCTTTAATAGGATCTATATTGGTGTATTGCCCATTGATATAATCAAAACCTGCAGGTGAATTCATCCACGCATTAGCAGCAACCACAAGAATACCTGAAGCCAGTCCGCTTAAACCAACCAGAAATCCACAGAACCAGTGGAACCACTTATTGAACTTTTCCCAGCCGTATAAGAAGAATCCTATGGCAATGGCTTCAATAAAAAATGCAGTTCCCTCAAGAGAAAACGGCATCCCGAAAATAGGTCCGGCGTGCTTCATAAATCCCGGCCATAAAAGGCCAAGCTCAAAAGAAAGCATAGTTCCCGAAACAGCTCCGGTGGCGAACAGGATGGCAACTCCTTTGCTCCAGGCTTTGGTAAGTCCTTTATATACTTCATTATTGGTTTTAAGGTATTTCCAGTGGGCAAAGGCCATCAGGAAGGGCATTACCATTCCCACGCAGGCAAAAATGATATGAAAACCCAGCGAAATAGCCATTTGCGCACGGGCTGCAATAAAATCATCCATATAATCAACTTTTGAGTAAATAAATTTAAGGATAAATTAGGGATATGTAATATGATTTAATACAGCCGATGTTTAAGAAATAGATCATAACTTTAAACTTTTTTAAACAAAACAACATTCTTGTTTTCTATAAAAACTCTACTTTTTTTGACATATTTTAACTTTCATAAGTCGAAAAAAATCACGATCTTTGTGAGTCTCTGCATTTGGCAGGATTTTAATAATTTATATGAGTCAGAAACAATATACAGCTAGTAGTATTCAGGCATTGGAAGGAATGGAGCACGTACGTATGCGTCCTTCAATGTACATTGGTGATGTGGGAGTAAGAGGTCTCCATCATTTGGTTTATGAAGTAGTAGATAACTCTATTGACGAAGCGTTGGCAGGATACTGCGATACGATCTTCGTTAGCATTAAAGAAGGAAACGGAATCGAGGTTAGTGATAACGGTAGAGGTATTCCGGTAGACTTCCATGAAAAAGAACAAAAATCCGCCCTTGAGGTTGTAATGACGAAAATCGGGGCCGGAGGTAAATTTGATAAAGATTCTTACAAAGTTTCCGGAGGTCTTCACGGAGTTGGGGTTTCGTGTGTTAACGCACTTTCCAATGAAATGATTACCACTGTTTACAGAGACGGGAATGTTTATCAGCAGATATATTCAAGAGGAAAAGCACAAACCGGGGTTGAAGAAATTGGTCACAGCGACAAGAGAGGTACCAAACAGTTCTTCCAGCCTGATGATAGTATCTTTACAGAACTGGTTTATAACTATGATACTTTGGCGAGCCGTTTAAGAGAGCTTTCCTACCTTAATAAAGGAATTACCATTACCCTTACCGATGAAAGAGAAACGCTGGAAGACGGTTCTTTCAAAACGGAAATTTTCTATTCTGAGGGAGGTTTAAAGGAATTCGTTGCCCATATTGACGGAAACCGTGAATCTATCATGGAGAACGTAATCTTCATGGAAGGTGAAAGAGATGATATTCCTGTGGAAGTGGCTATGCGTTATAATACTTCATTCAGCGAAAACCTTCACTCTTATGTTAATAACATCAATACCCATGAAGGAGGTACTCACCTTGCGGGTTTCAGACGTGCTTTGACGAGAACTTTGAAGAAGTATGCTGATGATTTGGGAATTCCGCAGAAAGAAAAAGTGGAAATTACCGGTGATGACTTCCGTGAAGGACTTACTGCCGTAATTTCTGTAAAGGTAATGGAACCTCAGTTTGAAGGACAGACTAAAACAAAATTGGGTAACTCCGAAGTTTCAGGTGCTGTAGATAAAATTGTTGGGGAAATGCTTACCAATTTCCTTGAGGAAAATCCTAATGAAGCTAAAATTATTGTTCAGAAAGTAGTTTTGGCGGCAAAAGCCAGACAGGCAGCTAAAAAAGCCCGTGAAATGGTTCAGAGAAAATCACCGATGGGTGGTTCAGGACTTCCGGGAAAACTGTCAGACTGTTCATCCAAAGATCCGGCAGAATCCGAATTGTTCCTGGTGGAGGGAGATTCCGCAGGTGGAACAGCTAAACAGGGTAGAGACAGACACTTCCAGGCAATTTTACCTTTAAGAGGTAAGATCCTGAACGTTGAAAAGTCAATGCTTCACAAAGTATATGATAATGAGGAGATTAAAAATATCTATACTGCCCTTGGAGTTTCTGTAGGAACAGAAGAAGACAGCAAAGCTTTAAATATGGTTAAGCTGAGATACCATAAAATTGTTATCATGACCGATGCTGATATTGATGGTTCCCACATTTCTACGCTTATTCTTACGTTCTTCTTCAGATTCATGAAAGAACTTATTGAGAACGGATATATTTATATTGCCCAGCCACCTTTATATTTATTGAAGAAAGGAAATAAGAAGATATATGCTTATAATGAGAAGGAACGGGAAGAATTTACTTTAGAAATGGCTCCGGATGGAAAAGGCGTGGAAGTTCAGCGTTACAAAGGTCTTGGAGAAATGAACCCTGAACAGCTTTGGGAAACTACGCTAAACCCTGAGCACAGAATTTTAAAACAGGTTACGATTGATAATGCAGTGGAGGCAGATAGTATATTCTCAATGTTGATGGGGGATGAAGTACCGCCAAGAAGAGAATTTATCGAAAAAAATGCAAAATATGCAAAGATTGATGCATAATTGTTATTAAAAATATATTAAAAAAAGCTTCTATGTATTAGAAGCTTTTTTTATATTTGGTGAAAACCAATAAAAAATAATACTATGTTAACTCTTTTACAAACAGACCCTTATGAAGGGATGGATTCAATGACCGGAGCAGCAGCTGCAGGGCTGGGAATAGGCACTATGATCTTCGGATTGCTGGCTTATATATTTTATGGATACTGTATGTATAAAATATTTCAGAAAGCCGGAAGACAGGATGCCTGGGCAGCTTTTATCCCGATCTACAATATTATCGTATTGCTAGATATTGTCAAGAAACCCATATGGTGGATTATCCTGTTTTTAATTCCTCTTGTTAATATTTACGCATCATGGGTTGTTAATGACAGATTGGCGAAAGGGTTTGGGAAAGAAACTCCGGTTTATACTATTCTTTTATTCTTCTTCGGTTTTATTTTTATACCAGTTCTTGCTTTAAGCAGTGATAAGTACGATAGTAACAGAATTCCAAATGACCAGTAATTAATCAAAAAAGAAATATTGAAGACTTCAGAAATGAAGTCTTTTTTTATGTCTGTTCTGTAAATAAGAATTTAATACTATCCTATAAATTAAAATATTGAAGAAAAACTATAAAACATCATTATTTAGAGATATAATCTGTTAAAATTAGTATATATAAAAATGCAGTGGTGAAGCCTTTCACATAGTATTGACATTTATTTTGAAATAAAAAATTAACATATATTAAGATTTTATTATTTTTGCTCAATTTTAATAAACATGATGAAAATTTTATTTATAGGAGCTATCTCCGGTATCTTTATATCCTGCATAAAGATTATAGTATTTATTCTTGATACCAAACTTTTATCAAAGTCAATAAAAGAGTTTTAACCTGAGGAAACTTTATATACTAATCTGATTATCTAAAATTTTATTAGCCTTCAATTATTCAATTTATAGTAACAAATGATAAAAAATATTATGATGACTCGTTATAAATTCCATATCACAATATGTGGTTTGGCCTTTAATCTGTTTTTTGGACAGCACAAATTTCTCTCTCAACCGGTCTTTAATGAAGATGATTTAAAGAAAACCAACTCATTGATAGAAAAAAGTGCCCCTGCGGAAATACTCTATAATTCTGTAAGGTATAACTTTATGCCTGATAATACCATTGAAAAAGAATATTATTCAAAAATCAAAGTATATGATAAGAAGAATGCAGAAGAATGGCTGAACATCGAAATTCCTTTATTTGTTGAAGACAGGCTGGATAAATATGACGTGAAAGTATACAATCTTACAAACGGTAAAGTAGAGAAAATTTCAATTGATAAAAAAGATCAGCTTAAAGAAAATTTTACAAAAGGCTTAAAGATCTATAAACTTGCCTTACCTAATATTCAGGATGGGGCAGTCATTGAATATAGTTATAAGATCGTAACGAGAAATGTGGTAAACCTTACTTATTTTCTGGAGTATAGTATTCCGGTTGTTTATCAGGAATATAATTTGGAATATCCGGATGATCGACTGACTTATCATTTTAACAATACAGGAAATATTATCACTCCCAAATATCATGTTTCGAGCAACGAAAATCGTTTGGGGGCATTATATAATATATTCCGTTTCGGATATGAAAATATGAAGCCTGTCCAGAAAGAAAAGTTTGTAAAAGATATAGATCGGTATCGGGGAAAAGTAAAACCGGAGTTGAAGCAATATAAAGGGAAATATTTTATCTATACTGATGCAAAAGACTGGAACGAGGTAGCAGTGCAACTTGACAGGAATGAGGAATTCGGTGGATTTCTTAAGGATAATGTAAGTAATATACTTCCGGAACAGTTAAAGAACGGCTACAATTCTGTAGAAAAGGCAGATAAGATTTTTAGTTTTGTAAAAGAAAATTACAAATGGGACAGAAAGGATGCAATATTGACTACGCAAAGTCTTAAACAGCTCCTGAAAACAAAATCCGGGAATAGTGCGGAAATTAATCTACTTCTGATCATGCTTTTAAGGCACGCAGGAATTGAAGCTAACCCTCTGCTAATTTCTACAGTAGATAATGGAATATTGAATATAGGGTCTCCAGGACTTAGTAATCTGAATTTTGTGCTGGCATCGGTAAAGATCAATGGACAAACCTATTTTTATGATGCTACATCATTTAGTTCGAGAGTAAATATTCTTCCGGAAAGAGATTGGAATGATTTCGGAATTTTAATGGAAAAAAGCAAAGGAACAAGTTTTTCATATTCCAATACAAACATCAGCAAAAAACAACAGGAGATCAAAGCAAGCCTTGACATAGATAATTCCATTGTAAAAGGAACATTTAAACAAAATGATAATGGAATGTATGCTATAGAATCTTACGACGGATTTGATGTAAATAAAGATAAATACAATCAGTCTTTTGCAACTAAGTATAATACAGATATCAAGAAAGTAGAATCAAAACTTCTCCAGGATGGAGATTTTGAATCTCAGATGGAGTTTTCAGGGAATAATTTAATGGATATTGTAGGAAATAAGATAGTAATCAATCCGCTTTTATTTCTGAATAATCAAAATGAATCCTTTAATCAAACTGATACAAGAAAATATCAGATCGATTTTATCTCTGCTTTTGAGAAAGAAAAGAAAATTGAATTGGAAATACCGGAAAACTATAAGGTTTCAAGTCTTCCAAAAGATAAAAAAATTGCTACTGATGATAAGGAAATATCTTATGAATATAAAATTGAAACTGTTGGTAACAAATTGGTCGTTACCTCAAAAGTGAATATAGGAAGCCAGAACTATCCTAAAGAATATTATCCTTTCTTTAAACAGATATGGAAAGCTATTTCAGATTCTGAAAATCAGGTAATTACTTTAGTAAAGAAATAGTAATTAACGTTAATCAATTATTTATAAAAGTTAAACTATAATGATGAAAATATTAGTTTTAGGAGCGCTTTCTATAGCCTCCTTATATTATGCACAAACTTATCCTGTTTCTGCAATTCCTGAAAACCTGAAGAAAAATGCAGATGTTGTAATAAGGAAAGATCTTACAACCGTTCAGATCAATAAGATTGACGAAATTAAATATCAGTATAATACAGTAACTACTGTTTTAAATAAAGACGGTGACTCTAAAGCCCATATTTATATTCCCTATCAGAAAGGAGATAATATTTCCGAAGTAAAAGTGACTATTTATGATGAGTCCGGGAAGAAAGTAAAGAGTTTTTCGAAATCAGATTTCGGAGACTTTGCCAATAATACTCAGGGTGTATTTTATTCGGATAACAGGATTTTAGCTTTACCGTATACTTCGGCCTATTATCCATATACCATTGATTTTTCCTACCAGATCACAGATGAGAATACTATTTTCATTCCCGATTTTGTACCCTTTTCCTCTCCGAATATCTCTCTTGAAGAAGCCCAGTTCAAAATAATCAATAAATCAGGAATTGATCTTAAGACCAAAACCTATCCCTCAAAATACAATTATACCGCAGTAATTGCAGCTGATAATGGTAATGAAAAAACTTATTCCTATAAAAATGTTCCGGCAATAGATGATATACAGATGCTGCCCCAGCCTGAAAAAATATTGCCTAAAGTAAGCTTTACTTTAGCTAAATTCAATCTGGAAGGTAAACAGGGAGCTTTGAATAACTGGACAGATTTCGGAACCTGGTATTATAGTAATCTTGTAGAGCCTGTTTCTGTATCTACTCCTGCCATTAAAGCTGAGGTAGCTGCATTGAAATTAGAAGGTTCCACAGAGGAAAAAGTGAAAAAACTTTACCAGTATATGCAGTCCAAAACAAGATACATATTTGTAGGACTGGGAATTGGCGGCTGGCTTCCGATGCCTCCCGATGAGGTAAACAAAAAAGGATATGGAGACTGTAAAGGGCTTACCAATTATATGAAGACATTATTGAACGAAGCGGGAATTCCATCTAATTACTGTGTTATTACTTCAGGTTCATCCGATATTTCTTTTGATCCCGACTTTCCATCTATGGGAGGAAATCATGCGATTTTGATGGTTCCTACGGAAAAAGGGAATATCTGGCTGGAAAACACATCCCAACAGGTTGCTTTTAACCATTTGAGCTACAATACTACAGACAGAAATGTTCTTGCCGTAACCAAAAAAGGGATAGAACTTATCAATACACCAACATATACAGCTGAACAGAATAGGGAAAAACAGACTGTTAAAATTCACCTTACGGAAGACAACAGTATCAATGGCGAAATTCAGTTTGCTTATACCGGAAGTCAGTATGATAATAATCTGGTCTATGCTTATTTATCACCAAAAGAAAGAATTGAAGCTATGAAAAAGGCATTTGACGTTCTGAATTTTGAAAAGGTGGATATGAAAGATTTCATTAATGACAAAGATAATGGAATGATAAAATTCAATGTGGATTTTAAAGCTAATAACTATTCCAAAACTACAGGAACAAATTTGATTTTCAGAGCCGTGCCTGTTTTCTCGAATAATTTTTATAAATCAGATGAGAACAGAGAACTTCCTTTTGAGATAGGGCAGTCTTTCCAGGATGAATACGAAATTGATTTTATCATTCCAAAAAATTATAAAATTGATGAAGTTCCGGAAAATGTAACCATCAATTCTGAATTTGGAACCTACAAACTGAATATTGTAAAAAACGGTGAATCTGTAAAAGTTACACGATTCATTAAAATTAACAAAGGAATATTTCCAAAAGAAAAATATAATGAATACGTAAGTTTCAGGAAAAAGACCCTGAATATGGATAATTCAAAAATATTACTGACTAAAATTTAACCATGAAAAAAAACTTATTAACAGCTTTCTGCTTCGGAATTTTAATTTCTGTAAACGGTCAGAAACATGAATTTCTGGATCCCCCGAAATTTGATAATGCAGATCTTTCTAAAGCAAAATCTGCACTGGACGAAAATGCACCCGCAGAAATTTTATATAAATCGGTACATTTTGATATTGATACTTCTACCGGGGATCTTAGGAAAAAGGTTTTTTACAGGGTTAAAATTTATGATAAAGATAAAGCAGAAGACTGGTTGAATCTTGAAATTCCGCTGTACAAAAATGCTCATGGTGATGAAGAGGCTTTAAACAAAATGAAAGCATTCGTTTACAATCTGGAAAATGGAGCAGCAGTAGCTACAAAAGTGGATAAAAGTTCAAAGTATAAGAGCAAAGAGAGTAAATATACAACCATAACCAAATTTGCTTTTCCCAATGTGAAAAACGGTTCCATTATAGAATATCAGTATGAAGTTTTATCTCCGTTTTTATATTCGGTTCCACAGGTGGTAATAGAGTCTGACACGCCTGCTCTTTACACCGAATATATTCTGGACAGCCCCTCTCATATAGCTTATAATGTAAACTATACCGGTTCATTAACTCCAAAGTATAGGATGGTGGAAGAAAAAACAATGTATGGAATGCCGTTTAAAACTTATAGATTCGGATATGAAAACTTAAAAGGGTTCAAATCTGAAAAATTTGTCAAAAATGATAGAAATTACCGTACAAAAGTAAGCGCAGAGCTTCACTCTACTAATTTTGGACAAGTGAAAATGTATTCCTCCTCATGGGAAGAAATCAAAGAAAAGCTCTATAAAGATGATGATTTTGGAGAAGAACTGAAAAAAACAAAACTGGCTAAAGAATTAGTACCATCAATTATTTCAGGCCTGCATTCCGATACCGAAAAAGCAGACGCTATTTTTAATTATGTAAAAAATACATTCACCTGGAATAAAGACCGTGGAATCTATACGGAAGACGGAATAAAAAAGCTCTTGGAAACCAAAACAGGAAATGCAGCCGAAATTAATCTCTTTCTCATTATGATGCTTAGAGAAGCTGGTATAAAAGCCGATCCGCTTGCCATTTCCACGGTAGACAACGGCGTGATTAATTTAATTTCTCCTAGTATAGTTGGGATGAATTTTGTAATTGCAGCAGTTAAAATAAAAGATGGGTATAGCCTTTACGATGCCACCTCAAAGCAGGCATCTGCGAACAACCTCCCTCCAAGAGACTGGAACCAGTACGGTGTTCTGATGGCTAAGGAAAAAGCAACCCTGATCGAGATGGGAAATGCCACAACCAGCTTCAATTATCTTACGACAGAAGCAAAAATCAATGAAGATGGTAGTATTTCAGGAACTTATTCTGATAAAGATACCGGTTCATACGCTATGTTTGTTAAAGAAAGCTACGATGAAAATGCTGAAAAGTACAAAAAACAGTACAAAGAAAACTTTGCGATAGACTTTACAGGAATTGATTCTAAAATTCTGGAAAACGGGGATTTTGAAAGCACAATGAAATTCACTTCAGACAACATGGTAGATAAAGTAGGGAAGAAAATGATCATCAATCCTATGCTTTTTCTCGGCAAGAACTCCAACGAATTTGATCAGATTGATGAAAGAAAATATCAGATAGACTTTATTTCATCATTCACGAAAGTTAAAAAAGTTATTCTTGAGATACCGGAAGGCTATATCATAGAAGCCATGCCTAAAAGTAAAAAGATCGTTACAGATGACAAAGAAATAGAATACAGCTACATCGCTGAACAGAAAGGCAACAAACTTGAAATAATTTCTACCACAAAAATTGCCAGCCCGGATTATCCGAAAGAATACTATCCTGCATTCAAACAGATATGGGGAACCGCATCAAAAAGTGAAAACCAGGTGATAAGCCTGATCAGGAAGTCATAAAAAGCAAAACTTATTCAGATCAACAAAAATAATTTTTGAAAACCATTCATCTTTTGAATGGTTTTTGCATTAAGTATCAAAAGATAATTATGAAAAACACGATTGCCGTTCTGGCAGTTTCTTCTTTGCTTGCTTTTTCATCATGTAAAAAAGGAGAAAACATAACTGCATCTTCTGACAAAACAGAAATTTCCGAGCTGGAAAAATTTACAGTGGATTCCGTAAAAGTAAGCGATTCTTCAAAAGTAGCAGATTCGCTGACTGTAAGTTTTACATCCAGAATACTCGTTTTCCCGACTCTGAAAGACAAAAAACTGCTGGACAGTATCTATTTTGACAACAAAGCAATCAAGGATTTTTCTAAAAAAGGCCTGCAAGCCTATCTGGACAACGAAAAAAATAAATATTTCCAATCTATAAAGAGCGATAGCAAAGACTGGATTTCAGATATTTCCTATGCACAGAAATGGTATTCAGATTCCCATATGAAATTGGTATCTAATGATAACGATTATATGCATATCAGGTATGTATGGAGTTCATATGAAGGTGGTGCCCACGATAATTACGGGTTTTCAGAAAGAGTTTTTGATCTTAAAAACAATAAAAAACTGGAACTTAAAGACATTACTTCAATGCCAAAAGCCAAACTTGAAGCTATACTGATGAAAAATATCAATAAGATTGGCAGTGGTACAACAGACAGTGAAGGGGAAGTGAAAAATTCAGATATGCTGCTGGTAGAAGTCATTCCTGCCACAGATAACTTCTATTTTGATCAGAAAAACCTGTACTTCCACTACAGTCCGTATGAAATTACCGCTTTTGCAGCCGGAGACATTGTTATTCCTGTTTCCTGGCAAGAACTTAAAGGAACATTAAATACAGAATTTAAAGAAAGAATGAAAATAAACTAAATTAATGCTTCCGGATCTGGAAGCATTTTTTATTTTTGCGGTAATGGAAAGAGTAGCTTTTATCATTAATCCTTTTTCGGCCAAAAAAAACTATCAGCCGTTTCTTGATGAACTCAAAAAAAAGGTCAGTAATCCTTTGTACTATATCTCCGAATCTATTCCGGGGACAGATGATTTTATCAGGGAAAATTTTGACCGTGTTGATATCTTTGTCGCTATCGGAGGGGATGGAACCATTTCCACAGTGGCAAGAAATCTTATCAATACAGATAAAATCCTGGCTATCTTTCCGGCAGGATCCGGAAATGGCTTTTCCAATGAGACTAAATTCAGCAAAAATCTGGACGAGCTTTTAGAAAAAATCAAAGCCAAAGCATCCAGGAAGATTGATACTTTTACCGTTAATGACAGGCTTTCTATCAACGTTTCAGGAACAGGTTTTGATGGTAAAGTTGTTAAAGAATTCGAAAAAACCAGCCGTGGATTCAAAAATTATATCAAAGTTTCCCTGAAAACATTCTTCAATTACAAACCTATCAAGGTAAAGTTTTTTGATGAAGCCTATCAACAGTACAATGGGCGCTACCTTATGCTGAATGTAGCCAACACACGCCAGTTTGGAAACAACGCTTATATTGCTCCCAATGCAAGTAAAAGTGACGGTTTGGTAGATATGGTCCTGGTGAAAAAATTTCCGCTCACATATTCAGCTCTTTTTGCTTTCAGAATGTTTACCAAAAGGCTGAAGGATGATGAATATGTAACCTATCTTCCCGTTTCAGAAATTTCATTTAAAGTAAATACCAAAAACTGGCATCTTGATGGTGAGTTTAATAAAATAAAATCGCCCGTACATGTAAAAGTACAGCCAGCGAGCCTGAATATCCTGACCTGATTTGTCTATTTCCAGTAGTTTTTCATAAGATCTCCCATCTATTCAATAGAATTGGAGAACTTTAGTTCTGCGATAATTCAACCGTTGGAAGTCCTGTTGTGTTGATGAAAAAAATATCCTAAACTTCTAATTTTTTCTCAATTTCATTCGGATGATCCAGACAATATTGCAGCTGCGTTTTATCCAGCTGTTTTTCCCAGTTTGCTACAACTACAGTCGCAACAGAGTTTCCGATAACATTGGTTAACGCTCTGCATTCACTCATAAACTTATCAATTCCTAAGATTAAAGTCATTCCCGCAATTGGAATTTCCGGAACAACGGCCAATGTTGCAGCCAGTGTTACAAATCCTGCTCCCGTAACACCGGCAGCGCCTTTTGAACTTAGCATTGCCACTAAAAGTAACATTAATTGCTTTTCCAGTGGAAGGTGAATATTAAGAGCCTGGGCTATAAAAAGAGAGGCCAGTGTCATATAGATATTGGTTCCGTCCAGGTTAAAAGAGTATCCCGTAGGCACCACAAGTCCTACAATAGCTCTTGAGCAACCCGCCTTTTCCAGCTTTTCCATAATCCCCGGCAGCGCTGATTCTGAAGAGCTCGTCCCTAAAACCAGAAGCAATTCCTCTTTCAGGTAAAACATCAGCTTGAAGATACTGAAACCGTTATACCAGGCCACCGCACCCAAAATCAATACAACAAAAAGAATAGAGGTAATATAAAATGTTCCTACTAAAAAGATAAGGTTCAGTACCGAATGAAGACCATATTTCCCGATAGTAAATGCCATTGCCCCAAAAGCCCCGATAGGAGCCAGCTTCATCAGCATATGCACAATTTTGAAAACAGGGGTGGACAGATCCTGCAGAAAATCAGTCACTTTCTGGCTTTTTTCTTTGGTAAGAACCAGTGCAACACCCATCAGAATAGCTACAAGAAGCACCTGAAGGATATTTTCACCAACCAAAGGACTGAAAAGCGTTTCAGGAATAATGTTCATGATAAAACCTGTCAGGGTAGAGTCATGAGCTTTTTGCTGATACTGGGAAACATCACCTGATAAGGTAGAAGGATCAATATTTAATCCGTGTCCCGGTTGTAAGATATTTCCTACAATCAATCCGATAATTAATGCTAAAGTTGAAAATGTAAAGAAATAGAGCATTGCTTTTACTGCAATACGTCCAACCTTTTTGAGATCGGTCATGTGGGCAATTCCCAGTGTTAAAGTAATGAAAATCACTGGAGCGATGATCATCTTCACCAGTTTGATGAATCCGTCGCCTAAAGGTTTCATTTTTTCACCCAGTTCGGGATAAAATCTTCCCAGAAGTATACCTGCTGCTATGGCAATAATAACCTGAAAATAAAGCTGATGATGAATTTTTTTCGCTTTCAAGTGACTTTTTTTAGATGTTGAATGCGGAAAATTAAGAATTTTTATCTTAAACATGACGAAAGTCAGTTAAAATAGTCCGGATGAGTTTTTTGAAAGAGGGAAGAAGGGAGACAGAAGAGGGAAGTTCTGGAAGTTTATATAAAACCCGTGTCTTTTGATTGAATTGTCTGCTTTTAAGGAAATAATGCTTCGACTCCGCTCAGCATGACATCTCTAATAAATAACTGTAGAGTTTATAAACGGTCATGCTGAGCGGAGTCGAAGCATATATTATAATAGAATTTTAATTTCTGGATTATTCCACTGCAACAGAATCATCACCGCGGCCATCCGCCACAGCATGAATATTTCCGTTGTCATCCATCAGGATCAGTTCTGTTTTCCCAATGTATTTTATTTTTTCGATCATGTAGTTTTTACTTTTAAGGGCTTCGATGGTACTTTCAGGGAAATTATTTTCTACCGTAATTTTCTCAGGAAGCCATTGATGATGGAATTTCGGGGCATTCACAGAGATATTGGCATTCAGTTTAAAATCCACCACATTCACAATCGACTGATACACTGAGGTAGGAATAGTAGTTCCACCCGGTGTTCCCACAACCATATAAGGTTTCCCGTTCTTAAGCAGAATGGTAGGAGTCATTGAAGAAAGCATTCTTTTATTAGGCTGGATGGAATTGGCTTCACCGCCTACAGCTCCAAACATATTCGGAACTCCGGGCTTAATGGAGAAATCATCCATTTCATTATTTAAAAAGAAGCCTGCACCGGAAACCACTACTTTACTTCCGTAATATCCGTTAAGTGTTGTCGTTACAGAAGCTGCATTTCCGTCCTTATCTATCACAGAAATATGAGTGGTCTGTGTGGATTCGTTTGGCTGGCTGATGATCTTTCCTACTTCCGAACTGGGAGTCGCTTTACTGAAACTGAAGCTTTTCCATCTGTTTTTTAAATAAGCATCAGAAGTAAGATAAGTTGTTTTATCTTCAATGAAATCCGGATCTCCCATGTATTCTGCTCTGTCTGCAAAAGCTCTTCTTTCGGCTTCCGTCATGATCTGTACAGCCTCCGTTGAGTTCTGCTGATACTTTTCAAGATTTTCATAACCGGCCATCGTCAGCATTTGGGCAAGCAATACGCCGCCGCTGGAAGGAAGAGGCATTGTTACCACACGGTTTCCTTTGTAGTCGAATTCCAGAGGTTTTCTTTCTGCTGCTTTATAGTTTTTAAGATCTTCCAAAGTGATGATTCCATTGCCTTTTTTCATTTCAGAAATCATTAATTCAGCTGTTTTGCCTTCGTAAAAACCTTTTGCTCCCAGCTTCTGAATTAATTTCAGCGTTGCAGCCAGTTCTTTCTGAACCAAAATATCTCCGGCTTTCCAGGGAGTATCTTTTACAAAGGCAATAGAGGATTTATTATGTGTTAAGAAGTTTTCTTTGTGTGTGTTCAGCATATTGGCTTCCATTTCTGTAATGGCAAACCCTTTTTCTGCAAGATCAATGGCTGGCTGGATGATTTTTTCCATCGGGAGTTTGCAGTATTTTAAAGTGGCATAAAATCCGGCTATGCTTCCCGGTATTCCTACTGCAAGCCTTCCATTTTGGGACAAGTCCGTATTGGCTTTTCCGTTTTTATCAACATACATGTCCCTGGATGCCTTTTTCGGGGCTGTTTCCCGGTAATCCAGTGTGAATTTTTCACCGTTGTTTTTAACACCCACCAAAAAACCTCCTCCTCCGATATTTCCGGCCTGAGGATAAACTACGGCAAGAGCATATTGTGTGGCTACAATAGCATCGTAAGCATTTCCGCCCATTTTCATAATATCTGCTCCGGCCTGGCTTGCAAGGGGATGAGCAGAGACTACTACACCTTTATTCTTTACTTTTACTTCCTTTATGATGTTGAAATCAGTAAACTGAGCCCAATATAGATTGCCTGCCAACAGTACCGCTGCAATAAAAAACTTCTTCATAAAATTTTGTTTAAAACAAAAGTAGATAATTTTTTAATGTAAACGGTTGCATATTAAACAAATGGAATGCTGTTATCTGATTGTATTAATGAAGAAACTGGAGATAGGAAGAGATATTTTTGAAAAGTTTTTACTGAATGATGATTATAGTTGATTTCTTGTAAAATTAATTGTTTATAACCTGTCCAGTGACCTGTTTTTTTTAAATACATCTTTTTTATTATGATAAACATGATTTTTTTACTTTTGTACAACTCTAAAAAATATGTAAAATGGAATCCTATACGGAAAGAATATTAATTACAGGTGCCTTGGGACAGATCGGCACCGAACTCACGAACAGACTTGTTGAAATTCACGGGGCTGACAATGTAGTAGCATCAGGGCTGGACAGATGGCAAAAGGGAATTACAGCTGCCGGACATTATGAAAGAATGGATGTTACCAATACACAGCTGGTAAGACAGGTAATCAAAGACTATGAGATTACAACGGTTTACCATCTGGCTTCTCTTTTATCCGGGACTTCAGAAAAGCAGCCGGTTTTTGCCTGGAAACTGAACCTTGAACCTCTTCTTCATTTTTGTGAAATGGCAAAGGAAGGGCTTCTTAAAAAGATCTTCTGGCCAAGCTCAATTGCTGTATTTGGAAAAGGAATTCCAAAACATGATGTAGCTCAGGATGTGGTTTTGAATCCTACAACGGTTTACGGGATCTCCAAAATGGCAGGAGAGAAGTGGTGCGAATATTATTTCGATAAGTATGGAGTAGATGTAAGAAGTATCAGGTATCCGGGGCTTATTTCATGGAAGACTCCGGCGGGAGGCGGCACAACGGATTATGCTGTAGAGATTTTTTATGAAGCGATAGAAGAGGGAAAATATACAAGCTTCATTTCTGAAAACACCGGAATGCCGATGCTGTATATGGACGATGCTATCAATGCAACATTACAATTAATGGAAGCTCCAAAGGAAAATCTTACAGTCCGTTCTTCATATAATTTAGGAGGAATGTCATTTACGCCGAAAGAACTGGCCGAAGAAATCAAGAAAGAAATCCCTGATTTTTCAATCGATTATCAGCCGGATTTCAGACAGGCAATTGCAGATTCCTGGCCGGCTTCAATTGATGATTCCGTAGCAAAAAAAGACTGGGGACTGACCTATGATTTCGGAATTTCTGAAATGACGAAGGATATGATTACGAATCTTAAAGTGAAATTAAATAAAAATTAATCACTTAAAGTTAAAGTTTAAATAAAAATTACTTTAACATTTGATTTTTAATTGATTATAAATATTATCTAAAATTTAATTTAAATGATTTTACTAACTTTTAACATCTTAAATATTGAGGCTGAGGCAAAAAACGGGTCGGAAATTTCTGATGTGGAAAGACTGAAAATTGCAGAAGATAATACAAAAGCTATTCTTCGGATTTTAGATATTCATGATATCAAAGCAAGCTTTTTTGTGGAGATTTCCATCGCAGAAAAACTGCAGGACTTAATAAAAGCAATTTCATCCAAAGGGCATGAAATTGCTTTTTATAATAAGAGCTCTTCTCTTCCCGAAATTGAAGAAGTTAAAAAGAACATTCAGGGTTTTCTGGAAAAACAGATCAGGGGAATCAGGCAGAAAGATTTCAAATTGCCCCAGGAAAATCTGAAATCTCTGGAATTTAATTATGTTTCCAATATTGATAATGCAGATATTCTTTTTCCGTTCAAAAGGCTGAAAAGAGATACGGAGATCAATGAAGAGGATGGCCTGAGTATTGTCCCTGAAAGTATCTCACCTTACAGTCAGTTGCCATATAATGATTTTGTCTTCCAGATCCTGCCGATGAAGTATTATCAGAGCATGGTTTTTGAAACGCTGAAGAAGGATGATTTTGTATTGATTTATCTTAATTCCTGGCAGTTTACAGATTTTAAAAAATACAGGTTTGATATTCCGTTTTACAGAAGTCTGTTTTCAGGTAAAAAAATGGAAGACAAGCTGGATGCGCTCCTTAGCTGGATTAACGAACATGATATGGCTACTTCGCGTATGAAGGATTATATTTTTTAGGTTCTTCCTTCAGGTTTTATACAATTTTATACTCTCGCAGATTTAGCGGATTAAGCAGATGTTTGTGTTATAATTTTGGATGCATTCATTTTTAAAATATGAGTGTATTATTAAGCCTGTTTACCAATCATTATTGTAATATCCATAAACATCTGCTTAATCCGCTAAATCTGGAGAGATTATTTTAAGACAGTTCAAAAAGCGTAATTTCCGGCAGTACCCCAACTCTTCCGGGATATCCCAGAACTCCAAAACCTCTGTTGACATAAAGCATTTTTCCTTCGCTTTCATACAAATCAGCCCATTTTGGATAGCGGTACTGTACTGGCGACCATTTTATATTTTTTAAGTCTAAACCGAACTGCATCCCATGTGTATGTCCTGAAAGTGTCAGGTGGATGTTTCCCGGATGTTTTTTTACCACATAATCGAAATGGGTAGGGTCGTGGCTCATTAAAATTTTCGGGGCAGATTCCGGTACACCTTTTAAGGCATCATCAATTTTTCCGAATTGAGGGAAAGGCTTAAGTCCCCAGTTTTCAACGCCGAGAATATAAAGTTTTTCTCCGTTTCTGTCAATTACCCTGTTTTCGTTTCTTAACATGTCAAAACCGGCCTGTCTTTCGTATTCTATAAGCGTTTCGAGATTTTTCTTCTTGGCATCAGGAGAGGTCCATGATACATAATCGCCGTAATCGTGGTTTCCTAATACTGCAAACTTGCCGTCTTTTGCTCTGATCTTTGAAAATAACGGGATAAAAGGCTTGAATTCATCCGAAATATTATTCACCATATCTCCTGTAAAAAGAACAAGATCCGGGTCCTGTTCATTGATGAGATCAATGGCGTGCTGTAATTTGGATGGATCAGAAAAACTTCCGCTGTGAACATCTGAGATCTGGATTACCTTATAGCCTTTAAAGTTTTTTGAAAGACCAGGTAGTTTTACCTTTATTTTTCTTACAGTATGTCTGTATTTCCCGAATGTAATCCCATCAATAAACAGGGCAGACAGAACTCCGCCAAGACCTAAACCTACCATACTCAGGAATTTTCTTCTTTCCGGGAAGAAGTTTTCTTTTGGTTGAGTTAATCCTATCAGGTATCCGCCGGTTCTGAAGATATCATCAATTAATAAAAACAGGACTACGAAAATTTTAGGTAAAATAAAGATCAGGAATAACGAAATCATGATCTGTGCCCTTACAGTGCTCCTGTCTGATCTTTGGAAATGAGTAACCTCATAGGCAAAAATCCCATAGACGGTTAAAGATATGACCCAATATCCGAGTCTTATCCAGAAATTATCAGTTAATGTTCTTACAGCCTGATAGATATAAACTTCCAAAAACAGGAAGATTCCGGCAATAATTAAAAAATTTCTTTGCATAATAAAATCTAAAAAAGCACAAAGAATCTCCCTGTGCTTTATATTTTTTTTGTTAAATCAAATATTTTTAAGGAAATCTGTAAACGATAGCATTGATGTTCATCCCGGCACCTACCGAAGTCATCACAATGTTACCTTTATCCTTAAACGTTTGACCATCCATTTTTCCTTTAATTATTAAATCATACATGGTAGGAATGGTTGCTACAGAGGTATTTCCCAGGTTCTGGATCGTCATAGGGGAGATGGAATGATCGTAATCTTTCACATCATAAAGCTTGTGAAGTCTCTCAATCATCGCGTAATCCATTTTTGCATTGGCCTGGTGGATTAATATTTTGTCGATGTTTTCGATGGAAAGTCCGGCTTCTTCAATCGTTTCTTTAATGGCTACAGGGACATTTTTAAGCGCATACTCATAAATTTTTCTTCCCTGCATTCTTACAAACAAACGGGTTTGATCAGCATCTTTATTGATGGAAGGCCCGTTAGCCAGATAATTCAGTTCAGGTCCGTTATCACAGATTGTATTGTGAGCGATGATTCCTACATTTTCATCATCAGTAGCCTTTACTACCACAGCACCCGCACCGTCTGCAAAAATCATTCTGTTTCTGTCGTACGGATCTGTTACACGGCTTAATGTTTCTCCACCGATAACCAAAATTGTTTTTGCCGTTTTAGCTTTAATTAAATTGTCTGCCAGAATCATTGCTTCCACCCATCCCGGACAACCGAAAAGCATATCATAGGTTACACATTTTCTGTTTTTAATACCTAATTTATTCTTTACTCTTGCGGCCATAGTAGGCATGAAATCAGCATATCCGTTTGCCGTAACTTCCCCAAAGTTGCTGGCATAAATGATGTAATCCAGTTCTTCGCC
The DNA here is from genome assembly GCF_014207845.1 of Chryseobacterium shigense. NCBI lineage: Bacteria > Pseudomonadati > Bacteroidota > Flavobacteriia > Flavobacteriales > Weeksellaceae > Chryseobacterium > Chryseobacterium shigense. Next base: position 587,361 of record NZ_JACHLC010000001.1, read on the forward strand.
GTCTATTTTAGCGTTTTCAATAGCTATTTTAGCGGCCTCGTATCCGATCTGTGAGTTGGAAAGACCGTCTTCAATAAATCTTCTGTTTTCTATTTCAGTAATTTCTACAAACTTCGCGATAGTTTCTTCAGCAGGTTTTTCAATCTTAACTCCGTCTTCAGTGTAAAACTCAGAATCCATAAAATAATCTCTACCAATAACTCTGTTAGGAATATAGGATCCGGAACCAATAATGATCGTATTCGGCATTCGTTTATATGATTTTTTTTAAAGATGCAAAGTTAATAATTAATATTAATAACGGAGAATTAAAAATATTATTAAATTTGCAAAAATTGTACTTTACAATCGTATGAAAAACAACTCGTCCTTAAAAGGCTTACTTATTGCAGCTGTGGTGTTTATCGTTGCCTTTGGGGTATACTTCTTTATTTTAGCCAAGAAAAATTATTTTGTAGTAGATAATCCCACTCCTAACACCTATTATTTTAAAATTAATAATGGTTCTGAGGGAATTATCTCTGCTGGGCAGTATGTTCATGTGGATGTGAAACAAGGGAAAAATTCGATTAAGGTTTTTGACCAGCATAAGAAAATGCTGTATGATTCTGCGTTTGAAGTAAATAAAATACGCGGGCTGATTAATATTGCCCATCAGGATTATTATATCAATGACCAATATTATGGATATAATCTAAAAAAAGATTCACTACTTTTGGCCCTTGACAAAGTTACCATAGACGGAAAAGATTATTTCGGAGGAGCAAAGCATTTCAATAAGCTTTACACCGAAGATTTTTATTATAATGTGGATGAAGATTACGATAAGGTGATCAAAAACATCCAGAAAGTGGAATCCAGATCAAAGATTTTCAGAAAGCAGGATTTCCTGAATTATTACAAAGAATATTACAAGTTTTAAGTTTTGACAAAAGATATTACCAAAGTTACTCCCTATAATTCCGAGGCTACCAAAAAAAGCCAGGTAGAGGATATGTTCGACAATATTGCACCGAAGTATGACCTTCTGAACCATGTTTTATCTATGAAAATTGATGTTCTGTGGAGAAATACATTGGTGAAAATGATGAAAAAAGACAATCCGCAGGAAGTGCTGGATGTGGCTACAGGAACGGGAGATTTAGCAATTACCATTGAAAAAGGAACCGATGCAAAAGTAATTGGTTTAGATTTATCACAACAAATGCTGAATGTTGGCGTTATTAAAATAAAAAAACTTAAATTAGACGGCAAAATTTCCATGCAAAAAGGAGATGCGGAAAATTTACCTTTCGAGGACAATAGATTCGATGCTGTTTCCGTTGCATTTGGAGTGAGGAATTTTGAAAACCTTACCAAAGGTTTGGCAGAATTAAGAAGAGTAGTTAAAGATAACAAGAGTGTTTATATACTGGAGTTTTCAAAGGTTGAGGGGTTCTTAGGACCATTTTATATGTTTTATTTCAAAAATATATTACCTGCCATTGGCAGACTGGTTTCCAAAGATAATAGGGCATATACATACCTTCCGGATTCTGTAAATGCTTTTCCTTTCGGGGAAAAGATGAAACAAATTCTTTTAGATACAGGATTTAAGAAAGTAGAATATAAAAAGCTAAGTTTAGGTATAGCTACAATTTATAAAGCAACAAAGTAACCTATGAATAAATTTCTATTAAGAGCACTGGTTTTAGCCTCAGTCAATATTGCCGTTTTTGCAGACGCACAATTCAGAACCCGAAACAGAATGGATAAGTTGGAAGACTTTGACGAGCAGAAATTCAGTTGGGGTTTTTATTTGAACGGCAACAGGCTAGACTACCGTATTGTCCTTCATCCAAGGTATGGTTCGGAGGGGAATCAGAATCTTGTTAAATCTAAAGAAAGCTACAGTTTCGGTGCAGGTTTGATCGCCAAATGGAGACTGAACGACTATCTGGATTTAAGATTGGAACCAGGCTTGCAATTTGCTCAGAGGCAATTGATTTTTGATACCCAGTCTAATGACCAGTATGCGGCAGGAACATTAACGAACCCGCCTTTTACTCCAATTCCTTTGACTGATAAAGATAAAACAAGAGATATCAAATCCACGTTGGTAGACGTTCCTGTATTATTGGAGCTTCACGGTAACAGATGGTATAACTCCAGACCTTATATTGCGGCTGGTGTGAACTACATTGTGAACCTTCAGTCCAATTCAGATTCCGAGGATGATAACCTTCAGCAGGTTTTCAGATCCACCACGCACAACTTTGCATGGTCGGCTGAAATGGGGATTCAGTTTTACTTTAATAAATTTAAGCTTACCCCTGCGATCAGAGGAACATTCTTCATGAACAACGAGAAAGTGGCGGATAATGCAAATACACCTCCGTACTGGGCAACAGCAATGTCTACGCTTCAGACAAGAGCTGTAATGTTTGTTCTGAAATTCGAATAAGAAAATACAGCAATAAAATATAAAAGGAGATGTTTATGCATCTCCTTTTTTCGTACTTAATCAAAATATAGGGACTTTTATTTTTGTTACTGTTATTATTTTTTTACTTTTGCTATTAGTTAGAATATAGAAAACCTGAAATGCTTCAAGATTTAGAAAATAATTTTTCAGAATTAGAGAAAAAGATTTTGCTTTTACAAAAGAACTATAAAAATCTTACTGAAAGATTATCTGAATTAACTGTTGAGCATGAAGATCTGAAGAAGAAATATGATGAGGAAAGAAAAAGAAATCAGGTATTAGCAGAAGAACAGAAAAATATAAAACTTTATTCAGCAATATCAGGAAACCCTGAACACAACAGATTAATGAAAAACCATATCAACAGATTGGTTAAAGAAATTGATTTCTGTATTGCACAGCTTCAAAACAGTGGATTATAATGGATGTAAGAAGAATAACCATCAACATTGCAGGAAGGGTATATCCGCTGAACGTACCGGCCGCAGAGGAAGAAACTCTGCGTAAAGTAGGAAAGCAGATTGAAAGTATGATTAAAGATTTTGAACAGAACTTCGATGTAAGAGACAAACAGGATGCTTTGGCCATGTGTGCCCTGAAATTGGGAACCAATGCTGAAGTAGTTTCTCTGAACTACGAAAAAAATATAAATTCTACCAACGAAAGATTAGTGAAGATTAATCAGTCGTTGAATGAAATTGGGAAATAGATTTTTTTCCCATCAAGACTGCCTACAATAATTCTAACACATTTAAGGTAAACTCAACGCTAAACAATTACCGAGCAAATGTCCGCTGAATGGCGTGCCGGATTTCCGGATTACAGACAGTGGAAATCAGTTCAAATCGTGTTGATTAGGAGTTTACTCTCAATCCCTGAATTGTTGTAGGTTTTTTTTATTTAGATAAGTGTAAGACAATTAAAACTCGATATATATTATGACAACAGCCATTATAGTAGGCGTTATTTGTTTGTTTATAGGGGCAGTGGTAGGAATTCTTTTCTCCAGAAGCTCTTTAAATACAAAAGCAAAATTTATTGTAGACGATGCAAAGAAAAATGCCGAAAACCTTATAGAAAAAGCAAATGTTCAAGCAGAATCCATAAAGAAAGAAAAAAATCTGCAGGCCAAAGAAAAGTTTTTGGAACTGAAATCACAGCATGATGCGGATATCCAATCCCGTGAAAAGAAAATGCAGGAGGTTGAAAAAAGAATTAAAGACAAGGAACATAAGCTTAATGACGAGCTTAGCAAGACCGGAAAACTTGAAAAGGACCTTGACAAGCAGATTGCAGACTATGCCAAGAAAAACGAAATCCTGGAAAGAAAGCAGCAGGAACTGGAGGTAGCCACTACCAAAAAAGTGGAAATCCTTGAAAAAATTGCCAATTATACAGCAGAAGAAGCTAAAGCAGAATTGGTGGAAACCATGAAAGCAGAAGCGAAAACAAGAGCCCAGGCACACGTTCAGGGAATTATGGAAGAAGCACAGCTGAATGCTAAGAACGAAGCAAGAAAAATTGTTATCCAGACCATCCAGAGAATCGGAACAGAACAGGCAATAGAAAACTCAGTATCAGTTTTCAACATTGAATCTGATGAGGTAAAAGGAAGAATTATCGGTAGAGAAGGTAGAAACATCAGAGCTTTAGAAGCAGTAACAGGAGTAGAAATTATTGTTGATGATACCCCGGAAGCGATCCTTCTTTCATGCTTTGACCCGGTGAGAAGAGAAATTGCAAGATTATCCCTTCACAGATTGGTAACGGACGGAAGAATCCACCCGGCAAGAATCGAAGAAGTAGTAGAAAAGACAAGAAAACAGATTGAAGAAGAGATCATTGAAGTAGGAAAAAGAACAATCATCGATCTTGGAATCCACGGATTACACCCGGAACTGATCAAGATTGTAGGTAGAATGAAATACCGTTCTTCTTACGGACAGAACCTTTTACAACACTCAAGAGAAGTGGCAAACATTGCTGCAACTATGGCTGCCGAATTAGGTTTAAATGTAAAACTGGCAAAAAGAGCAGGTCTTTTACATGATATAGGTAAAGTGCCTGAGCAGGAATCTGAACTTCCTCACGCTTTATTGGGAATGCAGTGGGCTGAAAAATATGGTGAAAATGCAGAAGTTGTTAATGCAATCGGAGCTCACCACGACGAAATTGAAATGAAATCATTATTATCACCAATCATTCAGGTTGCCGATGCTATTTCAGGAGCAAGACCGGGAGCAAGAAGACAGGTATTGGAATCTTATATCCAGAGACTGAAAGATCTTGAATCTGCGGCATTAAGCTTCGATGGTGTATCAAGTGCATACGCGATCCAGGCCGGTAGAGAACTGAGAGTAATGGTAGAAAGCGGAAAAGTAAATGATGAAGTGGCCAACCAGTTATCTTATGACATCTCTGAAAAGATCCAGAATGAACTGACTTATCCTGGACAGGTAAAAGTAACGGTAATCAGAGAAACAAGAGCTGTGAATATTGCAAGATAATAACAGGTAAAGATATTTTATAAAAACCTTTCAAGAGATTGAAAGGTTTTTTATTTTTATCAAAACTTAAAAATGCAAGAACTGTCCCTGTCTTCAAAACTGAAGTACATTTTTTCAATCCCCGTTGTCATTTCAGCCCTGGGCTATTTCGTAGATATCTATGATCTTCTTTTATTCGGTATTGTAAGAATTCCCAGTTTAAAAGCTTTAGGTCTGAATCCGGATGCTGACGGAACCTTTATCCTGAACTGTCAGATGGTCGGGCTTTTGATCGGTGGGGTTTTCTGGGGAATCTTTGGAGACAAAAAAGGAAGGCTGTCTGTACTTTTCGGTTCCATTCTGGTATATTCATTAGCTAATATTGCCTGTGGATTTTTACCCTATTTTCCCAAAGAGCATTTGGTGTATCAGTATGCAGGTTTGAGGTTCATTGCTGGAATAGGACTGGCCGGGGAGCTTGGAGCCGGAATTACCCTCGTTTCTGAAAGCCTGCCAAAGAATCTGAGAGCAATCGGGACTTCTGTGGTAGCCGGTTTCGGATTAATGGGTGCAGTAGTGGCACAGCTCACGGTAGAACTGGCCGGAGGATGGAATATTTCATACATCATTGGCGGAATTATGGGAATCATGCTGCTGATTCTCAGAGTAAGCGTTTCAGAATCCGGTATTTATAAGAATATTGAACATAAAAGTGTTTCCAAAGGGAATTTTCTTTCCTTTTTTACCAATAAAGAACGATTGGTCAGATATCTTAAATGTATAGCCGTAGGGCTGCCTACCTGGTATTGTATAGGGATTCTGGCGGTTTTGGCTAACCAGTTTGCCCCGGAACTGAAGATAAAGGATATAAGTCCCGGAAAAGCTATTATGTGGGCTTATATAGGCATTTCTGTAGGTGACCTGATGAGCGGTTTCATTTCTCATGCATTGAAATCCCGTAAAATGGCCATCTTTTATATGTTGCTGTTCACCATAATAGGAGTGGCAATTATGCTGTTCGGAAATACCAATACCGAGACAAAATATTATATCTTCTGTGTCTGGCTTGGATTAGGAACGGGCTATTGGGCAATGTTTGTAACACTTGCGGCAGAGCAGTTTGGTACCAATATCAGAAATACGGCAACCACAACAGTTCCCAATATGGTAAGAGGCCTGGTACCTGTAATGATCCTGGCATTTGATCTGTTAAAAAATAATTTCACAGTCATTATCAGTGCTGCAGTGGTAGGAGTGGTTGTATTCGGACTGGCTTTTTATTCAGCGCTCACCATCTCTGAAACCCACAACAAAGATCTTGAATTTACAGAATAATATGGTTCTGTCAGGGATTAAGTGTTATGTATATGCAATTAAATGAGTGAATTAACATTTTATTGTGCTTTAAATAATAATTATTTGTTTACTTTTGAAGATAACCGATCTAATTCTATTGTTTAATTAAAAATCAAAACATCATGTCACAGGAAATTTTTAAAAACGCGAAAAAGCTAAAAAAGGACGATCTTAAAAACATTGTAGGAGGTATTGGCGGAGTAACAACCCCGGATCTTTCAAAATGCGGATGCAGCTGTACAGGAGCTGTAACAGGTCCGTCATATTGTGTAAAATATAAAAAATGCCTGCAGGTAATAACCTGTTAACAGAAAACATTTCATGTAATAAAACCTTTCGGGAAATCGGAAGGTTTTATTTTTATAAAAGGCAAAAAATTTAAAATAGGTTAAAAAAATTTCAACCATTACAATAAATATTGAGACTTAATTTTTGTGGATCAAGGCTGGTGGTAACGATCTTTTAATAGCGAAATTGTATAGCTGTTTAATAAATGATGAAATATAATATTATGTTTATAGTGTAATAAATACAATGATATCAATATATTGTTGAAATTTTAATTAAATTATATTGCAAATAATTAATATTTGTTTAACTTTGAAAAGTAACAAAACTATATTGTTTAATCTCAAACCAATCACGTAACATTATGAAAAATGCAAAAAAATTAAGAAAAGCAGATCTGAAGAACATTATCGGAGGAATCAGTGGCAAACCTGATTTATCACTTTGCGGATGCAGCTGTTCAGGAGCTGTAACCGGACCTTGGTACTGTGTTCAGTATATTGCCTGTACACAGGGATATAACTGTGACCAGTCTGCAATTTAAGCCAGAAAACATTTCCACATTTAATACGCAGAAGCCTTTTGGACCTTCCAAAAGGTTTTTGCCGTTTTAACCCACGATATAAAGTAAACTTCCCACGCTTATGGCAACCCATAAAATAACAGCTGCAGCCAATGGCTTGATGCCTATTGTTTTTAAAGCCTTTACTGAAAGGGTAGACCCGATAAAGAACAAAGTAAGGTTTAACCCTGATTTGGCAAGAGCAGTTACAGGACCGCTGAAATGATCAAAAACCGGAAAATACGTATTCAGCACTATGGCAAGGATGAACCACCCGATGAACCACGGAATTTTTATTTTCGATTCTTTATTTTTAAAGATAAACATCGTAATCACAGAAACCGGAATGATCCATAAAGCACGGGCCAGCTTCACTGTTGTTGCTATTTTTAAAGCTTCATCCCCATATTTACCGGCTGCACCTACCACAGAACTGGTATCATGAATTCCTACAGCACACCAAAGCCCGAACTGTTCCTGGGAAAGTTGTAATAAATGCCCAATTGCCGGATATACAAATAACGCAATAGAATTCAGGGTAAAAATAATGGCAAGCCCTAAAGAAATTTCCTTTGTACCCGGTTTTATAATGGGAGAGACGGCTGCAATGGCACTTCCTCCGCAAATGGCAGTTCCCACAGAAAGAAGATAAGATAGTTTTTTCTCAAGCTTAAATACTTTTCCCAATACACTCCCCAGAATCATCACAGTTAAAATACTTACAACCGTTAAAAAAAAACCTGTTTTTCCTGCCTCGAAAGCTTCATCCAGCTTAAGCCCGAAACCCAGGCCTACAATGGAAATCTGAAGAAGCAGATGAATGTATTGATGAAGATGCTTTTCAAACGGATTTCCGGTAAAAACAGCTAAAGCAAAGCCCAATGCTAAGGCAATAGGAGAAGACACAATTGGTGTGAGACAAAGTACCGCCAGGGCAATAAAAATAATTTTTAATAAAACTTTATTCTGAATATAATGCTGCATCCTGTAGAATTTTTGAATTGATGGTTCAAAATTCCACAAATTATTATAATAAAATAAATTGTATTTTATTATTGAATATAACTTTTAGTTATAACTAAGGTGCTTCAAAAAGAGTTTTATCAGTTCAGACTGTTCACCTTTAGGAAGGATATAATGAAAATTTCTTTCGATGCTGAAATTCTTTACATCCACAATGCTGAGGGTGTTATTTTTGAGCTCACCTAAAACCGTACTGATGGATAAGAATGCCATACATTCGGAATGAAGAAGGTAGTTCTTGATACTTTCACTGCTTCCCAGCTGCATAACAACATTAAGATCATCCATCTGAATGCCCTTTTCTTTTAACCTGTTCTGAATGAATTCCTGCGTTCCCGAGCCCTGCTCTCTGAAAATAAGATCGAGCTGGTGCAAATCTTTTAATTGCAGAGTTTTACGGGCTAAAGGATGATTGGTTTTTGCCACCAAAACAATTTCGTCTGCCTTAAAAGGATGGTATTCAAAAAATGAAGACTGAGATTCGCCTTCGATAATTCCCACATCTATTTTTCCCTCTTTAAGAAGGGTAGAGATTATTTCCGTATTATGGGTCACCAATTCTATTTTGATGTCCTTGTAATAAGAATGAAAAGTTGCCAGAATCTCAGGTAAAACATATTGAGCAACTGTTGTACTTGCCCCGATAATGAGTTTTCCTCTGTGTTCCTGGTTAAACTGATTGATTTCGAACTCCATATCACGGTAGAGGCTCCGGATCTTTTCTGAATATTCAAACAAAATCTCCCCGCTTGCCGTCAGTTGAATGCTTGTTCCTTTCCTGTCAAATAACTTGGTAGCAAGCTGGTTTTCAATTTCTTTGATGTGTTTGGTTACAGCAGGCTGTGTAATATTAAGCTCTTCCGAAGCTTTTGTAAAACTCAGTCTGGAAGCCACGGTATGAAAAACTTTAAGTCTGTAATCAAACATTTTACAATTTATTTTTGGGATTGGAAATCTTATATGAAGGTAGAAAATTATTTAATTTCAGAAAAGTTTTTATTATGATCATTTTCATATCTCCGGTTTTTAGCTTCTCCTACTTTCTGCCGGGTATAAATACTGTTGTGACCTGATAAAAGATAGGAAACCACGCAGGCAATGGCCACATAAACACCGCTTTCTGCTCCGAATAATTCTATTCCCATCAGAATACAGGCTAAAGGAGTATTGGTAGCCCCTGCAAATACTGCAACAAATCCCATTCCCGCAAGCAGTCCAAATGGTAAGGGAATGAATAATGATAACGCGCTGCCCAATGTAGCCCCGATAAAAAATAAAGGAGTTACTTCACCACCTTTAAAACCCGCTGAAAGTGTGATAATGGTAAAGATCATTTTTAAGGCAAAATCATACAACGGAAGCTGTTTTTCAAAAGATTCCAGGATCACGGGAATTCCCAGTCCCGTATATCTTGTTGTTCCCATAGCAAAAACTGCCGCAGCAATAATAATTCCGCCCACCACGGGACGAAGCGGAGGATATTTGATATTGGATTTAAAAACTGATCCCGCCCGGTGAATGATTCTGCTGAAAGCTGCCGCACAGATTCCAAATGCAATTCCCGCAAGAATGCTGTATAAAACAGGCAGAAATTCCATTTTTGGAATAAAATCGATATGGTAATGAATATGCTTTACCTTCCATAGATTGGTAGCCCGGTCTGCAAAGATTGCTGAGGCAAAAGCCGGGAAAATAGCATTGTACCGTATCCTGCCGATCAGGAAAACCTCAAGCCCAAAGACTGCCCCGGCAAGAGGGGTCCCGAAAACAGATCCGAAGCCTGCTGCAATGGCTGCTATTAACAGGATTTTTCTTTCATTCTTATCAAGTTTAAACGGTTTGCTTAGCTGATCTGCAATGGCTCCTGCCATCTGGATTGCCGTTCCTTCACGGCCTGCAGAACCACCGAAAAAATGGGTAACTATAGTTCCGAGGTAAACAAAAGGAGCCATTCTGAAAGGAATGATTTCTTTCGGATCATGGATACTGTCAATGAGGAGATTGTTTCCTGCTTCAATATCTTTTCCGGGATAATAGTAAAGGAGGCCAATAAGAAAACCTGCAACAGGAAGAAAGGCAATCAGCCAGATATGATTTTCCCTGAAATTGGTAGCCCATTCAAGGGACTGTAAAAATCCTGCAGAGGCTGTTCCCACTAAAGCACCTGTAATTATGCTGATGCACAGCCATTTTAAAATATAAGGCAAAGCCGGGTATCTTCTGAAAAAAAAGCGGGTATGAAAAGTAATTTTTCTACGTATTGTTCTTTGATTTTCTGACATAATAATCCTGATAAGTTATTGGTTAATAATCTCTTAATCAGGCGTCATCAGCTTATGTAAAGCGGTTGGGTAAGGAAGAGCACCATTTCCTTTTGTGATGCAAATATAAGTATTATTTTAAAAGAAACTGTTTTCAAGAATATACTTTTTGCTTATCCGGATACTTTCAAAAATATCTTTATCACTTGAATCCTGCTCAAGGAACCAATATTTCAGGCCTGCTTTTTCCCTTGCACTGAAAATTCTTTTGAAATTGATTGTCCCGTTTCCAATTTCTGTAAAATCTTTTGTGCCGGCCTTCATATCTTTTACGTGCCATAGAGGGAAACGGCCGGGATATTTGTCAAAATAAGCGAGTGGATCAAGCCCGGCCTTTGAGATCCAGTATAAATCCAGTTCCATTTTAACCAATTCTGATGCTGTATTTTCCAGGATAAAATCATAAACACTTTGGTGGTTGTCCAAGATTTCAAATTCAAAATCATGGTTATGATAGGCAAACTGAATTCCTGCTTTTTGGGTTACATCACCGGATTTTTCAAACAATTCAGGAAGCTTTTTATAGTTTTCGGCAGTCCTTTCCTCAGGAAAAAGATAAGAACAGACCATATATTCAGATCCGATAAAATGCAGATCATCCACGCATTTTTCCCAGTTGTTTAATAAGGTTCCTTTATCTTGATGGATAATTCCTGTGGTGTGATGTGAGCTGATGACCTTTAAACCGGTCTGTTGCAGAATATTCTGAAACTCGGTTCTGTTTTTTCCGAAGAATGTTCCGTTATATCCATAGATTTCCAGTTCTGTAAAGCCTAAAGCTGCCAGTTTTTCCAGTGCTTTTTCAAGATGATCCGAAACAGCATCCCGAACTGTGTAAAGTTGAATGGCTAAAGGCTTTTTTGTGCTAAATCTGGAAATTCCACAGGAATATAACCCCAGAAATCCCAACGATGAAAGTTTAATGAAATCTTTTCTCTGCATCGGCTATAGAAAAGGCTTCATTTCATCTTCGATCTGTGTTCTCAGGTTCATCAGGCGTTTGGCGTACTCTTCCTGCTGTTTTTCCTCTTCCGTTTCAGGGACCCATGCCGGGACAGGGAGTTTTTTACCGTTTTCATCTACTGCAACGAAAACAATGATACAGTGGGTTTTTTTATCAAAAGTAGGCTGTTTCAGATTCCTTGAAAAAACGTTGATGGAAATATGCATGCTTGATTTCCCTGTGTAAATCACCTGTGCATCTACTTTTACCACTTCTCCGATTTTGATGGGCTCATAGAAACGGATTCCGCCCACATAAACAGTTACCGAATAATTTCCACTCCATGTAGTGGCACAAGCATAACCTGCCTGATCAATCCATTTCATAACGCTTCCTCCATGTACATTTCCCCCGTAATTTACATCTGAAGGCTCTGAAATAAACTGAAAAGTAATGGGTTTGTTCTGCATTTTTATAAAATTTGAATAAAGTTATTTAATAATTTCCAGAATTTTAGATTAAATCCTACTTTTGAAAGATAAAAAATTCCTTGAAAAGGGAAATTTAACCCATAACAGATTTAAGAAGCAACAATGAAGAAAGTATTCTATCTCAATACATGTGATACATGCAGAAAAATTTTAGCACAGTTTGACCTTGCAGACTGGGAGCTCCGTGAGATTAAAAAAGAACCGGTAACTCAAGAAGAGCTGGCAGCCATGCATAAGAAAACAAAATCTTATGAAGCGCTTTTCAGTAAAAAATCAACACAGATCAAGTTAAGAGGTGTGGATGTAAAGTCTCTTGAAGAAAAAGATTTCAAGGAGCTGCTGTTGGATCATTATACATTTTTAAAACGTCCTGTTTTTCTTACGGATAAGGAAATTTTTGTAGGAAACGACAAGAAAAATGTTGAAGCTTTAAAAGAATTCTTTGGCGTTAATGAATGAAACTTCTGATTTCCATATTGCTTTTTACTTCCTTAAGTTTCTATGGACAAACGGTTTACAGGACACCTTCAGGGACGAAGTATCATTTGTCATCATGCAGAATGGTGAAAAATGTTTCTTCCGGTCTTACCGTAAATAAAGCGTTGGAAATTGGTCTTCAACCCTGCAAAATATGCAATCCTCCGACAACTGTATACGGAATTGCTTCCCAGCCTAAAAAAGTAAGCGGTACGGATAAAGGAAACCGTTGTCTGGGTACTACAAAGGCAGGAACAAGGTGCAAGCATTACACCCGTATAGGAAATGATTACTGTTTTCAGCATACTCCTAAGTAATCATCTTTTTTAAATGTATCTTGTCATTGGTATGTGATTTATTTTTAGTAGATTCATTTTTACATATTTATAATCACAAAAAATAGAATCATGACAAAAGAATTTTTAAAAACAAAGAACCTTAACAGATCCACACTGAAACAAATTAACGGCGGAGGGAAACCTCTTGTTGTCAACTGCTTTACACTTTGCGGTCCGGGAGGTGGCATTATTTCCAGCAGACCGGGATTAGGTGATGCCTGCAATCCTGACAGAACAATATGCTGTGTTTGTAACTAACCACAAAACATAAAAAACAGGCTGTAATTTATTTACAGCCTGTTTTTATTTTAATTATTTCTGAACAGTTATACGAAAGGAGCTTTCACCACTTTTGCAGGAATATTCTTGTTTCTTACCTGGATAAAGATTTCAGACCCCAGTTTGAAATGAGGTTTGTCCACATAAGCAAGTCCCAAACCGATCTTTTTCATTGGTGACTGTGTTCCTGATGTTACTTTCCCGATTACGTTGCCTTCTGCATCCACTACAGGATAGTCATGTCTTGGAACTCCTTTATCCTGAAGCTCAAAGCCTACTAATTTTCTTGTAACACCTTCTTCTTTCTGTTTTGCAAATGTATCTTTGGAAACAAAATCCTTATCGAATTTGGTGATCCATCCTAATCCTGCTTCAATAGGAGAGGTAGTATCATCGATATCGTTTCCGTAAAGGCAGAATCCCTTTTCAAGTCTTAAAGTATCTCTTGCAGCAAGTCCGGCAGGAACAATTCCTTCCGCTTCACCTGCCTTGATGATGGCATCCCAAAGCTGCTTGGCATTTTCATTGTTGAAATAAATCTCGAAACCGCCGCTTCCGGTATATCCTGTATTCGAAATGATTACATTATTTACTCCGTCAATGCTTCCTACCGTAAAGTGGTAGTAAGGAATTTCAGAAAGATTGGTTTCTGTAAGCTTTTGCAAGATTTCAGTAGCTTTAGGCCCCTGTACTGCCAGTAATGACATCTCGTCAGAAGCATTGGTCATTTTAGCACCGAAAGTGTTGTATTTTGAAATATGATCCCAGTCCTTATCAATATTTGAGGCATTTACCACCACAAAATATTTATCGTCTTCCATTTTATAAACAATAAGATCGTCCACAATACCTCCGTTTTCATTAGGAAGGCAAGAGTATTGAGCTTTCCCGTTCTCAAGAGCATCTACATTGTTGGTGGTAACAAGCTGTAAAAGGTCTTTAGATCCAGGTCCTTCAATAAAAAACTGTCCCATGTGTGAAACATCAAACAATCCTGCTTTTTCTCTTACTGCAAAATGTTCTTCCGTAACACCGGAATATTGTACAGGCATTTCAAAGCCTGCAAAAGGTACGATTTTAGCGCCCAAAGAAACGTGTTTATCGTATAAGGCTGTTTTCTTCATATTTAATTTTATTTCTTTATTTTAAAGCTGTTGAAAGTTTCGTTAAAAAGGTTCATATAGTTTCCGTTCCAGAATTTCTGACCACAGTTGATGGATACCAGATACAGGTCTTTATCTTTCTGAAAAGCCCTGGTGATCCAGAAAAGTTTCTCTTTTTCATCAAAATACTCGTAAAAATATTCGGTATATCCTTTTTTACCTTTGTTTTCTTTTATTTTATTCTCCGGATCTTCAGATTTATAAAGAGCCAGGATAAATTTTTTCATATCTGCTTTCGGGAGGTTCAGATCATGGTATTCCGAAATGGTAATTGCTCCGATTTCATTGGTGGGGAAAATATTGACAATATCACTGTCATTGGTAGATTTCCAGCCTTCCGGAACATTGATGGAATAGCCGGGACCTTCATAAACTTTTGCTTTTTGGGCAAAAAACAGGCTTGCCGATAGAAAAGCGGATACTAATACTATTTTTTTCATCAGTTAAAAATGGTGTTTATATTCTTCAAGGATAATTTTAAACCATTCTGTGAAATTTTCCGGAGACTCAATTATTTCTTTATCCAGATCTTCCATTGAAATAAATCTTACTTCTTCCACTTCATCCTGGTTTAAATTGAAATCAGCTTCATAATTTCCTGTAAATACATGGTCGAGTTCATGTTCCCAAAGACCGCCTCCCACATCTGCTTTATAGATAAAACTGAATTTTTCTGAAAGTTCCGTTTCAATTCCCAGCTCTTCTTTTATACGGCGTTCGGCTCCTTCAAGATAAGTCTCATTTTCTCTTGGATGAGAGCAGACCGCATTGGTCCACTGACTGGGAGAATGGTATTTTCCGGGTGCTCTTTTCTGGAGCAGCATTTCACCTTTGCCATTGAACAAAAATACAGAAAATGCACGGTGCAGAAGGCCGTTAACATGAGCCTGCTGCTTTTCCATAAGACCTAGAATTTCATCTTCAGGATTCACTAAAACTACAAATTCTTCCATTTCTACAAATGTAAGCCTAATAAATGTATTTTGAAAATTTTTGGAAAAACATCATATTTATGGGAAATCTAAGTTGCTAAACAGGCTAGCTTCAATATGCACAGACTGAACATTCCCCTTCTCCGGAGGGTCGGCTTTCAAAATTCAAAGAATTTTGAAAGCCGGAGTGGTTTAAAGATTTTTATAAATTGAAGACATTGTGAATTAAATATAAATAAGAAAATTTTTAACCATAAGGATTGAAATTGCGAATAAAATATTTATATTATTCATTAAATATTATTTTTTATAGTATTTTATTTACTTAAACTCAATTTAATACTCCGTTTACTTATAAAAACTGTAACTTTGCAGCTCAAATTTTAATGATGGAATTAGAATACAAAGAGCATATAAGTCCTATTCTTAAGGACGGGGTAAAAAATTATTTAATAGATATAGACGGTACCATTACAGATGATGTTCCGAATGAAGAACCCGAAAGAATGGTTACCTGCGAGCCTTATCCTGATGCGCTTGAAACCATCAATAAATGGTATGATGAAGGGCATCAGATCTGTTTCTTCACTTCAAGAACAGAAAATCTGAAGCAAATTACTATCGACTGGCTTGATAAGCATGGCTTCAAATACCACAGCGTACTCTGCGGAAAACCAAGAGGAGGAAACTATCACTGGATAGATAACCACCTGGTAAGAGCTACAAGATACAAAGGCAAATTTACTGACCTTGTAGAAAAGCAGGTTACCATAGAAGTTTTCAAAGATTAAGAAATCATATATAAAGATTTAAAAATTAAATGACAGAAGTGTACGCACCGGAGCCTTTAATTTTTAAATCTTTTCACTTTTAATATCAATTGTACTTATGAAAGTTTTAGCAAACGACGGTCTGGATCAATCTGGAATTGATGCTCTGGCTGAGAAAGGTTTTGAAGTGATTACTGCAAAAGTTCCGCAGGAGTTTTTGGTGGATTACATTAATGAACATAAAATCCGTGCCCTGTTGGTAAGAAGTGCCACACAGGTGAGAAAAGATATTATTGACGGATGCCCGACTATTGAGATCATCGGAAGAGGCGGTGTAGGAATGGATAATATTGATGTGGATTATGCAAGAGAAAAAGGAATTCATGTGATCAATACACCTTCTGCGTCTTCAGAATCGGTTGCTGAACTTGTTTTTGCCCATTTGTTTTCAGGAGCAAGATTCCTTCAGGATTCAAACAGAAAAATGCCTTTAGTAGGAGATACAGAGTTTGCCGGTCTTAAAAAAGCCTATACTGCCGGTATTGAACTGAGAGGTAAAACCATTGGGATCGTTGGAATGGGAAGAATAGGACAGGAGGTTGCAAGAATTGCCCTTGGATTAGGAATGAGAGTGGTTGCAGCGGATAATAATGTAGGGAGAGCAAGCATCAAAGTGAAATTCTACAACAATCAGTTCATTAATGTAGACATTGAAACTGAACCGCTTCAGGATGTATTGAAGCATTCAGATTTCATTACGCTGCATGTTCCGGCTCAGAAAGACGGATATATGATCGGGAAAAATGAATTTGATATTATGAAAGACGGTGTAGCTATCGTAAACTGTTCAAGAGGAGGTGTTATTGACGAGTCAGCTTTAATTGATGCATTGGATTCCGGTAAAGTGAAATTTGCAGGACTGGATGTTTTCATCAATGAGCCTACGCCTTCCAAAGAAATACTGAACCATTCAAAAATCTCTCTGACCCCACATACAGGAGCTTCCACGTTAGAGGCTCAGGACAGGATCGGGCTTTCTTTGGCAGACCAGATATCAAGTATTTTACAGATTCAGTAATAGCTAAAAGATAAAAATAAAAAGCACCTGTTTGAGGTGCTTTGTTTTTTATATATTGTTTTTACTTTTAAGAAGATCTCTGATTTCTGTAAGCAATTGCTGGTCTGCAGTAGGTCCGGCAGGAGCTTCGGCTTCGGCCTTTTTCATTTTGTTAATCATTCTTACCATAATAAAAACTACCAGGGCAAGCAATAAAAAGTTAATGCCTACTGTAAGGAAATTTCCATAAGCAAAAATACTTGCTCCGTCTACTTTTTTTGCATTCTCTAACACCATACCTGGCTTTACACCATTGTTAGGGTCAGAAAGAACAAGGTACAGACTGCTGAAATCCGGCTTACCTATAACTGCTCCCACCAAAGGCATAATAAGGTCGTCCACAACACTCGTTACTATTTTCCCGAATGCTCCTCCAATGATAACCCCTACAGCCAGATCGAAAGCATTGCCCTTAATGGCAAATTCTTTAAACTCTTTAACAAATCCCATAATTTATATTTTTTTAATTAGTATACACACGCAAAAATATAATTAAAAAATGTAAAAAACATTACTTTTTAGAGTTTTTTAGTCCATAATTGATCAATTACTAGCAGTAATTAATTAGATATTTTCATAAAATTTTCTATTTTGATTAATATTTTATTGTTGTAATGATTTACTGTAATCTGTCAAAGAAAACTTTCGTAATTTGGTTAAAAGTTTACATTGTCTTATGAAAATTTTTACCGCAGAACAAATACGTCATTGGGATCAGTTTACAATATCCAGCGAACCTGTTTCATCAATACAGTTAATGGAAAGAGCATCAGAAGCATTGGCCGGCTGGATCTCTGAAAATTGTAAGAATTACAGGAAATTTACTGTTTTTTGTGGGAACGGAAATAATGGTGGTGACGGTTTTGCTGTTGCAAGAATACTTTATTTAAAAGGTTTTGATGTAGATGTTTTCATCAAAGATTTAAAATCAAAGTTTTCAGAAGACGGTGCGGCAAATTTTAAAAAATTAAGGGATTTTTCAGGAATATCTGTAAAAGAATTCAAAGATATAGATCAGAATAATTTTGACAATAAAACCGTGATCATCGATGCACTCTTTGGAACAGGCTTATCAAGGAATATAGAAGGCGAATACAAGGAAATCATTGATAAGTTAAATGCCAGAAACAATGTAAAGATCTCGGTGGATCTTCCTTCCGGCCTTTTTGCTGACAGTATTTTACAGGAAGATTCCACTGTCTTTAAAGTAGATTATACCTTAAGTTTTCAGTCCTGGAAAAAAGCTTTTTTGCATCCTGAAACGGGTCCGTATGCCGGAAAAGTAATTATTTTAAACATTGATTTGAATAAAGAATATGCTTCCGATACAGAAACCAATGATTTCGTTATTGATGATTCCGTTATTGAACATATTTTTAAACCAAGATCAGAATTTTCCCATAAAGGAACCTATGGCAAAGTAACACTTGCAGCCGGAAGTTACGGAAAAATAGGAGCTGCGGTACTTTCTGCAAGAGCTGCTCTGAAAACAGGAACCGGACTCACTTTTACTCTTGCTCCCAAATGCGGATATGAAATTCTTCAAACCTCATGCCCGGAAGCTATGTTTATTGAAGGAGGAGAAAATCATATTCACCGTTTTGAGATTGAAAAAGATTCTGTTGCCGGAATAGGACCAGGCTTAGGAACCGACACGGGAACACAAAAGGCGCTTATACAATTTTTAAAAGACTACACGAAACCTCTGGTTCTGGATGCCGATGCATTAAATATATTAGCTCAGGACAAAGAAAACATAAAGCTGATCCCTGAAAAATCAATAATAACTCCGCATCCTAAAGAATTTGAACGTCTTTTCGGAAAACAGGAAAACTCTTTCCAAAGACTTGAGCTGGCAAGAAATAAAGCAAAAGAATTTCAAATCTATATCGTTCTGAAAGATCATCATACACAGGTAGTTACACCTGAAGGCAGGGTTTATTATAACATTACAGGGAATTCCGGCCTGGCAAAAGGAGGAAGCGGTGATATTCTTACCGGTATTATCACATCACTTGTTGCCCAAAAATATTCTGAAGAGCAGGCTGCCATTTTGGGAATCTGGCTTCATGGAAAAGCTGCTGATTTTGCTGCTGAAAAATATTCCAGGGAATCCATGCTCCCAACAGATGTTATCAATGAACTGGGAAATGTATTTAAAATTCTGGAAAAATAAATTTTCAGAGCCTAATTTCATTTTGAATATTTTTCGCAGGGTTCATATTCCCTGAATTTTCCTGATTCAGTTCTGCAAAATAAAGTTTAAGTGGTATATCAAATCTATGAAAGTGTAATATTTTATACTTTTTACATCTTTGTTTTTTCTGTTTTTTAATTCTGATTATTAATTGGTTATGACTTTGTCATGTTTTTGTAATATTGGTTTTTTTGGAACAATTGATCCTGATAATCCAAATTTGCATTCTACTTTTAAACACAACACAGATGAAAAACACACTTTTACATTTTCCTTCAATCACTCAACCATAAGCTAGGAATATTATACCAATCCGGTATAATACTCTTACCTGCCCTTGTTACCAATTTCATCATGAGGTAACAAGGGTTCATTTAAAACATGATGATTCTAAAAACACAATTAATTAAAAACATTCAAAGATGAAAAACAGAATTTCGGTAATGGCATTACCCGCTTTATTATTTTTTGCACAAAGTGCATTCGGGCAGGTTGGAGTGAGTACTCCCGATCCAAAAGCAACATTAGATGTGGCAGCAGTTCCTGCTGATCTTACAAAAACAGATGGTATCATTGCACCAAGGCTTACAGCAGACCAGGTAAAAGCAAAAGATAATATTTATGGTGCGGCACAAACAGGAAGTATTGTATATGTTACACAGGCATTAACGACAGTTCTACCTACAGGTGCAAAATCAGCTAACTTAACGGCACCGGGATATTATTATTTTGATGGTACAATCTGGCAGGTTTTAAATACCAGTGTTGGTATCTGGAACCAGAAAGGAACCACCAATACTGTTGCCCATACATCTGCTGAGAATGTTTGGAGGGGCGGAAGTGTAGCTGTAGGAGAAGATATTGGGAATTCAGCGGTTAAATTTGCTGTTACTAACAGGATTACGGATGGGAGTACAACAAATTCATCAGGAATTGGAGCGGTAGAATATAGCAATGGTCCGGGGCAGAAAAGTGCAATATATGGCCTTCTTGAAGATACTGCGTCATCAGGTACCAGTGTAAATCTAGGTATGATGAGTACTGTAAATGACAAATCAACAACTCTGTCAAGAGGAAATGCCGGTTTATTTTCCTATAGTTTGATTGGTTCAAAGGATAATTCATCATCATTGATCACTGGTGTAACGAGTAATCTTTTTCTTTATTCAACAGGTACTCTTTTAGCCGGAAATGTTTATGGTACTACATCGTATGCTGGTGGGACCGCTGCTGCTGGCTCTAATAACACAGGAGATATCTCCGTAAATAATCTCCGTGGGGTAGATGCAACTGCAGCACCTTATACGGTAAGCGGCCACAACTTTACATCACCAATGACCATAGGGGGACAAATGGAAGTAAGCCTGCAAGGAGGCGGAACATCAGATCTTGTCTCTGTTTATGGAGCTAATGCATCAATTAATACCACAATGGCAGGAGGTAATTTAAAAGTTACAAATGCAATGGCTGCATTAAGATCTTATACGGGCTTTGGCTCAACGGGTACTTATGATGTTAACAAATTATACGGGTTATTTGTTGATGTGGCAGAAACAGGAAGTGCAAGTAAAAGATTAGGTAATTCATATGGTATTTTTATCAGCCGTTACCGTTTTGCAGGAGACACAGCTAGCAATGCCTATAACCTATACTCTCAGGGAGCAGACACAAAAAATTATTTCCAGGGAAGAGTAGGTGTGGGAATCAATACTCCTGGCGCTCAGCTGCATATTGTAAAGCAGGCTACGGACCTTACGCCGGCTATTATTGCAGGATGCAATGAATATACGGACAATGCAGATGCAATTTCGAATGGTTTACCGCAAGGTGCCCTGTACAGAACCGGAGATGTATTAAAAGTAGTACACCCGTAAAACTTCATAAGTTAGATTCATAAGAATCTGATGAATGAAACAACAGATAATTGATAAGATAGTTTTACCCTCTAACCTAACCATTTCAAAGTGTATTTTAAATTTTAACACTGTACCCCTTCAAAATCAGGTTAGAGGTAAAACTTTTAAAAAGATTTATAAAATAAATACTTTAATGTCTGAATTTAAAGTTTTACAATGTCTGCCGCAGAAATGGGGCAGTTTTTATTATAATAAGAATGAAATGACTGTAGTTTATAAGCCTGAAACATGTTGCCGGCTTCTGCGGGAATAGTTTTTATCTTATTTCCTCTTTTTATATATTTTGGTTTTCATCCCTGGAATGTTGAGACTGTCAGAGCCCGGACTAATGAATAAAAAAGCGTTTCAGAGTTGAATTCTGAAACGCTTTAATTTTTTTCTATGGTTGGTAATTATTCAGGTTTTTCGTTTTCTGCCTGGGTAATTTTAAACTTTTTTGAAATAATCATAATAACAACTCCGGCAATCATAAACGGAATGGAAAGTACCTGTCCCGTATTCAGGCCGCCGATGTGAATAAACTCATCTCCCTGAGGCTCTTTCAGGAATTCAACAAAGAACCTGATTGCCCAAAGGATAATGAAAAACAGCCCAAACAGCCATCCCTGCTGGTATTTTTTATTGGTTGTTCTGTATAGAATCCATAATAAAATGAAAAGACATACATATCCGATGGCTTCGAGAAGCTGCCCCGGATAGCGCGGAACGGTTGGACCGTATTCACTGCTTTGCTGTGGGAAAAGTATAGCAAGAGGAGAGTTCGGGTCAACGGCTTTTCCTACAATTTCAGAGTTGAAGAAATTCCCCAGTCTTACAAATGCGCCACCTAAAGCAACCACAATTCCAAGTCTGTCATACACCCAGAAAGGATTTTTCTTAATGATCTTAAATGAATAATATAAAGTGGTGAAAATCAAGGCTATCGTTGCGCCATGACTTGCAAGTCCTGCAAAACCTGTAAATTTAATTCCGTTTTT
Organism: Chryseobacterium shigense; assembly: GCF_014207845.1. NCBI lineage: Bacteria > Pseudomonadati > Bacteroidota > Flavobacteriia > Flavobacteriales > Weeksellaceae > Chryseobacterium > Chryseobacterium shigense. The sequence goes on from NZ_JACHLC010000001.1 coordinate 609,461, forward strand.
AGTGCTTATCGGTAAAAATACACTCCAGAAATCCTCTTTAAACAGTTCAGGCTGATAAAAAATAACGTGGCCTAATCTCGCTCCCAGGATAGTTCCGATTAATGTCCAGGTAAAAAGCGGTTCCAGGTATTTCTGGTTTACATTGTCAATTTTAAAGATCTTCGACATTAAAAGATAACCAAAACCGAAAGCAAAAACAAACATCAAGCTGTAGAAATGCAATGTGCTTGACCATATTTTAATACCTTTTGCAGGGTCCCAGATTTTAAAAGAAGTCTCCAGTGTTACACTATCAGTACCGTTAATAGGTTTTGCTGTTTTTACAGCATATTTGAAACTGCTGATGTTTTCCTTGGTAGGAGAGCTGTCAACTATTTTAAAATTTTTATCAAAAAACTGATAGTGAAGCCCTTTGTATTTATCTAAAGTGTTAACACTGTAATTAAAGTAGGCCGGTTCAAAATTCGATTCATTCAGGATAACCAAAACATTGCTGTCCGTAGTTTTGTCCGGAAAAGCATTCAGGTCACCTATTTCTGTGGTAGAGTAGATCTTTACCGGGACACTGCCTCCATTTACTTTAAGAGTACCGTCCGATAAGCCTCCGGGGTAATTCTGTGCGAAAGCAGATTGTGTAATAAATGCAAATACGATGAGGTAAATTCTGAAAATTAGATTACTCATTTCTATTAATTTAATAGTTTGTTACTGATTTAATTTTTTCGGTGGAACAGGGTCGTAACCGCTGCCTCCCCAGGGATGGCATTTTGAAATTCTTTTTATTCCCATCCGCAATCCCCTGAATATGCCATGTACCTGAAGGGCTTCCACCATATAATGGGAACAGGTAGGTTCGTAACGGCAGTTTTTGGGAAGTAGGGGCGAAATAAACCATTGGTAAAATTTGATCAAAATTACCAAAGGAAAACTGATGATTTTATTGAATGTAAGTTTCAAAACAATGCAAAAATAGGGTAAAAAAATTAAAATTAGTTTAATTTTGTTATAAGTTTCAGGGATCAGAAACCTGAATCCATTTACCCAAAAAATAAATTATCTTGAGCCAAAATATACCATTAGCCGAAAAATTAAGACCTAAAACCCTTGACGAAGTTCTTGGCCAGGAACATCTTACCGGTGAAAAAGGCACGATCAGGAAAATGATCGAGAATAATACATTGAATTCCCTTATTTTCTGGGGCCCTCCCGGTACCGGAAAAACAACGCTGGCTGAAATCATTTCTGAAAAATCCGGCAGGAAGTTTTATAAGCTTTCGGCAGTTTCTTCAGGGGTGAAAGATGTACGTGATGTAATTGAAGACGCTAAAAAGCAAAACCTGTTTTCAGGAAAGTCTCCCATTTTATTCATAGATGAGATCCACAGGTTCAATAAATCCCAGCAGGATTCATTATTGCATGCTGTTGAGAAAGGATGGATCGTATTAATTGGCGCTACTACGGAAAATCCAAGTTTTGAAGTGGTGTCCGCACTTTTGTCAAGAAGCCAGGTGTATGTTTTAAAAGCCTTAAGTTATGAAAAACTTGAAGAACTTATAGATATTGCCTTACAGAGCTACAATAAAGATGAGGGAACCGGTTTTAAGATCATAGAAAAAGAAGCTTTCATACAGTATTCGGGTGGAGATGCCAGAAAGCTGATCAATTCTGTAGAGCTTGTTCTCAACCAGTACAGGAATTCAGACACAAAAGAGATCAGTAATGCAGATGTTCTGGCTGTTCTGCAGGAAACGATGGCGCTCTATGATAAAAACGGTGAGCAGCATTATGATATTATCTCTGCTTTTATAAAATCCATGCGTGGCGGTGACCCGAACGGTGCCGTTTACTGGCTGGCAAGAATGATTGCGGGTGGGGAAGATATCAAGTTTATCGCGCGAAGGATGCTTATTCTAGCTGCTGAAGATATAGGATTGGCCAATCCGAACGCTTTGGTGATTGCAAACAACTGTTTCCAGGCAATTAATGTGATCGGGAATCCGGAAGCAAGGATTATTTTGAGTGAAACAGCCGTTTATCTTGCCGTGTCCCCTAAAAGCAATTCTACTTACATGGCTATTAATGATGCACTGGCTCTTGTAAAGCAAACCGGAAATCTCCCTGTGCCCCTGCATTTGAGAAATGCACCAACCAAGCTTATGAAAGACCTTGATTATGGTAAAGAATATAAATATGCTCATTCCTATGAAGGAAATTTTGTAGAACAGGACTTTTTGCCTGAGGAAATCAGGAATGCAAAGCTTTACCAGCCGGGGGACAATGCTACGGAAAAGAAAATCTACGAAGAACTTAAGAAAAAATGGAATGACAGATATTGAAAAAACAAAAAGGATACTTCAAAAGTATCCTTTTTTATTGTATAATTTTATGTATTGCCTATTTTAATGCGCTTGTGCTCAGGAATACTGTTTTTCTTCCGTTGTTGTCCTTCACTTCCACATTTCCCATCATATCACCGTAGATCTTTGTACTGCTGTCAGAAAACTCATAGCCTTCAATAATTACCGGTGTGTTTTCAGGCACTCCGTACTGTGAGTTTAGTTGGGCTAAAGAAATTACATCCAGGCCTTCATAGCCATTTTTGATTTTAAATTCTGTCAGGCCTTTTTCTGCAATGAAGCCGTATTTTTTTAAACCCTGAGGCAAACTTGCCGGGCTTTTATAAATGCTCGAACTCTGAACGATGGCTTTTCTTGCATTGAACATGCCTACTGTTCCTACAGCATCATTCGCTACTGCAAACTTTACAGAAGGATTTTTCTGGGCAGATAATGCTACAGATGATAAAATTAAAAAAGAATAGATTATTTTTTTCATAACCGGATTATGTAACTGTTAAAAACTGGATAAATATAATTAATTTTTATAAAATGTGAATGAATTTTTATGATATTTTAAATATTCTTTGAAAATAATAGTTTTTTAGAAAATGATTTGATATGCAGAGGGAAGCTTGAAGAGGGAAGACAGAAAGGATAACTGGCCATCAAAATTGATTTTCAATAACTTTACTGATTTTGAATTTAATATCAGTTATCACAAATAATTTAATGATTGAACTACAGTTAAATTATCGTAGAATATTTCTTCCTTCTTCCCGCCTCCCTCTTCCTTAAACTTTATTCCTCTTTTTCTTCTTCCTTTTTATCAACCATATTTTTGATGATATTTTTTAATCTTTGGAACGTGAAAGAACTTAACAGTAAAATAACTCCCAATAGGATAAATGCGGTAATTCTGGAAATATTATCCATCTGCCATACATCATAGCTGTAAAGTTTCAATACCATGATGCCTATAAGTACAAATCCTATTCTGCTGTATTCGGAAATGTTTCTTTTCAGGCTGATATAGATGAAAATGCTTGCAAGAATAGTCCATATAATCGGAAGATAAAGGATATTGAAATGTTCTTTCGCCTCATAAATATGTGAAATGTCATTAACAGAGCTTAAAATATAAGTATGATAGAATCCGCAGCTTATAGCAATAACAAGTGCAGCGGAAATCATCCAGTAAGAAATCCTTGTTTTATAGAAATCCAAATGGGAAACCGAACTCCACAACACATATACAAAAGGAATCCAGTGAAGAAGGTGGATCATATAAAAACCGGATGTAAGTTTTTTCTGTAAAACGGCCGTAACTACTGCTGAGGCTGCAAATGATGCATTCAGAACAATAAGAAGCAGGAACAGGTAAATAAGCCCCGTCTGAATAATACCGCCAATACCCAGTTTTTTCTTTAGTATCATAAGTGCAAAAATGTAATAAATACTGAAAAGAAGACCAATACTTGTAATGGCGGGCCAGGGCATATCCGAAATATGATAAGTAATTTCCAGCAGAAGGGCAATGTATATAACGCCATAACTTACAACGGCAAAAATGTTTTCAAAAAAGCTGTTTTCCTGTTTCAGGGTTTCGTTTATCTTTTTTAACAGGAAAAGATTGGCAATAGTTGTAGTAACAGTTACAAGACTGGTTAGAAATACAGGATTAAATACAATGCTCATATTGTCTTTATTCAGGTATTCTGACCATGTTATGATTTGTGCAATAATAACAAGAGGAAAGAGTACATAAAAACATGTTTTGAAAATATCATGTCCGCTTTTTTTCCACAGATAAAGAAGAAGGGTAGTTTCTATGGCCCAAACACTTGTAATAAGATGGCTCTTGAACTGCAGAGCAACTGCTACAGTAACCAGGCTGACCGTAAGTGCTGCAAAAATAGAGTAACTGAAGCCAAAACTCTTTTTTCCATACTCTCTTAAAAGCAGTAAAGCATTAACAGCAGCAAAAATAAGAGGGAAAATAATTACCGGCTCATAGCTTAATCTATCGAATATATAAACTAAACCGATAATGCCGGAAAAATTAATGAGCACCAGCATTAAAGTATCCCACGGGGAAAGTATATTTTTCTTGATATAATCCTGGAGGGCAAAAATGTAGAAAATAATATAACTGATAATATAAAAGACAATACTGAGGAGTTCAGGTTGTTTTACCGTCCAGAAGAATAAATAAATGCTGGTGAAAATATAAGAGATCCATCCCACGCTTTTCCAGTTTTTTAGAAATGCAGTGGTAAGCATGCCTGTATTCAGGAGGGTAAGATAGGTAAAAAGGAAAAGATAATTGCTTTGTCCCGTACTGATCATTAAAGGAGCTGAAAATCCTCCAAACAGGGCGAAAATAATCAGCACTTCACTTTTATAATAATAGGCGAGGAGAATAGAAATTATAGTAACCAAAGTTGTAATGAAGAATGCTGTATTCTGACTGAACAAATGGTATTCCCGGAATGCAATGGTTGTAGTGAAGTACAGAACGGCAATTCCGCCTCCCGTGATGATGGATGCAAAAACAGCATAATTCTTTCTGAGAAAATGTCCCGTGAGCATAATTCCTGCGCCAACAGCCAGTCCTATTCCCGCTCTGGCAGTTTCTCCGATCCAGTTTTTATCGATAGCGTATTTTACAAAATAACCAATTCCAAGAACAAGAGTGAAAATACCGATAATGGTAAGGATATTCTGCTTTAAAAAATCAAAAACAGGTTCCAGCCAATCTTTCCGGGGTTCTGAAGGCAGTTCATCCGGAGTGTTTTTCATGGAAGCTGTAATAGTCTGTGCCGGTTGGGATACCGTGCTTTCTTCATTAATTATCGGTTGTCGGGTATCTGTATTCTGTTGAGGTGGGTTGATTTTTAAATTCAAATCAAAAATCTCCTTCTCAAGCTTCCTGATCTTGTTATTAAGATTGTTGAAGATAAAAAAAATGACTGCTATGATTAATATGGTTAGAAAAACTCCATTCATTCTTTAGTTTTTATCAAATATAAACTAAATGTAACAGGATAAAAAATTAATCCACCACATATTCTGTGATGGATTAACCGTGCAGAGTGATTAAATTGCGTTCTTAATTTGATACTTTGTAAATGTAAAAGGATCCAACACTGGTTCCTAATAATCCAGCTTCAAGAGCTGAAGATCCTGTAAGCCCGAATGAAATTTTGTCTCCGGTTTGGAATGAATATAGGGAATTGATGCTACTTTCGGAAATCGTTAAGCTTAAAACAAGTGGAATTGTAAGACCACTGAAAGAACGGCTGTCAATCAGGGTGCCTACTCCTGCTCTGTTTCTGAAAATACCGATTCCCGGAGTATTGGTGAGGATAGCTGCCTGCAAACCAGCTCCGTAACGGAAAGAAAATCCTACGGCATATACCCCGTTAGATGGAATGGTATATGTGTTATCCGTATCGGAAAATAAACTGGCAGATCCTACTGATCTTTCGGCGGCAAGGAAATTTACGGCCCTGAATCCTGTTGGGAAAAGACCTAAACTGATCAAAGTAATTCCGGAAGTTTTCTTCGCGGCATACACAGAAGAATTGGTATTCGCTGCTGCGGAAGCAGCATCAATAACTACCTGGGGATCTACTTTGGCAACCTGGAATGTTCCCTGGTTTACTGCCATAATTTCATATCCCGGCAGTGCCGTTACCATAGGAGTATCACGGATCTTTACAGTTCCGTTTACATCTAATGTTGCAGTTGGGGTAGGTGTATTAATTCCAACCTGGGAAAATACAGGCATTGCAAATAAAGCTAGAAATAAGCTGTAGATGTTCGTTTTCATGAGTAAGTTTTTTAATTAGTTTTCTGAATAAATAAAGCAAAAATCATGCCTTGTTTTACAATTTATTCAATTATTTATTGATTATGGTGTGAATATTTTAAATGTAAATTTATTATTAACTTTATATTATTTGTAAATCATGTTATGTTTGAATATTATTGAAATGATATTGGGGTAAAAGTAATAATTTATTTTAAATATATCCCTGTATTATGAATTAATTATTTTTCCAGAATCTTTTATACTGTCACTTTTCATGACAAATTGAACTGCAATTGTGTCAGTATTTTTCCAGGTGTTGTGATGTTACAGGCTGATAGTGAGCAAAAAAAACACTGCTCTAAACAAGGCAGTGTAGGTTTTCAGTATATGTATATTTCTTAACTTTCGAGGAGGAATTCTTTATAATTTCCTAAAAAATCTACCTCCGCATTAATCGATTTAAGCTCTAAAAGAGCATTCCCGTGAAGTATTTCTTCCCATTTTCCAACCACATTGATAAAGAAGAAGTAGTTTCCAAGGCCGGTTTTCAGTGTCCGGGATTCAATTTTGCTGAGGTTCATTTTTCGCCAGGCAAAAACGGAAAGGACCTGGTGAAGTCCACCCGCATGATCTTCCGGAAGATTGATCAGCATACCGGATTTCTCTCCCAAAATTTCAAGGTTTGTATTGTGGTAAGCAGGTTGTTGTTTGGTAATAACAATAAAACGGGTGTGATTCTGCTCAAAATCCTGAATGTTCCGGTGAATAATTTTCAACCCGTACAAATTGGCGGCAAACTGATTTGCTACAGCAGCTATTTTCAAATCTTTATTTTCTGAAACATATTTTGCTGCGGCTGCGGTAGAAGAAAAATCCTGTCTTGTTACTTCTTTATAGTGGGTATCCAGGAAATGGAAGCTTTGCGCCAAAGCCTGTGGATGCGAAAATATTCTCTCTATATCTTCCGGATTATGATCGGGATGAATCATCAGATGGTGCGCAATAGGCATCACACCTTCTGCTTCAATTTTGATGGCCGGTGTTTTATAGAGGTAATCCAGTGTCATGGAAACTGTTCCCTCAATAGAATTTTCCAAGGGAACAACAGCTTTTTCAGCTTCTCCGCTATTAACAGTATTAAAACAGTCCAGAATATTGGCCTGTGGTAAAAGTTCCTCATCCGGAAAAAGCTGCGTGGCTGCAAGCTGGGTAAAACTTGCATGCGGACCCAAAAATGCAATTTTCATTATCTTAATATATCAATGTAGAATTATATTGGAAGTACAAAGATGCAAATTAGTTTAAAAACAAACGTGTTTCATTAATGACATTTTGCCTGTAGCCCATCATCTGCTGTTTTCTAATGTTGCCAGTTCTCTTCAATAAGTTTCATCAGGAAATCCGGACATTTTATAATCTTGCTGGTTTTTGCATCCAGAAAGAACAGGGTAGTGGATGCTTCCGTAATCTTCACCTTTTCTTCATTGAAGATTTCATATTCAAATTCAATTCTTACGCCCGGAATTTTTTTTACATACGTGTGAATTTCCAATTTTTGATCGTACAGGGCAGGACGGATGTACTTTATTTTATAATCCGAAACTGGCAGCCAAATTCCTTGGTTTTCAATTTCATCGTATGAGATTCCTATGCTTCTGAAGAGTTCCACCCTTCCAACTTCAAAGTACTCTGCATAGTTTCCGTAGTACACATATTTCATAGGGTCTGTTTCTCCGTAACGTACTCGTAATGAGTGTGTTGTATGTATCATTTTTAGTCCTTATTTACACATACAAATATATTTTTAAATAATCAATACCTGCAATATTTTTTTTTAAAAAGAAAAAATTGGACCTTTGTCTTCCTTCTAAAAAAAGTACTAACAAAGATTTAATCGGGGCATAAATATGGATGAAAATTTAATGATGATATGGCAGAAATGCCTTCAGTTCATGCGGGATAATTTGAATGCAGCTGAAGACAATTCTGATCTTAAGAAGCTTGAAAAATCCTTCGACATGCTATTCGATAAGGTACAGCCACTTTCGTTGGTTGCCAATAACCTTACGCTTATAGTGCCGAGCGATTTTTACAAGGAATATATCGAGGATAATTACCTATCCCTGCTTTCTGCTGCCCTGAAGAAAAATCTTGGAAAAGGTGTGAAATTATGGTACTCTGTCATGGAAAACAGGCCTGCCGGTGAGGAAAAGCCAGTAACCATGAACATGAAGGGAAAAAGTGTTCCTACCCCAAAAATGCAGGAAACAATGCCGCAGGGATTCTCTGCCAATATTGTAAACCCTTTTGTGGTTCCGGGAATAAGAAAAGTAAATATAGATTCCAACCTGAAATCTGATTATTCATTTGATAATTATATTGAAGGAGAAAGCAATAAATTTGCTGCTACAGTAGCAAGATCAATCGCAAAAAGACCGGGAGCAACGGCTTTCAACCCATTATTCCTTCACGGAGGATATGGCGTTGGAAAAACCCACTTAGGCCAGGCGGTAGGGCTTGAGGTGAAAAATCAGTTTCCGGATAAAGTAGTTCTTTATCTGTCTTCTGAAAAATTCATCCAGCAGTTCATTTCGGCAGCTAAAGCACATAAGCAGACAGAATTTGCCAACTTCTACCAAATGGTGGATGTTCTAATCATTGATGATATTCAGTTCCTGTCGGGTAAATCTGCCACACAGGACAGTTTCTTCCATATTTTTGACCATCTTCACCAGAACGGAAAGCAGATCATCCTTACATCTGATAAGGCACCTGCGGATATCATGGATATTCAGGAAAGAATTGTTTCCCGTTTCAAATGGGGACTTTCTGCTGAAATCAAATCTCCGGACCTTTCTACAAGAAGACAGATCATTGTAGACAAATTAAGCAGAGACGGAATTGTTCTTCCTGGTGATATGCTTGATTTCCTTGCTGCAGAAGCTAAGACCAATGTAAGAGAGCTTATCGGGGTAATCAACTCTGTAATTGCATACTCAACTGTTTATAAAACTGATCTGAGCCTTGAATTACTGAAAGATACGATTAATAAGATTGCTGCTAATCAGAAGAAAATCATCAATATTCCTTACATTCAGGAAGTGGTGTGCGATTATTTCGGAATTAAAAAAGAACAGCTTCTTTCAAAAACAAGAAAAAGAGAAATTGCTCTTCCAAGACAGTTGGCAATGTATTTCTCAAAAGAATTAACGAACGCTACCTTTACAAAAATCGGTGAGGAAATGGGCGGAAAAGACCATTCAACGGTAATGTATGCCTGTGATACCATTAAAGATGTATCAAAAATTGATAAAGAAGTAAAGAAGTACGTTAAAGATCTTGCAGAAAGAATTAAAAAATAGAAAATAATTTAATCTTAATAAACTGAAATGGAGAATAGTGGTATTCTTCATTTTTTATTTAGTTTTGCTGCAGAAAAGAATGATCATGAAATCCTTTAATCTTTCAATCTCTCAATTATAATAAACTGGTATGAAAATATTAATGGTCTGCCTCGGAAATATCTGCAGGAGCCCTTTAGCAGAAGGCATTATGAAGGCAAAAGTTCCGGAAAGCTATATCGTAGATTCAGCGGGAACAATTTCAATGCATGAAGGAGAGCATCCTGATAAAAGAGCAATTAAAACGGCTGCGAATCACGGGATTGATATTTCAAAACAGAAATCCAGGCCCATTACCAAAGCTGATTTTGATACCTTTGACAAGATCTATTGTATGGACATTGATGTATACGAAGATGTGATCTCAAAAGCCAGTAATGAAGAACAGCGACTGAAAATATCATTATTTTTAGAAGCTGCGGGAAATCACAAAAATGCTGAAGTTCCTGATCCGTATTGGGGAGATTTGAAAGATTTTGAAGAAGTTTTTCAATTGCTTGATACAGGTTGCAATATTATTAAGAACCAGCTGATCTCAGCTACAACTCAAAGAAAGAACTAAAAACAATACGATGCTTTTTTTACTCCCGGCTTATTTATCAGAAAACACTTCTATTACTCATTTTTCACCCGTTCTGAAGGATTATATCATGCAGACGGATTACTTTTTTGTAGAAAATGAAAAAACGGCCAGAAAAGTTATTAAATTCTTTGCTCCTGAAAAGAAACAGGCAGATCTGAAATTGTTTTTACTGGATAAATACACTGAAAATGCGGATATCAAAGAAGCTCAGACCCTGATGCTGCAAGGACAGGATTTCGGGCTCCTTTCTGAAGCTGGCCTTCCATGTATTGCAGATCCCGGAAACCTGATTGTGAAATGGTGTCATGAGAAAAATATCAGGGTGATGCCTGTTTCAGGGCCTTCATCTATTATTTTAGCTTTAATTTCCAGTGGATTTAACGGCCAGGAATTTACCTTTCATGGTTATCTTCCCATAGACAAAGGAGAAAAGAAAAAACAGATTCAGCGCCTCGAAAGCCTGGTACAGCAAACGGGATATTCCCAGATTTTCATGGAAACTCCGTACAGAAATAACCAGCTTTTCGAAGACCTTACCAAATTTTTATCTCCGAATACAAAACTCTGTATTGCTGCCAATATCAACGACCCGGAACATGAATTCATCCAGACAAAGACCATCAATGACTGGAAAAAAGCAAAACCGGAACTTCACAAAATTCCGGCAGTATTTGTCCTGGGGAAGTAGTTTTTCAGATTAATAGTTAATAAGGTAGAATTTACTTCTATTACTTTATGCCTATTTTTTTTATTCTCACAGATTTGGCAGATCGAGCAGATCCTTTTTTATGAATATTATAAATCTGCATAATTTGCTAAATCTGCAAGAGGCTAAATATTGTTAACCACTCTTTTCACACCATCCAAAATATTAGTCGTATTAAAATTAATCAGCAATCCTAACTTTTTATCCGAAAGTTTCAGATAAGTATTTAGCTGTTTAAAATGAATATCCTCTAAGCTCTTTACAGATTTAAGTTCAAGAATTACTTTATCCTCAACCAAAATATCAATTCTGAAATTAAGGTCAAATTCTTTATCATCATAAGAAATAGGAATTGCCAATTCGGACTTTACATCAAGTCCATTTTCTTCTAATTCATAAATAAGAATTTTCTGATAAACAATTTCAAGGAGACCGGGACCAAGCTTATTGTACACATTAAAGATACATTTTCTTACGATGTAAGAAATTTCGTTTTCATTCATTTGTTTGTGTTTTATCTTCTGCCAAATCTAATATTTTAAATGACTCTATTGCAAGATTTATTCTTGAGCCGCTATAAATGGCTATCAGTTAGTTCATAAAAAATCTGCATAATCTGCCCGATCTTCGGGAGCTATAAAATATTTAATTAAGCATTTCATCAACGTAACTCTTTCACAAAAAACATTTAACAGCCCTTAACATTCCCTTTGCACCATTCTTGTTTTACATCGTGTATAACACCAAAAAAAATAAATTATGTCAGACAAGAAATTAGCAGGAATCTGGATTGATACAGAAAAAGCAGTAGTTGTAAAGAATCACGATGCTCAGAATGCATTCAAATTTTTCCTTTGCAGTCCTGTGAAAGCAGAAATACAGCATGGAAATTCAAGTGAAAATGCGGCTAACAATGCAGAACGTACCAACCGGGCAAAATTTTTCAAAGAAGTGGAACATCTTCTGACCAATTCCCAGGAAGTTTATATTACAGGTCCCGGGACTATTCAGGAAGAGCTTAAGAAATATCTCCATGATACGGCTCAGTTTAAAAATCTTGATATAAAGCTGGATACAGCACAGAAAATGTCGGATGAACAGGTGCTTGAAACTGTTAAGAATCATTTCAATGCTTAAATTGTAGATAATGCAGTAAAAATCCGGGCATCACTGATGCCCGGATTTTTATTATGTCATTAAAACTAATTATTTTTTGTTCGTCCTGCTTTCCATTTTCTCCATAGAAAAATGATGAGTGGAATAATGAGAAGGTATGGCCAGAATGAGATAATTCCTAGCAGAAAACTGATAAAACTGTTCCAGCCTTCCGTTACAGAATCTGCAAAACGGCTTCCGAAACCAACTTTTGAGGTTGAAGAACTTCTTACCTTTTCTTTGTATAAGCTAAGATTGAGGGTACTGTAATTCACGCGGTCATCAATGAAACGGAGCCTGCCTTCAGCCACATCAATCTCATCTTCCAGCTGGCGGATCGTTTCCTGGATCTCAATCATATCTTTAGTGGTGGAAGCATTTTTAAGCATATCCCGGTATTTTTCAAGATAAATTTTCTTATTAGCCAGCTTAATGGAAATGTCTGTGTATTCTTCAGTGACATCATCAGAAGAAATATTTTTGGCTAAAACAGATCCCACTCCGTCAGAAAATGAATTGACCAGTACATCGAAATTTTTGTGTGGTACACGGATAACCAGATCCAGATTATCATCCGTGTCTGTATTCTGAAACTGCTCATTTTGGATGTAAGCATCATTTTTCTTTATGATGTCTCCTACCTGGTTCTGGGCTTTTTTAATATCTCCTACCTGGATTCTCATGTTCCCATTTTTGATGACCTTTTTAGTAATAGTGTCAATTTTCTTCGACGGTATCTGTGATTGAGGGGATTTATTCACTTCTGGAAGCAATTTTTCAGTCATCTCTTTAGGAGGAGCAACCTGATAGGCATCTTCAGCTACTTTGTATTCTGATACGGTCTTCGCTGCAGGAGAATTTACAGCTTCCAGCTCAGATTTTTTGCATCCGCTCATCAAAAGAAGTATGCATAAAGGTAAAAATAATTTTTTCATGAATATTTTTTAATGAATCTTATCAAAAATTATGCTTAAATCTTTATTTTTTTTCAAATTCATATGTTTTTATTGGAATGTTTGTCATTTAATTATTTTTAATAAGTTTGAATGCGGTCTGAAATCTAAATTATTTTCTATTTTTAATGAATGAAAAAAAGTCTTTTAGCATTCGTATTTTCTCCATTCTTGATGTACGCTCAGGAAGCCCCCAAACTGACTGATGAAATGGCAGTTAAATTACTTGAAAAACCTCTTCACTGTATCAATCAGGAATATCCCAACAAAACAGCGCATATCATTAATAATGCCGGCGAAGTTATCTTGACACCAAAAAACCTTCACCCAAGCTTTTATGGCTGTTTCGATTGGCATAGCTCTGTTCACGGACATTGGATGCTGGTAAGACTGTTGAAGACAAAGCCGGATCTGGCCAATGCGAAAGACATTGAAAAAATTCTGGACAATTCATTAAGTAAAGAAAATTTACAGGCGGAAGCAGATTATTTCACAAAATATCAACTAACCACTACCTTCGAAAGAACCTATGGCTGGGCCTGGCTGCTAAAGCTTGATGAAGAATTAACCACGTGGGATAATACCAAAGCTAAAAAGTGGAATGAAAACCTGAAACCTCTCACGGATCAGATCTTAAAATCATGGAAAGCCTATCTTCCTAAGCAAACCTATCCTAACAGAACCGGAGTCCATCCCAATACGGCATTCGGGTTGGCATTTGCCATAGACTGGGCTGTTGCAAATAACGACAAAGAATTCGAAAACCAACTGAAAGAAAAAGCAAAATACTTTTACAGTAAAGATCAGAAAACACCTGCCTATCTGGAACCGGACGGCTCTGATTTTTTCTCGCCAAGTCTTGAAATTGCCGACCTCATGAGAAGAGTGCTGCCACAGAAAGAATTTGTACTCTGGCTTAACAATTTCTACGAAAAAAGAAGCTTGGAGAATATTGAGAAAATTCCGGTTGTAAGTGATCTGAGTGATTACCAGACCGTTCATCTTGTAGGACTTTCCTTTTCAAAAGCATGGTGTATGAAAGGGATATCGAAAGCGCTTCCCAATAGCCATCCTTTGAAAAAAACTTTTAAGAAAACAGCAGATGTATTTTTGGCTAACGGACTTCCTCTTTTATTTCAGGGGAATTATGGCGGTGATCACTGGCTGGCAAGCTTTGCGGTATACTCTCTGGAGGACTAGAATATTGTCAACGCAGAATATATTGGTTACATTTGTGATATGTCAGCCTTAGAAAAATTCGGTGTTGAAATCTTTACCCAGCACAATATTTTCGAGAGAATTTCTGCGGATAAGCCTTTCCGCCCGGAAAATCCTGCATTTATTTTTATTAAATCCGGAACTATAAAATTACGGCAGCACTTCAGTGATCTGGAGCTTTCCGCCAATATGTTTATGGTAACCGATCCTCAGACGGTGTATGAAATGGTTTCCGTAAGCGGAGACTTTCAGTCAAGGATGGTTTCTTATAAAAGAGAATTTATTTCCGCATTATCTTTGAAATTCAACAGGCTCATTACGTACCGCTATTTCCGGCAGCAGATGAATAAAGGAGTTCCTTTCCCTGAAAATGAAATGGAAGTGGTCTGGAAAAGTGTTAATTTCCTTAAATACATCCTGGATTCAGATACGGAGATGCTTTATAAAAAAGAAATGGTGGAGCATCTTTTCTCTGTTTTCTGTTATCAGATGGCCGGAATTATTTCCAAGGAAGACAATAATTCTATGAACCAGATGTCAAGGCAGGAAGAAATTGTGTTTGTATTTCTTACAGATCTCTCAAACCATCATATGACGGAAAGATCTGTTGAGTTTTATGCGGAGCGGCAGTCAATTACAACCAGACATCTTTCCTCTGTTGTGAAATCCATTACAGGAAAGTCTGCAAGCCAGATTATTGCCGTAATTGTAATGAATGAGGCAAAAGTACTTTTGAATTCTTCAAATAAACCGGTTTCGGAGGTTTCTTCCATCCTCGGTTTTAGTGATCAGTATGCGTTTTCCCATTTTTTCAAGAAGCATCTGGAAATAAGCCCAAGGCAGTACAGACATCAATTCGAAAATTGAAATCTTACATTTGAACATCTTTTTCCAAAATTCAAACATTTGTTTGAATTTGTTGCAGCCGTAACTTTGCCTTCGTAAAACAAGGTAAAATGACAAACAATATAAAAACAGCACTATCATTCGTGATAGCTTTATTCCCTGCGCTGTTTTTTTCTCAGGAAATCAAACAGATGACCGCAGGTGAAGCAGCAGAAATGGCTGTGAAAAACCACCAGCAGTTAAAAGTGGCCGCACAGAATATTGATATTGCAAAACAGAATACAAATATTACAAAACTCCAGAAGCTTCCTAATATTACCGCTTCTACGAGCCAATTTTATTTAGGCGATGCTGTAGCGATTGATAAAGATTTTTCCAACTCAACGAATATTCCGATGCCTCATTACGGAAGCTCTTATGCCGTACAGGCCACCCAGCTGATCTTTAAAGGAGGTTTGGTGAACAAATCCATTGAAATGGCCGGACTTCGTGAACAGCTTTCTGAACTGGATCTGGAAAAAAATAAACTGGATGTAAAGTTTCTCGTGATCTCCAATTATCTGGATGTTTATAAGATATTCAACCAGGAAACCGTTTTTCAGAATAATAGAAAACTGGCTCAGGAACGTTTGAAAAATATTCAGAAATTCTATCAGCAGGGAATGGTGACCCGTAATGAGGTAATCCGTGGTGAACTTGCAATTAAAAATCTGGATCAGGGAATTCTGACGCTTACAAATAACAAGAAGATCCTTAACTATAATCTAAATATTGCTCTGGGACTTCCTTCCGAAACAGAAATTGTTCCCGTTGAAAGTCTTAACAATAAAGAATCCGGCATCAGCATGGATTATTATCTGGATCTTGCCCACAACAGCAATCCCCAGCTGAAATCTGCAAAGAAAAGTATTGATGTTGCTGATAAAAACATTGAAATCATTAAAACAGATCAGCTGCCGACACTTTCCGGGTTTGGAGGATATACTTTACAACGGCCAATTACAACTAGAAATCCGGTTCTGGATATGTATTCCGGTGGATGGCAGGCAGGTGTTTCATTAAGTTATAATATTGACAATTTATATAAAACCAAAGAAAAAGTAAAGCTGGGGGAATTGCAGAAAACACAGGCCGGTGATGCGGTAACATTGGTTCAGCAGAATGTGGATATGGCGGTGAATGCTGCTTATGTAAAATACCAGGAGTCCATCCAACAGGCAGATATTCTGAACGATTCTAAAAGACTGGCAGAAGAAAACTACAAGATCACAGAAGCCAAATATTTAAACCAACTGGCTGTACAGGCTGAAATGATTGATGCCCAGAACCAAAAACTTCAGTCGGAGCTGGATTTTGCCAATGCCGAGATCAATGTGCTTTACCAGTATTATAATTTGCTGAAAGCAGCAGGAACACTTTAATTTTTTAAAACTGAAAATCAAGATAATGGAAAACAAGGAACAAACCACTCAAAATACCCAGGCCGCTCCGGCACAATCAGGAGCTGCTGTTAAAAAGAAACAGAACAGAAAGAATAAAATCAGAGCTGTAATTTCCAATATTGTTGTATTTCTGATCATAGGATTCGGGCTTTTCTGGCTTGTCCGTGAATATTTTCACATCGGGGATAAAACGTATACGGAAGCCGCTCAGGTAGAAGAATTCATTAATCCAATCAATACAAGGGTTTCCGCTTATATCAAAGACATAAAATTCATAGAACATCAGAAGGTTAAAAAAGGGGATACACTCGTTATTCTGGATAAAAATGAACTGCTAACCCAGCTAGGTCAGGCAGAAGCAGCTTATCAGAATGCACTGGCACAAAGATCCGCAACAAGCTCATCAGTAAATACCGTTTCCAATAACGTAAGTGTAATGGAATCCAATATTGCAGGAGCAAAAGCAAGATTATGGAATGCCGAACAGAATTTAAACCGATATAAAAACCTTCTTGCTGCAGAAGCAGTCACCAGACAGCAGTACGATCAGGTAAAAACTGAGTATGATGCCCAGAAAGCAGCCTATGAAACGCTGGTGAATCAGAAACAGTCGGCAAATCTTTCCACGACCGAAGTTAAAAGTAAATTAGGAATCAACGATGCAGAGATCAAAAGAACAAAAGCAGCATTGGATATGGCAAAGATCAATCTTTCCTATACCATAATCACTGCACCGTATGACGGAATTATGGGACGCAGAACAATCTCTGAAGGACAGCTGATACAGCCGGGACAACAGGTAGCCACCATCGTCCTGAATGGTCAGAAATGGGTTACAGCTAATTTTCTTGAAAGCCAGATGCCGAATATCAGAATAGGTGAGAAGATAACAATGACTGCCGACGCTTTGGGAGGAAAGAAATTTGAAGGTGTGGTAACCGCCATTTCCGCAGCAACAGGTTCAAGGTATTCAAGTGTTCCTACGGATAATTCCACAGGTAATTTTATCAAAGTACAGCAGAGAATTCCTGTAAGAATAGAATTCAGTGCTTCCAATAAAAAGGAAGATCTGGAAAAGCTGAGTGCGGGAATGAATATGAATGTGAATATTAATTAGGATTGAAAGATTTAAGAATTGAGAGATTAAAAGATTTAAGAAGGGAAGCAGGAGGTCTGAAGATGGAAGTTCATGCAGATGTAGAAAAGACTTCTGGCATCCTTTACTAATTTTAAATTTTTGCATTTAATTTCTTTTTTTGGAGGAATAGGGATTTCTTTGACGAAAAGTAACTTCCATCTTCTGACTCCAATCCTCTAACCTCTAACTTTTAAATTCATGTACAACAAAGGATTATATAACGATTGGGTACCCAAACCGATACAATTGCTGCTTATCGTGCTGTTATTAGCCGTTGTAATGCCGCTTGGCGGGGTATATACCGGGAATATCAGTTATCTGGTAGGTGGTACCGGGGCTATGACAGAATATTTTATGTGGGCCAATTATGCCACAACAATAGGAATGGGAGCCTGTATGCCGATTGTTCTCAGAATGAAAATGAGATTTAAGGTGAGAGATAAAATGACATTGCTTCTTGTGCTTTTAGGACTTCTGAGTTATATCAACGGAACTACGGTGCAGCCTATGGTTTTCGTATTTACGGCACTTTTTATAGGGTTTTTGAAAATGATGGTGACTATTGAGCTGTTTCTCCCGTTAATGGCAATGATTGGAAACAGGGGAATGTTTTATGGTCTGTTCTACACCTTTGTTTTAGTGATGAATCAGGTTGCAGCCTATTATGCGGTGGTGGTTTCCATTAATTACAACTGGCAGCATTTTTATGTTATTGCTGCGGTATTATGTTTTATATTGGCTCTGATTCACTGGATCTTTATGCACAATAAATATTTTGCTTTAAAAGTTCCGTTGCATTATATCGACTGGATGAGTATCATATTGTTCGTTTCAACATTCATGTTTTCCGCTTATGTTTTTTCATTTGGGAAACAGCAGGACTGGTGGAATTCGAAGAATATTATGAATGCAAGCATTGCCGCTTTTGTAAGTTTTGCTTTATTGGTAGTTCGCCAGTTTACCCTGAAAAGACCTTATCTGTCCTTCAAAATTTTTACAAAAAACAATGTGCAGCACGGGCTTTTTATGTTGTTGTGGTTGGGAATGTTCCTGGGAACAACTTCTCTTCAGAATACTTTTGCAGTAGGAGTTCTCGGATACGACCAGCTTACAAATGCCGGCCTGAATATGCTTATGATCCCGGGAATTATTCTGGCAGGAATTACAGCAGTATTCTGGTTTAAAAAGGAAATACCCTTGAAAATGTACATATTCTCAGGATTTTCAGCGATGATGGGATATGCACTGATCATGTACTTTTCAATGGTCCTGGAGTTCAATTATGAGAACTGGTACCTGCCGATGTTTTTAAAAGGATACGGAATGTGCTCACTGTTCATTTCTGTATGGTTCTACACCCTTGATAAGCTTGAACTGGATGATATGCTGGCAGCTATAGGATTGGTTCTGGTATGGAGAACATTTCTGGCGGTAGGATTCTTTTCGGCATTGTATTCCTGGTTTCAGTATCGCTTTCAGATAACAGTAGTCGGGGATCTGGCAGTATACATTGATGGAATGACGGTTACTCCACAAACGTTAGCATCCAATATGAAAACACTTCAGCTCAATGCCATCATTGTTTCCGGCAAAAAGATTTTCGGATATATTATTTTAACAGGATTTGGTGTATTGCTGTATGTTATGACACATCATTTCGGAAGAGAAAGGTTTCAGTATTTGCGGTTTATCAGGGTTCTTGGCGGTAAATCTGTAATCGCAAGAAGAAGGCTTCGCGAAAGAAAGAAACTATTGGAAGAAATAAAAGACGCAGCCGGGCCTGCAGTTTAAAGATACCTTGTTTTTCATCCGTAAAGCTCTGCTATATTTTGTAGTGGAGCTTTACATTTTTTACTTAAATTAATTTTATTTAGACAAAATAAAATTAAATTTGTGATACAAAATAAAATATATGTCAAGAATTTCAACCGGCCGGATTGTTGCTGAAATGATAAGAAAAGAATATATCACCGATCATTATATCAGGGTTTACCTGTATTCATTTGAAACTCATTTATTTAAAAATACCACCATAGGAGATAATAACAAAATAGCCATTCCGCCTGAAGGTCTGGATGAAATTCATTTTCCAACTCTGGATGAAAACCGCCAGTGGGTTTATCCACCCAAAGAAGTGGCTCCTTCAGTAAGAACCTATACCCATCGCGGAATTGATCTTGAAAATAATACGCTGATCATTGATTTTGTTGACCATGGTGATGGAGGTCCGGCATCAAAATGGGCAAGAGAATCCGGAGCTGGTGCAAAATTAGGCATTATGATGAGAACGGAAGCAAAAGAACTATATCCCGAAGCCGAATGGTATCTTTTTGTTGGAGATGCCACAGCAATCCCAGTTCTGGGTGCCATGCTGGAGACCCTTCCTGAAACGGCAAAAGGCATTTGTATCATTGAAGTCCACGGGAAAGAAGATGAACAGATCCTTGAAACCAAAGCAGATATTAAATTTATATGGCTGCATAATTCCACACCACATATCAGCAGTGAAATGGCCAATACTGTCAAAAGTATTATGATCCCGGAAACTTCTAAATTCGGTTATGTTGCAGCTGAATTTTCAAGCGTTAAAGAAATCCGGACCTATCTCAGAAAAGAAAAGAACTGGACAGCACAGGAGCTTAATGCCTATTCTTACTGGAAAGCCGGTGTGGCGGAAAATGAATCAGAAAAGGACAGGCATAAGGAGAAGGATTCGATGGGGTAGAGGTTTTCGTGTTTAGAGTTACGGGTTGCGAGTTTTAGCCGCAGTTTTAATGGATGTTCTGAATTTTGGTTTTAGCCGGATGTTAAGATAAATAGTGAATCTTAATAACAAATGGTCATAGCTTTAAGCACCACGCATCACGAAACTCTAAACCCGAACCCCGGATCACAACCACATCATCAAAAAACTCTTATCTTTGCGACTTTTAAAGTCAACACATGAAAGATTTAATGGGCAAAGCAATCTGGGATTATTTTCACAACGAAAATCCTGAAGATTTGCAGACTGAAACTTCAATCTCAGAGCTGGACGAACTGCCGGTAGAGTATCTTTTCAGGGATTTTGAAGAGATGAATCATATTGAGCAGAAAGCACTGAAACTTGCGGAAGGAAAAGCCCTGGACATTGGGGCCGGAGCAGGTTCCCACACTCTATATCTTCAGAATGAAAGAAATCTTGATGTTCTGGCACTGGATATTTCACCCAAATCTATCGAAGTCTGCAAGCTGAGAGGAATTAAAAAAGCAGTATGTGAGAATATGCTGGATTTTTCTGGGGAAACTTTTGATACTATTCTGCTTCTGATGAACGGAACAGGAATCTTTGAAAGCCTGGAAAAAATTGATATTTACCTTAAAAAGCTTTTTACCTTACTGAATGATAACGGACAAATCCTGATCGACAGCACGGATATTCTATATATGTTTGACCGTGATGAGGACGGAGGTGTTTATATTCCTGCAGGAGGTTATTACGGCGAACTGGATTATGTAGTTCATTACAAAAGTGAATCCGAAGATCCGATCAAATGGCTTTATCTTGATTTTAAAACCTTGAAAAATGCAGCCGAAAATAATGGTTTTGCAATAGAAAAAGTTTTTCAGGATGAAGATTCTTATCTTGCAAAACTGACTAAGAAATAACAGCGCAATGACAAGGGAGAAAATAAAAAAGACACATGATTTTCATGTGTCTTTTTCTTTATCTGAGCATTAGATTATCCTATTTCAATACCGTTTTCTACATTATTGTCATCCGGTGTTACGAAAGACAGTTTTCCGTCCGGTTTTGTTGTTAATAAGAACATTCCCTGGGATTCAATTCCTCTGATCTTTCTCGGGGCAAGATTTAATAAGATCATTACCTGCTTTCCAACCAGTTCTTCCGGTGTGAAGCTTTCTGCAACACCTGAAACCACAGTTCTGATATCTACACCCGTATCTACTTTGAATTTCAGTAATTTATCTGCTTTTTCCACTTTCTCAGCTTCTAAAATAGTTGCTGTTCTAAGGTCTATTTTAGCAAAATCATCAAAAGAGATTTCTTCTTTCATAGGGTTGGCGTTAGGGTTTGTTTTTTTATTATTTTGTTTTGTTTGCTCCAGTTTTTCAATCTGGGCCTCAATTACGCTATCTTCTATTTTTGAGAAAAGAAGAGAAGCTTCATTGATTTTGTGACCAGCTTCTATTAAAACAGATTTGTTTTCAACATCATTCCAGCTTACCTGTTCAGCATTGAACATTGTTAATAACTTTTCAGAGCTAAACGG
This sequence comes from Chryseobacterium shigense, assembly GCF_014207845.1. Lineage (NCBI taxonomy): Bacteria > Pseudomonadati > Bacteroidota > Flavobacteriia > Flavobacteriales > Weeksellaceae > Chryseobacterium > Chryseobacterium shigense. Next base: position 631,330 of record NZ_JACHLC010000001.1, read on the forward strand.
CATGAATGGCTCACATAACTGAGCTAAAGCAACAGCCAGCTGAGCACCTACAAATAACGATTGCGACGCTTTTTCAGGACTGTCTTTAATGGTTTTCCAAGGCTCTTCAGTCTGAAGGTACTGATTTCCAAAACGGGCAAGATTCATCAATGCAGTTAATGCGTTCCTGAATTCATAGTTTTCTAAAAATCCTGAAATTTCTTTAGCAGCTTTATTGATTTCTCCCAATTCAGGACTGTTTATATCTCCCTGAGGAACAATCCCATCGTAATATTTATGAATCAGAACAGCAACTCTGTTGATGAAGTTTCCGAAGATTCCTACCAATTCAGAATTATTCTTAGTCTGGAAATCCTTCCACGTAAAATTATTATCCTTTGTTTCCGGAGCAGACGAAAGAAGTGCGTATCTTAAAACATCCTGTTGTCCAGGGAATTCTTCCACATATTCATGTGCCCAAACCGCCCAGTTTCTTGATGTTGAGATCTTATCATTCTCAAGATTTAAGAACTCGAAAGCAGGAACATTTTTCGGCATGATATAATCACCATGAGCCTTCATCATCGAAGGGAAAATAATACAGTGGAACACAATATTATCCTTTCCGATAAAGTGAACCAGATCACTGTCTTCACTTTGCCAGTAATCTTTCCAGTTTTTGCCGTTTTTCTCTGCCCATTCTTTGGTAAAAGAAATATATCCGATAGGCGCATCAAACCAAACATAAAGCACTTTCCCTTCAGCGTTCGGAAGCGGAACCGGAACTCCCCAGTTCAGGTCTCTGGTCATGGCACGTGGTTTCAGTCCGTCATTTAACCATGATTTAACCTGTCCGTATACATTCGGTTTCCAGTCGTCTTTGTGGCCTTCAATGATCCATTCGTTTAAGAAGTCTTCGTATTCATTTAAAGGAAGATACCAGTTTTTGGTTTCCTTAAGAATCGGAACATTTCCGCTCAACATCGATTTCGGATTAATCAATTCCGAAGGTGACAGGGTAGAACCACATTTTTCACACTGATCTCCGTAAGCATTTTCATTACCACAGTTCGGGCATGTTCCTACAATATATCGGTCTGCCAGGAATTCTCCGGCCTGTTCATCAAAATACTGTTCAGAAATTTCTTCTGTAAATTTCCCTTTTTCATAAAGAACTTTGAAGAAATCCTGACTGGTTTCATAATGCTTTTTAGAAGTTGTTCTGGAATATTCATCAAAAGAAATTCCCAGGTCTGAAAAAGATTTTTTGATGATTTCGTGATATTTATCTACGATATCCTGAGGCGTTACTCCTTCTTTTTTTGCCCTTATGGTAATAGGAATCCCATGCTCATCTGAACCACAGATAAACGCTACATCTTTTCCCAGCCTCCTCTGAAATCTTGCGTAGACATCCGCAGGAATATACACACCTGCCAAATGTCCTATATGAACCGGACCGTTTGCATAGGGCAAAGCTGCCGTAATCATCTTTCTGTTTGACATTTATAGTAAAGTTTTAACTGCAAAGATAAGGATTATCTCTCGAAACCGCCTAATATTCGATTATAATAAGTTTTTAGCCCATGTGGTAGGCTGAAATATTATATTCAGTTAAACGGATGTTTAACTTTATGTTATTTATAATAATGTGTTATGCTTTGCATATGTTAACGTAATGTTATGAAAAACAGATATTTGGTTTTTGACTAGACAAGCAATTTACATAAATTTATCTAAATTTTCAATAATATTATGGTAATTCTAATTTTTTTATAAATTGCAAGGCTGGTTGTACAGCCTTATTAAGAAAACGAAACTAAAAAAACGATATTGTGAAAAATTTTACAACGGTATTAAAAATTGCTCCTGCTTTTTTATTGGCCAGTTCAATAATGCATGCGCAGGACTCTATAACCAAGGAAAAAAAGATCGAGGAAGTTGTACTGATTGGATACGGAAAGCAGAAGAAATCGGACCTTACGGGTTCCATTACTTCAGTTACAGCTAAAGATTTCAACGGTGGCGCAACTTCTGCAGGTCAGCTGATCCAGGGAAAGACACCTGGGGTACAGATTACCAACAACAGTGGTGCTCCCGGGTCGGGAACAAAAATCAGGATCAGGGGTACATCTTCTTTAAATGGGGAAAACTCTCCATTGATTGTAATTGATGGGGTTCCCCAGGATTTTACAGGAGTTAACGGAGCTTCAGATCCATTATCATTAATTAACCCTAATGATATTGAAACTTTTGACATTTTAAAAGACGCCTCTGCTACGGCAATCTATGGTAACAGAGCTTCCAATGGGGTAATCTTAGTTACAACTAAAAAGGGAACTGCCGGAAAATTTAAAGTTAACTTTTCAACACTTGCTTCTGTTTCAACAAAAATGGGAAATGTTGATGTTCTTAATGCAGACGAATACAGAGCATTTGTCACTGAAATGGCGCAGACTAATGCTGCTGTTGCTACAAATGCTTCCAGGTTGGGAACAGCCAATACAAACTGGCAGAATCAGATCTATCAGAAAGCTTGGGGAACCGATAATAATTTAGCTCTTTCAGGAGGAGTTAAATGGTTGCCATACCGTTTATCAATTGGATATAATGACCAAAATGGTATTGTAAGAACCAATTCATTTAAAAGAACTTCCGTAGGAATAAATTTAAATCCGAAATTTTTTGATAATCATTTAGCAGTAAATGTTAATGCAAAAGGAACATTTACTGATAACAGGTTCTCAGATGGTGGAGCTATTAAAGCTGCAACTTATTTTGATCCTACCCAACCGGTGTATTCAGGCAACTCGAATTACGGAGGATATTATGAGTGGACAGATCCTAACAACCTGGTGACAGGTCTGAATGTAAACGGAAACTCTAATCCATTAGGTCTTCTATATGGTATTCGTGATGTGTCATCCGTTTGGAGAGGTTTAGGAAATATTCAGTTGGACTATAAATTCCATTTTTTACCGGATCTACACTTTAACGTAAATGCTGGTTATGATTATTCTAAGAGTAACGGTGCAAAAACTGTAAGCCCTCTTTACAGACCGGGGATGAGTGATTTGGGTACATTCAATGAATATACTATGGAGAAAAAGAATAAATTGCTGGAAACGTATTTTAATTACTTAAAAACGATAAATGCAATTTCTACTTCTGTTGACCTTACTGCAGGATATGCATATCAGGGTTTCCGCACGAATATTCCTGGATCAACAACATTCAAAGGTAGAGGTCAGAATACATCAACCAATAATTTTGAAACAAATTATATTTTATTATCTTTCTACGGAAGAGGTATTTTTACCATAGCTAATAAATATATTATATCAGCTTCCATCAGAAGAGATGGATCTTCAAGATTCTATAACGGTACTACAAGTAATGTTTGGGGGAATTTTCCGGGAGTATCTGCTGCTTGGAAAATTAACGAAGAAAATTTCCTGAAAGATACAGGAATCAATGTTTTAAAATTAAGAGCAGGTTGGGGAAAAACGGGACAGCAGGAATTACCTACCCTGGATACTAACAAACCAAGAAACTATCCGTCCTATGCTGCTTATAATATGAGTTCTGACGGTGCTCAGTATCAGTTTGGAGATCAGTTCTTCTATATGATGAGACCGGAAATTTATAATCCGAATTTGGGCTGGGAGATCACTACAACCAAAAATGCGGGTATTGATTTTGGTTTTGCAAAAAATAGAATCACAGGTTCTATTGATGTTTATCAGAAAGATACTAAAGATCTGATCGTGGACTCGCCGATTGCAGCAGGAGATTTAAGTAATCATAACCTTTTGAATGTAGGTAATATGCAGACAAAAGGGATAGAGGGATCCGTTACTGTAGTTCCTATCAAAAAAGAAAATACCACTTGGGAAGTTTCATTTAATGCAACACATTATAAGTCTAAAATTACAAAACTTATTAATGGAGCAGATTCAACTTACAGAATTCTTGTAGGAGGAATTGAAGGAGGGGTAAACAATACCATTCAGGCTCATACAGTAGGACGTCAGCCAAATGCTTTTTATGTATTTCAACAAGTATATGATAATAGCGGTAAACCAATTGACGGACTATATGTAGATAGAAATGCAGATGGTAAAATTGATGTTAATGACAGATATTACTATAAATCAACTCAGCCTGATGCTATTATAGGATTTAATACTAAATTCTCTCATAACAACTGGGACATTGGTTTAAGTGCAAGAGCTGTATTAGGAAATTATGTGTATAATAATGCTGCATCGAATAGCTCTATCCAGTCATTAACAACCAATAACTATTTGCAGAATGTATATTCTTCTACAGCAGATTATAGATTTTCAAGTCCGCAATATTTCTCTGATATCTTTGTTGAAAATGCATCTTTCTTAAGACTGGATAATATTAATGCAGGTTACAATTTTAAAGATGTATTCTATAAAGGAAGTAACATCAGAGTTTACGCAATGCTTCAAAACGTATTTGTAATTACTAAGTATTCAGGAGTAGACCCTGAAGTATTCGGGAATATTGATAATGGATATTATCAGATGCCAAAAGTATATTCATTAGGATTTAACTTTCAATTTTAATTAAGATGAGACGATTTAAAACAAATATAATAGCAGTTGCAGCACTAGTAAGTATTTTAACTGTAACTTCTTGCGTCAATGATTTAGAGCAAATGCCAATCACCGACGTCACTTCAGCCAGTGTTTTTACAGATTTTGCAAATTATCCGATGGCTTTGGCTAAAATTTACGGAGGATTTGCTAACGGTGGGCAGTCTGCAAATGGTGGAAATTCAGATATCAATGGAATTGATGGGAACTTCTCACAATATACAAGAGTAATATACACCTTACAGACATTATCTACTGACGAAGCAGTAATTGCCTGGAATGACGGAACACTTCAGACCATTCATAAAATGACCTGGGATTCTTCCAGTGAATTTGTAGAAGGAGCTTACTACAGACTTTTTACGCAAATTGCTACAAGTAATGAATTTTTAAGAAATGTAACTGATGAAAAATTAGCAGCAAATAATATTACAGGGACTAATTTAGCAGAAGCTAAATACATGAGAGCTGAAGTAAGATACTTACGTGCTTTATCATACTATTATGCATTAGATCTGTTTGGGAACGTACCTTTTGTAGACGAAAGCTATTTACCGGGATCAGTAAACCCGCCTAAAAGAATTACGCGTGCAGAACTTTTTAACTTTGTTGAAAGCGAGTTGCTTGCAGTAGCAGGAGAATTGAAAGATCCTAAAGCAAATGTATACGGCAGAGCAGATAAAGCTGCTGCATGGGCTCTTTTGGCCCGTCTATATCTGAATTCAAATGTTTATAACGGCTCAAATCATTACACAGATTGTATTACTTATTGTAATAAAGTTATACAGGCAGGATATTCATTAAAGACTAAATACAAAGACTTATTCCTTGCTGACAATGATAAGAACAACCCTGAAGTTATTTTTCCTATTGCATTTGATGGGGTTCACATTCAGACATCAGGTGGTACAACATATCTTATCCATGCCGGTATCGGAGGAAGTATGCCTGCTTCTGATTTCGGTGTTAGTGGAGGATGGGGTGGTTTAAGAACTACAAAATCTTATGTTAACTTATTTTCCGGAGCAGCGTCTGATCAGAGAGGTAATTTTTATACCAACGGACAGAATTTAGAAATTAATGATCTGGGAGTATTTACCGATGGATATGGATTCATTAAATTCAAAAATCTTACAAGTACCGGAGTTCCGGGATCTGATGCTTCAGGAAATTTCTGTGATACGGATATTCCTCTATTCAGATTAGCTGATGTATATCTTATGTATGCAGAAGCTACTTTGAGAGGAGGAAGCGGGGGTAATGCAGCCACGGCGCTTACCTATGTAAATGCATTAAGAACGCGTGCAGGAGCACCAACAGTAGCGTCAATTAATACAGATTATATACTGGATGAAAGAGGAAGAGAATTAGGTTGGGAAATGACAAGAAGAACAGACCTTATCCGTTATGGTAAGTTTACAAGCGGTTCATATCTATGGCCTTGGAAAGGAGGTGTTAAAGATGGGAAAAGTGTAGAGGATTATAGAAATCTTTATCCAATTCCGGCAAAAGATATTATTGCTAATCCAAATTTAATTCAGAACCCTGGTTATTAATTTTAAAATTTGATCACGATGAAAAATTTATTTAAAATATTTACTCTTTTTGTCTTAGGATTTTTGGTAATTTCTTGCGAAAAGGATGAAGATAAAGTAGTATTGGGAAGTCCGTCAACTTCAAATCTTACTTCTGACAAATCAAGCTTGGTTTTGATTAAGAATAACGAGACGCAGGCTGCGGTTACTTTCAATTGGAAAGCTCCGGATTACGGTGTCGCTGTTGCTCAGAAAAATCAGCTTCAAATTGCCGTTAAAGGGACGAACTTTGCTAGTCCTAAAAATGTAGATTTGAATGATGGTGATACTAAAGCTACCTATACTGTGGCAGAATTCAATAATTATGCATTAGATGCCGGTTTAGCACCTAATGTTGCAACGGATATTGAAGTTAGGCTTTCTTCAAAATTAGGAAACTATGCGGCTATCACTTCCAATGTTGTGACAATTACAGTAACTCCTTATATGACAGCTTATCCGTCATTTTATATTGTAGGAGAAGCTTCTGCGGTAAACTGGAGTGCAAGCACAGCACAAATGTTGTACAAGAAGGATAATTTCTCTACAATTTATACTTATTTGGAAAACGGAAAAGCTTTCAGATTTTTAGGACAGCAAGATTGGGGACCTACTAATTATAGCTTGGATGTTACAGGAATGAATTCTGGAAATAGATACTTTAAAACCTGGTCTACAAATCTGGCACCTTCAACTCCTGAAAATATTCAGTTTAACGGAGCTACCGGAATGTATAAAATTGTCATCGATGCAGATGCTACAGTTAAATCTATCACTGTAACTCCTTCTGCAATCAATAACTGGAACCCTGCCAATTTATATCTTGTAGGTACAGTCAACGGATGGAATGCCGGAGGAGCTATTCCTATGACAAACTTGGGTGGAGGCAAATTTGAGCATACTATTGCACTTCCTGCAGGTTCACAGTTTAAATTTCTAGGACAGCAGAGCTGGGGAGATCTTGATTGGGGAAATCTTACAGCAGATGGAAATACAGGATATCTAGCTCCAAAAGGAAGTAACGGTAATATTTTATTTGATGGTACTGGCGGAAGCTATAAAATTTCTGTAGACCTGAAGTTGGGTACTTACAAAATACAGCCATTATAATTTAAGAATAAATAATATAGTAAAGTGTTGCTTTATCGCAGCACTTTATTTATTTTTAAAGTTTATAAATAGTCATTATGAAGAAAATTACAGTTGGAGCGATGTTGCTCTCAATGATGTTCACGGGTGTTAATGCACAGTCTTTGAAATCACCGGATGGTAAATTTGAAATGAATTTCCAGCTGAAACAGGGAGTACCATATTACAATCTGAAATACAATGGTGCTGTAGTGGTAGAAGATTCTAAGTTAGGATTAAGATTATTTAAAGACACAGCCATCAAATTTGCGTCTGAAATTGCTAAAGCAGAAGATGCCAAATTTGATCTGAACAACGGTTTCACGAAATCAGATGAAAAACGTGATTCCAAAAACGAAACATGGCAGCCGGTTCTGGGTGAAAAGAAAAGTTATATCAACAATTACAACGAACTTGCGGTTACCCTTGACCAGACTTCTACAAACAGAAGTATTGTTGTAAAATTCAGACTTTTCAATGACGGGCTTGGATTCAGATATGAATTCCCACAGCAGAAAAACCTGAATTATTTCGTAATCAGGGAAGAAGACTCCGAAATTGATTTTCCTACAGACATGAAAGCATGGTGGATCGTTGCAGATTATGATTCCCAGGAATATCAGTATCAGGAAACAAAAATCTCCGAAATTCCTTCCAGATGGGATAAAGCATTCGATGCCAATGCCTCACAATCGTTAGTGAAAAATGCAGTACAGTCTCCATTAATGCTTAAAAAAGAAGGCAAAGATCCTTTGTATGTAAACGTTGCTGAAGCAGCAGTCTTGGATTACCCTGCCTCCCACCTTGAGGTAGATGCTCAGAATTTTAAATTCAAAACCCATCTTACTGCAGACAGACAGGGAGCAAAAGGATACATTCAGACCCCATCGGTAACACCGTGGAGAACAATTATCGTTTCCCCGAAAGCAGAAGAGGTGATGGCTTCCAAAATGATTTTCAATCTTAACGAGCCTACGAAATATACCGATACCTCTTATATTCACCCTACAAAATACATGGGTGTATGGTGGGAAATGATTATTGGAAAATCCCAGTGGGCGTATTCTACAGCTGAAAACGTACATTTGGATAAAACAGATTTCTCAAAACTTACCCCGAATGGAAAGCACGCAGCCAACAATACAAAAGTTAAAGAATATATCGATTTTGCTGCTGAAAACGGATTTAAAGGATTATTGATCGAAGGTTGGAACATTGGCTGGGAAGACTGGTTCGGTCATTCCAAAGAATTTGTTTTCGATTTTATTACGCCATACCCGGATTTTGATATCAAAATGCTCAATGATTATGCCCATTCAAAAGGAATCAAGCTTATTATGCACCATGAGACTTCAGGTTCTGCAACCAACTATGAAAGATGGTCGGATAAAGCTTTTCAATTGATGAACAAGTATGGTTATGATGCCGTTAAAACAGGTTATGTGGGCGATATTATTCCAAGAGGAGAACATCATTATTCACAGTGGACGATCAACCATTTCTACAGAATTGCTGAAAAAGCAAACGACTACAAAATTATGGTCAATTCCCACGAATCAGTTCGTCCTACAGGAGAAAGCCGTACCTATCCGAACTATATTTCCGCAGAAGCAGCCAGAGGAACTGAGTATGAAGCATTCGGAGGAAATAAACCGGACCACCAGACTGTTCTTCCGTTCACAAGATGGATGGGTGGATCTATGGATTACACGCCGGGAATTTTCCAGACTAAATTAGATTATTATTTCCCTGGAGATAAACGTTTCGTGAAAACCACATTGGCGAAACAGCTTGCTTTGTATGTAACAATGTATATGCCTCTTCAGATGGCAGCAGACCTTCCTGAAAACTACAAAAAGCATATGGATGCATTCCAGTTTATCAAGGATGTTGCAGCAGATTGGGACGATACCAGGATTTTATCTGCAGAGCCGGGAGATTATGTAATTACAGCCAGAAAAGCAAAAGGTACCGATAACTGGTTTGTAGGAGGCATTACCGATGAGAATAAACGTGAATATACGGTAGATTTCTCTTTCCTTGACAAAGGTAAAAAGTATGAGGTAACAGTTTACGAAGACGGAAAAGATGCAGATTATATTGATAATCCTCAAAGTTATAATATCTACAAAAAAACCATCACAAGTGATTCAAAAATGAATTTTAAGATGGCTAGAAGTGGAGGTTTCGCAATATCTGTTAAAAAAAAGTAAATATTTTGTAAAAGCTTTTTGTTGTTTGGAAAAAAGATCTATATTTGGTGAATTAGTATAATTTATTAACACAAACTATTTTATCATGAAAAAGAAATTAAAAATTACAAACAGCCTGGAACAGAAAAGCATTCTTAAAAAAGCTATGCAATCTTCTGAAAATGAAAATGTAGATTTATACAAATCTATTTTTGGAGGAGGCCGTGGTTTTGAGACCGTAGAAAACTGTAATGTAACAGCTGCAACGGGAGCTTCTGCTGCTTATAACAGAATTGACCAATTCTTATTAGCTACTAAGCCGAGCACTAGCATTAATTAGTAATTCTTAAATTAAAAATTATAGTTCTTCGTTGTAATGAATAACGGGGAACTATATTTTTATCAGATATAATATGATTACTTCTTTTGTGTTAAAGGTTGCAAGTAGATGCAATCTCAACTGCTCGTATTGCTACATGTACAATTTAGGTGATAAAACTTATCTGAAACAGCCTAAATTTATGTCAATTGACACCATAAAAACTTTTGCAGATAAACTTAGTGAATATTGTACAGAAAATAATCTGAACAATATACAGATTGTTTTTCATGGAGGAGAGCCACTTTTAATTTCCAAAGATTTTTATCGGGAATCCATTGAAATCTTCACGAAAACACTTCCTGATAACAGATTCGATTTTGTAATCCAAACCAACGGGGTTGGGCTGGACGAGAACTGGTATCAGCTGTTTAATGAGTTGAATATCCGCGTAGGTATAAGTATGGACGGACCAAAGGAATACCATGATAAATACCGTGTTTTTCATAATGGAAAAGGCTCTTATGATGAAGTTAGACAAGCTGTTATACTGGGAATGGATTATGGACTTAATGGAATATTGTCTGTCATTAATATTAAAATTCCACCCCGTGAACTTTACGATGAAATTAAAAGCCTTAAAATAAGCGGCCTTAATATTCTTCTTCCGGATGGCCATTTTGACCAGCTTCCTGATGGAATGGAAAAAGAATTTGTGAATACCAAAAATTATACTCCTTATGCAGACTGGCTTATAGAACTATTTAAGATCTGGAAGAATGACAAAGACCGGGTAGAGATAAGGTTTTTTAAAACACTTATTGATTTAATTGTAGGAGAGGATGAAGGAGATCAAATCTTGGGTAAAAATATTAACGGCGTTGCTGTACTGGAAACCAATGGAAATTTAGAAGTTGCAGATTTTATACGGGCCTGCTATGAAGGAATAACAAGAAACAACATTAATATTCACACCCATGCCATTGGTGATGTTTTTAGCGACAGACTGTTTGATGTTTATATAAATGCCCATGCAATGGTATCTCAGAAGTGCCTTAACTGTTCCATTTATGATCTGTGCGGGGGAGGTTTTTTAGGCAATCGTTATTCCAACGACAGAGGTTTTGATAATCCTACTATATATTGCCATGATATGATTAAGCTTATCACGTTTATTCAGAATGATATTATTGATGGAATTCCTCAGGAAACAAGGGAAGAAATGGAGCTGTCAAAAGTTTCTTATGATGATATTGTACACGAACTGGAAGAAGAAAATGAGGATATTATGATTGAATCTGAGATTAAGGAGAAATTAATGTATTACCGTTTAGTATGAATCTGAAGAAAGGAATGTACCTGGTTGGAGATTCTTGTTCCAACCTGAGAGAGCAGCTTAAAATTAATAGTGGAGTAATCGCTGAGAAAGTTATAAATACAGGAATCGACTATTTTGATAACGCCTACTTACCTAATCATGAATGGCGGGATATGGCAGACACTGAATACAAAATTCTATCCGGTCCCGGGCAGCATAAAATGTTTAATACTTTAGGATTAGGTGAAATTCCGGATGAATTAAAAACACTGTTTAAAAAAATAAAGCTGGAGGAATGCAAAACTCTTTTTGATGTTCAGCCGAAATTTCAGGAAAATGAAGAGCTTACACTGCAGCTTAATAACGGCTTAAATAAATTCCTTAATCAGAAATCTGACGCTCAGAAATATCATTTTCACCGCATTACAAGAAGCCTTCCAGGTATGCATACCACTACTTTTCATCTTCATAATAAGGAGCATATAAAGTATACAGGCCTGCATATAGACCAAAGCACAAAATTTACCCCTAATACAGCCTATAAATCAGACAATAGAATCTCTATCAACATCAGTGAAGAATCCCGGTATCTCTATTTTGTCAATTTAACATTGAAACAGATTTATAACGATGTTAAAAAGCATTACCAGGATCTTTCTGTTACTTCAGATAATATCGTAGAATTATTTTTTTCATTGTACCCTGATTATCCTATTATAAGAATAGAAGTAAAACCCTATCAGTATTATATTGCTCCAACGGATAATTTTATTCATGACGGAAGTACGCTGGGAAATAAAAAGTTTGATATAACAATGGTGTTTGTAGGAGAATTTAATAATTACTAATGACTATGAAATTAAAACCAGGAATCAAAATATACGGAGACAATTTGGAAGATACCTTAGAAATCAATTCCGGGGTTGTTCATCACTCAAAACACGAACCCGTAGAAATTATTTTCAACGACAATAAGTTCAGGGCGCAGTACGAACCTGATGCACATCTGGCCAAAAGAGACTGGCGGAAACTTTCTTCTCAGGAACTTCATACTGTAAAAGGAGATCATGTTAACAAGAAAGATTATAACTCTGTTTTTATAGGAGAAATTCCTGAAGAGCTTAAACATATATTCAATAAGCTGAACCTTCATTCTGCCATTTCAGATAATGACGCATTTCAGAAATTTATAGAAAATAAAGAAGTTGTTCAGGAATTAAATACCCATCTTAATGCAGTGTTGGAAAAAATTTCATTGGCACCTTACAGGTTTATGAGTATTGCAACCAACTATCCCAATAGTGAAGTTGTTTCTTTAAATAAGAGAAAATTGCCTGAAAATTATACTTTTAAGGATATTCATTTTATAGGTGTGCATAAAGACAGCTCCAAAGATATGACTTTGCATACCTGCTACCGGTACGGGAATAGATTTACCATCAATTTAGGAGAGCAGCCCCGCTATTTCTTGTTCATTAACCTTACCATGAAGCAGGCGTATAAGATGCTTAAAGAGAAAGTAGAACTTAAAGATGTGGAAATAACCAATGAAAATATCACAGATTACTTTCTGAAACATTATCCGGATTATCCCGTAATTAAGGTAAAGCAGGAACCTTATCAGTTTTATATTGCACCTACGGATAACTGTTTTCATGACGGTACTACCATAGGTAATACCGCAATAGATGTCGTAATCACCTATTTGGGGAAATTTTGTATGTAATTTTAAATAGTATTGAGGTATGAAGTCTTTTTTATCTTTATGTTTGTTATCATTTTTAGCGTCTTTTTCGTCTGCTCAAAATAAATTACCTGTCCTGAAGGCAAATCAGCCCAAAGCCGTGATTTACGAGAAAGATAACGGTTTAAAAACAGATTGGAATATAGATGCTAAAGTTAAACCCGATGTATATACAGTATCCAAAATAAGTACCCGGAAAAAAGTGGTTACTGTAAAAACAGATATAGACTCCATTGCTGTAAAACTCAGAAAAGGAGAAAAAAAAGACTTTATCATTCTTCTGAAAAATAAAGATTCTGCACTTACAAGAATTCAATCTTTACCTCCGAAAGACTTTAGCAAAATGTCTTTTAAAGATACCCTGAAACTTCAGATTAATGAGCAGAATACCATATTTGTAAAGACCATACTAAATAAAACAGACACCCTTTTACTTAATTTTGATACAGGTACAAGTGAGCTTGTACTTACCCAGGAAACATTAAAAAATAAAATTAAAAGTACCTTAAAATCAGGCAGTAATATTCTGCAGATCGGTAAAAAAGAATATCAAAACCTTAATATTTACCCTGCGCAGCTTTCCGGTCATGGTACAGATGGCAGGTTTGGCTGGGATTTATTTGATGGAATGATTGTAGAATTGAATCATGATAAAGGAATAATGGTTGTACATTCCCAGCTTCCGTCTCATGTGAAGTCTAAATATTCTTCACTTCAGATGAAATATTTTAATAATGTTTTTTTGGTAGAAGTAGATATTAAACAAGGACAGTCTAAAAACAAAAGCTGGTATCTTTTTGATACAGGATATCAAAGAACAGCTATGTTAGACGGTCCTTTACTGAATGAGCAGGGTTTTCCTGCTGATCAGATGACAACCATAAAAAAAGTGATCATGAAAAATGCTCAGGGAAAAGAAATTCCTGTGATTACTTCCAATCTTCAATCCTTATCATTAGGAAATGTAAATTTAAAGGATATTCCTGTACAGCTTTTATCACAAAGCAGATTGGTAGGAGGTTCCAGGATGAATATTTTAGGCAATGAAATAATAAAAAGGTTCAATATATTCTTAGACTTTCAAAAAAACAGGGTGTATATACAACCTAATAATTGGGTTAATCATACTTATATTGAAAGTAAATAACTAATTTTTTCCACCCAATACTTACGATTACTTTTTTAATTCGATTTTATTTAATAATGTTGTGTTTGATTATTGTTCAACACACTATAACTATAAAAATGCAAATGAAAAAAATATATACAATTTTTGCTCTTTCAGCAGCTTCAATAGCTTTTTCTCAGATTCAGAAAGTAGAACCCGCTTTCTGGTGGAAAGGAATGAAAAACCCGGATCTTCAGATTTTGGTTTACGGAAAAAATATTGCCAATAATGAAATAGAACTTTCAGACGGTATTCAGGCAAAGAATATTCAAAAAGTAGAAAACCCGAATTATGTTTTCATTACTGTCAATACCAATGAAATTAATTTCCCCTCATTTAAAATCAATATAAAGAAAGGCAAAAAAAATATAAGCTCTTACTCCTATGAGTTGAAGCAAAGGCTTCCTGGATCTGTAGACCGTGAATCTTTCACCTCAAAAGACGTCATGTACCTCATCATGCCGGACCGTTTTGCCAATGGAAACCCATCCAATGACAATACCAGAGATACCGCTGAAAAATCAGACCGTAAAAATCCCGGAGGACGTCATGGAGGAGACATTGAGGGAATCATTAAAAACCTCGATTATCTTAAGGAATTAGGCGTTACTGCCGTTTGGAATACCCCTTTGCTGGAAGATAATGAACCTTCATTCTCTTATCACGGCTATGCGCAAAGCGACTATTACAAAATAGATCCGCGTTACGGAACCAACGAAGATTATAAAAGAATGGCAGATGAGCTTCATAAACGTAATATGAAGCTTATTATGGATTATGTAACCAACCATTGGGGATCGCAAAGCTGGATTATTAAAGATCTTCCTGCGAAAGACTGGATTCATTACTGGAAAGACGGAGAAAAAGGCTTCAAACGAAGCAGTTACAGAATGACCACTCAGTTCGATACCAATGCTTCCAAAATAGATATGGAAAACTGTATGGACGGTTGGTTTGATACCACAATGCCAGATATGAATCAAAGCAATCCGCTGGTAGTCAATTATATGGTTCAGAATGCTATTTGGTGGACAGAATTTGCCGGTCTTGACGGATTACGGGTAGACACTTATTCCTATAACGATAAAAAAGGAATCTCAGAATGGACGAAGAGAATCACCGATGAGTATCCGAATTTTAATATTGTAGGCGAAGTATGGATGCACAACCAGGCACAAATTTCCTATTGGCAGAAAGACAGCAAAATTTCAGCAATAGAAAACTACAATTCTTACCTGCCTTCTGTAATGGATTTTACATTGCATGATGCTATTGGTCAGGTTTTTAAAGAAAATTCCGGCTGGGATTCCGGTATGCAGAGAGTGTATGATAACTTTGCCAATGATTTCCTTTATCCTGACATTAATAATATATTGGTGTTTGCGGAAAATCATGATACACAGCGTTTTAATGAAACCTATCCTAAAATAGAAGACTATAAACTGGTAATGAGCCTGATTTCAACAGTCCGAGGGATTCCTCAGTTATATTATGGTTCAGAGATTGGAATGTCAGGAGATAAAGCCACCAAAGGTGACGGGGATATTCGCCGCGATTTTCCGGGAGGCTGGAATGGAGACACTAATAATGCCTTTGTAAAATCGGGAAGAACAGATTCACAGAATCAGTATTTTGATTTTACCAGAAAATTATTAAACTGGAGAAAAGGAAAAGAAGTTATTCACACCGGTAAGACAAAAAACTATGTTCCCCAGAATAATGTTTTTGTTTATTTCAGGTATAATGAAAAAGAAAGTGTAATGGTGGTGGTTAATAATAATGTGAAAGAACAGACCATAGATATGAAACATTTTTCAGAATCTCTGAACGGATTCACAAAAGGGAAAGATATCATCTCGGATAAAGAAATTTCATTACAGAATTCATTAACTATTCCTGCAAAAACTTCAATGGTGATTGAATTACAAAACTAAAATAAACAGACTATGAAAAAAATAACACTCATCTGTACGATGGTGCTGCTTATGTTTGGTTTTACAGAAATATATGCACAAGCCATTAATGCTAAATTTGAAAAAGACAAAACAGAGATAGGAACCATGCTCGACGGTTTCAATGTGGCAGCTGCAAAAGCAGATTTTAATGCATACTTCGACTATTTTGCAGACGAATCCACATTTATCGGAACTGATGCTACAGAAGTCTGGGATAAAAAAGCCTTCATGATTTGGGCAAAACCTTATTTCGATAAAAAGAAAACCTGGAACTTCACCTCCCTTAAAAGAAATATCTATTTCAGCAAAGACGGAAAATTAGCTTGGTTCGATGAACTGCTCAATACCCAAATGAAGATCTGCAGAGGATCAGGAGTTGTGGAAAAAATCAACGGAAGCTGGAAAGTGAAGCAATATGTACTTTCTGTAACCGTACCGAATGATGTAGTTGATAAAGTGGTTGCAGAGAAAGCACCTATTGAAGATACTTTAATCCAAGAATTAAAAAAACAATAAATGAATAGTTCTCAAAATACTTTTTCGAAAAAAATAAAACCGAACCTTTCCATGGCCCAGATCATCAACATGAGTATGGGATTTTTGGGAATTCAGATGGCTTTCGGTTTGCAAAACGGTAATGCCAGCAGAATCCTTGCCAATTTCGGGGCAGATGTTCACGAATTGTCCTGGTTCTGGCTGGTTGCGCCTATTACAGGATTAATTGTTCAGCCCATTATTGGACACATGGGAGACAACACCTGGAGTCCGCTTGGTAGAAGAAAGCCTTACTTTTTAATAGGTGCGGTTTTGTGTGCCATTGGTTTGGTAATGCTTCCCAATGCAGCTTCTGCAACGCAAATGATGGCTGCCAATGTTTTATTGATGGCAGTAATTTTCCTCGCTATGATGGATGCTTCAATCAATGTCGCAATGGAACCTTTCCGTGCTTTGGTGGGAGATATGCTTCCGAAGCATCAGGCAACCATCGGATTTTCTGTTCAGACCATTTTAATTGGAATTGGGGCGGTTATTGGCTCAGATTTACCAAACTGGTTAACAAAGCTGGGTGTTTCCAACGCTGCTCCAAAAGGCTTTGTAGCGGATAATGTGATTTATGCATTTTACATCGGGGCTGCAGTTTTAATTCTGTCAATTTTATATACAATTGTTACCACGAAAGAATATTCCCCTGAAGAATTTGCTTCCTTTGAAGGTGGAAAACCAATCGTAGAAAATGAGTCCAAACTTTCGGATATATTTAAAGATTTTAAGAATGCACCTTCCCAGATGAAAAAACTGGGAATTGTTCAGTTCTTCTCATGGTTTGCATTATTTACCATGTGGGTTTTCACTACAAGTGCTTTGGCAACCCATCATTTTGGACTTTCTCCCGAGGATACTCATTCAGTAGAATTCAATAAAGCCGGTGACCTTACAGGAAGTTTGTTCGGAAGCTATAACTTCTATGCAATTTTCTTCGCATTTGCCTTAACTCCGATTGCCAAATTTATAGGTAAAAAACAGACTCATGCTTTGGCTTTGGCTTGTGGTGGATTAGGTTTAATTTCAATGTATTTTATTAAAGATATCAACAGCCTCTGGATTTCAATGATAGGATTAGGATTTGCCTGGGCAAGTATTTTAGCAATGCCTTATGCCATGTTGATCGACTCTATTCCTCAAAAGAAAATGGGAGTATATATGGGAATTTTCAATTTCTTTATTGTAATTCCACAAATTATCAATGGCGTTTTCGGAGGCCCGATTGTGAGCAGCGTTTTTGGAAAACAGGCAATTGATTATATCGTAGTAGGAGGCGTTTGTATGCTGATCGGAGCTGTAGTTACTATGATTTTTATAAAATCAGAAGATGAAACTCCAAAAGAAATAGAAGAGGAAATCCAACAGGTACATTTTTAGAAATAGAAGTTAGATGCCGGATATGAAAAACCGGAAGAAAGGAAAAGATGTAAGAGAAAATATTCTTGGTTTCATAAAATATTTCATCACAATGAAAATTCAATAGAAGCGGGCTTTAGCCCGCTTTTTAATTTATAAGCAATAAAAAAGGCTTTAGCCAAATTAGTTGAACATGAAATCTTACATCATATCCCTGAATTTTATAAATCTGCATCTTCCGGAGCTTAAAAAATAACGGCCAAAAAATCTAATAGCTAAAAGGTTTATATTATAGAAAAGAACCCATATCCATGCATCCTTTTATTTATATTATCAATTGAAATTTAATTTTTTCTTAAGCAAGTCTGTTTTTTTATTCTTTACCTTGGGTAGATTAAAATAGTAAAAAATGTACGATATCATCATTATAGGAAGTGGAGCAGGAGGAGCAACAATGGCATATCAGCTTGCCGATACCGGAAAAAAGATTCTGATTGTAGAAAGAGGAGATTATGTGCCGATAGAAAAGGAAAACTGGGATTCCGTGGAAGTTTTTGAGAAAAACAGGTATACTACCACAGAATTATGGCTGGATAAACATGGAAAACCATTCCGTCCGGGTATGCATTACAATGTAGGCGGAAACACCAAGTTTTATGGAGCTGCATTATTCCGTTTACGGGAAGAAGATTTTAAAGAGATAAAACATTACGGAGGAATTTCACCCGCATGGCCTATACAATATGAAGATTTAAAGGAGTATTACCTCGAAGCTGAAAAACTCTTTCACGTTCATGGAAAAAGAGGCTCAGATCCTACAGAGCCTTTTGATTCAGAGCCTTATCCTCTTCCTCCATTACCCCATGAACCCAGAATTCAGAAAGTTGTTGATGAATTGACGAATTATGGCTGGCATCCTTTTGAATTACCGATAGGAGTCAATTTTAAGCCTCACGAAACAGCAAATGCCCCCTATATCCTGGATCGTTTTGATGGTTTTCCTGATGCTGCCGAAAGAAAAGGGGACGCTCATCTTTGCGCACTGGCAAAAGCTCTGGAGCATCCCAATGTAGAACTGATGACCAATACAAAAGTTCTGAAACTGAATACCAACGAAGAAGGAACCAAAATCACAGAAATTCTTGTAGAACAAAACGGAGAAACAAAAACATTAACTTCCGGCTTAATTATTCTTTCTGCTGGAGCCATTAATTCCGCAGCCATACTGCTGGAAAGCAAAAATGAAAAATTCCCGAATGGTCTTGCCAATACTTCAGATCAGGTCGGCAGAAATTATATGTTTCATCAGAATAGCGCATTGGTGGCTTTATATACAGAACCAAACCCTACCAGATTCGGAAAGACATTTGGAATTAATGATTTTTACCACGCGAACAAAGGCTATGACTTTCCTTTAGGACACATTCAGATGTTGGGAAAATCAGATGAACACCAGATCAAAGCAGACAGCCCTGTGGCAGCCCCAGGTTTTACTTTTGAATTGATGGCAGAGCATGCCGTTGATTTCTGGCTTACCTCAGAAGATCTTCCCGATCCTGAAAACAGGGTGACCGTAGAGAACGGGCAAATTAAAATCAGCTATAGCTCCAATAACGAAAAAGGCCATGAACTTTTGAAAGCCGAACTGATCAGAGCATTGAAAGCTTCAGGTAAATTTGAAAGCTTTTTATTCAAGGGAATGTATTTCAGCAAAGGAATGGATATCTCTTCACCGGCCCATCAGAACGGAACCACAAAAATGGGGCTTGATCCGAAAACTTCGGTTGTTGATACCAACTGCAAAGCACACGATTTTGAAAATCTATACATTGTGGATGGCGGATTTTTCGTTTCCAGCGGTGCGGTAAACCCGGCTCTTACCATTATTGCAATGGCACTGAGAGTAGGAGATCATCTTAAAAATCATGTTTTAACATCATGAATTCCAAAGTAGCCCGGATTATTATTGTTTTTTTATTAGCTTTTCTTACAGGAGTTAATTTTGTTGTATTTCCGGCATTAGGAACTGCTTTTACAGATTCCTCGCTCTTTAGGCTTTCTTCCTCACAGTTTGGGAATTTGTTTATTCCTCAGGTGATCTGTATTATTATTTCCTGCCTCGGAGCCCCGTTTTTAGTGAATAAATGGGGGCCTAAAATGGTTTTAACCATTGGATTGCTATTGATGATTGTATCTACAGGAGCCTTATGGGGACTTCAGTTTTTTATGAATGATACAGCTTTATTATTTCCTGTATTAATGATTTTGGTGGCATTCACAGGTTCGGGTTTCGGACTTTCCATCACCACTTTAAATCCTCTGGCAGCAAGTTTATTTGAAAACAATAAATCTTCAGCTATTTTGATTCTTCAGTTTCTGGTAGGATTAGGAACATCTACCGCTCCGTTAATGATGAATGTAATAGGAAATGTAAAGAATTGGATGTATGTTCCCGGATGCATATTTGTAATAGTAAGCGTGGCATTCGCAGCCTTTTTGTTATTAAAACTGGAAAAAGGAACATTCTTTGGGCTTCCCGGGCATTTTAAAATTCCTTCAAAATTATGGCTGTTTTTTATAACAATTGTTCTGTATGGCTGTATTGAGGGAACTTTCGGCAGTTTTGGAGCTGTAATTCTTAAAAATCAGGGACTGGATAATAATAAAGCCAGCCTGGGATTATCCCTGTTTTGGGCAGGAATTGCTTTAAACCGCTTGCTTTTCGGGATCTTTTCAAAAAATAATGATCTGTCTTATCTGTTTCTTTTTTCACCTTTAATGGTTGCCGGTTTGCTTTTACTGCTATTGCTGTATCCCAATGTAAGTATTATTGTTGTAATGATGTTTTTAATTGGTTTTTTCATGGGAAGCATATTTCCCGGATCTATTGGCTGGGGAACGGTGGAATTTCCTTCACTTTCAGTTTTGGTTTCCGGCTTCCTGATGGCAGCCAACCAGATTGGGACAGGTATTATCACCAATGTTTTAGGACATTTTTCAACCCAAACCAATATGATTTTCAGGTTTCTCATTGTTTGCATGGTTCTTATTTGCCTTTTACTTTTCTGTTTAAAGAAAAATTCTAAAATAAAAGAAGCCTTTTAAAATTAGCATAATAAAGGTTTCAGCCAAAACTTAAAATTTATGACAGATTTATTATGCTTTGGAAAGATTGTGCAATACATTCTATAAACCAGCTCAATCTGCCTGATCTGCGAGAAATAAAAATACAATTCTGGCATAACTCAAAAAACTCTGTTTTGCCTCCATCAAAGCCTGCATTCCTTTCTTAACCTACATCAACATTTTCAAACACCCGTTTATCCTACATTTGTACCATAAATAATCACAATATGAAAACAGTATATCATAAAGCAGATTCAAGAGGCCATGCAGATCACGGTTGGTTAAACAGTTACCATACATTTAGCTTTGCCAATTATCAGAACAATGACAGAACAAATTTCGGGGTATTAAGAGTATTGAATGATGATACCGTATCACAGGGAATGGGGTTCGGAACACATCCGCACAGGGATATGGAAATTATTTCTATTCCTCTGGAAGGAGATCTTGAACATAAAGATTCAATGGGAACCGCTGCCGTTATCAGAAAAGGAGAGATCCAGGTAATGAGCGCAGGAACAGGGGTAATGCACAGCGAATACAACAAAAATAAAGATGAAGCTGTAAAATTTCTGCAGATCTGGGTTTTTCCGAGAGAACTGAACGTTGAGCCGAGATATGACCAGAAAAGCATCAAAGAAGGTGAAAAGATTAATGGGTTCCAACAGATCCTGTCTCCGGACAAAAATGATGACGGAGTTTGGATTCATCAGGATGCATGGTTCAATTTGGCTAATTTTAAAGCAGGAAACGGCAAAAACTATATGCTTAACAAAAAAGGAAACGGAGTTTACGCTTTTGTTCTAAAAGGAAGTGCCAAAGTAGGAGACCGCGTTTTGAATGAAAGAGACGGCCTGGGAATCTGGGATACCCAAAGCTTTAATATCGAAGCAGTGGAAGATACCGAAATCTTATTAATGGAAGTACCTATGGAGCTGCCTGCCTACATGAAATAAAAATTAAATTTGTACATTAAAAAAATAAATAAAGAATAATGAAAGTTTTAGCAATAGCAGGAAGCAACTCAGAAGTTTCAATGAACAGGCAATTGGTAGCCTACGCATCATCACTTTTTGAAAATGCAGAAGTAGAAGTAATAGATCTGAACCCTTTTGAAATGCCAATCTACAAGCATGAAAGAGAACTGGCAGGCGGTGTTCCTCAGGAAGCACATGATTTTGCATCAAAAATTGACGGAGCCAATCTGCTTTTGGTTTCATTGCCTGAGCATAACGGAACATACTCTACGGCGTTCAAAAATGTATTCGATTGGGTATCCAGGATCAAAGACAGAACCGTGTGGAATGAGATACCAATGTTCCTGATGTCTGCATCCCCGGGAGGAAGAGGCGGAGCCGGAGTTTTAGAAGCGGCATCCAAGCGTTTCCCTTTCCACGGAGGAAATATTGTGGAAACTCTCTCACTTCCTTTCTTTAATGACAACTTTGATAAAGCTGCACAACAAATTTCTAATGAAGAGAAAAACAGCGAGTTAAAAGAGAAAATCAAAAAGATGGCAGCCATTGAAACCATCCTTGAAAAATAGAATTTGAATATTAATTTAAAATTACTATTTTTGCAAAAAGAAAAAAGATGAAAATTCAGACCACTTTTAAAGAATGTTTCTCAGAGAAAGGGAAAATTGTGGACTCTGAAATTCTGAGATAAAATAACGGCCGATAATCTACCAAGATTGTCGGCTTTTTTATTTTCCAAATCTAGTAAAAAGTAATTATAAAACTAATGTAGCAATATAACAATTTATCAATGTAACAATAAGCTTTACGAAGTTCAATTGGTAAATTGTTATACTGATAAATTGATACATTTTAAAAGTATTAAACATGAGCAACACTTACAAATCAGCAGGCGTAGACAAAGAAGAAGGATACAAAACGGTTGACAAAATCAAAAAAGCAGTAGGAGAAACCCACAACTCAAACGTATTGAATCATTTGGGGAGCTTTGGTGCCTTCTATGAAATCGGAGGATACAAAAATCCTGTGCTGGTTTCAGGAACAGACGGTGTGGGGACAAAGCTGAAAGTAGCTCTGGACACCAAACAATACGGTTCTATTGGTATCGATTGTTTTGCAATGTGTGCCAACGATATCCTTTGCCATGGGGCAAAGCCTTTATTCTTCCTGGATTATCTGGCTTGCGGAAAGCTGGATTCAGAAATAGCTGCTGAAATCGTTCTTGGAATGGTTAAAGCATGTAAGGATAACAACTGTGCTCTAATTGGTGGAGAAACTGCCGAAATGCCGGGAATGTACCAGCCGGGAGATTACGATGTTGCAGGATTTTGTGTAGGAATTGTAGAAAAAGATCAGATCATTGACGGTTCTGCCATCAAAGCAGGAAATAAAATCATTGCCCTGCCAAGCTCAGGATTCCACTCAAACGGATTTTCATTAGTAAGAAAAGTATTCCCGGACTTCGAAGAAGAATTTGAAGGAAAACCTTTATACGAAACCCTTCTCGTTCCAACAAGACTTTATTATCAGGATATTCATAAAGTATTGGAAGAAGTAAAAGTTTCCGGTATCGCCCACATTACAGGAGGTGGTCTTTATGAAAACGTTCCGAGAATCATCCCTGAAGGATTATGTGCTTCCATAGATGCTGCGAAGATCAAAATTCCTAGCGTTATGCTTGAACTTGAAAAAAGAGGAGGTGTAACCCGTGAAGAGATGTTTGGAACCTTCAATATGGGAGTGGGTATGGTGATCGTAGTAGATGCTGAACACGCTGAAAAGATTACCCATTTACTGGATGATGCTTACGAGATCGGAGAAATAACAGAAGGAAACGAAAAAATTGATTTGAAATTTTAAATGACATCAGATTTCAGACACCAGACATCAGACTTTAGGTCTGTAATCTGATATCTGACATCTAACATCTGAATTAATGAAAAACATCGTTGTACTCGTTTCAGGTTCCGGAACCAATTTGCAGAGAATCATTGATACTGTTGAAAATGGAGAGATCCAAAACGCAAAAGTATCGCTGGTAGTGGCAGACAGGGAATGTTACGGACTTGAAAGAGCAAAAAGCCATCATATAGAAAACATTCTTATTCCAAGAGGAAAAAATTTCAGTGCCGAATTGGGTAATGTAATTCCAAAAGATACAAATCTTATTGTACTGGCCGGATTTTTATCCATCTTAAAACCTGAATTCTGTAAGAACTGGACCGGGAAAATTATCAATATTCATCCTGCATTGCTTCCGAAATTCGGAGGAAAAGGAATGTGGGGAATGCATGTACACAATGCCGTTATTGAAGCCAGAGAAAAAGAAAGCGGTGCTACCGTACATTTTGTAACTCCGGGAATTGATGAAGGAGAAGCCATACTTCAGAAATCATTTGAAGTAACAGCAGAAGACACCCCCGAAACCATAGCGGAGAAAGTTCACCATATTGAATATGAAATATTTCCAAAGGCAATCAATAAAGTCCTGGGAAATAATTCATAGGATCAAAATTCCCCTCCCTTGGAGGGGTGGCAAAAATTCAGAGAATTTTTGACGGGGTGGTCATATATATAAAGCATAAAAAAACACTTTAGATTTTTGATAAAAATATTTCGAAAAAACTAAAAAAATCTAAGTAAAATAAAGTAAACCGGAGGTGAAAGACCCGGTTACAGTTTGAAATAGCTGTAAAAAGTAAAAATTGAAGTAAAATGAGTAAAAAGAGAGTTTTAATCAGTGTTTCTGACAAAAGCGGATTGACCGAATTCGCTCAGTTCTTGGAAGCCCGGAATTATGAGTTGATTTCTACAGGAGGAACGTTCAAACATTTGAAAGACGCTGGTTTAAATCCCATTCAGATCGATGAAGTCACCAATTTCCCTGAAATGCTGGACGGAAGAGTGAAAACCCTTCACCCCAAAGTTCATGGAGGTCTTTTGGCAGTACGTGCCAATGAAGAACACATGAAAACCGTTCAGGAACACGGAATAGATCTGATTGATATGGTCATCGTAAACCTTTATCCCTTCTTTGAAAATGTAAACAAAGACATTTCTTTACATGAAAAAGTAGAGTTTATCGATATCGGAGGCCCTTCAATGCTTCGTTCCGCAGCCAAGAATTTTGATTCCGTTACCGTAATTACCGATGTGGAAGACTACGCAACCGTAAGACTTGAAATGGAGCAGAACGGTGATTCTTACATCGAAACCCGTAAAAAGCTTGCAGGAAAAGTATTCAACCTTACTTCAGCTTATGATGCTGCTATTTCCAGAATGCTTTTAGATGAAGAATATCCAACGTATCTTAATGCATCTTACAAAAAAGTATCAGACCTGAGATACGGGGAAAACCCTCATCAGACTGCTGCTTACTACGTTTCCACATTTGAGAACGGTGCCATGAAAGATTTCGAGCAGCTTGGCGGTAAAGAATTATCTTTCAACAACCTTCGTGATATGGATCTTTGCTGGAAAGTGGTAACAGAATTCAAGGAAGAGATGGCCTGTTGTGCTGTAAAACACTCTACCCCTTGCGGAGTGGCTATCGGAACTTCAGCGTTGGAAACTTATCAGAAAACTTTCGAATGCGATCCGGTTTCCATCTTTGGCGGAATTGTTGCAATGAACTATAAAATTGATGCAGCAACAGCCGAAGAACTGAACAAAACGTTCCTTGAAATCGTAATGGCTCCGGACTTTGATGAAGAAGCCCTTGAAGTTTTAAGAAAAAAGAAAAACCTCAGAATTATAAAAATCGTTAACCCTGTTTCCGATAAGCAGACCTGGGTGAAAATTGACGGTGGTATCCTGGTTCAGGATAATGATACTCATTTTTCTGACGATATTAAAGTGGTAACCAATGTACAGCCTTCAGAAGAGCAGAAAAAAGCACTTCTTTTCTCCCAGAGAGTAGTGAAGTATGTAAAATCAAATGCAATTGTTGTTTCCAACGGTATCCAGGCTTTCGGAATCGGTGGCGGACAGGTAAACAGAATCTGGGCTACACAGCAGGCCATTGAAAGAGCTAAAGAGAAATTCTCAGGAGATCTTGTGTTGGCTTCAGATGCATTCTTCCCTTTCCGTGATGTAGTTGATTTCTGCGCTCAGGAAGGTATCAAGGCAATCATCCAGCCGGGAGGAAGTGTAAAAGATCAGGACAGTATTGAAGCTGCCAATGAACACGGTATTCCGATGATGTTTACCGGAGTTAGACACTTTTTACATTAATTAAAATAGAATTAAAAAATAATTTGAGATTGTATTTATAGCACTCAAAATTATATATTTGTAAAATAGACTAGATAATAAATAAAGTATGAGAATATTAATCATAGGTGAAGGCGGTAGAGAATCTGCTTTAGCGGCAAAGCTTCAGAATGACCCGAGAATTTCTAAAATGTTTTTTGCTAATGGTAATGCTACCACCGATGTAATAGGGAAAAATGTTCATTTATCAGAGATCAAGGAACTCAGAGATTTCGCGATCAAAGAAAAGGTAGATCTTACGATTGTAGGTCCGGAAGCGCCTCTTGTAGCCGGGCTTAAAGATGAATTCAAAAAGCACGATCTTAAAGTTTTCGGTCCCAACCAGAAAGTAGCAAGTTTAGAAGGAAGTAAAGCTTTCTCTAAGAAATTTATGCAGACCTATGATATCAAAACAGCCAAAGCTGTAGTATTTGATTCATACAACGATGCTAAAGAATATGTTCAGACCCAGCAGTATCCGTTAGTGATCAAGGCAAGCGGTCTGGCAGGCGGAAAAGGTGTGGTAATCTGCGACAATATTGAAGAAGCAGAAGCTACCATCCACGATTTCATGATCAGAAGAATCTATGGAGATGCCGGAATACGTTTGGTTATCGAAGAATATTTACAAGGTTTTGAGGCTTCAATCATTGCATTCTCAAACGGTGAAAAACTTTTCCCTTGTATTGCTGCAAAAGACTATAAAAAAGCTGGAAACGGTGATACAGGACCTAATACCGGTGGTATGGGATCTGTAGCTCCAAGCCCTGAATTCACTCAGGAGCACTATGCCGATTTCGAAAAAAATATCCTGGAACCTACCATTAACGGTCTTAAAGGAGAAGGATTCAGCTTTAAAGGAATCATTTTCTTCGGATTGATGGTAACCAAGAACGGAGCTTACCTTCTTGAATATAATATGAGATTCGGAGATCCTGAAACTCAGGTACTGATGGCATTGATGGAAAACAACCTCCTTGATGTTATCCAGGACTGTATGGAAGGAAAAGACATTCAGCTTAAATTTAAAGACGAAAAAGCCGTATGCCTTGTTATGTGTTCCGGAGGTTATCCGAGAAACATCGAAACAGGTTACGAAATTGTAGGCGAAGACAAGCTGAAACACTCCAAACTTCTTTACGCAGGAGCAATAAGAAAGGCAGACAAAGTGGTTTCCAACGGAGGAAGAGTACTGAATGTTGTGGCTACAGGATCTACTTATGATGAAGCCCGCAAAAAAGTTTACGAAGATGCAAGCCATATTCATTTCGATTACGGTTTCTACAGAGAAGACATCGGAAAATTTTAAAATAAATCACGAAAAAAGATTTGGAACATCTCCAAGTCTTTTTTTGTAACACAGTGAATTAGCAATAGGCTTTAAGCTATAGGCAGTAAGCTAAGACACAAAGAAAAAAGCCTGCTGCTTATAGCTTAAAGCCTGAAGCTTATCATTAATCAATTATCATTTATAAAATGAACAACGGTATTATCATATTAGATTTCGGATCACAGTACAACCAGCTTATCGGAAGAAGAATCCGTGAGATGGGAGTATATTCTGAAATTCTCCCTTTCAATACACCTTTACAGGATATTCTGGCAAGACAGCCAAAGGGAATCATCCTTTCCGGAGGCCCCAGCTCTGTAAATGCAGAAAACGCGCACCTGGTAGAAAAAGAACTTTACGAGCAGGGAGTTCCTGTTTTGGGAATCTGCTACGGAATGCAGCTCACAGCCCATCTTTTAGGTGGAAAAGTTAACAAAGGAGAGAAAGGAGAATATGGAAAAGCCCATTTGGAAATCATTAAGGAAAGCTCTTTATTAAAAGGTGTTACTCAGAATTCTATCGTATGGATGAGTCACTTTGATGAAGTAGGAGAGCTGCCTGCAGGTTTTGAATTAAATGCAAAATCGGGTGTAATAGCCTCTATTTCCAACGAAGACAGAAAAATCTACTGCGTTCAGTTTCACCCTGAGGTTTCTCATACAGAAGAAGGTGGAAAGATGCTTGAAAACTTTGTTTTCGGGATCTGTAATGCTGAGAAAAACTGGAAACTGACCAATTATATTGAAAAAACAGTTGAAGAAATCCGGGAAAAAGTAGGAAACAACCAGGTGATCCTTGGACTTTCAGGAGGCGTGGATTCTTCAGTAGCTGCAGTTTTAATTCATAAGGCCATCGGCGATCAGCTAACATGTATCTTCGTTGATACCGGTCTTTTGAGAAAAGATGAAGGCAAAAAAGTAATGGATCAGTATGGAGAACATTTCCATATGAACATTAAAATGGTGGATGCCAAAGAAAGATTCCTTTCAAAACTGGCTGGAATAGACGATCCTGAACAGAAAAGAAAGATCATCGGAAACGAGTTTATCCATGTTTTTGATGAAGAATCCCACAAGATAGAAGGAGCTAAATTCCTTGCCCAAGGTACAATTTATCCTGATGTTATCGAAAGTCAGTCTGTAAACGGGCCATCTGCCGTGATCAAGTCTCACCACAACGTAGGCGGACTTCCTGAAGACATGGAATTCGAGCTGTTAGAGCCTTTAAGAGAGCTTTTTAAAGACGAAGTTAGAAAAGTAGGTGAAGAGTTAGGTATTCCACATCATTTGGTATACAGACACCCTTTCCCGGGCCCAGGTTTAGGAATCAGAGTGTTGGGAGCTGTAGATGCTGAAAAGGTGAGAATCCTTCAGGAAGCAGACGATATTTTCATCGAAGAACTATACAAAAACGATCTTTACGAAAAAGTATCCCAGGCTTTCGTTGTTCTTCTTCCTGTAAAGTCAGTAGGAGTAATGGGAGACGAAAGAACTTACGAATACACGGCTGTAGTCCGTTCCGCCAACACCATCGATTTTATGACGGCAACGTGGAGCAGACTTCCTTACGAATTTTTAGATACTGTTTCCAGCAGAATCATCAACGAAGTAAGAGGAATCAACAGAGTGGCTTATGATATTTCAAGCAAACCGCCTGCAACTATTGAGTGGGAGTAGTACACTTGAATTTTAAATACAAATCCTGCCTTTCGGCGGGATTTTTTTATTGAACTTTAAATTAAAATTATTAACTTAGTAAAAACTAAAATAATATCCATGATTACAAAACACATTTCAGCACTAAAGGTTGATGTAGATCCTACAAAAAAAGAACTACTAAAAGAACTTGATCAATATAATTTTGAGCATGTCGCAATTAAAGCTTCTCAAGAATGGCCAGAATTAGATTTAGAAGAATTAAAAAATGAAGGTTTAGATCAATTAAGACGTTATTATGCAATGAGAATAATATACGGAAAAGGTAAAATGGTAGCATTACCTTTAAAAGTAGATCCTTTGGCGCATGTACACGTTCTTTATACAAAGGAATATAGAGATTTTTGTGATCATTTTTTTGGTGAATTTTTTGATCATTGGCCATGTGATAGAAATGATAAAGAACATATGGAGTGGATTGGAGAAGGTTATAAAGATACTTTAATAAGAATGGATGAAATTTTTTCTGATAGAGATCAAAAATGGTGGCCAGAATTAAAAGGAAGTAATTTTGATGAGGTTTGCTGTGGCTGCCAATGTAGAGGAATTTAGTTTAATATATATAAGAATTAAATAAAAGCTCCATTTGGGGCTTTTTTGTTAAAATAAAATTACATCCAATGCAAATAGAAACAAGAGCCCTGACCCTTCAGGATTATGATGAACTGGTAATAACAATGAAACGCGCCTATCCGCAGATGTCCGAATCTATTTGGTCCAAAAAAAGCATAGAAAAACTCACGAAAATATTTCCCAAAGGTCAGATCTGTATTACAGTAGACGGAAAACTGGCTGCTGTGGCACTTTCCATTATTGTGAATTATGACGACTTCGGGGACGATCATACTTATGTGGATATTACAGGAAACTATACATTCAATACCCATTTGTCTACAGGGAATGTCCTTTACGGGATAGAAGTTTTCGTAGATCCCGAATTTCGTGAACTGCGTCTGGGAAGAAGATTATATGATGCCAGGAAAGAACTGTGCGAGCAGCTTAACCTCAAGTCCATCATTCTGGGAGGAAGAATTCCGAATTATCATAAATACAGTGACGAGCTTTCCCCAAGAGAATATATCCGCCGCGTAAGAGACAAGGAAATTTATGATCCCGTGCTGTCTTTCCAGCTTTCCAATAACTTCCTTCCCATAAAGATTCTCAAAAAATACCTTCCCGAAGATGAATCATCACTTGAAAACGCTGTATTGCTGCAATGGAATAACATCTATTACAGCAAGAAACCGAATACCATGCAGGACAGCATTATCCGCCTCGGGCTTGTGCAGTGGCAGATGAGGCATTTTAAAAATATTGATGCTTTCTATGAACAGGTAGAATTTTTTGTCAATGTAATGGGCGATTACAAATCAGATTTTGTTCTTTTTCCGGAACTTTTCAATACACCGCTTTTGGCACCGTTCAATAAGCTTTCTGAAAGAGACAGTATGATAGAACTGGCCAAATTGAGTGAGGAGATCAAAAATAAAATCTCCGAACTGGCCATCAGCTACAATGTTAATATTATCTCAGGAAGTATGCCTGTTTTTGATAGTGACCATAACGATTTGTACAACGTAAGCTATCTGCTGCACCGTGATGGCCGCATCGATGAATACCGCAAAATTCACATTACACCTAATGAAAGAAAATACTACGGAATGAAAGGCGGAAACGAGATCAGAGTTTTTGATACCGACTGCGGAAAAATAGGCCTTGTCATCTGCTATGATGTGGAATTTCCGGAGTTA
Organism: Chryseobacterium shigense; assembly: GCF_014207845.1. Taxonomy (NCBI): domain Bacteria; kingdom Pseudomonadati; phylum Bacteroidota; class Flavobacteriia; order Flavobacteriales; family Weeksellaceae; genus Chryseobacterium; species Chryseobacterium shigense. Next base: position 662,384 of record NZ_JACHLC010000001.1, read on the forward strand.
CCGAGGATTCTTGCCGATCAGGGCATGAAAATTCTGTTCGTACCTTACCTTACCGATACTCAGAATGCCTATATCAGGGTGCGTCACTGTGCAGCTGCAAGAGCTATTGAAAATGAATGTTATGTTGCCATCGCCGGTTGCGTTGGAAACCTTCCGGGAGTAAACAATATGGATATCCAGTTTGGGCAGGCTGCCGTATTTACCCCTTCAGATTTTGCTTTTCCATCCAATGCGGTAAAAGGTGAGGCCACTCCCAATACCGAAATGACGCTTATCGTAGATGTAGACCTTAATCTGTTAAAAGACCTTCACCACAACGGCTCCGTACAGGTAATGAACGACCGAAGAAAAGATCTTTATGAAACCTATCTTAAGTAAGTATTCAATTAAAACAGTGTATAAAGACAAAAAGAGCAGAATTAATCTGCTCTTTTTTTAGTAGGTTCATTTTTTATGCATATTGAGGGCAGATCACCGCCGGGCAGATCAGTCTCGGGCATCTTGGTCTTCCGTCTGTAGGACAGCATTGGTTGGAACAGTTTCCGTTAATGATACCGCTTCCCGAAATTCCTTTTAATTGCTCTCTTGAAAGTTTGCTGTTACGTAAATTTTTCATTTTGTAATATTTTTAGGTTAGTTTGAATTTGATAAGGATAAAGATAAAAAAATCATTTAAATAATGTTATGAATAGTATTTTTTTCTTCATAAGATGTTCTTAGTGTCTATAAATACCAGAAAAAGAATGAATAGTGGGTTTATAATAAAAACCTTTCTGTAGCTGTATTTTCACAAAAAAAGATTCATCATATTAAAATTTCTGATGTTCAGATAAAATTATGTATCCTTTTTGATCATTGCATGGCTATTCAGATAAAATAAATAGCAATAGGAACAATTTTTGGAGTAATTTGCATCAACTATTTAGAAATATATGTTTGACAAACAGCAAAGAAAACTGAAAAGATCAGCCAGGCTTATTTCCGTACTCAGTAAATACGGGTTTAAGGATATGCTGGCAAGGATGAACACGGGAAATAAAAATGAAACAATTTCTGTTGATCCGGATGAGGTTATTTCTAAAGGAACGGTATATGAAAGGATCAGGCTGGTGCTGGAAGAGCTTGGCCCTACGTTTGTAAAATTGGGACAGACATTCAGCAACAGGGAAGATCTGCTTCCGCCGGAACTGATTCAGGAGCTGCAGAAACTTCAGGATAAAGTGGATACCGTAGATATGGATGTGGAAGAAATTCTGGAAAATGAATTCAATATATCTGTCAAAGACCATTTTCAGGAAATTCAGAGAGAACCTTTAGCCACTGCATCTATTGCACAGGTTTACAAAGCTGTTTTACTCAATGGGAATCCTGTGATCCTCAAACTTAAAAAACCGGATGTACAGGCCGTTATTGAAGATGATCTGCTTCTCATCAAAGACCTGGAGAAACTGGTTTCCGCCTACTCTGAAATTGGAGAAAAACTTAATCTGAAACAGGCCATTTCCACTTTTGAGAAATCCTTACTGGAAGAAGTTTCCCTGATCAACGAGAAAGAAAATATCCTACATTTTGCCCGGAATTTCAAAAACAATAAAGAAACCTATGTTCCAAAGATCTATGAAGAATATTCCAACAACAATATTCTCTGCATGGAATTTATCGATGGGATTAAGGTAACTGATAAAGCCACTCTTTTAGCCCATAATATTGATCCTGTAAAAGTCTCTGAAGTAGGGTTGAGGCTGTTCGTTTCCCAGATCCTGGATTATGGTTTCTTTCACGCAGACCCGCATGCCGGGAATATTTTAGTGAAAAAAGACGGAAAAATTGTTTTCATTGATTTTGGTGCGGTAGGGAAGATACAGCCCAATGATAAGGAAATCCTTGAAAGTCTTATCGTAAGTTTTGTCGCTAAAAATTCGCATAAAATTGTCCGTCACCTCAAAAAAATGGCAGTCAGTTACGAAATACCAGATGAAAGAAGATTTGAAAATGATGTGGAAGATATTTTGAACTTCGTTCACAGCTCGTCATTACAGGATATCAATGTTCAGGTGATCATCAATAAAATGAAAGATATTTTAAAGGATAACAGGCTTCATATGCCGGATTATTTCTATCTTTTATTTAAAGGAATCAGCCTGATAGAAGGGGTTGGAAGAACAATCAATCCTGATCTGGATATCGTAAAAAGCCTTCATCCCTATACCAGAAAAATCCTGACCAAAAAGATTAAGCCGAAGAATCTTTTAAAAACAGGTATGGACCGGATGATGAATTTCACAGATAATGTGGATGAAATTCCCAAAGAGCTCAGATCCGTGCTGCAAAAACTGGATGATAACAAATTTACCGTATCCAGCGAAATCAAAAACATTGAAAAGACCAACCAGCTGATCAAATCAAGCGTAATCAACCTGATCTTAGCCATGATCCTCGGAGCTAATATTATTGCGACGGCTATAGTTTTTGTCTCAGAATCCGGGCCAAGAATAGGGGAACTGTCTTTGGTTGCGGTTTTAGGCTTTGTATTTTCAGTAGTATTGGTTCTCGTACTTTTACTGAGAGTGACCAGGAAGTGATATTTTTGTTACGTGTTACGTGTTACGTGTTACGTGTTACGTGTTACGTGTTAAGGGTGGAAATTGATGACAAAAAATTACATTTTTGTTCACCAGGATTTATAGCTTAACCCAATGCCCCGAAACTCGAAACCCGCATCCGGCACAACCTCTCAATTTAAATACTTATCTTTGCACCATGGAAAAACTCACTTTTGCGGATTTTGACCTGCCGGTCAGAATTCTTGATGTTTTGGCGGATCTGGAATTATTTGAACCTACACCTATCCAGGAAAAGAGCTTAGGCCCTATACTTTCCGGGAGAGATGTAATGGGAATTGCACAGACCGGAACAGGAAAAACATTAGCTTACCTTCTGCCTGTTCTTAAAACATGGAAATACAACAAAACCGGGAATCCTACTGTTTTGGTTCTTGTTCCTACCAGAGAACTGGTGGTTCAGGTAACTGAAATCCTTGAAAAGCTGACAGAAAATATTACCGCAAGAGTAATCGGAATATACGGAGGGAAAAATATCAATACACAGAAACTGTTATTTAACAATGGATGTGATATTCTGGTAGGAACTCCGGGAAGGGTAATGGACCTTGCCATCGACAATGCCATTTCACTGAAAGAAGTACAGAAACTAATCATTGATGAGTTTGATGAGATGCTGAACTTAGGTTTCAGACCACAGCTTACCCATATCTTCGAAATGATGAAGCCGAAGAGACAGAACATTCTTTTCTCGGCCACAATGACGGAAGCTGTAGATGAAATGCTGGATCAGTACTTTGCCAATCCGATAGAAATTTCACTGGCAAAATCAGGAACTCCGCTGGAAAAGATAGAGCAGACTGCATACAAAGTTGAGAATTTTAATACAAAGATTAACCTTCTTGAACATTTGCTGAAGAATAATGAAGATATGTCCAAGGTGCTGATCTTCACGAATAATAAGAAGAATTCGGATCTTTTATTCTCTAAAGTTGATGAACTTTTCCCTGAGCAGTTTGATGTGATCCACTCAAACAAATCCCAGAACTACAGGCTTAAAGCCATGAAAAAGTTTGAAAATGAAGAGATCAGAGGATTAATTACCACCGATGTAATGGCCAGAGGTCTTGATATTTCCAATATTACCCACGTAATTAATTTTGAAACCCCTGATATTCCTGAACAGTATATCCACAGAATCGGTAGAACGGGTAGGGCAGATAAAGACGGTAAAGCAATTACTTTCGTCACTAAAAAAGAAGAAGCTTCCATCCTTGATATTGAGTTGCTGATGGATAAAGATCTTAAGTTTAATGAGTTCCCTGCAGAGGTAAAAATAAATCCTAAAAAAATCGCTTCCGAAGAAGATGTGATTATAATGAAAAACCCGGCACAGGTAAAACTGAATGAAGGTGGCGGAGCTTTTCACGAGAAAAAGGATAAAAACAAGAAAGAGAACTGGGGAGGACCATCAAAAAGGAAAGCGCCCAAGAAATTTGGAGCGAACAGAGCCCAACAGAAAGCGATATCAAAATCTAAGAAAAAGAAATAATAAAAAAAAACTCCCGATCCGGGAGTTTTTTTATTAAAACTGCATATTATTTTTTTTCAGGATTTCTTTAAACTTTTCAATTTTGCCTTTTTCCTTCATGTTTTTATAGATAAGCGACATCATAGTTTCTGCATCTGTTCTGTAAGGAGACTTTTGTTCAGTATAAATTCTATAGGCTTTACAGATATAATCCAATGCTTTTTCATCGTCTTTCATCCCTGAAAAATACACCTGCCCGATTCCGTAATACATTTCAGGATCGCCGGGATATACTTTTTCTAAAGCTAAATAAGCATCGATAGCCTTCTGGAAATCATTCTTGTAAACATAAACCAGTGGGATATTCTGTAAAGGCATTTTTCCTTTAGGGTCTATTTCAAGAGATTTTTTGTAGGCATCAAGAGATTTATCATATTCGCCTGTTCTTCTGTAATTAATGCCCAGGTTGTCCCAGGCATAAATAAATTGCGGATCTTTTTTTACCGCCTGCAGCCCATTTTGAATGGCTTCCTTCCAATCTTTTTTTTGTGAAGCTTCCAAGGCTTTATGATAAAATTCCAAAGCAGCCGGATCTTTTGAAAGCCCTTCTGTTTTGGTCTCAGATATCATGGCTGCATGTCTCACAGACGTACAATTTTCCATAAGATAACGCTCAAGCTCATTATAACTTTCCATGTACTGCTGGGAGTTTTTATCTGTATTGAAAGTGAGATTTACCTGCTTTTTGCCATTTACTTCAGGTGCATCTTTCTTTAAAGTTTCAACGCTTCCCATTAATACTCCGAGCTGCATTGCCCCTGCAGATTTATCAATACAATCATGTACATCTTTTAAAATGTCTTTTTTATCCCGGTTAAACAATGCAATTGAATCTGTGCATTTACAGGCTTTATCAGACAGTTCCCGGATAAGTTCTTTTTTGTCAAATCCTTTATCTTTTTGTCCAAAAACCAGTGAACAAATAAAAACCGGAATTAGAATGGTTATTCGTTTTTTTATCATTTTTTATATTATTTCATGTAAGGTTTCATTACTTCCGCCCAGATTTTATAGCCTTCCGGTGTCAGGTGAAGCATATCTTCCACAAAAAGATCCCTTCTCACATTCCCGTTGGAATCTTCCATGGCTTTTGTAATATCAATAAATTCTGAATTGGCTTCTTTTTTCATAAAAGCAGCAATTTTTTTATTTGTTTCTTGCATCTGAGGCCACAGGATTTCGCGGCTCGGCGAATATTTTATGGAAATATAATCTACTTCAATATTCGGAAATTTTTCACGGATCTTTTTATAGAATGTCTTAAATCTCTTTACCACTGCTTTGGCTTTCAGTTTATGGTTATCTGCAAAATCATTATCACCACAGTAAATAATAATCTGTTTAGGGTGATAAGGACTTAAAAGATCATCAGCAAAATCATTCAGATCTGTCATTCTTGAACCTCCAAAACCTCTGTTAATAATGGTTTTATCTGGGAAATAGCTGTCAACATCCGTCCATCTTGTAAAAGAAGAGCTTCCTATTAAAAGGATGGCGTCTTTTGGAGGAGGGGTTTCCTGGTCAATTTTTTTGAAATTCTGAATGTCCTGCCAGAACATGGGCTTTTTTTCCTGCGAAAAGGACAGGATAAAATACAGCAATAGAAATGCTGAAAAAATCTTCTTCATTATAATCAATTTTAAAATATCTGATAAATGTAATAAAAAACTCCCGATAAAATCGAGAGCCAGTATTTATCTTTTGTAGCTTACATAGGTAAGATCAGCAATACCATCACCATTCTGATCGGAGGTTCCAAATAGATGTGCCAGTTTCAGGTCATGGCTTGTAAGGACTTCCACTCTGTACCATCTTTCAGTATCATTGTCATTTTTGATGCTTAACAGCTTAGACTCTTCAGTATAGGTATACTTGCCTTCGGTTATTCCGGCCTGTATGCAGTCAGCAGCGGTGGTTCCGGCATAAAACGTATAGCTTGTATAATAATCACTTCTGAAATGCAGAATGTTTTTAGCTTCACAAGCAGAAGGTGTTTCAGTCTTAATTACTGTTTTATTGTCCTTTCCGGAAATAGTTTCTATTTTGCTCACCTTCCAGTCTCCGCTCATCATTTCGAGTTCATAAGCTTCGATATTGTCATCTTTACAGGAAGTTAGTGCCAGAGCTGAAAAGGCAAATAAAAGTAGCTGTTTTTTCATTTTCACAAATTTAAGAATATGCTAAAATATAAATAAATTTGAAATATTTATAATGAAATCACGCTTTTTTAAACGAATGTTTATAAATAAAGGAGTTTTATAGATGTTGGGATGCGAGGTACGGGTTTCGGGCTTTAAAAACCAGATAATAAACTGTTAAAACCAGTCATTATAAACTCTAGCACTTCGAATCTCGAAACCCGCACCCAGCATCTGTTAATAACTCATCTCCACAATCTTGTAAGCATCCTGGGGTGTCAGTTTTTTATATTCTCCCAGGCCGGACCATTTTCGGTCTGTAAATGCTTTTTCTACTCTTTCGGCAGTACCTTTGTAATCTCCGGTATATTCGGAAAGTTTGGTTTTGATGTTCAGGCTGTGGAAAAACTCTTCCATTTTTTTGATACCCAATTCCGCTTTTTCTTCAACCGTTCCGTCTTTGATTCCCCAGACTCTTTCAGCATATTGGGCCAGTTTTCCTTTTTTTGTTTCAAAATTATAACGGTAGTGGGAAGGGGCTATGACAGCCAGTGTTCTTGCATGGTCTATTCCGAAATAAGCAGTCAGTTCGTGTCCCATGGCATGTACCGCCCAGTCGGTAATCACTCCTTTCTGGATAAGTCCGTTCAGAGCCATTGTACAGCACCACATAAAGTTTCCGGCAGCATCATAATCAAAATCATCAGCCAGAACTTTTGGAGCGGTCTCCTGAAGGCTGATCAGGATGCTTTCTGCAATTCTTTCCTGAAGATCCGCAGAAGAAGGTGCCGTCATATATTGTTCTAAAACATGGGTATAGGCATCTGTAATACCGTTGACGATCTGGTTTTTAGGAATTGTTCTGATTACTTCAGGATCTAAAACCGAAAACTGAGGAAAAAGTCCCGGTCCGCCTGAAGATAATTTCTCATTGGTTTCTCTTCTCGAAATTACATAGCCTGAATTCATTTCTGAACCTGTTGCAGGTAACGTAAGGATACTCCCGAATGGCATTCCTTCACCTTCAAAAGTTCTCACAGAGTTTCTAAGAATATCCCACGGTTCACCGGTATAATTGGCTGCTGCTGAAAGGAATTTTGTCCCGTCAATAACAGATCCGCCACCTACGGCAAGAAGATAATTGATGTTTTTTTCTTTGATAAAGCTTAAAGCGTTCAACAGCACTTCGTATTCAGGATTCGCAGGAACACCCCCGAATTCATAAAGATCATGATCTTTCAGGGCTTCCTTTACCTGATCGTAAACGCCATTGTTTTTGATGCTTCCGCCACCGTAAATCATCAGTATTTTAGCATCTTTTGGAATCTCACGGGAAATTTTAGCGATTTCACCTTTTCCGAAAAGTATTTTTGTTGGATTTTTAAACTCGAAATTAAGCATTGTTCTAAATTTATTTGATTCAAATTTACGGAATGAAAAAAGAAAATTGAGTTAATGAAATTTTAAATTTAAAATGATTGAATGTGATGAAAACTATTGAAATTCTGCTAAAATATAAAGATAGTACTGCTTGTTTTTTTATTTATAATGTAGACTGATAAATTCTTTAGCTTTACAAAAATTATCTGTTGCACTTCTATTGTTAAACTGAAGCCGGTTATTTTCATAAAAAAACCTTCAATAAAGAAGGTTTTAATTTAATATTATGGTTTCCAGAAGGTCCAGACTTTTCCATTATAGACGGCCAGCTGTTTTTTTACGGTATCATAAGCCATCATGCCTGCGCTGGGGTCAATGATATTTAAATGTGGACTAGCAACTTTAGGCAGAACCATTGCTTTGTTGTTATCGGCAAGTACCAGTATCCCTTTTGTCGTATCTGTTCCATCATCTGCAGTAATGATAGAAACTTTGGCTCCCGGCTGCTCCGCTCTGTCACTAGCCTGAATGTTGAAATCTGTGTTGCCTGTATTGCCTGTTGTATCAACGCTCAGATCAAACCATGTATTGGTGTCTTTTAAATATTTTACTTTATAGTCTGACATGTCAAAAAGAAGGGTTCCGTTTTCTGTAATTCCTGTTTTATCTGTAACATAGGGAAGTAACAGACCTTTATTTTCATTATCTCCAAACTGCAGCGATACAGAAGCATTACTTACGGATTCTCTGCTTATTCCAATTTGGGCTGAAATCAGATCAGCTGCCAAAAAAACTCCTGTTAGTATTATATTTTTTATCATTTTTTATTTTTTTAGTGAGAACTGAGAGCCTGGCTGGTTGTTTCATATTCAGGCTCTCAAAATTTATTATTTAATCCGGACAGGTCTGTGTAGTAATACAGAACCATCCAAAAGTAGTTCCTCCATCTTGTGAAGTGTACATTTTTAAGCATTTGTTTGTCGTGTCATACACCATCATTCCCTCTACAAAATCTGAAGGCTGAATGCCTACAGGATTTCCAGATGCAAAAGCTATTCTGTTGACAACAAATCCTTTTGTTCTTGCTTCAAGAGCCAGCCATGCACCTTTACGCACCGCAGGCCAGTTATCTGAGCTCTGGGCTCCGGTTCTTTGTAATGAGGTAATTCCCACTTTACTGATCAGTGCCGGATTTCCTGCTGTAGAAGCAATTCCTGATCTGTAGCAGCTTCCAGTAACTGTAACGGTAAGTCTTGCGGTTGTACAGTTAGTACATGAATTGGTTGTGCTGCCGTATGCCGTATAATAACAGTAGCTGTAATCGAGCGTATAAACACCTGAAGGTGTTCCTAAAGGTATATTTACGCTTCCATCTGCATTCAGTACCAGAGCACCCGGAACAGATTGGGAAACCATAGTCACTTTTGTATTCGGGTGGCTGTTTAACGAAGCAGGCGATACGCCGTTCAGAACATCATTGGTAAGAACATTGATGATGTTGTTTCCTGCTTGTGCAGTAACACTATCGTTATTCGCCGTAATATTGTCCAGTGGTGTAACATATACAGTAGTCATATCTATTGTATTATTAGCTGTATTCCCTTCAGTTACAGGCCCTGAAACGGTAGCATTTCCTATAAACTGGATATTTCCCGGGTTCTGTCCTACTTGATAGGTAAGAGTAATGGTGGATGAAGCACCGCCGGTACCCAAGGTTGGGATAGTCCATTTTCTGGCGCTATTGTCATAAGTTCCGGATGTAGCGGTATAAGACTGGAAGATATATGAAGCCGGGTCTACATTTGCTAATATTGCAGTTACAGGATTACTTTCCTGAGCTCCTGAATTGGTTACAGTATAGGTTAATGTAAAGGTGTCTCCTTTTTTTACGCAGGCACTGCTTACTCCGCCATAGGTTATGGCCAGATCTGGACATGAAGTATTAATTGAAATTGGTCCTCTTCGAGAAGTACATCCATTAACAGTATCAACATATTCTGCAGTATAACCACTTGCTGCTGCAACATTGGTAGGATCTGCAACAGGATTGCCGGAAGGATCATAATAAAGCAATGCGATGTTACTTCCCAAAGTTGAAAGAGCCGGGCCGTTGTAGAGGCTGGTAAGATTTACGCTGGCACCTGCACAGATTGATTTATTGGAGAATGATGGAGCAGTTGTAGGTGCATTACATGCGAAGATAATATCACTTGTACTGGTAAATACGCCGGGAGTAGTGCCGAAGTTCATAGATATTCCAAAAGAGTTATCTACACCACCAGTAGAGTAAATAGTGTTATTGAAAGTAGCATCACTACCTAAATCAGTACCTAAGTTGTTCCAATCTGCGGAATAGTATCCTGACCATGGTATTCCGGACTTATATTTAAAAGCTTCATAATTTGCCCCATTACGGGCACCCACTATATAATAAGGCGCAGCACCGGTTACAAAGCCCGGTTCAGGTTGCATAGCCAGATAACTATTCATGGAGTGAGCAAGGCTTATAGGAGCTGTATTGCCTGCAGGAATTTCAACTCTATAGTCTACTGTAAGATAATTATTAGGAATGGTATAAGAATATTTGACATTCAAATAATAGGTAAGACCGCCTGTTACTGCACTAAGACGGATATCTAAGGCCTGTGTGTTTCCTGATGTAGAACAGGTATTGGAAACTACAGTCAGGTATCCTGCATCAGTGTTTCCTGTTACATTGTAGCTAGAGGTCATAATATCTTTTGATCTGTAATATTTATTTCCTATAAACAGTAGCAGACCATCTGATGGTAACGTATTGGGAGCGTTATATGGGCTTCCATTCGCTGGTCCATAAAGCCAGAATTGGACTCCCCCATTTTTAGTTACCTGTATGTTGCCGGCACCGGATATGAAGGTTAGGATTCCGGTTGTGGCCGAATACCCGCCACTAACGTTCAGCACAGTGACATCATTGAAATTAGTGTCTGTACATGATTGCGAATAAAGATTTGAAGAAAAGAAGAAGGATAGAATAATTATTAGCAGAGAGATAGGCCTATATTTTTTTATAAAACCTATTTGGGCACGTTTATAGTGCAGAGTAAATTTTTTTTGCATAGAATGTATTTTTTGAGCAGCTAAACTATTAATTATTTTCCCTTTTAGGTGAATTTCAAGACCTTACAAAATATATCCTAAGGCCTTACAAAATGTATTTTGAGGCCTTACACAGATATTACATTTTAGAAGTAGAGGGATATTTATTGTTTGTATTAAGTTGAATAATATATATGGTTTTCAACGTTCTAACAATTACAATAAATAATTATGTAATGATTCTTAATAGTTTAAAAAAATCAGCTTATCAATTTTATCGCAGGTAAAATCCTTGCGCCTTAGTGCTTTCAAAAAATCCAGTTACAAAGAGATACAGTTTTCATCCTTCGCATACACTCCATTATTTTTTGCTTCCAGTTTTCCGGTTTTCCTGTTAATCTTTATGAAATAAGATTCTTTAATTTCCGGGCAGCCTTTAAACTTGGATGCGTATAAAGAGATATGTCTGTCCTCAATTTTATAGGAGCCACCCAGTTTATTGCTGGTATCAACTGTGAAACCATATGTTTTTGCCAGTAAAATAGCTTCCGGAAGATTATCAACTGTTCCGATAAAATCTCTCAGTTGCTTTTCATTCGAAAAATATACGGATCTGTCGTTCTTACAGGCAAGGATATATGAAAAACATTTTTCTCCGATACATTTCTGAAAAAAACCTCTCTCAGGAACAGGTTCGTTGATCGTCATGAAGTCCGGCATCTGGCTTTCGTAGATTACGGCTTTTTCGGGATCGGGATCATTGGTGAGAACCCTCCAGTACCCATATTCTTTATCCGGAACAATGAATGGGTATAAATACTCTGTAGTGTCAAGAATATCCGGGATTTTTTTGAAATCGGTTGGAATTGTATTTTGGGAAAGTAACAAACCCGGTATCAGAAAAGAAATGATCGGAATAATCTTCATAATTATTATTTTCTTAAATCGTATTAAGACTGTGTAAGCTACTGCAGTACAATTTTATAATATCCTTTTTCGTCTGTCACATCAATACCTATTCCTGTAAATGTTAATTTATTGATCTGAAAACCGTCACAGCCTCCTTTAAATTCTGACGACTGTATTGAAAAATAAAAAGCTTTAACATTAGAGTAGAAATTGTATTTTTTTGTACCATTATAAGCCCCGACATTTTCTAAAATAACCATATCATCAGATGTTTTGGTTAACTGTATCTCAGCCTGATTTTCATCTTTGATAGAATAGGCGGTAAGCGTTCCATTGGTGATGAGGTTTTCATCACTGGAATTAACGAATTTAAAAGCTATCGTCTGAGGAGCATTATAGCAATCTTCACCACAGGCTGTGAAAATAAAAGTCATTAAAACGAATATGAATATATTTTTCATGGGATGCTGATTAATTTCTGTGAAAAGTAAAATTAATCATTAAACTGATGCATTCAAAATTATAATAGCCCTGAATTAATCCTGAGAAAGAATATTAAATACATAATTGATGAATTTTTAAAAGAAACACCATTTGAATTCAAACCAAAATCCATTACATTTGTTATATGATACACGACCAACGAGCAGAAAAATTCAGGCAGATCGTGGAGAATAAGTTCCAGATCTACAATTCATTATTTATGAGCCTGCCTTATGATAAAATGACCAATATCGGGATGCTTCTCCCGTTCCTTTACGAAGAAAGCCGGAACGGATATGATGAAGGCAAAACCCCTGAGGACATTCTTGAAGAATTCTTTAAAAACCATACCGATCTCAAAACGGAAGAACAGAAAATAGAGCTTCTCTTTAAGATCATTCAGTACATTGAAAGACAGGTAGTTTTATTCGACAGTATTGAAGATGCAGCATTTCCCAGCCTGCACTCTGAAAGTGATAACGGAACCGTAACCAATCTTTTTGAGCGTTCTTACCAGGACCACAAACTTGAAAAGGTACGTGAGAAACTGAAAGATTTTACAGTAAAAGTAGTATTTACGGCACACCCGACCCAGTTTTACCCAAGTTCGGTGCAGAGGATTATTCAGGATCTGAGAGGGGCTATTACCAGCGATTCCGTTACCCAGATCGATATGCTTTTGCAGCAACTGGGAAAAACACCTTTCGTTAATAAAGAAAAACCAACCCCGATTGATGAAGCCCTAAGCATTATTTCCTATTTAAGATATGTTTATTACGATACAATCGGAGAGCTGTTTACCAAGATTAAAAAGACCTTCGAAAATGGACATTCCCATCTTCATGAAGATATCATTCAGCTTGGCTTCTGGCCGGGCGGAGACAGGGATGGAAATCCGTTTGTAACAGCTGATGTTACCAAAAGAGTGGCAGAAGAGCTTCGTTCCGCAATCCTGAAATCTTATTACAGCCATTTGAAATTTATCAGAAGAAGATTAAGTTTCAGAGGAGTTTCCGAAGTATTGACACAATTGAGTGATGAGCTTTACGGAGCTATCTTTAACGGGAAAATGATCACAGCAAAAGATATTCTGAAAAGAGCGGACGAAGCTGAAAAAATACTGGTAAATGAGCACAATTCCCTGTTTTTGGACCTTCTTGTGAATTTCAGAGACCGTGTGAAAATTTTCGGAACCCATTTTGCAACTTTGGACGTCCGCCAGGACAGCAGGATTCATCAGAAAGTGATTGATGAAGTTTTTGCAAAAGTATACGGCAATACCGAGGCAGATGAAGCAGAGAAATTCAATAAGCTGATCCAGCTTGGTGAAAAAGTTAATGCAGATCAGTTTGAAGATATCGTTAAAGATACATTACTGACAGTTTCACAGGTTGCCGAAATTCAGAATCTGAACGGTCACAGAGGCATGAACCGCTATATTATTTCGAATTCCGATGCCGTAAAAGATGTTATGAACGTATATGCATTTTTTAAAATCTGCGGTTACCAGGATGAAGAGATCAAAATGGATATTGTCCCGCTTTTTGAAACAATGGAAGGCCTTGCCAATGCAGAAAATGTAATGAACGAGCTTTATCAGAATCCTGTTTATAAAAAGCATCTTGAAAGCAGAGGAAATCAGCAGACAATTATGCTCGGCTTTTCAGACGGTACGAAAGACGGAGGATATCTGAAAGCAAACTGGGAAATTTATAAGGCTAAAGAAGTCTTAACTAAACTTTCCGTTCAGTATGGAATTAAAGTAGTATTCTTTGATGGAAGAGGCGGGCCACCGGCAAGAGGAGGCGGGAAAACCCACGATTTCTATGCTTCACAGGGAAATACCATTGCCAATAATAAAATAGAACTGACGATACAGGGACAGACAATCACAAGTATTTTTGGAAATAAAGAACAGGCTAAATATAATTTTGAACAGCTTCTAACCGCCGGAGTTGAAAATGACGTCTTTAAAAATTCTAAAAAAGATCTTACAGAAAAAGAAAGAAAACTGATTGCAGAACTTGCTGATATCAGTTATCAGAAATATTCGGATTTGAAAGCCCACCCTATGTTTGTTCCTTACCTTCAGGAAATGAGTACCCTGGAATATTACGGTAAAACAAATATCGGAAGCCGTCCATCCAAAAGAGGGAATGGTAGCGAACTGAAATTTGAGGATTTGAGAGCAATCCCGTTTGTAGGTTCATGGTCACAGCTGAAACAGAACGTTCCGGGATTTTTCGGATTCGGATATGCTATGCAAAAGATGAAAGAGCAGGGAAGGATGGATGAAGTAAAGGAATTGTACAAAGGTTCAGATTTCTTTAAAACCTTAGTTCTGAACTCAATGATGAGTATGAACAAATCTTATTTTCCTCTTACCTATTACATTAAAAACAATCCGAAATTCGGTGCATTCTGGAATATACTTTTTGATGAATATGTTCTTTCAAGAGATATTATGCTTGAACTTACAGGATTCAAAATGTTACAGGAAGAAGATCCTTTATCCAGAAAATCAGTAAAGATACGTGAGAAGATCGTACTCCCATTACTGAGTATCCAGCAGTATGCGCTGATGAAGATCCAGAAAGGAGAAGGAAATAAAGAAGCCTATGAAAAGCTGGTGACAAGATCATTGTTTGGAAATATCAACGCGAGCAGAAACTCAGCTTAGATTTATTTAAACCATAGCTTTTAAAATTAAAGATGCTTCGACTACGCTCAGCATGACATTTCTAATACTAACTGTTTTATTTAACAGCATATTTGTAGCTATGTCATGCTGAGCGAAGCCGAAGCATCTCAATTAATAATTACAGGAATTTATATTTATTCCTTGATAAACTTATCATAAAAAACATTATTCTTTGCCTGAATTTTAAGATAATAGGTTCCTTTCGGAAAATCTTCCACTTTTATGGATTGTTGTCCGTTAATTTTTCTGATTAGCTTTCCTAAATTATCATAAACTTCCAATGACAAAATTTCAGCTTCAGAAGCAACATTCAAAATATTGGTGACAGGGTTTGGGAAAATGGCAAATTTTTCTTTTTTTACAATTTCAGAAGTATTCAATACCTGATTGTAAAGGTTTCCAAAATTAAGGATACCATAGCCCATCTGATCGGTGTGACCTGGATAAAGTGAGGCTGTCTGCCGTAATTTTGTTCTCATCTGTTCCCTTTCCATCGAAGGAAAAGCCTGAATGAAACAAGCTACACCGCCTGCTGCAATTGGTGTTGCAATAGATGTTCCGTTCACTGAGGCTAAAGTACTGTTGGTAACCGTTGCAGATGCAGTTCCCCTTGCACTTCCATCAGGCTTTACCACGCCAAGTGAATTAGGACCGTAAGAAGAAAATCCTGAAGAGCTTCCTGCTGAATCCACTGATCCTATAGTGAATACCTTAGCGTTATCTGCAGGAGTCATAATGTAATGCCACGGCTGTAATCCTGAATTTCCTGCTGCTGCAAGAACAAAAATTCCTTTGTTGGCAGCTATTTCAGCGGCTCTGGCAATAAAAGAAGTGGTTCCGTTCATATCCGAATAGGTATAACTGTACCGGGAATCATCAAAAACATTGTATCCAAGGGAGGATGTAATGATATCAACACCTTTTCTGTCTGCTTCTTCAGCCGCTTCTATCCAGTATAATTCTTCTTCCGGAATTTCACCAACGGCATTTTCGCTGCGGTAAAGATAAAAATCAGCATCCGGAGCAGATCCTACAAATGTATTTTCGATATAGCCTCCGATTGCTCCCAGCACAGCAGAACCATGATTGCTGATAGAAGTACTGTACACATTGGTTGTCTTGGTCACAAAATCATAAACGGCTTTGATATGGTTGTTGCTGCGTAGCCTTTCAAAAGCAGAGCCGGTATCTACATAAGGAAAACCGGCATCGATAACCGCAATTGAAATTCCTGTTCCGGTAAATCCGGCAAGATGAAGAGGCCTTATATTGATCTGGTCGATCTGTGCAGAACCCGACCCGTAATCAAAAACAGTTTGTGTCTTTTGAGTCTCAGATGAGGTATTCCATTTATTTTCATGTGTTGTTTTAGGAATAGAAGTGGCATTTTTTGCAAAACGCCCTACCGACTGTACATAAGGCTGTGCCTGTAGTATTGTAATCTGTGCCGGGGTTGCATTTACAGCCGCTCCGTTAAGCCATTTGGAATAATCTGTAACGGTAAAGCCCAGGTTCTGAAGATTCTGGATATAAGATGGTTCGATAGGGGCATCCTGATCATTTAATGTAATGCCCAGCGAAGTACGTCTGTTAAGGGATTTTTGAGTCAGTTCTGAAAGTGGATTAGCATAAAAAGCTGCTTTATTCGGTTTGCCTGTAAAATAAACAAAAACAAGCTCCGTCTGTGCATTTACTGCTGAGTAACCCGCTAGAAGACAAAAGAGTAAAAGTTTTTTCATAAACTTATTTTTTATAAAGATAAAACAAAATCAATAAAATTTTTGATAGGATTTTAAATTCCTTATTTTTACACAAATATTTATTTATGAAAAAAATTCAGATGGTTGACTTACAAAGTCAGTATTACAAAATAAAGAATGATGTAGATAATGCAGTTTTAAATGTAATGGATTCCGCGGCTTTTATCAACGGCCCCGAAGTAAAGTCTTTCCAGAATGAATTGGAGTCTTATTTAGATGTAAAGCATGTGATCCCGTGTGCAAACGGAACGGATGCTTTGCAGATTGCACTGATGGCTTTAGACCTTAAAGAAGGGGATGAGGTGATCACTGCAGATTTTACTTTTGCTGCTACAGTAGAAGTTATTCATTTGCTTAAACTGAAATCAGTACTGGTAGATGTAGATTACGATACATTCACAATTTCTACGGAGGAAATTAAAAAAGCAATCACTCCAAAAACAAAGGCAATTATTCCGGTGCATATCTTCGGGCAGTGTGCCAATATGGAAGAGATCCTGAAAATTGCGGAAGAGCACAATCTTTATGTTATTGAAGACAATGCGCAGGCCATTGGAGCACAGTATACATTTGCAGACGGAACAGAAAAATATGCCGGAACAATGGCAACCGTGGGAACTACTTCATTTTTCCCATCTAAAAATTTAGGCTGTTATGGTGATGGTGGAGCTATTTTTACCAATAACGATGAACTGGCACACCGTTTGAGAGGAATTGTGAATCATGGAATGTATGAGAGATATTATCATGATGAGGTGGGAGTGAATTCAAGATTGGATAGTATTCAGGCCGCAGTTTTAAGAAAAAAACTTCCTCATCTGGATTCTTACAACGAGGCAAGAAGAAAGGCGGCGGATTATTATGATGAAGCTTTTGCTGGGAATGCAGATATCCTTACTCCGAAAAGATCAGAAAGCTCAACACACGTATTTCATCAATATACTTTAAGAATCCTGAACGGAAAACGTAATGAACTTCAAAAATTCCTTACAGAAAAAGAAATTCCTGCGATGATTTATTATCCGGTGGCGTTGAGAAAACAGAAAGCATACTATCAGGAAAGTAACGATGCCGATTTTGTGAATACGGATAAGCTTTTGGATCAGGTAATTTCTTTGCCGATGCATACCGAATTGGACGAAGAGCAGTTGAAGTATATTACGGATGCTGTATTGGAGTTTATGAAATAAGATGGAAAAAAAAGTTTTCAAGTATAAAATAGTGAAAGTTGTTGTTATCATATTCAACTTCTTTTCTCTTTTGCTATTTGGTTTTGGAGCTTTTGATACATATAATCTCTTTAAAAGTGAACACGATAACACTTCTCCGGGAGAATATTTTGTATTTGTCTTGGCTTTACTAATTTGCTTATTAAGTTTTGTAAGCTTGATAATGGTTTTAATAAAGTCATCAAAAAGTATAAGAATCCTGAATATATTTTATGGATTTGTTGTCACATTGTTTTTGGCATCAATGCTAATACAGGTTTTTGAGACTACGGAAAAAGATACTCCATTATCCGATTATCTAATATTAGCTGGGCTTATTTGTACTTTTTCATTTTTAATTATACTTATCAATAAATATAAGTATAGACAAGTACAATATGAGAATATTGAAAATTTAGGAAAACACAACGATTAAAAATATTAAACAAAAAAATGGCAATACTTGTTACAGGAGGACTAGGATATATAGGTTCCCACACAGTAGTAGAACTGATAAACAACGGCTTTGAGGTGGTTATTGTGGACGATTTATCCAATTCAGAAAGGTTTATTTTAAATAATATAGAAGAAATTGCAGGTAAGAAGCCCGTTTTTTATCCTTTCGATTTAAAGAGAAGAGAACTCCTTACACAGGTTTTTGATGCTCATAAAATTGAGGGGTGCATTAATTTTGCAGCTTCCAAGGCAGTGGGAGAGAGTCAGGTGAAACCGGTAGACTATTATGAAAACAATTTATTTTCTCTTATTAATATTCTTCAGGAATTTAAAGAAAGAGGAATTTCCAATTTTATTTTCAGTTCTTCGTGCACGGTGTACGGACAGGCAGATAAAATGCCGATTGATGAAAACACACCCTTGAAGATGCCTGAAAGTGTTTACGGGAAAACAAAACAGATGGGAGAAGAAATCCTGATTGATTTTGCAAAAGCTTACAACAGAAAAATTTCTCTTTTAAGGTATTTCAATCCAATCGGGGCACACCCATCAGGAAAATTGGGTGAACTTCCACTGGGAGTTCCTAATAATTTAATTCCCTATGTTACTCAAACAGCAGCAGGAATCCGTGAGAAGCTAAGTATCTGGGGTGACGATTATGATACGGAAGACGGAACAGCGATCCGTGATTATATTTATGTTGTTGACCTGGCTAAAGCCCACGTAAGTGCCCTTAAAAAATTATTGCAGAGCAGTGATGAACCTGTAATTGATATATTTAATCTGGGAACAGGAAAAGGCTCATCTGTATTGGATGTGGTGAAAGCTTTTGAAACAGCTAATGATGTGAAGGTTTCTTACCAGATTTGTCCCAGAAGAGAAGGAGATATTACCATTGCCTATGCCAATGCTGATAAAGCTGAAAAAGAGCTTCACTGGAAATCTGAAACTTCATTGGAAGAATCTTTGAGAACAGTCTGGAAATGGCAGGAGTATCTTGATTCAAGGAACAACTAAAGAAGAATTTAAAAAGATTATAAATTTTTCTGCAATAGCCAATCAATGGTTATCGTGGAATTTTAATTGACACTATTATGAAAACACAAAAAATAGGTATTACATTTTCCTCATTCGATCTGCTGCATGCAGGACACATTAAAATGCTTGAAGAAGCTAAAACGGTATGTGATTACTTAATTGTAGGGCTTCAGGTTGATCCTTCGCACGATCGCCCGAATAAGAACAGACCCAGCCAGAGTATTGTAGAAAGATACATTCAGTTAAAGGCTGTAAATGCTGTAGACGAGATCATTCCTTATTACACGGAAGAAGACCTTCTCGATATTTTGAAATCATTTGTAATTGATGTAAGAATTATAGGAGACGATTATATGAACCGTGATTTTACAGGTAAACAATACTGTGAAGAGAAAGGAATTGAGATCTTTTATAACAAAAGAGATCACAGGTTTTCTACCAGCGACCTTAGAAGAAGAATCTATGAAGCTGAAAAAGAAAAGTTAGAAAGGGCTGAAGCCGTAAAATAAAAAAAATCCCGAAAATATTTTTCGGGATTTTTTATTTGTATTACATTGGGGCCTGCTGATCGTCGCCACTTGCATTGGAGTTAATATCCTTTTTCTTTTTAGGCTGTTCTACCTTCTCACCCTGTTTGAATCTGTAAGTCAGAGAAACTGAGAATTGCCTTGGCTGCCATTGCATATAAGAATCTCTTACGCTATTGGCTGTATATGTTGTAGATCTCATTGCTCTGGTATTGAAAATATCCTGAACGTTGAATGCTAAAGTTCCGTCGCCTTTCCAAATGGTTTTAGAAGCACCGAAACTGATGGCGTACATATCTTTTCTATCCTGATAAGCCGTTTTCTGGCCCCCTCTGTAGAATCCCTGCAGCTGGAAACTGAATGTTTTATCCACTTTAAACGTAGAAGAAAGTCTTGCTCTTGTAGAAAAGCCCTTACCATTAAAATCAGCAACAGCCTGAATAGGATTTCCATTTTTATCAAAGGTGTCATATAGTGTGCTGCCTTTTGTATTATAACCGAACAGGTCTACATTTCCTAAGAATTTCAACCAACTTGTTGCATCCCAGTTGAAGTTTAAATCCAAACCGAAACGGTCATCTGTACCCAGGTTAATTGGTTTTGTGTGAGATTCTATACGCTTCGGATCAATAATAACTCCATTTTCATCTGTAGCCAAAATATTATACACTAACATTTTTGTGTCATCAGTCTGATGTCTGTAATACAGTGTAGGGTTAATCGTAAATTTCTTTTTTGAAATGCTGTACCCAAATTCAAAAGAGTCTACATATGATGGATTAAGATCAATATTCCCGTCAAAAATATTTTGGTTATCATTATAACTAGGGTTAGGGATCATAAAGAATGATCTTGGGCGGTCTATTCTTCTGGTGTAGTTTAATAACAGCTGATTATCCTTCGCGAATTCATAACTTAAATATACGCTTGGGAATAGGTTATTATAATTTTTAGTCGTTACAATCCCATTTTTGCTTGGATCAAGGCTTAGGTAATTAATGTCTACATTCGACAATTCATCTCTTACACCCACCTGATAGCCTAATTTTCCGATTTTACTTTTGAATTGTAAATAAAAAGCATTAAAAGTCTCTTTATATGTTGCATCATAAGTGTATGGCTTAAGGAAATCTAATGGCTTTGTTGTGGTGCTTTCACGGACATCATTGCTGTAATCATTGGTATTGATATCAATTCTGTATCCTGCTTCTAATTTTGAATACTCACCAATAGGCAGCTCATAATCAGCTTTACCAATAACAGATTTGTTGATTGTATTTTGATTAATGATATCTTTCAAGTTATCAATAGTATCATCAATATTGGTATCGTTGTATGACCGGCTTCTCTGTAAACTTAATGATAATGATAAATTTTGTCCTTTATCATCAAATTTATGATCTAACCCAAAATCACCCTGAAAAGCCAGGTTGTTGTTTGTTCCGAAAGTATTTCTGTTTGAGGTATAAAAAGGATTTTTCAGAGGCGTATAACGATAATCAATATTTCCGAAATTTTCACTGTCAAAAGTTCTTACTGTTCCTGATGCGTTCACTGAAGTTTTTTCAGAAATATCATAAACAATACCTGCAGAAGCGTTGTAGTTGTTGTTTTTACTTTTAGTTTCAGCGTTGGTGTTTCTTTGTACCAAATCATCATCTAATATAGCATTGTTAAAATCATCATTATTTCTACTGGTATTTTTGGATTCCCTGTAACCACCTCCGCCATTTAAAAACCAGGTGAAATTTCCCTTTCTCCAGTTAAGATTGGCATTCAGGCTGGTTTGGGGAAGATAGCCTAACGCTCCAATAACACTACCGTTAAAACCCGTCTTTTTGCTTTTCTTTAAAATAATATTCAAAATACCCGCAGTACCGCTTGCTTCAAATTTAGAAGAAGGGTTGGTAATTACCTCAATTCTGTCGATCTGGTCTGCAGGAATACTTTGAAGCGCATTGGCACCATCATCAATTCCGAGCAGAGCAGAAGGCTTTCCGTTAATAAGGAATTTCACATTGGAGCTTCCTCTCATGGAAACAGTACCGTCAGTATCTACAGAAACAGAAGGAACGTTGGTAAGAACATCCTGTAGATTTCCCCCTTTACTTACAATATCCTGTGAAGGGTCGTAGGTCTTCTTGTCAAGCTCCACTTTATAAGGTTTTGTGGCTGCTGCAGTAATTACTACACCCTGTATTTCCTGAGTTTTGCCATCAAGAGTAGTTGCGGCTTCCGGCTGTATTGATAAAGCTCCAATATTTCCCGGGCCTGCAATGCTTTTATTGACTATGCTTTTTTTGTAGTCGATGGCTTCTACTGTAATGTCGTAATTTCCAGGTGCCAGTTCCAGTTTGTACTGTCCCTTTTCATCGGTAAGTACTGCATCGCTCAAAGTTTTGTTCGCTTTATTGCTGAACGTCACAGAAGCATAGGGAACCGGCTGGTTGTTTTTGTTGACAATCATTCCCGTAACGCCTGCTTTGTCCTGGGCAAATGCCATGGCAGCTGCCGAAAGTACAAAAGTAAGTGCTAACGTTTTTTTTGTGAAAATGTTGACAATTTCCGTCTGATTCATAAGGTATTTTTTGTGTAAAATCGTAAAGGTATAAGTCTTAATATTATGAAATCATTATTTGGGCCTGATTTCGAATATTACGATTTATGTATTTATTTATAGATGTATAAGTCGTGTGTAAGTGTTAAAAGTTAATTATTGTATTGTTAAATGAAAGTTAAATTTATTTGTTATTTTATATTTTTTGAATTCAGCCAATCCTGGTAAGCTTTTGCATTGATGGCATGCTCTTCTGCACTGGCGGTAAATTTATGGTAGCCGAACCTTGCAGGATCAGCACACATGAATATATAGTTGTTGTTTTCAGCATTCAAAACTGCATCTACAGAACTTTTATCCACTACACAGATAGGCCCCGGAGGAATTCCGGCATTGGCATAGGTATTATATGGTGATGGAGTAGACAAATGTTTGTATAATACTCTTTTAATCGGTTCTTTGAAATTAGTCTGCTTGTTGATTGCATAAATGACTGTAGGATCAGACTGAAGCTTCATTCCTTTTCTGTAACGGTTCAGGTAAAGCCCGGCAATTGTTTTCATTTCATCCTTCTTTCCTCCTGATTCTTTGTAAACAATAGAAGCGAGCGCATAAATCTGGTCTCTCGTCAGGCCGGATTGCTGTTCCTTGTTCTTTCTTTCACTGGTCCAGAATTCACTGTACTGCTCATCAAACTTTTTGAAAAATTCTCTTGGACTTACGGTCCAGAAGAAATTATAAGTATCGATGAAAAAATATTTCTTTAAATCCTCTGCATTTTTATAGCCTTTCTCTACGGCCACCTGATTCAGGTCGTTGGCAAAATGTAAAGAATCCAGCTCTGTTTTCCTGGCTACTTTACCTATCATTTGGTACACATCCCCGAAATCTCCTATTCTGAAGCTGTTTTCAGATTGGTTTCCGGCCTTGATCATATTCACAAGATTGGTGTTTCCGGCTCCTGCCTGAAAATGGTACCGGCCCGGTTTAAAGAATTTATCAAGGTTCTTATCTCTGGCAACAGCTTCAAAAGCTTCCTTATCTTTTACATAAGGAGCTACAGAATCAAGGATTTGCCTGAAATCCGATTTGTGCGGAATGAGTACGTAGCCGTCTTTCTCCACATTATTCCCATAATATCTGTTATAATATCTTAAACCAAAAAATCCTGCCGCTCCAACGATAATGAGAGCGATAATGAGAACAGTTTTTTTCATTATTAAAAAAGTTGATTAAAAGTTTAGTTTTTAAATAAGATCTGTTTTACCTCTAAAAACTTGCTTTGCAGGACCTTCAAGCCAAATGTTTTGAAAAGAATTTCCGTTTTTTTCAGCATGAACCTTAAGATTGCCTCCCAAAGTTTTAACTTTTACAGAGATTAGATTGTGTTTTTGCAGAAAAGTTAAAGCAGAAGCCGTAACTCCTGTTCCGCAGCTGTAAGTTTCGTCCTCAACGCCTCGTTCATAGGTTCTTACGAAAATTTCATCATCTGTAATTTTTTCTACAAAATTTACATTGATGCCGTTTTCCTTATAATTTTCAGAATTTCTGATGCCGTGTCCTTTTGCAAAAACGTTATAATTTACCAGATCTTCTACATATTTTACATAGTGGGGGGATCCTGTGTTCATTACCGTGTCTTCTCCGTCACCGGAGATGGTATCCACATCAATCATCTTTAATTTGATGATACCGTTATGGATTTCTGCTTCATGTTCACCATCTATGGCAATGAATTTGCATTTGTCCTCAAAAATATCCAGGAAGAAAGCAAAGGCTACAAGACATCTTCCGCCATTTCCGCACATGGTACTCTCGCCACCGTCAGAATTATAATATACCATTTTGAAATCATAGGTGTTGTCATTTTCAAGAAGGATAAGCCCGTCTGCACCAATTCCAAAACGTCTGTCACATAATTTTTTAATAAGGTCTTTTTCCTTTGGGAATTGCAGATCCCGGTTGTCTATCATCACAAAATCATTTCCAGTACCCTGATATTTATAGAATTCCATATTTTTTATCTAAAATTAACGAGCAAAATTAATATATTTAAAATGAAAAACGAACAGTGTTAGCTGTTCGTTCCCTTATTTATAATCGTTTTATCTAAATCCGCCTCCGCTGGACTGCTGTCTTGTAGAACCGCTGTTTTGCTGAGTGCCGGTACTGTTTCTGAACCCGCCGCTGGAAGTGTTATTCTGGTTCTGGTTATACTGTTGTGAATTTCTGAAACCTCCGCTGTTCTGATTATTCTGGGTTCCCTGATTGTTCTGATAACTTTCGCTTTGATTTCTGAAGCCTCCGCTGTTCTGGTTGCTTTGTGGTCTCTGGCTGTTATTATAATTATTGTTGCTATTAGAGTTTCTGAAACCTCCGTTGGTACTGCTGTTTCTTGTATTGTTTCCTCTGTACCCGTTATTATTATAATTATTTCCGTTATTGCTGCGTGTAGCAGGGAATCCGTTATTAGGTCTCTGTGAAGTTACTGTTGTTCTTCTTTCCACATATACCTTTCTTCGGTTATTTCCGTTGTTATAGTAATAATAGGGAACACCGTTATCATAATAATAATTGACATCATTTCTGTAATAATAGCCATCATTTCCATAATAACCGCCTCCGCCGTAATATCCTGAAGGAGCATAGTAAGCTCCGTTGTTATAATATGGATCTCCGTAGCCGTTATTCGCATACCCGTCAGAATATGCCAAACATGATGTTAAACTACTTATAGCTACAATACTGAGTGCTATTTTAAATAAATTTTTCATGACTTTATTGTACTTTTTTCTTTTAAACTTTTTTTCCAATTGAGGTATCCTAAGATAGCCATTATTGTAAATACCAAATATTGAACCGAAGTGATTCCAAGTTCCTTAAAAATCATCATAGGAATACAAATAAGATCTCCGATAATCCAGAAAATCCAGTTCTCAATGCGTTGTTTGGCCATAAACCACATTCCTACTAAAAATATGGAAGTTGTAATTACATCAAGCCAGTTGGCCCAGTCCAGATGATACAATCCCAGGTTGGCTCCCTCCATTGAAAATTTATTGTCAATATAAGGTTTATAATAATAAATAAGAGTAACCAGTGCAAGGCTTAAGATAAAGAGAACTCCCGCGAACATTCTTTCTTTGTTTGTTGCCCAGCTTACCTCTACATGGACATGGTCTTCGGAATGTTTGGACCATAAGATCCAGCCGTAAATACTCATTGCAGTATAATAAACATTAATCATACAGTCGCCGAGCAGTCCAAAATTGAAAAGTATATAAACATAGATCAGGGTAGAAATGATGCCGGTAGGGTATACCCAGATATTCTTTTTTATTGAAAAATAGACACTCAAAATTCCGAAAAATGCACCGCTCGCTTCCAGTAGGATTTGCATACTACTGTAGTTTTCATAAGGTTTTACGAAAAGATCATATAAATTCATGCGATCAAAAATACGCAAAAATTAACAGTTTTGAAAATAAATTAAATAATGTATAAATCAGTTTTTTAAAACTTTTTGTATAAAATAAATCATTAAAGTTTATCAATAAATGTTAAGGTTTGTAAAATTTTTATATTTTCGTAAATCTTTAATTAAATAAAAAAACATGTCTAAAATTTGGGTTAAGAAACCAATGAGCGCTTATGAAGCTGATATCAAAAAGAGCCAGCTGAAACGCGTTCTGGGAAAATGGAGCCTTACTGCTATCGGAATCGGGGCGATCATTGGAGGAGGAATATTTGTACTTACGGGAACAGGTGCTTATTATAATGCAGGGCCGGCACTGGCGCTTTCATTCGTAATTGCGGGGATAGCCTGTGTATTTGCAGCACTTTGTTATGCAGAATTTGCTTCCATTCTTCCTGTAGAAGGATCAGCATATGCTTATGCTTATGGAACGGTAGGTGAAATTTTTGCATGGATCATAGGCTGGGGGCTGATACTGGAATACGCAATGGGATCTATGACCGTCGCCGTATCCTGGTCGGGATATTTTGGGAAGCTCCTCAAAATGTTCGGGCTTCATCTTCCGGATTATCTTACAACAGACCCACAGACGTATATTGCTGCAGGAAACTCTGGATTTTCTATGAACTTACCTGCATTTCTTATTGTATTTTTTGTAATCTCCATCCTTGTCAGAGGAACCAAAGGAGCTGCAAAAGCCAATAATTTTATAGTAGTACTTAAGGTTTCTGCCATTATTTTTGTAATTGTTGCAGGGGCTTTTATTATTTTCGGTTCTGCTGATCCTTTTAAAAACTGGGTTCCATTTATTCCTGAAGCTACAACTATTACAGAAAACGGAGTTTCCCATTCCGCCTACGGTGTGGCGGGTGTGG
Organism: Chryseobacterium shigense; assembly: GCF_014207845.1. Classification (NCBI taxonomy): domain Bacteria; kingdom Pseudomonadati; phylum Bacteroidota; class Flavobacteriia; order Flavobacteriales; family Weeksellaceae; genus Chryseobacterium; species Chryseobacterium shigense. Next base: position 689,121 of record NZ_JACHLC010000001.1, read on the forward strand.
TTGCAGGAGCATCGGCTATTTTCTTTGCTTATGTAGGATTCGATGCTGTTTCCACACAGGCGGGAGAGGCTATTAACCCTAAAAAAGATGTGCCTTTTGCCATCATCGCTTCGTTGATCATCTGTACGCTTTTATATATCCTTGTTTCTCTGGTATTAACGGGAATGATGCATTATACAGATTTTAATCCGCTTGGTAAATATCCGGATGCGATCAAAGCTCCTGTAGCATATGCATTTGATATTGCCGGATATGCATGGGCCGGATACATTATTACCATTGCTGCTACTGTTGGATTAATCTCAGTATTGATGGTAATGATCATGGGACAGTCAAGAATCTTCTTAGGAATGTCTAAAGACGGATTAATTCCTGCTACTTTTTCAAAAGTGAACCCTGAAACGGGAGTACCTACAAAAAACCTTATTATTTTAGGGGTAGTAATTGCGGTTATTGCTTCTCTTACCCCAATCAATGATCTTGCACATATGACAAGTTTCGGGACACTATTTGCATTTACAATGGTATGTGTGGCAGTGTGGGTATTAAGAGTAAAGGAACCTAATTTACAGAGAAACTTTAAAGTTCCTGCCTTGCCTCTTATTGCCTGCTTAGGTATCGCAATCAATGTTTATCTGATCTTTAACCTTAGTAAAGAAGCACAAATGTATTCTTTTGCATGGCTGATTATCGGGTTCTTTGTTTATTTCCTGTACAGTAAAAAACACTCAAAACTTCAGAATGGTGAGTTTGGAGAAACTTTCAAAGCAGAACAGGAGCCTTTGGAAAAACCTTAGATTAAAATATAAACTACAATCCGCAGATATTCTGCGGATTTTTTATTTTTGTTACTTATGAAAAAAACTTTTTCCATCCTGTTTTTATGTCTGGGAATATTTGTGTTTTCCCAGCAGATCGAGAGCTTTACTACTATTTTGAATGATAAAATAAGCATTCGTGCCTTAGAAATCTACAACAATAAAGTCTGGTACAGCGGAACAGATTCAAAATTCGGTTTTGTAGACCTTAAGAATCAGGAAAATCAGAAACAGATTATTCTTTCTGATAAAAAAATGCAGTTCAGAACACTGGCACAGGATAACAATGCTTTTTATGCCATTAATATTGAGAGTCCCGCTCATTTTTTTAAAATCAATAAAAAAGACCTGAAATCAGAGATCGTTTTTACGGATACTGTGAAAACTGCTTTTTATGATGCCCTCCATTTTGTGAATGATAAACTGGCCTTCACTTTCAGCGATGCGGACAAGGATAATGTCTTGAAGCTGGCTGTTTACCGTAACGGAAAATGGGCAATGTTTAAGAATAATGTACAACTGAACAACGGTGAGGCTGCTTTTGCTGCCAGTAATACCAATATTGCTTCGTCCAAAAAATTCTTATGGATTGCAACGGGCGGGAAAACATCAAGAATTTTAAGAATGGATCTGAAAAAGGAGAATCTGGAAGCTTTTGAAACCCCTTTCATTCAGGGAGAATCTTCACAGGGAATGTATTCAATAGATTTTTATGATGATAAATTCGGGATTGCAGCTGGCGGAGATTATACAAAACAGGATGAAAGCATTAATAATATTGCAACCACCTACGATGCCGGAAAAACATGGCAGATTCAGGCTTCCGGAAAAAATGCGGGATATACGACCTGTGTGAAAATCAAGCCGGGATCAAAAGGAAAAGAAATTATAGCAGTTGGAGATAAACACATCAGCTATTCTTCTGATTTCGGGAAAACCTGGAAGAAAATTTCTGATGAAAAAGGATTTTTTGTTTGCAGCTGGGTGAATGGCAATACTGTAGTTCTTGCAGGAAAAGACAGGATATCAGTCATGAAATTAAAATTTTAAATTTAATAGATAGAATTTATCATTATTTGAAGAATTCCTTTAACAATCGTATTTAGACTCATTATAAAATACAGGCTAATATATTTCATGGTTTAAAATTCATTCGTAATAGTTAATTTTGCAGAATGAAATTTCCTTAAGCTAAATTTCATCATTCGATAATATTTTAAATTTTGAAATGAATTCTTTAATAGATAAGTATAATATTCCCGGACCACGATACACATCTTATCCAACCGTTCCTTATTGGGATGAAACTACGTTTTCGCCTGAGAAATGGAAGGAAACCGTGATCAGGTCTTTTCATGAGAGTAATGCAGAGGAGGGAATTTCTATTTATATTCACCTGCCTTTCTGTGAAGCATTATGTACATTCTGTGCGTGCCACAAACGGATCACAAAGCAGCACAGCGTTGAAATTCCTTATCTGGAAAGCGTTTTAAAAGAATGGAAACTTTATCTTGAGCTTTTTGAAGAAAAACCGAAGCTGAAAGAACTTCACCTTGGAGGCGGTACCCCTACATTCTTTTCACCTCAGAATTTAAAAACATTACTGACGGGTATCTTTGAAACCGTAGAGATAGCAGAACATCCGGAATTTTCTTTTGAAGGACATCCTAACAATACAACGAAAGAACATCTTCAGACTTTATATGATCTGGGCTTTAGAAGAGTAAGCTTTGGAGTTCAGGACTATGATCCTAAAGTTCAGAAGGCAATTAACAGAATCCAGCCTTTTGAAAATGTAAAAGACGTTACGGAATGGGCCAGAGAGATCGGATACAGGGGCATCAGCCATGATCTTGTTTTCGGGCTTCCGCATCAGACCTGGGAGGCAATGGAATATACGATCAGAAAAACAATGGAGCTGAAACCGGACAGGCTTGCTTTCTATTCTTATGCACACGTTCCGTGGGTAAAAGGGGTAGGGCAGAGAGGCTTTGATGAAAACGACCTTCCGAGCGGTGAAGAAAAGCGCCGTCTATATGAAGACGGGAAGAAGCTGCTTCAGGAATTGGGGTATATTGAAGTTGGTATGGATCATTTTTCCCTTGAACATGACGATCTTTATCAATCCCTGATTCATAAAAAGCTTCACAGGAACTTTATGGGATATACTTCAAGCAAGACTCAATTGATGGTAGGTCTTGGAATGTCCGCTATTTCAGATTCCTGGTATGCCTTCGCCCAGAACGTAAAAACGGTGGAAGAATACCAGAAAATGGTGGAAGAAGGAGAAATCCCTGTTGTAAAAGGACATATTCTTGATAATGAAGATCTTATCGTAAGAAGGCATATCCTGAATCTGATGTGCCAGCTTGAAACCACCTTTACAGACAAAAACTTTTTCCCTGAACTGGAAAATGCATTTGAAATGCTGGAAGAAATGGAAAAAGATGAACTGGTTGAAATCTACGATAATCAGATCAAAATTACAGAAAAAGGAAGAGCATTTACGAGAAATGTTGCCATGGTTTTCGATCTCAGAATGATGAGGAATAAGCCGGAAACAAGGATTTTCTCTATGACGATATAAAAAGCAAAAGCGGTTCATCATTTGAACCGCTTTTTTATTAATTGTATTGAAAAGAATTGAAATATGTCATGCTATTTAATAATAAGTTTCTGGCTGTAAGACTTCAGTTCTCCTGATTTTATGATCAGATAATAAACTCCCGGCGGAATTCCTGCAATATCAACACTTCCGTCATATTCAATTTTTGCTTTTTCCAGAACTGTTTTTCCATCCGTGCTGATAAGATCTGCCGTACTGTTCATATCTGAAAGTCCTTCAACGAAAACTTTTTCAGAAGCAGGATTGGGATGAATAGTTACAGAATTCAGGTTGGAAGTTTCATCCGTTGCCAGAGCTCCGGTTGTGATTTTAAATATTTTCCCGCTGTTCACTGCCGCCACAAACAATTCTTTCTGGGAGTTTTGTCCGAAGGTAGAAAAATTATTACCCGTACTCGGCGAATTCCATACAATGGAATTATCCGGATTCATAAACCCGATTTGTTCAGAACAGTAATCTGCAAAGAAATATTTTCCCTGAAGCGCAGGATACTGGCTTCCCCTGTACACATAACCACCGGTGATAGAACACCTTCCCCCGGAATGGTTATAAACGGCTACAGGAAAAGTCATGGACGACATACTTGCACATCCGGCAGTATTGTATGCATTGTTTCCTTCATAACACCGCCATCCGTAATTTACACCTGACTGCGTAACAGGTATCCTGTTGATTTCCTCGATGGCTCCCTGTCCTACATCAGCAATCATTGCATTCCCTGTGTTGGTATCAAACGAAAATTTCCAGGCATTTCTAAGTCCGTAAGCCCAGATTTCATCAGCTCCGGTTACCAGATTTCCGGCAAAAGGATTTCCGGGAGGAATATTATACGGTCCTGTGGCATTCACATCTATTCTTAGCATTTTTCCCAGAAGTGAATTGATATTCTGGGCATTATTGTTAGGATCTCCGCCGCTTCCGCCATCTCCTGTAACGATCCAGAGATTGCCGTCAGGAGCAAAATGGATGCTTCCTCCGTTGTGGTTGTCAAAAGGTTTTGGAATATTCAAAATGATCTTTTCAGAAGTCGGATCTGCAATATCCGGATTGGTTGTGTTTACAGAATATCTTGCTACCGTAATATTTCCATTCGTCGCATTGTTGTAATACACAAAGAAATATCCATTTGTTGCATATTGGGGGTGAAATGCAAGCCCAAGAAGGCCTCTTTCTCCTCCGTAAAGCACTTTGGAACTGATATTTAAAAAGTCAGCACCATTGATCGTTCCACCGGGCTGGATGATTTTGATGATCCCGTTCTGCTGTACAACAAACAGTCGGGTGTCATTGGCATTCGTAATTTCAACGGGACTGGTAAGCCCGGACGCGAATTCTACTAAATTAATGCTTTGAGAATTAACAATTAAAGAAGAAAAAACGCTTAGAGTAAAAAATAGTTTTTTCATAATATTTTGATATTTAGTGTATTGATAAATGAATGAAAATTTTATACCAATCGGAATTTGAAAATTTCATTACAATAAGAAGGAAAAATTATTAAATCTTAAATAGAAGTTAAAACCCCGATATATCTGAAAATAAACCATTTCTGCTGTTAAAAAATTCATAAAATAATAATAAAATCATTATATTTGCCGACTTAATTTAACGTAGTTATAACAAAATGCAAGGAAAAGGACTTATTACAATTGTTGCTATTGTACTAGGGTTAATTTGCTTAAATGAGCTATTACCAACCTGGTATGCCAGCAAAATTGAAAAGCAGGCGACTGCTGTTGCAGGAGACAATCCGGAAAAGTATCAGAAAGAAATTGCAAAACTTTCTAAGGATACTTTGAACCTGGGATTCACAAAACTTTATTACACTAAAGCCAAAGACAAGGAAATGAAACTTGGTCTTGACCTTAAAGGCGGGATCAACGTTCTTTTGGAAATCAACCAGAGAGACCTGGTGAATGATTTAACCAATTATTCTACCAATCCGGTTCTTATCGAGGCTTTAAACAAGACTGATGAAGTTCAGAAGAATTCTACAAAATCTTATATCGATAACTTTTTCGATCAGTTTGAGGCAATCAACAAAGCAAAAGGCACTAACCTTAAGCTTGCTGATCCTGAGCTTTTCGGGAATACCAACTTATCAGAGATCAAGTATAACACTTCTGATGATCAGGTAAAAAGTATTATCAAAAGAAGAATTGATCTTTCTGTAGGTACAGCTTTCGAGGTAATCAGAACCAGAATCGATAAAATGGGTGCTGTGCAGCCAAACGTTCAGAGAGTGCCTGGTACGGCAAGAATTTCTGTTGAAATGCCTGGTATGAAGGACATCGACAAGGTGAAGAAAATGCTTCAGACTTCCGCAAAACTTCAGTTCTGGGAAGTACAGCAGGTTCCTGAAATGGCTCCATATTTCCAGACATTGACTACAATGGTGGCTATAAAAGGTGATTCAATGGGAGTTGCAAAGAATATCAACTTCATGAATCTTTTAAACCTTGACAAATTAAGAGCAAACGGTGTTGCAAGCGTAAAACTTTCGGATACTGCTGCTGTAAACAAAATTCTGAACAGCAAAGTAGGTCAGTCATTACGTCCGGCAAACATTAAATATACCCAGTTTATGTGGGGTTACAAACCTGAAGCTACAGATGCTGAAAGCTTGGTACTGTATGCAATCAGAGGTAACATCAATCAAAAAGCTCCGGTAGACGGTGCTGTTGAAACTGCAAGCATTGGCTATGATGAGCTGAGCAGAGTAGTGGTAGATATGCAGATGGATTCCAAAGGGGCTAAAGAATGGAAAACATTAACTGAGAAAAACGTAGGTAAACCAGTTGCTGTAACATTGGATGGCAGAGTTTATACCGCGCCAAACGTTGTTAATGCTATTCCAAACGGTAGAACTCAGATCTCAGGTAACTTCTCTCAGGAAGAAGCCAAAGAACTGGTAGACGTTTTAGGAGCAGGTAAATTACCGGCAGGTGCAAAAGTAGTTCAGGCTACTGTAGTAGGACCTTCATTAGGACAGGAGTCTATTAATGCAGGGGTTATTTCATTTGCTATCGCATTCCTTATTATTATTGTTTATATCATTTTCTATTACGGTGGTGCAGGTGTATATGCTGTAATTGCAATGATTATCAACTTATTCTATATTTTCGGAATTATGGATTCCGGAGACTTTACACTTACACTTCCTGGTATCGCAGGTATCGTTCTTACAATGGCCATGGCCGTGGATACGAACGTAATTATCTACGAAAGAACCAAAGAAGAATTATTCGCAGGCAAGAGTATTTTAGAAGCCTATAAAGACGGTTTCAAACATGCATTAAGCGCGATTGTAGATGGTCACTTAACAACATTATTAACGGCTGGTGTACTTTTCCTATTCGGAACAGGTCCTATTAAAGGATTTGCTTTGACTTTGGGAATTGGTATATTAATGACATTCTTTACTTCCGTATTACTTTCAAGAGTAATGATCTTCTCAAGACTGAACAAAGGAAAACACCTTTCCGTTTGGACAGCTCCAACGAAGAACCTGTTCAGAAATACATGGATCGATTTTATTGGGAAAAGAAAATATGCATATATCATTTCTGCTGTTTTAACGGTAGTTTGTATCGCATCTATCGCTATCCACGGTTTCAAATACGGAATCGACTTTACAGGAGGTAGAAACTATGTGGTAAGATTTGACAAAGCCGTTAACGCGGAAGATATTGAGCAAAACTTAGTAAAAGTATTCAAAACTGAAGACGGTAAGAACTCTTCTGTTGAAGCTAAGACCTTCGGAAACGACAGACAACTGAAAATCTCTACAGATTACCTTATTGAAGATGAGTCTTTAAAAGCTGACCAGACTGTAGAGCAAAAATTATATGAAGGCTTAAAAACAAGCCTGCCTGCTAATACCACATTGCACGATTTCAAATCTGCGGATAAAGAGCACGCAGGAATCATTTCTTCTGAAAAAGTAGGACCTACAGTGGCTGATGATATCAAAACTCACGGTATCCTTGCTGTAGTGGCTGCTTTGGCTGGTATCTTCATCTATATCTTATTAAGATTTAGAAAGTGGCAGTTCTCATTGGGTGCTGTTGTAGCTCTATTCCATGATGCGGTAATTATTTTAGGAGCTTATTCACTGCTTCATAAATTTATGCCGTTCAATATGGAGATCAACCAGGATTTCGTTGCGGCGATCCTTACCGTATTAGGTTACTCAATCAATGATACCGTAATTATCTTCGACAGAATTAGAGAATATTTAAGAGAGAAGAAAGCTTTAACATTGGCTGGATTATTTGATGACTCTATTTCAAGTACGTTGGGTAGAACATTCAACACTTCATTTACAACAATCCTGGTAATTCTGGCGATCTTCATCTTTGGTGGTGATAACCTGAGAGGATTCATGTTTGCCATGTTGATCGGTATTGGATTCGGTACTTATTCATCCATCTTTATTGCATCGGCCATCGCTTACGATTTCCTTAAGAAAGGAAAAGAAGAGGGGGTGCATGGTAAAACAACTACCAGTAAAGAAGTACTTGCTTCAAAGTAATATAAACTACAATAAATAAGTAAAGGCCGTTTCAAAAGAAGCGGTCTTTTTTTGTGCGAGTTGCGAAGATTCGAGTTAGGGGTTACAGGCTACAGGATTTAATTTCCAGGTTCAAAAACTTAATATTCAGAGATCAGGGTTTAAGCTTATATTTACAGATGTCAAAAATTCCGTAACCTTTAACCCGAATCTTTTCAACTCGCAACTCGCAACCCAGAACTCGCAACCCGCAACTTCCCTAAAATTCACAATTTAGAACCATTATATTTCGGATTTGATTAATTTTGCAGCATTATGGAAAACTCAAAGAAAAAAGCAGCCATTGGCTTCATATTTATAACCTTACTGATTGATATTACAGGATGGGGAATTATTATTCCTGTAGTTCCCAAATTAATTGAGGAACTTATCCATGCAGATATCAGTGAAGCTGCAAAATATGGTGGCTGGCTTGGTTTTGCATATGCATTCACCCAGTTTATTTTTTCTCCGGTGGTAGGAAACCTGAGTGATAAATATGGAAGAAGACCTATTATACTGATTTCCCTGTTCGGGTTCGCAGTTGATTATATTTTCCTGGCGCTTGCACCCACAATCTGGTGGCTTTTCCTTGGAAGGATTATTGCCGGGCTTACCGGAGCCAGTGTAACAACTGCCAGTGCCTATATTGCCGATATTTCTACAGATGAAGACAGAGCCAAGAACTTCGGGCTTATTGGAGCTGCATTTGGTCTTGGATTTATTATCGGGCCGGTATTGGGTGGAGTTCTGGGACATTATGGTGCCAGAGTACCTTTTTATGCCGCCGCCGGATTATGTTTGTTAAATTTCCTTTACGGGTATTTTATCCTGCCGGAAAGTTTAGATAAAGACAAAAGAAGAGAATTCGACTGGAAACGGGCTAATCCTATTGGTTCATTTAAGTTTTTAGGTAAGCACCCGGAAATTTCGGGACTTATTGTCGCCCTTATTTTAATTTATATTGCAGGCCATGCCGTACAGAGTAACTGGAGCTTTTTTACCATGTATAAATTTAGCTGGACAGAAAGAATGGTGGGTATTTCATTAGGAGCAGTCGGGCTTTTAGTAGGTTTGGTACAGGGTGTTCTTATACGATGGACAACACCAAGGCTTGGTGAGCAGAAAAGTATTTACTACGGCCTGGCCCTGTATGCAATTGGAATGCTTCTGTTTGCTTTTGCTACAGAAGGCTGGATGATGTTTGCTTTTTTGGTTCCTTACTGTTTGGGGGGGATTTGTGGACCTGCATTGCAGTCTGTAATTACGAAAAGTGTTCCTTCCAACGAGCAGGGAGAACTTCAGGGAGCATTAACCAGTTTAATGAGTGCTACTTCCATTATAGGACCACCATTGATGACCAATCTGTTTTATTATTTCACCCATGATGAGGCTCCTTTTGAGTTTTCAGGGGCTCCGTTTTTCCTGGCATTTATTTTAATGGCGATAAGTGTAGCAATGACGTATTATGCATTCAAGAAAAAAGATAAGAAATTGGGGTAAACTGATTTTTAAAACGGGATGTTTAAAAAGATTTATTAATTTGGTTTAAATATTTCTTATGAGTCGTATCCCTCAATATAAACCTGATGATTTTAATCCGATCCTTGATATAGACTGGACTGAAAAAAGTGCAGCAAGAAAAGAACTGAATGAATTCTTTATAGAGCCGTTACAGGTGCTTAAAGATGCTAAAACCCCTTCACAGCCACACCGCAAAACCGTCAATGATTTTATTTTTATCGCAAACGGCAGTATCGAAAAAATGGTATGTTCCAGCCTGTACGGAGTGGAAAAAGGAATGATTATGCTGCTTCCTCCGCATAAGATCCGGACGTTCATTCATAATACCTCCGATGTGGAAGGTTTTTACTGTCATTTTTCCAATGAATTCATTGCGGAAGGCCCCGGCCTGAAATATTTACAGGATATCCTGAACCATGCTGATATTATCTATAATCCTACTCTGGTTCTTGATGATGAACATCGTGAGAGAATCTTTCTTATCCTTCAGCAAATGGAGGCGCTTTATCATCAGAATCAAGGTTTAGATCTTATCCGGTTGTATCTTTTTACTTTACTGGGCGAGATCCGGCATTTTATAGAAAAGCTTCCGCACCCGAACCTTTCTGTCAACGAAACATTGGTATTCCGTTTCCGTAAGCTGATCACCAGTGAGATCCAGAATCTGCATTCGGTGAAAGAGTATGCTGACCTGCTCAGTGTTTCACCCAATCACCTGAACAAATCTGTAAAAAATGTGACGGGCAAAACAGCCTCAGAAATCATTAATGAATCTTTATTAATGGAAGCCAAAGCTCTTCTTTCACTGTCTCATCTTTCTGTTTCGGAAATTGCTTTTGCACTGGGAGTAGATGATGTTTCCTATTTTTCACGCTTTTTCAGGAAGCACAGTGGTGTAAGTCCTTCTGATTACCGTAAAAGGATTGATCTGTCCTGATAACAGATTCATCTGTTCTAACCATATTCTATTGTATTTCAGAATTTTGCTGGTATAATTGATGACGGTTAAAACATGAAAAAAATGCTATTTATAACAGCCTGTTTAATGCCCTTGCTGTTTTATTCTCAGAATAATATCCATGGCTCCAATCCTCCCGTTATATTTGAAGCTTTAGCCGGAAATAAAGGCTTTGCCTCGCAGATGACGATCAATAAAACATTTGAAGGAAGCAAAAAGCTGGGTTTCTTCAGCGTTGCCAACATTTCTTCTAAATGGACGGAGGATAATTCTAAAGATGCCATGATCCAGGCCAATATTACCTTTGAGGTTATCAAAGACATCCGTTTGGTAGCCGGTTCTCACTATACACCAACAACAGGCTTCCGGCCTACTGCCGGATTTATGTATTCCCGAAATTTTAATGATTTTTTATTGGTGGTTAATCCAAGATGTATTGGATTTTCCAAAAACAGTATTGCTGAAGGTTTCATTATGGCTGAATACAAACCTAAAATCAGTGAAAACTGGAACTTATATTCAAGGGTTCAGGGATTGTACTCGGAAACCATAAGGGATGGTGAACACGCCCGCAGCTATCTGATGCTGAGACTTGGAGTGAGTCATAAATTCATCACTTTCGGAGCAGGAGCCAATTTTGACAGTTATGGACCTTTTAAAGAAAGCAAGCAGAATTACGGGATATTTGCTTCTGCCCGGTTATTTAACTAAGGATATAAGACATCATTATTAATCATTTAATTCTTATTATGAAACAATTACTTTTTAAAACAAATGAAACATGGACCGGGGCTTTTCTAAGATGGACATTGAGCATCGTTTTTATCCCTCACGGACTTCAGAAAACATTTGGACTGTTCGGCGGAATGGGATTTACCAAAACAATGGATATTTTTACCCATGGCCTGCATTTGCCTTCCGGAGTTGCATTTACCGTAATAATGGTTGAGTTTTTGGGATCATTTCTGCTTCTTCTGGGGTTAGGTACAAGATTTTGGGCTTTATCATTTATCGGATTAATGGCAGGAATAATGCTGACTGCTCATATTGAAAACGGTTTCTTTATGAACTGGTTCGGAACACAAAAAGGAGAGGGCTGCCAGTTTGATATCCTGGCTATTGGAATTGCTCTGGCATTGGTGTTTGAAGGCGCAGGAAAACTGTCAATGGATGGATGGCTATTTACAGGAAATAAAATAGAGAGCCAACCAAAAAGCTGAGATTTAGTACTGATAAAAGCAGAGAATCATATCTTGATTCTCTTCTTTATTTTTCTGAGATTATTTATAATTTTTAATTCTTTAAATGGTGAATGCTCTATCTTTTTCGTTATTTTATTGTTGATTATTTTCTAATTTGTGTTTTTTGGTGTGATATTTTTATATATTTGCCAAAAATTAACACGAATTTATGAAAATGAATAAATTTATTGTAAGCCTTTTTGCTTTATCAACTATTTTGAGCTGTAGTAATAATGAAGATACGGCAGAAACAACTGGCAACAATACTGGCTCTTCAACGGTTCCTGCTATTTACAGCAAAATTTATGGTGCCTCAAGCCTAACATCTGATGGTACTTATGTTTATATCAAAACAAACGGTACGCCTGATCATAAAAGTGTATATTATTCTACGGGCAACAGTCTTTACGAAAATTTTTCGGGAACAACATTTGGAGGATATGCATTTTCCAAAAACCCGAATTCTATCGCCACAAAAAGCTATACCTTTAAAATTCCTATAAATCCTGCAGTTAATTCGGCACATTCTGCAACACCTCTTGGTCCTATTGGAGTTTCTCTTAATGGAGTTCCTTTCTTTAACCAATATGCGGGACCTAACCAGCCTTTATCAGGAGAAATCGTTTCTTTTGATCAATGGTGGGGGCATCCAGCTCCGGGAGGAGATTATCACTATCATGTTGAACCTAAATACCTTACTACGGTAAAAGCTTCAAAATCTGCATTATTAGGATTTTTATTGGACGGATTCCCTGTTTACGGACCCGAAGAAAACGGAACAACTGTTGCAACGGCTTCATTAGATGCTTATCACGGACATACAACTGTAACGGCAGATTATCCGAACGGAATTTATCATTATCATATTACCGATACAGATCCTTATATCAACGGAAATGGTTTCTATGGAACTCCGGGTACTGTCAGCAATTAGTTTTTTATTTCTTCTGATATCCTGTGAACCTTCAGATAAAGAAACCGAAAAACCGAAATATTATAATATCGAAAATATCAGCCCGGAAAACAATAACGGATTGCTGATGAATCACGGCTTACCTTTTACGGGAATTATTTATTCCTTTTTCCCGAATACGAAAGATACGGCAGAAGTAATGGGCTTCAACAAAGGGAAAGAACATGGTGAATGGAGGCAGTTTTTTCCGGGAGGCAAATTAAGACAACAAAGATATTACGATAACGGCACAAAAGTTAAAACCATGAAAGAATGGTGGGATAACGGAAAACCAAAAATATCGGGTTCGTTTCTTAAAGGAGAAAATAACGGAGAGTTTAAAGAATGGAACAGAGAAGGACGATTGATAAAAGAAATGCATTATAAATTGGGATATGAAGAAGGAAGTCAGAAACAATTTTATGACAACGGAAAAATAAGATCCAATTATGTAATGAAAAACGGGAAAAGATTTGGTTTGTTGGGCACAAAAAACTGCGTTAATGTTAAAGACAGTATTTTCAGGAAATAATTTTGCGGTATTTTTGGTATTGACATTATTTTCATGCAAAAAACATGAAGAAGAATCTTTACCTTATTATAATACTCCCGATTTTGATCCTCATTTCATAACAGGAGAAGAAGCTGTAAAGCAGATTCCTCATACTATTGCTCCTTTTTCTTTTATTGATCAGAATAATGAGATGATTACTGATAAGACGATAAATCATAAAATACACGTCGCAAGTTTTATTTTTACGTCATGCGGAAGTATATGCCCGATCATGATTAAGAATCTCGATGTGGTCAATAAAAAGTACGAGAAAGATCCGGATGTAGTTCTGCTTTCTTTTTCGGTAACACCTTGGATCGATACACCACAAAAATTGGCAGAATTTAAAAAATTCAATAAAATCAATAATCCGAACTGGCATTTTTTGACAGGAGGAAAAGGAGAGATTTACAAGCTTGCCCGTCAGTCTTATTTTGCCGAAGAAGATTTGGGATTTACAAAAGACAGTACGGAATTTCTCCATACAGAACATGTAATTTTGGCGGATCGTGACAAAAAAATAAGGGGAATATATAACGGAACTCTTCAAACAGATGTGCAGCAGCTTGTAAAAGACATTGAAATTTTGAAAAAAGAAAAATAATTGTAAAAACTTAATATTTTATTAAATATCAAGTTTAAAGATACAGATTCATTAATCTTTTGTAATTTTGCTGTATGGAATTAAGCATTGGAGAAATGGCATTGATCGCCGTGGCGATTGTTGTATTATTCGGCCCGGATAAACTTCCTCAGATAGCACGTGACTTAGGCGCAGGTGTTAGAAAAATGCGTGGCGCAGTGGAAGATATTAAAACTGAGATCATGAAAGAGACGGATAATCCTGTATCTGAGATCAAACGCGAGATTGAGAAGGTAAAGGATGCAGCAAAAGACTTCAATCCCGTGAAGGATATTCAAAAAGATATTCTTACTGAGCCTTCCTCTGCCAATGAACCTCCCAAAATCAAGCCTGCCGATGATGAAACCTACGAAGGGCCTGTAAGCAGATAATTCATGGAGGAGATTATTCAGGAAGATAAAAAGGTTTTTCTATACCTTAATAATCTGGGCGATACTTCCTTCGACCAGTTTTGGATGCTGATTTCCAGTACATGGATCTGGATTCCGCTTTATATTATATTCCTTTACTTTTTATACAAAAATCATAAACTAAAATCTTTAGTTTTCATTCTTATATTCATTGCGCTTGGAGCTACGGTATCCGACCAGCTGGCCAGTATTTTTAAATATGGAGTAGCAAGGTTAAGGCCCTGTCATGATCCCAGCATAGAGCATTATATGAGAATCGTGAAATGTGGCGGTCAGTATGGCTTCTATTCTGCCCATGCCTCTAATACCTTTTTCCTGGCAGCCTATTTAAGTATTTTATTGAAAAAGAAACTTAATTGGTTTCCATATGCTATATTTGTATGGGCTGTGGTAGTTTCTTACAGCCGGATATATTTAGGAGTGCATTTCCCGATAGATATTTTGGTGGGGGCGTTTGTTGGATCTTTATTGGGAGTGATATTTGGAGTGCTCGCCAAAAAAGTCATCAACAAACAAAATATAGCTTCATGAAAAAATCTTTATTACTGACAGCATTCATATGCTTCTCATTCAGTCTTTACGCACAGGATAAAATTAAAGCCGAAGAGTGCTTTAAAAAAGCCGATTATAAATGCGCTGAAGAACAGTACAGTAAACTTGCGGAAAAAGAGCAGATACAGAAATTCCAGTCCGAATATTATAACAACCTAGGTACAGCCCAAAGAAGGCTTGGAAAAACTGCATTAGCTTTGAAATCATATGAGTCTGCTATGAAAGCTAATCCTTTATCGGCTCCTGTATATGCGAATCTTGCTTCTTTGAACAGTCAAAAGGGAAATAAAACTAAAGCGTTAGAATATATTGCCACAGGTCTTACGATCGATGCTGAAAATCCTGAATTTTATCTTACCCGTTCCAAAATTTATGACAGCCAGGGAAAAAAAGATCTCGCTTTGAGTGATCTCAAACAGATCCTGACCTTTGCACCGGATAATATTTATGCGAAAACCGGTTTGGCTAATCTTAAAAAAAATAACGGGGATCTGGATGGCGCTTTAAAAGATTATAACCAGCTTATCTCTGAAAAGCCGGAATCACTTCTGTATAACGGAAGGGCAGATGTGTATTTGAAAATGAAAAAGCCTAAAGAAGCTCTTACAGACGTTAATAAAGCTATTTCCATAGATCCTAAATTTTCTAATTCCTATGTAACTAAAGCATTGGTATTATTTGATACCGCAAAACCTAAAGAAGCATGTGAAAATCTGGATAAAGCAGTAAGTTTAGGGTATGAAAAAGCTATTTTGGCAGATTATTATGCCAAGTGTGTAAAAAAATAACTTTTTATGATATGAGTTTCGGGCCCGGCATGAAATGCCGGGCCCGAAACTATTTTTATCAATTTTAAAATTTTAAATCTAAATGTTAAATATTGTTCTTATAGAACCCGAAATCCCCAATAATACCGGAAATATAGGACGGTTATGCGTAGGTACGGAAAGTAAACTGCATCTGGTTCATCCGTTCGGATTTGTAATTAATGATAAAAACCTGAAAAGGTCCGGTCTGGATTACTGGGTACATCTTGATGTGACTGAATATGCCAATGTGGAAGAATGGATGAAAAATATTCCGGATACATCGCGGGTATTCCTAATGAGTTCACATGCTGAAAAATCATATCTGGAAAATGATTTCAGGGATGGTGACTGGTTGGTTTTCGGTAAGGAAAGCGTTGGTCTGAGTAAAGAGGTTCTTGGGCTTTTTGAAAATCATCTGACTATTCCTATGTCAAAATTAATACGGAGTTTCAATATTGCCAATTCCGTTGCTTTCGTAGTTGGTGAAGCAAAGAGGCAGATCAGTTTACACTCTGAATAGGGCAAGATCCTATTAACTTAGATCCTGAAACAAGAATTTTTTTAAATACAAATATTTTAGTCATTATGATAAGGTTTACCCTGCAATATCTGGTCGGCACGGTAAAGCTGCTCCACGATAAAAAGGCGGATCATCTGATGGGTAAACGTCATTTTTGAAAGAGACATCTTTTCATTGGCCCGGTTGTAAACCTCTTCAGAAAAACCATAAGCTCCCCCGATAAGAATATGAACCTTTTTTACCGAAGAATTCATCCATGTATCAATTTTTTGGGAAAATTCACGGCTGGTAAACTGTTTTCCTTTTTCGTCCAAAATCACAACCAGGTCATTTTTATCAATCTGATTGAAGAACAGCTTGGCCTCTTCCTTTTTCAAAAGCTCAGGAGAAAGGTTTTTGGCATTTTTTACATCAGGAATTTCCGTGATTTCAAAATTCCAGTGTTTGGGAAGGCGGGTAAGGTAATAGTTGATCAGAGAAGTGATTTCCTTATCATCCGTTTTACCGATACAAAGTAAGCTGATTCTCATGTATAGAGGATTTCAAAGGGCAAAGATACCATTTTTATGCTGGAAAATAAAGGTCGGGGAAAGTTGATCAGGATGTTAGCATAAAAGAAAATATTGATTTCAGACATTAGTAATGTCTGGATCATTTAGTTTTCAAATCTTTTTATTTTAGACCCTTTCTTTTGATCCATAATAGCAGAACTGCTGAATTATTAGATCATTACTGCTTATTGAATCCCTTACTATTGAAATAAGGAAAAGGAAAATGTTTATATTTGTATAAAGACTTATGACAAAAGATCAGATATCTTCGTTTAAAGAGATAAACCGGATTGTTTTTTATTAAGTAAAATGCACTAAATAGATGAATATAAAAGTTCCCAGATTTATCCTGAAGATTCAAGAATTTTTTGACGATATACATATTCCTGTTTTGGGAATATCGCTCTGGCAGATGTTCCAGATCTATATTTCCGGGATTTTCAAAGGTAAGATAGGGCGGAAGGCTGCTGCTATTTCCTGGAGCTTTACCATCAGTCTGTTTCCTTTTCTGCTTTTTCTGCTTTCCGTTTTGCCTTATATGCCGCATTATGATAAGCTACAGTTTTATATTTTTGAAGTGCTGATGCATAACGTTTTCCCTTCTAATATGGAAGGCGATGTAAGAGGATATATTGAAACCAATATCATCCCGAATATGAAAGGAATAAGTAATCTGACGATCGTTCTGGCATTGGTTTTTGCCACCAACGGAACCTTTTCGCTTATCAATGGATTCAATGAAAATTCGGATGAAAAACTTACTGATGTAAAAGAATTTATACTCTCTTTTTTTATAACAATAGGCTTTATCACGATTGTCTTTCTTGCGCTTTTCGGGGTATATTATGTGGAAGTTGTAATGAAGCTTTTTACGCCGGCTTATGATATTTCGTGGCTGGTGAATAACCTTTCCAAGATCATCGGGTTTGTATCTTTTCCGCTGTTTTATTTCATTCTTCTGACCCTTTTCTACTGGCTGGGAACGGTGAAGATTGCCAGATTCAGACAGGCGGTTCCAGGAGCCATTTTAACAACGGTTTTATTTGTTATCACTACATTCCTCTTTGCATTTTATGTAAAAGATATTGCAAGATATAACGTTCTTTACGGGTCCATCGGAAGTATGATCTTACTTATGGTTTGGGTGAATGTTAATGTATACCTTCTGTTGTTTGGCAACGAGCTGAATATGGCACTCAGAAAACTGAGAATTGAAAAATTGCTTTCTGATGAAATTCAAAAAGAAGCGGTTCATTATCATGCATCAGTCACAGAACCGAACCTGGAAAGTGATGACGAGCATAAAAGAAGGCTTGATGAGAGAAAATAATTAGTTTTCCACCTCATTTATATCTTTTTTGGAACTCACACTTAATATTATAAATCCTAAAAAAGCGGCTAGGAAAGAAGCGATCAGAATGGCAAATTTAGCCTCATCCTGAATAGGAATTTCATCTTTAAATGATAGCAGGGCAATGAAAATAGACATAGTGAAACCTATTCCCGCCAGCAATCCTACACCAGCCATTTGAAGCCATGTGCTGTTGTACGGAAGGGTACTGATTTTTAATTTAATAGCAATAAAAGAAAACAGGTTAATTCCGATCAGTTTTCCCAGAATCAGCCCGCAGATAATTCCCAAACCCAGTGTACTTGTCACTCCGGCTGCCATTTCGTTGGTAAAAGCGATATTGGTATTTGTTAAGGCAAATATTGGCATGATCAGGAAGCTTACCGGAAAATGAAGCTTATGCTCCAGTTTTTCAAGAGGAGAGATTTCTGTATCAGACACATTCGTGGGAATGGAGAAGGCAAGCAACACCCCCGCTATTGTTGCATGAATTCCGGAATGATGAAGAAAATACCATAGAAATAATCCGGGAATAATATAAAAAATAAGACGGGTAACTTTCAGAAAATTTAAAAGAAAAAGCAATGCCGCTGTTCCAAATGAGAGCAGGAGATAGGTCCAGTGAATCTGTTCGGTATAAAAAACAGCAATGACCAGAATAGCTCCCAGATCATCTACAATAGCCAGCGCTGCAAGGAATATTTTAATGGAATTCGGAATTCTTTTCCCAAGCATTGAAATGATGGCAAGTGAAAAAGCAATATCCGTAGCCATAGGAATTCCCCAGCCGTTGCTGTATTCCGTGCCGCTATTGAAAATGGTATAGATGACAGCCGGAACCAGCATTCCGCCTACAGCCGCAAATATAGGAAGGGAAGCGTTTTTGAAAGAAGACAGTTCACCTTCTATCATTTCTCTTTTGATCTCAAGCCCAACCAGCAGGAAGAAAACAGCCATAAGACCGTCATTGATCCATATGCTGACAGGGTAGGTGAGATGAAAAAGGCGAGTTCCCACTTCCTTGTCTAAAAAGTGCTGAAAAAGCTCACCTGCAGAAGAATTAGCAATTAATAATGAAACCAGTACACAAAAAATAAGTATAATTCCTGAGGCCTGGTTGCTGTTGAAAAATTTTTTAAAATATAGAGTTAAATTCATGTTTATGATTGCAGTCGCCTCACTCTTGAAACTCCGTCAATATCTTTAAGCTTTTTAAATGTTTCTTCCAGCTGACCTTTATTTTTAACTTCAAGGTTGATGTTACCCATAAAGATACCGTCGTTGGATTCTATAGACATACTTTTCATATCCATTCCCATGCTTCCGCTGATCACGGTTGTAATATCGTTGATCATTCCCATTCTGTCAAGACCTTCAATTTCGATCTTAACCCTGTTTTTGAAGCTTTCCGCATTTACCCATTTGGCAGGGATCACACGGTAATCATACTGTGCTCTCAGGTTAATGGCATTCGGGCAGTTGTCACTGTGTACTTTGATACCATCTGAAATTGTAATGAACCCGAAAATTTTATCACCGGGAATTACCGTACAGCATTTTGCATAAGTGTAATTCAGTTTTTCTTCATCTTTCCCGAAAACAATCATATCAAGGTTCTGCTCTTTCGGTTCCTCAAACTGGACGTTTTTCGACGGGGATTTTCTGAATCTTGAAAGTAAATTATTGAATACGTTTTTACTTTCAATATATTTTCTCAGGCTGCTGACATCCAGTTCGTTGCTCTGGAATTTAAGATATAATTCCTGGGAAGATTTAAGATTGAAAAATTTCTGCAGCTTATTAACCTCTTCATCATTAAAATTGATCTTGGCATGACGAAGCTTTCTTTGAAGAATTTCTTTTCCGTCTTCTACCAGCTGGTTCTTCTGGGAATTCAGGTAACTTTTGATCTTGGACTTGGCTTTGGAGGTTACTACAAATTCCAGCCAGTCAGATTTAGGCTTCTGATTCTGTGAAGATAAAATATCGATCTGGTCGCCATTCTGAAGTACATAAGAAATAGGGACCAGTTTTCCATTAATTTTTGCTCCGAGACATTTCATTCCGAGATCAGAGTGAACGGAAAAAGCGAAATCCAAAGCGGTAGCATTGGTAGGCAGGATCTTGATTTCACCTTTCGGAGTAAATACAAATACTTCTTTAGAGTATAAATTAAGTTTAATATTATCTAAAAGTTCGGATGTAGAAAGATTCTGCTGCTGTTCAAGAATATCGCGGATTTCGGTAACCCACCTTTCAAAATTCCGGTCATCGGAGCTTTGTTTATAGCCTTCTTTGTATTTATAGTGTGCAGCAACTCCTTTTTCTGCAATTTCATTCAT